>JAPPGG010000017.1 GCA_028875055.1 Chloroflexota bacterium
ACGGCCTGCAACGGGGCCCCACCAGGCATTCCCCAAAAATTTGACGGACACCCCTACCGACAATTAACCCGTCTTGCGTGCCTGCAACCCCAATGCTACCATTACGCCAAAGCTACATTCGGAGGTACGGACATGGCTCTCATTTCCAACCTGGGCCACGTGGGAATAATTTGCGATGACTTCCTGACAATGCGGGACTTCTACACTCGGGTTCTTGGTCTGACCGTGACCGACGAGGACCCGGACCGGGGCAGCTGCTTCCTCAGCGCGGACCCCGAGAACGAACACCACGAGTTGAACCTGGGTCAGGCCAACGAGAATCGGCCCCGCACCCAGAACGTGGGGCAGGTATCCTTCATCGTACCCAGCATGGAGGCCCTGCGGGAACTGGACCGCCGTTTCAAGGCGGAGGGTACGACCATCCTGCGTACCGTCACCCACGGCATTTCCAACAGCATTTACTTCGAAGACCCCGAAGGCAACGTGGGAGAGGTCTATTACAAGACCGGTTACGTGGTCAAGCAGGGCTTCAGCCGCCCCATAGACCTGGAAGCCCAGACCGATGACGACATAATGTCCTTCGCGCAGAGTTTCGAGGCCACGGAGGGGCCCTTCCAGGGCGCCAAGCTTCCGGTGGGCAGCGCCGACTAGCCGGTTTTCCAGGGCAGTTAACCAGCAGGGTAGGGGCGGGTTTCAAACCCGCCCCTACGGCATTAGGAAATGCTGAAGCCGGACAATTCTGTCCCGCAAAATTCATCACCTGGGGCCCGCGAGGCCCCATAGTTCCGAGCCTGATAGACTGCGGCCCAGCCGTTTCGGCATTCTTGAGCGGCAGCAAGGCACCGTGGGAGGTTAGCCATGGTACTGGACGTATCTACCGCCGCCGGGGCAATGACCGGAGCCCGCTACATCGAGAGTCTCCGGGATAACCGGGAAGTATGGCTGGACGGTGAGAGGGTGTCCAGCATACCCGACCATCCGGCATTCCGGGGCATGGTCAAGGAACTGGCCCGAATTTACGACCTCCAGCGCACGGAAGAATACCAGGACCAGATGACCTTTGTTTCCCCGGAAACGGGCAACCGCTGCAGCTACTCGTGGCTGCTGCCCCGCTCGGCCGAGGACCTGAAGCTCAAGCGGCGCAACAGCGAAATCTGGAACGAGCAAAGCTGGGGCCAGCTGGGCCGCAGTCCCGACATCCTGGCGCCCCACATTACGGCCCTCTATGCCATTCGCGATTCGCTGGGTTCGGTAAAGCACCCCAGGTGCGACTTCGGCGAGAACATTGCCAATTACCACCGCTTTTGCCAGGAGAACGACCTGTTTCTCACCCATGCGTTGGGCGATCCGCAGGTGGACCGCAGCCAGCAACCTCAGAACGAGCAGCGCAACATCATCGAAGAAGAACTGGCCCTGCACGTGGTGGAGGAGACCAGCGAGGGTGTCGTAATCACCGGCGGCAAACAGCTTGCCACCGCCGCGCCCATCAGCAACGAGTGCTATGTGTCCCTTTCCGCCACATTCCTGCGGCGTTCCGACCCCAAGTGCGTTCTGGCTTTTTCCATTCCCACCGATTCGCCAGGCATGAAGATTCTCTGTCGCGAGCCGGTTTCTCACGGCTATGGCGGGTTTGGCCATCCCCTGGGCCTGAACTACGATGAACAGGACGCGATGCTCTTCTTCGAAGAGGTCCTGGTGCCCTGGGACCGCATATTCATGCTGTACGACTCTTCGCCCCTGGTGGCCCACCTGACCCGGCGCACCAACTTCCAGGGCTGGCCCAACCTGGTGCGCATTCATCATCGAATGCAGCTGATGACGGCCGTCGCCACCCTCATCGCCGAGGCCATCGGAGTGGTCGAGTACCGGGAGGTTTCCGCCAAGCTGGGCGAGATGGCCACCTACACCGAAATGTGGCGCCACTCCATGGACGGCATCGAACACAACGCCTTTCTCACTGAAGACGGCCTGATGTCTCTCGGCGATATGAACGCCATGAATATTTTCTTTTCCCAGATGTCGTCCAGGATGGTGGAACTGCTTCGTGAAATAGCCGGGTCCGGAATAATCATGCAGCCCAGCGAGAGGGACCTGGCCAGCCCCGACCTGCGGGTGTACCTGGACAGGTACATGCGAGGCAAGGGTGTGGACGTGGAGTACAAGTCCCGCCTGTTCCGGCTGGCGCATGACCTGGCGGTGTCATCTTTTGGGATGCGCCAGGAAATTTACGAGTACTGGCACGGGGGCGACCCGAATCGTAACCGGATCAATCTCCTTCGCAACTATGACCAGGCCGGCGTCACCGAGCGAATAAAGGACATGCTGTCCCGTCCCCTCTCCAGCGAAGGCTAGCTCCTCTGGGCGGGCATACGGACTGGCCTGCCGCGGTCTTTGGCTCCTCGGCGAGACGGCCCCGGGCCGGTGCCACGGCCGGCCGCTGGGCCAGCTAATGTTTGTCCCTGAAAGGTGACGGATGATATACTCGACTCCGCAAAATTACTTACGGGTTCGGG
The DNA here is from genome assembly GCA_028875055.1 of Chloroflexota bacterium. Lineage (GTDB taxonomy): Bacteria > Chloroflexota > Dehalococcoidia > Lucifugimonadales > UBA3495 > Bin22. The sequence goes on from JAPPGG010000017.1 coordinate 2,514, forward strand.
GCATGCTTATCTGATATGGGTGAAACTTTCAATATCCTGACTTCTCCTCTCTCGCTGTTCCAGGCAGGAGCAGGCGAGATCAGCGAAATCCTCATCGTTCTCCTTATCCAGGTCGCCATCATTCTCGCCGCTGCCAAGGTCGCGGGGGAACTGGCGAGCCGATTCCTGAAAATACCCGCAGTGCTGGCCGAGCTGGGCGTTGGCGTAGCCATCGGGCCCTTCGCCCTGGGCGGCCTGTCCTTCTATGGTATCGGGCCCCTGTTTCCCATACCCCTGATAGACGGAAAGCCCGCGCCCATACCGGTGGGCAATGAACTCTACGCCCTGGCTCAGATAGGCTCAGTGGTCCTGCTCTTTGCCATTGGCCTGGAGACCAACCTTCGCCAGTTCCTGAAGTACGCCGGTCCCGCAACCGCCGTGGCCATCGGGGGCGTGGTCCTTCCCTTTGCCCTGGGCGCCGGAGCCACCGTTATGTTTGGGTTCGACGGCGGTGGAGGCTGGACGTCGCCCCAGGCCCTGTTTATGGGAGCTATACTGACCGCCACTTCCGTGGGAATCACGGCCCGCGTACTGGCCGACCTGCACCGCCTGGACGACCCCGAAGGCGTGACCATCATCGCCGCGGCGGTGGTGGACGATGTCCTGGGCATCATGGTTCTGACCGTGGTGGTGGGGATCAGCACGGTGGACGACTTCACTCTGGGCACCCTGGGCTGGATCAGCTTCAAGGCCATTGGCTTCTGGCTGGCCCTGACGGTGGTCGGCATCCTGGTGGCGCCATACCTGGAGAAAATTCTCGAAAAATTCAGCTCGACCAGCGCCCTGATGTGCATTCCCCTGGCGCTGGCCCTGCTGGCAGCGGGGCTCGCCGAACTGTTCGGCCTGGCCTTCATCATCGGCGCCTTCTCCATTGGCCTGGCGCTCTCCACCACCCGCCTGGGGCACCTGGTGGAGGCGGCCATGCTGGGGATAGTGGACTTCCTGGTGCCCGTGTTCTTCGTGGTGATGGGAATGCTGGTGGACGTGACCTCCATGCAGTCAGGCTTAGTCTTCGGACTGGTAATCTCGTTGCTGGCCATATTCTCCAAGGTTGTAGGGTCCGGAGGTCCGGCCCTGGTGAGCGGGTTCAATATGCGGGGAAGCACCCGCATTGGCGTGGGCATGATGCCCCGTGGCGAAGTGGCCCTTATCATCGCCGGTATTGGGCTCTCGAGCGGAATAATCGGCCAGGACCTGTTCGGAGTCAGCATCATGATGACGGTGATCACCACCCTGATCGCCCCGACCATCCTGGTGCCCTTGTTCCGCTCCGGCGGCAGCGGTGTGCGGCGGATTGCCAGGGAAGAGCAGGAACAGGCAATGGCCGCGGTGGAAGGCGCGGAGGACTAGGCGGCGGCGGAAGCATTCAGGAATATTGACCATAGAGCAGGGCCCGCGGATTCGCGGGCCGGGGAATCAGTTGAGGAGTAAACGGAAAATGATCGGTGTACTGACCCATCACTGGGCCAAGGCTGACAAGATAGAAGAGGCCAGGAAGCTGCTGGACGGCAACGGCGAGGCCCAGAGCAGGGCCCCCGGTTTCGGCGCCAGGGAGACTCTCTATTCCCTGACCGACCCCACCAAGATTACCACCCTGGTTACGTGGGACAGCAACGAGATTTACGACGCCTGGCGCGCCAGCCCTGAGCGGGCAGTGGCCATGGCCGGCGCCGAGGAACTCTGGTCCCAGGCCCCCGAGTCGGAGCGGTTTGAGGTTGCGTAGCTAAGGAAAGGGACGCCCCGCATTCGTTCGCCCGAACGGGGGATGGATGTCAGGCCGCTTAGGACAGAAGGGCGTTCAGCCCACCCTGCAAGTGCTGGTCGACCAGCCCGGTGAACCTGTCCAGCTTATGGTCGCTGTAGGGATTTGCCAGGGCCAGCAGGCTGCCCAGGTGTTCCGCTACCTCCAGGGTGCCGCCCTCCACGACCAGCAGAGACGCGTCCCTCTTCTGCGCTTCCACCCGAATGTATTCGGTGGGTTCCTCGCCCCCGGTCAGTACCAGGAAACGGGTGTCGCACATCAGGCTGGCCATCTGGATGTCGGGTCGCTGAGCCCGGGTTATCACCGCCTGGTGGGCGTAGCGCCCAAAGTAGTTGGGGCCGGAATCCATAATATTCCCGCCTATCAGGAACCGGTCCACCCATTGCTGGGGGTCCTCCGGTTCCCGCACCCACTGACCCTCCAGGAAATCCGCCACCTGTTCCAGGGTGAGGGAAAGCATTTCGCGGTCTTCCGGTATGGCGCCCAGGACAGGCAGCCCCCTGCTCTTGAGGGGGTTGACCAGCCTGTTTTCCACCTCGGCGCCCCGGTGGCGGCCCACGTTGTTGATGACGATGCCGGAAACCCCGGAACCGTACCGTCCACACTCCGCGGCCACCATTTCCTGCGCGGTTGCCAGGTCCTGCCCCCCGGTGTGGGAGTGAACCAGCAGCGTGGGCTGGTCCGGGGGAAGGGCCGGCGCCTGCCATTCGACCAAGACCGTATCGTAGGCAGATTCCAGGCCGGCGACAGCATCCGCGACTTCCCGGGTTCGAGCTTCCGACAGCCTGGTGGGGAGCTGGCTGGCATCCACGGGCTGGGGAAAGGGTGAAGGCGCCCCTTCCTGGGATGTCCCCATTGAATTCAGCATTCCGCCCACGAAACCCAGGTCAGGGTCATTATCCGGATTGGTGGACAAGGGTTTGTAATATGCCACCCGTTTTCCCTCTTTCGCCAGGCGTCTGGCCAAAGCCCCAGCGAGGCAGGTCTTGCCGGCTCCGGGCCGGGTGGAGACTATGTTCAGTGTAGCCAATGCCGCTTCCCTCGCGTCTGTACTGCGCCAGAAATTCTATCATAGCCGGAATGAGGCGTTCGTGGCGCCGGCGCAAAGGAGGCGTCCCGGGGGCCCTGTGTTAGAATTGGGCAAACCCAAATAGTCCGAATTACGGAGTCCTTTTATGGTTTCCATAAGCTGGGAAAAGGTCACGCTTTCCAATGGTCTGGATGTAATTCTTCACGAAGACCACTCCATTCCCCTGGCATCGGTTAACGTGTGGTATCACGTGGGTTCCAAGAACGAAGTGCCCGGCCGGACCGGTTTCGCCCACCTGTTCGAGCATGTAATGTTTGAGGGTTCGGGTCACCACAACAGCAGCCACTTCGAGCCCCTGCAGAAGGTGGGGGCCAACTTGAACGGCTCAACCAACCCCGACCGCACCAACTACTGGGAAGATGTGCCATCCAACTACCTGGAGCTGGCCCTCTGGCTGGAATCCGACCGGATGGGATTCCTGCTGGACGCCCTGGACCAGCAGCGGTTTGAAGTGCAGCGGGATGTGGTCAAGAACGAACGCCGCCAGAGCTACGAGAACCGGCCATACGGTATGGCCCAGTGGAACATCCAGGAGGCGGTATTTCCCCTGCCTCACCCCTACCACTGGATGACCATTGGTTCCCAAGAGGACCTGGATGCAGCCAGCCTGGATGACATCAAGGACTTTTTCCGTCGCTTTTATTCTCCCTCCAACGCCAGCCTGTCCATTGCGGGGGACATCAGGCGGGATGAGACCCTGGAGATGGTGGACCGCTACTTCGGCGACCTGCCCCCGGGCCCGCCGGTGCGCCGCATAGGCCGCTTCGACTCGAGCCTTGGCGGCCGGGTGGAGCTGGAAATGCGGGACAAGGTGTCCCTCCCCCGGTTGTACATAGTCTGGCCTGCCTTGCCCGACAACGATCCCGATGAGGGCGCCCTGGAAATGCTGCGGGCCGTCCTGGCCGATGGTCAGAGCTCCCGTCTGTATCGTTCCCTGGTGTACGAGAAGCAGATTGCCCAGAGCGTGGGCGTGCGCAACTATTCGGCGGAAATTGCCGGCCAGTTCATAGTCGAGGTAACCGCTGCCGCCGGACACTCGCTGGATGAAGTGGAGGCAGCCGTGGACGCCGAGATTGACCGGATCTGGCGGGAGCCTCCAACGGAGGAGGAACTCCAGCGCGCCAGGAATCGGCTGGAAAGCTCCCACTTCCGCCAACTGGCCCGCATTGGCGGGTTTGGCGGCCGTGCCGACGTCCTCAATTACTACAACGTCCTGTACGGCGACCCGAACATGATAAACACCGGCCTGGAGAAATACATGGCGGTCCAGCGCAAGGACATCATGCGGGTTGGTCCGAGGGTGCTGGACCGGCGCCAGGTGCGCATGAAGGTGCTTCCCGAAAACAGCCTGCGGGCGGCCTCCACTACGGGACTGGACCGTACCGTCATGCCGGATGCCGGAGAGGAACCCGAATTTGCGCCGCCGGTTCCGGTTCACCGTGCGCTGTCCAACGGATTGAAAGTAACCGTGGTCGAGAAGCGCAGTCTCCCCATAGTATCCTTCGCCCTGATGTTCGAGGCCGGCGCGGTGACCGACCCGCCCGGCAAGCCGGGCCTGTCCTCCTTTACATCCCAGCTGCTGCCCGAGGGAACCTCAACCCGTTCCAGCCAGGACATTGCCAATGCCTTCGAATTCATCGGGGCGCGGCTGTCTTCGGAGACCCGCAAGGAAATCAGCCTGCTTTCTACCGAGACATTGGGGAAGCACTGGACTACGGCGCTGGAACTGATGGCCGACGTGGCCCGCAACGCAACCTTCCCGGAGCACGAGGTTGAACGAGTCCGGCGGGAACACCTGACGGACATCCGCCGGGGCAAAGATGACCCCACCTTTTTGGCGGAGCGCATCATACCCCGACTGGCGTTTGGCCGGGATTCCCGTTACGGCCATCCATCCATGGGCACCGAGGAGTCGGTGGAAGCTTTCAGCGCGGCCGACCTGCGAAGTTACTTTGAAAACTACTACCGGCCTTCGCTGGCGAACCTGGTGGTAGTGGGTGATGTATCCCTTGAGGAGGTTATGGCCGAGGCCGAAAGGGTCTTTGGCAGCTGGGATGACGCCATATCCGGCCCCGAAGCCGTCAACGGCAATTCCACCGGGCAGGAACCCGGGATCGAGTCCACCACGATCTACCTGGTGGACAAGCCCGGGGCCGCCCAGTCGGTCATCCGGGCTGGTCACCTGACCGTGCCTCGCAGCGACCCTGATTTTGGGCCGTTGACCCTGCTTAACTTCTGCTTCGGCGGCCAGTTTTCCGCCCGCCTCAACCAGAACCTCCGGCAGGACAAGGGGTACAGCTACGGCTTCAACTCGGGAATATCCTGGTTCCAGGAGCCCTCGCTGCTGGTGGCGGGAGGCAGCGTACAGACCGCCGTCACCAGGGAATCGGTAGAGGAGACCCTCAAGGAATTCCGGGAAGTCCACTCGGAACGCCCCGTAACGGAAGAGGAACTGGAATCCGCCAAGGCCGGAATGATGCTGGGCTACCCCGCCGGTTTCGAGCGCCCCGGACAGGTGCTGTCCCAGGTCATCAACTTGCTGGTCCACGACCTGCCGGACGACTACTTCCGCACTTTCAAGGACCGCATTACCTCCATAACCCTGGACGACGTGAGGAACGCCGGCCTGGAAAGAATCCGCCCCTCGGAACTCCATGTGCTGGTGGTGGGCGACCGCGCCACCGTTGAACCGGGGCTGCGGGAACTGGACCTGCCGCTGGTGGTCCTGGACAGCGAGGGTGCGGAACTGGCGTTATAGCCGAATACGGAAACAGAGAAGTCAGGACAGTTTGAGCGAGGATGCAGCGAGGAAGGAGCAACGCTCACACCGAGCTTCCTGGGTCGGCAACCGGTTTCGTTGTTGAGGGCACCAGTCAGTTGGGTAGTGGATTCCCTTAGTCGGTACTCGACTATGACCTAGACCAGGGTTAGGGTTAGAACTGCATTTGCCTGGTTGCCACCGTCATACTGGTAAAGCCGGTATCCAGAGTCTTCCGCCTCTATTGCCCTGGCTCCTGCTTGAGAATTCTGGATGCCGGCGTGAGCCGGGTGGCGCAAGGGACGGCAGGGGCATTTTCAGTCACAAGCGATTGCCGCAGCCCGCGCCAGAAGGGCCATCCATTTTGGCCTTAGTCCCGGACCTCAAAGCTGCGGATGGCGTGCCTTTGCGCGGCGAACAGCGGTTCCATCCCCCGGGCCGCCAGGGCCAGCGCTTCTTCAGCCCGATGCCTGGGGAAGGGAGCCCCCTCGGTGGCGCCCTGCAGTTCTACCAGTTCGCCCCGGTCGGTCATTACCACGTTGAAATCGACCTGGGCGTCAAAGTCCTCCCGGTAACAAAGGTCAAGCAGCAAGTCGCCGTCAACCAGTCCCACGCTGACGGCGGCCACCGCGCTGTGCAGGGGAATGCGCCGTACAACGCGGTTGTCCACCAGTGTCTTCATTGCCTGGTAAAGGGCCACGTACGCCCCCGTAATGGCGGCGGTACGAGTGCCGCCGTCGGCCTGGATCACGTCGCAGTCAATGGTTACCGTGCGTTCCCCCAGGGCTTCAAGGTCGGTTACGGCGCGCAGGGAGCGACCGATGAGCCGCTGGATTTCCTGGGACCGGCCACTGATGCGGCCGGTGTCCCGGTCGCGAGCGGTGCGAGTATTGGTGGAACGGGGAAGCATGTTGTACTCCGCCGTTACCCAGCCCTGGCCCTGTCCCCGCAGGAACTGGGGCACCCGCTCCTCCAGGGAAGCGGCGCACAGGACCTTGGTCAGTCCCGTCTCAATCAGGGCAGAGCCTTCGGCGAACCGCTGGTAGCCAGGGGTAATGGCGATGGGCCTGGGCTGGTCCCAGCGCCTGCCGTCGTATCTGGTCAATTTGTCGTCTCCTCTTTTTGTGATCGCAATTTCAAGGTCGCGGCCTGGGTCAACCGGTCCTCGTCAAGACCGCAAAAGCATTGTACAGGAAGTAACCCATAGAGTCGGGCGTACGCCCGGATTTTGTTGCAAGCGCCTCTTGCCCCGCCGATGGAAATTATTCCGGCAGCGCACGCCAACCCATCCGGTTCATCACCGGTACGTCTCAACCCAGAGCCGCTTTCCGTCAGTCGTGAAGTGGATGGTGCCCTGGGCAGCCGTGCTGAAGACATTCTCTCCGCCTACAGCCTCATTCAGCCTTTGCAGAACTTCCGGGTGAGGGTGACCATACTGGTTGTCAGCGCCGGCGGAAATGACCGCCCAGCGGGGTTGGACGGCCCGGAGAAATGCCCGGGTGGTTGACGAGTTGCTTCCGTGGTGCCCCGCCTTCAGGACATCGCTCTCCAGGCCCCTACCCTGCCGAATGAGATACCGCTCGGCTTCCTCTTCAATGTCGCCGGTAAGCAGAAAGCTCATCTCTCCGTAGGCAAGACGCAGGACCAGGCTGTTATTGTTGGAGTCCCATGCCGGTCCCCTCAATGGGACTGCCGGCGGGTGCAGAACCTCAAGCAGAACTCCTTCCTCCAGCGTGAGGGCCTGGCCGGCGCGCAGGCGCTGAACCTGGAGTCCCCCTTCGGCTAATGCTTTACGCCATTGAGGATAGAGGTGGCTGCCGGAATCCGGGATTCCCACCGCGACGGACTTGGGCCGGTAGGTCTCCAGGACCCTCAGCAGACCCCGGCTGTGGTCCACGTCCAGGTGAGTAGCGGCGACCAGGTCCAGGCGCCGGTCCCAACGCGGCAGGTGATTGGATAACGCCCCGACGGCGCCGCCGAATTCGGGACCTCCATCCACCAGCACCCGCCTGCCCCCGGGGGTAACAATCAGGGCCGCGTCTCCCTGCCCCACATCGAGGAAATACACGTGCAGCCTGCCGTCACTGCCCTCCACGTTGTCAAGCAGAAGGTAAAAGATGCCCACCAACAATATCAGCCCCACGCCAGCCAGGGCCGGATAGGTTCTCTGCGCCGTCTCGCCCCAAACTGCGACGGGAGACTGGCGGCCCGGGGAACTGATTTCACGGTCCAGCTTGCCCAGTACCCTTGTGCGGTAATATTGGGTGTCTGACATTACCAGCGTTGCCAGAAGCAGACCGTACCATACCCAGGCCAGCGCCGACCCCCCGGAATAGACCTCCACGGTCCACTTGGGAGCCGATGAAACCAGGCCCGCCAGCGCGGACAGGGGAATTGATCCGGTAAATCCAATCAGCTGTCCAGGCAGTGGGTGTATTGCCCCAGCCGCCGCGGACACCAGTCCGCCGACCAGGGCGAAGGGAAGCAAGGGCGTGGCCAGGATAGTTGTGGGAATCCCCAGCAGGGGAAATTGGCCGAATCGGAGGGCCACCATGGGAAAGGTGGCCAGGGTGGCCGCCGCGGAAACAACGGCCCCGGAAGCCAACCATATTAGCCCCGGACCCAGGAGCCTGGCCCACATCCGCTGTGCCTGTTCGGTGCGAGCCGCGATACCGCGCGAGACTGCTTCCTGCCAGGGCAGGGCCAGCACGATGCCCGCCATGGCGGCAAAGCTCAGCTGAAAGGAGATCTGGGTGACCACCGCCGGACTCACGGCAGTCATTATCACCGCGCTTAGCGCCAGGGCTGGCAGCAGTGACTCCCGTGGCCTCCCCAGCCCAATGGCGGCCAGGTAAACGCTGCCCATAATGGATGCCCTGACCACCGAGGCCGGCGCCCCGCTTATGACCACGTAAATCCACAGAATGCAGAGGGCCAGGGCCACCGGAATCGCGGTGTGGCGGCCCAGCGCCCCCTGAAGGGCGCCGAGGGTCAGCACCAGCAAGATTCCCAGGTGCAGCCCTGAGATAGCCAGGAGGTGAGAGGTTCCCGACTGGCGAAAGTCCTCGACCACTTCATCGGAGAGCTGTCCCCGCAATCCCAGCAGCAGGGCCTGGGCCAGCGCCGCCTCCCGGGGCGGAAGCGACCGCTCCAACCCGTCGGCCAGCAGGCGGCGAAGCCCATAGACGCTTTTCCAGGCGCCAGCGCGTACACCGGCGGCGGTGAGCCCTCGGCCTTCTTGCCGTTCGTTGTCCGAAATTATGGCGGCGCTCTCCGCCCAGAAAACGCCATGAATGCCCTTGCTTTCCAGGTAGGCGGGATAATCAAAGCCATCAATCGGTTCCGGCTGTTGAAGCGTACCTGCCAGCTGTACGGTGTCGCCAAATTGGTAGTAGGGCAGCCCTCGGCCTGAGGGTAGCTCCCCTGGCGGGTGGGCATAAGCCATCAGCCGGGCGTTTCCCGCCTCCCACCGCATGTCCGACTGTCGGCCCGTGCCGGCGAAAGCCTCCGTCTGCAGCGTGAACTTGATGCGGGTCGCGGTTAATTCGGGGTCGGTTACGATTCGGCCTTGAACCTGGGTCCTGGAGTCCCAATTCGCTGGCAGAAGAGGGGGCAGGGCCTGGGAAGCCTCGAATCGCCACATTCCCAGCAGGAGAACCGCCACGAGGACCGGTGGCCATGCCGCGAGCTTTGCCGCGCGGCACAAGAGGGCGAGGCCCGAGAACAGGGCTGCAAGGACCAGGAGGGGCAAGGCGGCGGCGGTGTACCAGCAGCAGGCCAGCGCCATGCCCGCCAGCCAGGCAGCCGCCAGGGCGGAAAGCTTCATCGAGCGCTAAGGGGCATTGGAAGTAATCAGGATGCTCCACTCCACGGCATCTTCAGGGATTTTCCCCAACCGTTACCAGTCCCTGAATGTTGTCCAGGATGCCCTGCCCGATACCAGAAACGGCGGTAATTTCCTCCACCGCAACGAACGGCCCGTTCTGCTCGCGGAAAGCGATGATTGCGCGGGAACGAGCGGGCCCAATCCCCGGCAGAGACTCGAGCTGCGACTGGGTAGCCGTATTGAGGTTGACTGGCCCGTCCGGTCCGTCGTCTTGAACCTGTGCCTCCTCCGCAGAGTCGGAGGGCTTTTCGCTGGCAAACTGTACGGACAGGGGAGGGAACCGCCGGTCAGTCCCAGCTTCGGACTCCGCTGGGGCCATTCCGGGTTTCATCTCCTGCGGCGAAATCCTTGCCGGTATGTAGTAGTACCCTTCGTCTTCAATGCGCCGCGCCAGGTTCACCGCTTCCAGGTCAGCCTCCTGGCTGGAGCCCCCGGCGGCGTCCACGGCATCCACCAGCCGGTCTCCCGTGGTTAATTCGTAAACCCCTGGATGACGCACGGCGCCGGCAACGTACACCCTCAAGGGCGCCGTCTGCTGTTCAGGGGAAGAATCCAGCGGCTCCCTGGTGGCCACGCCGGCGCTTTCCTGAGTGACTGCATTGGTTGCCGGCTCAACGACCTGAGACGATGGAGCCGTCAATTCTGCCAAGCCGTCGTCTTCCCCTGAATAATAGACGTAGAGGAACAGGCCAAGAAGGACCAAGCTGAGGGCTCCCAGAGAGGCGATGGCCATTTTCCTGCCGGTAGAAAAACCCTGCAATGCTCTCCCTGCTGGTTGGCTGGGCCTGCCAGGCATTGGCGTGAGAGGCTGATGCCACCAACGCTATGATGAGTTCTTCGACGAATGTGTTACGGAATTATATACAATGTAAGCTTGGAACGCCCGAATAAGTAGCCTTGTATAGCGATATATCGAAGAGCCCTCGGTCTTCCGGTACGGAAAAGGGGATGAAGGCGCCGGACCATTTTGCGGCAGACTCTTGCGCCTACGGAAGCAGGTAGTATAATCGGGTCAAGAGTTCCGATTATCGGAAATTACCTGATTGAATTTACGATTAAGGGAGGGAATGAGTCATGACTCAACAGGTAATGCACGCGCAAATGGGAGGAACCACCGGGGGGTCTGAGGAACTGGTTGAGGCCGGCGCAGTCACTTTCGGCCTGGAATACCGCACCAACGTGGGCGCCATGGATGATGAGGGCATCTGCATCCACGTTTACGGCAATGAGATTTCCGGCGACGACAAGGAACTGCTGCGGTTTGACTGCTTCCGCATCAATCCCCACTACCACTACCGCAACAAGCCCATGGACCAGAACGATCGCCTGGAGCTCGACTTCACCGCCGAGGGCGACCCCCTTTCGTGGACCCTGGACAAGATTCAGAACCGGCTGCCCATAATGCTGATCCGCTGCAAGGCCGACGAAGTGGCTCGCTCCGTGGACCAGCGGGACGTCAACGCCGCGCTGCCCAAGATAGTTGCCTGGGCTGAGACCAAGACCCACAACCGGGGCTGACCGGAAAGGGAAAGGGCCGACAACTCTGCTGTTCAGGGTTCCCGGCCGTATTGCTTTCAACCTGCGGGGCGGGAATGCATCCTGCCCCGCTCGTTTTTTTCCGGAAGTGGGGGTGAAATGTTTACAGTCCGAAAGCTATCATTGGTCGGGATGCTGCTGTTGATACTGGCGGCTTCGGCTTGCGGCGACGCCCAGCCGGTGCGCATCGGTACTGAAGGGGCCTACCCTCCCTTCGGCTACATTAACGACGCAGGGGAGCTGGAGGGGTTTGAAATCGAGCTGGGCGCCGAGTTTTGCCGGCGCGCCAACCTGGAGTGTACCTGGGTAATCAACGACTGGGAGTCCATAATTCCCAATCTCCAGGCCGACAAGTACGACGCGATAATGGCCGGCATGAGCATTACCGAGGAGCGGGACCGGCAGATCGACTTCACCGAAGCCTACGTACCTCCCGAGCCCTCCGTATATGTGGCCCTGGCCGGAGCGGAGGAAGAAGCCATCGCCGGTCGTGTGGCGGTCCAGACCGCCACGGTCCAGGCGGGCTACCTGGCGGGAAAAGTAGCTGATCTCGTTGAGTGCGACCTGGCCGAAGAGACCATCGAAGCCGTGCTGAGTGGAGCGGCGGATTCCACCTTCGCCAGTCATTCCTATTTGAAAGACATCGTGGCCGCCAGGGGAGGCCAGCTGGATTTTGTGGGTCCGACTCTATTCCTCGGTCAGGGGACGGGTGTTGGAGTGCGGGAGGGAGACGAGGAACTTCGCGATACGCTAAACCAGGCCATTGGTTCAATGAAGGAAGACGGCTCCCTCAACAACCTGATCCGGAAATGGCTTGGGGAGGACGAACCAACCTTCTGAACTGGACCAGGCCAATCTCCCGACCCCTGCGGTGCCTTGCCGTCCCCGGAGCAGGGCAATCTCATCACAATTTCCGCTCAAATTGCGCCAGGGCCTTTGGCAAAGAATTATGTCGCCCTGAGCTTGCTGAAGGGTTCGGCATGGCCTTCCAAAAAATGCAGCCGCCCTGCCCGACCCCACAGGGCAAGCGCGTTATAGATTCTGGCTATAGGGGGCACAAATTCGGCAGGCAAAAGCCATGTCGCCCTGAGCCTGCCGAAGGGCCTAAAGTCCTTCTCTTCAGCGCGGTTTCGGGTAGTGAAGTTGGTTCCAGGGATAGATTTTAGATGCTTCGGCTTCGCTCAGCATGACATTCAATTAAAGCGCGATTGTCCTGTCCCTCGAAGCAGGGCAGCCCTCCTGAACTGGGCCCCTGTGTTAAACTAGGGAACTGTTTCCACAAACACTCAAGGAGGAATCATGCCCCCCAAGCAGTATGCCAGTCCGCCGGACCTGATACTTGACCCCGCGAAGGTTTACTTCGCTTCCATTACGACCAATCACGGCAACATGCTGGTGCAGCTTTTTGCCGACGAAGCTCCCCGAACTGTCAACAATTTCGTTTTCCTGGCCCGCGAGGGCTTTTATGAGGACGGCAGTTTCCACCGGGTCATCAAGGACTTTATGATTCAGGGCGGCTGCCCCGACGGCAACGGCCGGGGAGGTCCGGGCTACCGCTTCCAGGACGAGCCCGTGACCCGTCCCTACGTGAAGGGAACGCTGGCCATGGCCAACGCTGGCCCTAACACCAATGGCAGCCAGTTCTTCATCGTCCACGGCGCCAACGTGGGTCTGCCTCCCAATTACACCATCTTTGGCATGCTGGTGGAGGGCGAGGAAACCCTCGACACCCTGGCTGACTCCCCGGTGGGACCCGGCGCGGGTGGCGAACGGTCAGCCCCCGCCGACCGGCTGCAGATCACCAATATCGAAATCCACGAAAGGGAAGTTCAGGCCGGGGGCTGAGTCCGGTCCTGGTTTGAAGCGCAGGAAGGGGCGGGCTTAACGGCCTGCCCTTTTCGCGTTGTGCCCCGGTTTATCCTGGTAGTTCAGTCCCGATTCCCGACTCTCGGCTTGCGGGCGAACAGGAACAGGACCCCACCCAGGAAGTTGAACCCCGCCAGTATCAGGAATGCCATATCGTAGGAGTCCTGAATGTCCCGCATGTAACCTGCCATCGGCGATCCGATAAGCAGCAGCACATTCATCGGCACCGTTGACAGGCCCAGGATGCGCCCGAAGGAAGTCCGACCGAAATACTCGCCCCGTATGGCCGTTGTCAGTGGGTTTCTCCCGCCAAACCCGATGCCGAACAGCACGGCATACGTGTAGAACATCACCAGTGAGGACGACACCGTAAGGACCACCACTGCCGCCGCCTGGATGGTAGTGAAAATGAACAGCGCGATGTTCTTGGGCCAGCGGTCTCCCACGTATCCACCCACCAGCTGAAACACCATGGCCGTTGCGGTATATACGACCACAATCCAGCCCGTTGTCTGGACGTCGAAACCTTTGTCCTTCAGCAGCAGCCCCAGGTGGGTCATGATGGCCAGGATAACCATGGATGTAAAGCCGTGTCCGAAGGAAATGAGCCAGAAAGCTGGTGTGCGCAGGGCCTGGCCGGCAGTCATGTCGCCGTCGTCCTGCGCGGGTGGACGTCTCGGTGCGGTAGTGGCGGTGGCGGACCGGGCGGCTGGCCCCGGCCCTCCCGCACTTGACGATTCCTGGGTGGCTGGGGCCGGGGCCGGCGCTGGTGTATCTCCGTCGGGAAGTTGGCCGTAGTCCTGTGGGCGGTTGCGAATGAGCCTGGTCAGGGGGAAGGCGATTACCAGCGTAAAGACCCCGAGAATCAGCGCCGTCATCTGCCAGCCCAGGCGTGTCTGTTCGGGATCAATGGCCCAGGCGATTGCGGGTACCAGGAGCAGCGCGCCAATGCGGCTGCCCACGTTGGCCCATCCCATGGCGGTGGCGCGGCGGCGGGTGAACCAGTTGTTGATGGTGGTCATCAGGGGCAGCCAGCTTCCCAGCCCTTGCCCCAGGGCCATGACAATGAAGGCCAGGTAGAACATCCAGAGGTTCCGCACGCCCGCGAAAATCAGGAACCCTGCCCCCAGGATCAACAGCCCCATAAAGACCATCCGGCGCGCGCCCAGCCGGTCGGTCATGTACCCCTCGATCGGGCCCATCAGTCCGCCCTCAATGCGGGTAAAGGTCAGGGCCAGGCCCAGTTGCCCCCGGCTCCAGCCAAAATGACTCTCCAGGGCCACCGACCAGACGGCCATGGCATGGTAAAGAGGTACGGTAGCGATGGTCATCGTAAATCCACTGATGACCACCAGCCACCATCCGTAGAAGAGGCCCCGCGCTTTTCCGGGAGCGGAGGTAATTTGGCTTGCCAGACCCAAGGATACTCTCGTTGGTATGAGTGTTTGCCGCGTGATTGTGCCCGCCCTTCAACGTGGACGTGTTACGCCACCGGCGGGAAGGTCAGTGTAGCACAGCCTTTCCTGCCCCTCCCTGTGGTTTGGAGTCAATTAGGCAACATAATGCGGCAATCACCTCGCGGCTGCCCGCCACTCTGGAGAGGTAGGAGGAATATTGAGGGAGGTTAGGGACAACGAAGCATGGCGCGGCGAGCATCGGCATCCGGGCTGCAGATTCCTGGTAGCGCCGGCAAGCGAAGCCGCGGCTCGTCAGCCGGCGCTGTCCCCGGAGGTCTCCAGCCACAGCCGGTACACCTCGCTTCGGGGAAGGCCGGTTGCGGCAGTCACCTGGGCCACCGCGTCCCGGGCCCGGCTGCCGGATTGGCGGAGAGACGCCAATTGCTTTCTCGCCACCTCTGGGTCGGTCAGCTGACCACTGTCGCCCGAGTCCTCTGCCCCGGCCACTCCCAGCACGAACTCTCCCCGCGGAGTGTCAAAGTATTCCAGCGCCCCGGAAACGGAACCCCGCCACACCTCTTCATGCAGCTTGGTCAGTTCCCGGCATACGGCAATGTTCCGGTCTCCCAGCGTTTGCAGCAAGTCGGACAGCACGTCCCGCAGCCGGTGGGGAGCTTCAAAGGCGACCAGGGTTTCCCGGATGGCCGCTACCCTCGCCAGCCTTTCCCTGCGTTCTTTTCTGCGGCGGGGGAGGAATCCCAGGAAAAGAAAGGCGTCCGCCGGCATGCCCGACACGGCCAGGGCCGCGGTTACTGCCGAGGGGCCGGGAATAACCTGCACCGGGAATCCCTCTTCCGTGACTGCGGACACTATCGGGGCCCCCGGGTCGCTGACTCCGGGCATTCCGGCATCGGTTACCAGGGCTACGTCCCCTTCAGAAAGGGACTTCAGCAGTTCCGGCAGCCTTTGCTGCCAGTTATGTTCGTTGCAACTCACCATTGGTACCCGAACACCGAGATGGCTCAGCAGGCGGCGCGAAACCCGGGTGTCTTCGGCAGCCACCAGGGAAACCTCGCCCAGCACCCGCGCGGCCCGCAGCGTAATGTCCTCCAGGTTGCCGATGGGTGTCCCCACCACGTACAAAGTGCCCATGCCGGAAATATACGCTTGCTGGACTAATCCTTCAATTGATGCTTCAGCCCCTCTTCCCTGTGCCGTACGGCTTGCTTTTGTAACGCTTGCCTTGCCGAATTGGGGCGGTCAAGGTAAGCTCTTATCGTCCCACGCGGGGCCCACTCCAGAACGCAAAGGAGATCCTTATGCCCAACCTGAATGGAGGTCATCTTTTCATCCGCTGCCTGAAACAGGAGGGTATAAAGCGGGTGTTTACCATTGTTGGCGATACCGTACTCCCCCTGGTGGACGCGGCCGCCGATGAGGGTATCGAGTTCATAGACACCCGCCACGAGGGCGCTGCCATGCACATGGCCGACGGCTACGCCCGCATCACCGGCGAGCCCGCCGTGGCCCTGTTCACCGGCGGCCCCGGTTTTTCCAACGCCATTTCCGGCCTGCCCGCCATCTACACTTCCGAGAGCCCCGTGATCTTCGTGGCCGGCTGCGCCGAACTCCCCGAAAAGGGAATGACCACCTTCCAGGAAGTGGACCAGATTGGCATGACGGCTCCCGTAACCAAGGGTTCCTGGCTGATTCACGACCGGCGCCGCATCCCCGAGTTTGTGGCCACCGCCTTTCGCACCGCCATGTCCGGTCGGCCCGGCCCGGTGCATCTCACCTTGCCCATAGATATCCAGGACGAGCCCGTTTCCGAGGAGGAACTGCCTCCTTACCTGCCCAGCGAATATCGCAATATGGGCCGTCCCCAGGGCGATCCCGCTCTCATCCAGCAGGCCGCCGATCTCCTTCGCAACGCCCGGCGACCGGTCATAATCGTGGGCAATCCGGCCCGTTACACCGCTACCCAGGAGCAGCTGACCGCCCTGGTCGAGGCCACCGGCATTCCCGCCTTCACCGTGGAGCAGGCCCGGGGCATGATAGACGATGAGCACCCCCTCTGCTTTGGGTATGCTGACGGAGCCCTCAATGCCACGGCTCGCCGTTTCCGCGAAGCCGACGTTGTCCTGCTGCTGGGCAAGCGCCTGGACCACCGCTATCGCTACGGGCAGGTTTTCGGTCCCGACGCGAAGCTCATCCAGGCAGACCCCGCGGCGGCGGAAATCGGCCGAAACCGGGGTGTGTCAGTGGGCCTCCTGGGCGACCTGGGCGCCATCACCGAGCAGCTGACTGCCGCCGCCGGTCAGGGCAGCCGCTCCGACATCAGCGACTGGGTAAACCAGCTGGGCCAGGACCGCCAGGGCTGGCTGGACGAACTTCGTGCCAACGCCACCGGCGATGATCCCATGCACCCCCTGGACGTTTTCACCGGCATCGAACATCTGATTGACGAAGACTCCTTCATCGTCATGGACGGCGGCGATTACGTGCAGTGGGGCCGCTCCTACTTCAGCGCCCGCAAACCGGGCCGCTTCCTCCGCCTGGGCCCCCTTAGCCACCTGGGCGCCGGCATTCCCTACGGGATGGCGGCCAAGCTGGCCCATCCCGAAAGCAAGGTGTTCGTTTTTTGCGGCGACGGTTCTTTCGGCTTCTACCCCATGGAATACGACACCTGCATCCGCCACAACCTTCCCATCACCACCGTCCTGGGCAACGACTCCAACTGGGGCATAGACAAGACCTTCCAGCTTGCCTACTACGGCCGGGCCGTGGGCACCGACCTCCGCACTGTCCGCTACGACCAGGTTGTCGAGGCCATCGGGGGCTACGCGGAACACGTCGAGAACCCGTCAGAAGTAGGCGCGGCCGTGGAGCGGGCCATCAACTCGGGACGCCCGTCCCTGGTCAATGTCACCGTCCGCCCCGGCGCCAGCCCTCTCGCCCAGGCCATGATCAACCGCAGGACAGGGGGTTGATCGAAATCCTGAGCCTTGGACAGATAAAACGGGCGAACTCTGCGCTCGCCCGTTTTCACTCTTGATCAATATTCAGCGAGGGATAACCCTTACCATCCCTCATCCCGGGTAGGCGCTACAGGGGGTGGTTCATCAAACGCACGTCCCTCCACTTGAGCGGCCCGCATACGCTCATACCAGGCGCGCCATGCCTTGTCTCTAATTGACTCACCCTCAGCCGTTCCCTCTCGCCGGGCTTCCCGCCGGGCCTCTTCAAGCTGGGTCTTTATCTTCTCTCTCGCCCAGAACACCATGTAGTAGCTCCTCTCCACAACCGTAACAAGAAAAGTATAGCTTGCTCCTACTATCGAGACCAGTGTTGCGCTGGCCAGGATGGTCTCTGTGCCTAGTCCCCACCCCTCCATGGCCCCACCCCAAAGGTATGACACGGAAAGTACTATTGGTATGCCGACCAGAATATGGAGTATTGGCCACTGGGGGCTGTGGTTCATGGGGATCTCGGACGTTTGGTTCTCTTTCAGAATCTCCCAGAATAAACCACAATATAAAGCAACAGGGCGGGTTCATACCCGCCCTGCTCCAGAATGTAGCATCTTACTGGCGCTTTAGTAATGCCGCAACTCCACCACGTTGTCGTCCGGGTCGTAGATGTATAGCGAAATGCCGTCGCCGTGAGAGCCCCACCGCTTGCCGGGGCCCGCCTGGATCTCCACGCCAATGGCCTCGAACTGGGCCTTCAGCGCTTCCATGTCCGTGGGCTCGATGACCATGCAGTAGTGGTCCTGGTTCTTGGCCCCGTCCTTGCCGATAGGCGCCTGGTCGCTGGCAAACAGGTCTATGATGGTGTCCGCGTTCAGCCTCACCGACGGGAACCGCACGTCCCCGGCCCGCCACTGGTCCACCCGTTCCACCGGCAGACCCAGGATTTCGGAATAAAACCGCAGGGACTCTTCCACGTCGCTGACCCGCAAGACGATGTGGTCCATCTCGGTAATGGTTACCAGCGGCTGCGATACCCGCGAACCGGTTTCAGTTTGTGTAGCCATATTCTCTCCTTCGTTCCTTCCTGCTGACTTAGTCGGCCTCGACGGGCACTGAATTGTACTGGGGGTGCCGCCGCCACTGGGGACTCTGGTCGTAGTGGGTAATTTCAATCTCGTTGCCGCTCGAGTCTTCAATGCCCATGGGGTGCTGCACCAGCTCAATCATGTTGCCGTCGGGGTCGTGGACGTAGGTATAGCAACCGCTGCTGTAGTCGCGCCTCCCCCAGGAATTTTCAGTCTCGTTGCGACGGCCCGGCGTGGTGGTGTACGGGACACCCAGCCGCTCCAGGTTGTCGATCAATTCGTCCCAGTCGTTAATCTCAACGGCGAAATGGACCGACGGGACCGGCGTGGGATTCCGGGAGTCCGTAGTGTGAATTTCTCCGTTTCCTATGCGCAGCTGCAGCTGGCGCGCGTTCAGTTCCGGACCCCGGTCCAGGAACTCCGCGCCCAGGACATCCTCATAGAACTTCCTGGTCTTCTCCCGGTCGCTGACCTGGATGTTTATGTGCTGGATAAGGGTGACTCGTGACATAAAGCCCCTCCTTTATCTCGCCTGGAGATGAATCGTTCCGGTTAACTCTGACTTTACTACCGAAACCGCAATTTAGACAAGGGGCTGATGTTCAGGGTTCACCCGCCGAACGTCCTTTCCCCGCCGTTTACGTGAATGGTCTGCCCCGAAATATAGTCTCCGGCATCGGTGCAAAGGAACCGGCAAAGTTCCGCAATGTCATCCGTGCTTCCCATGCGGCCTGCCGGAATGTCCGCCAGCCGATTGCCCGTGCGTGGCGCGTTGCCGCCGTCCCTGCTGGTATCTATCATGCCGGGCACCACGCAGTTGACCCTAATGCCGTGGGGCCCCAATTCCGTCGAGAGCGCCCGCGTAAACCCCACAAGTCCCACCTTCGCCGCCGATATGTGCGCGCCGCCGTGCCGCCCCTGGTGGGCCTGCAGTCCGCCCAGGTTGATAATCCGGCCCCAACCCCGTTCCACCATTCCGGGAACGGCGGCCCGGGACGTTATGAATGCCGAGTCCAGGTCCGTGGCCAGTACTCCCCGCCAGTCGTCATAGCTCATTTCCGTAAAGGGCTTGTGGGGACGTACGGAGGCGTTGTTGATGACTATGTCCAGGTGTCCGAACTCGCCCATGGCCTTGTCCAGCAATTGCTCCAATTCTTCCCGATTACCCACGTCGGCCAGTACCGGCAAAGCGTTCCGACCCAGTTCCTTGACTTCCGCGGCCACTGATTCGACGTCGTCACGGTTAGACCGGGCATTAACCACCACGTCCGCGCCTTCCCGCGCCAGGGCCAGCGCTATTGAACGGCCAATGTTGCGCCCTGAACCCGTAACCAGGGCGGTCTTTCCTTCCAGCTGCATGTGTCCTCCTTCCGGTGTGCCAGTCAAGCAGGCACAGGATTTCCCGGCATTATGAATAGCGGCGCCAGATCTGGCAACTGCTGTTTGTCCACATACGAAACGACTGAAATGGGGCGGAAATGAACTGGAAGAAGGCTCTTTTCTCCTCATGGTCAAGGGACTCCGCGATTTTTCCCGGCTTTGACCATTGATCGGCAATATTACTGGCAGTACGCCAGCTGCCGACTTATAATGACGCTATCTTCCCTAAGGAGAGTCACCTATGTATCTGGTACGCAGAGTTTGCAAGACCAAGCCCGGTCAGGCCTGGGCTGTGGCCGGTTATTTGGCCAAGATTTGTGAAGCCTACGAAGAGAACGGCCGCGACAAGGCCCGCATCTACATCGAAGGTCAGGGCCTGCCCGGTACCCCCAATCGAGTCTATGCCGAGTGGACCCAGGACTCCATAGAGCCCAACTGGTTCTCCAAGGTTCCTCAGACGGTCCGTGAATATAATCCCAAGCTGCAGGAACTTCTGGACGAATACCTGCTGGAAATTTTCGAGGTCGCCACGGCCGAAAAACTGGTGGAACGGGGCGTGGCCCAGTAGTTTCACCAGACCGTATTGCATTCAAGGATTGGCGGCGTCCACCATGTATCGGCAGGGCGCCGTCACTACCATTCCCGACAGCGACGTATTGAGGCTGTTATGTTGATTGTAGATGCCCAGGTCCATATCTGGGGCGCCAACCTGCCAACCAACCCCGCCCACCGGCAGATAACTTCCTACAGCAAGGAAGACCTGCTGGCCGAAATGGACGAAGCCGGGGTGGACGCTGCGGTCATTCATCCCCCGGGTTGGGACCCCAATTCGGGACAACTGGCCCTGGATGCGGCGGCCGAACATCCCAGCCGTCTCTCCATCCTGGGCTACTTTCCCCTGGACCAGGAAGCCAGCCGTGGCCTGGTGGATGGCTGGAAGCGGCAACCCGGTATGCTGGGTCTGCGGTTTACCTTCCAGCAGCCGCATATGCTGTCCTGGCCCAGCGATGGCACCATGGAATGGCTCTGGCCTGCTGCCGCCGCCGCCGGCCTGCCCGTGGCCCTGGCCTGCTCGGCCTTCCTGGCAGATGTGGGACCCATCGCCGAACGCCATCCCGACGTCAAGCTGATAGTTGACCATTTCGGTCGGGGCGGCGGCGCCACCGACGCCGAGGCCTGGGCCAATCTGCCCGACCTGCTGGCCCTGGCCAAGTATCCCAACGTAGCGGTGAAGGCTACCGGCGGTCCCAGCTATTCCAGCGCCGCGTATCCCTACGCCAACATTCATGACTACATCCACCAGGTATATGACGCCTTTGGTCCTGACCGCATGTTCTGGGGGACGGACATTACCCGTATGCCCTGTTCCTGGAAACAGTGCATAACTATGTTCACCGAAGAGCTTTCCTGGCTTAACGAGAATGACAAGGAGCTCATAATGGGCCGCGCCCTCTGCAACTGGATTGGCTGGGACCTTCCCGGTTAGCTGACGGGTCGCGACAAGCCCGGCCTCACCTGGAATTGGAAGGATAGGTCAGGGCATAATTGCAAATACTAGAGCCTGTTTTTTATTTGACTCTTCGATTGAGTCAGATTAAACTGTAGCCAACTTATTCGGCGCAAGCCCCTGCCGAAATGCACTATGGTAAGCCGAGGTTTCCTGGTGGGGCCGCATACCTCTAATCAGCATGCCAGGAGGTAAACCCTATGGACTTTGGAATCTTTCTGGACTTCCCTACCGGCGGCGGCGCTCACGAAGACGCCTTCCGCGACTCCTTTGAACTGGTTGACCTGGCCGACGAGCTTGGGCTGGATACCGTCTGGCTGGGTGAGACCCACTTTACCCCAGAGCGCGCCGTCCATTCGGCTCAGATGGTCATCGCCAGCGCCATAGCCTCCAGGACCAGGCAGCTGCGGGTCGGTTCAGCGGTCCACGTCCTGCCCCTGGTGCACCCCCTGCGCATCGCCGAAGAGGCCGCCACGGTTGACCAGATCAGCCAGGGTCGATTCGAGTTCGGTGTTGGCCGGAGCGGCAATATGCGCGCCTACGACACCATGGGAATTGATTACATGGAGAGCAAGGACCGGTTCCAGGAAGCCCTGGAGATTATCCTGCAGGCGTTTACCGGCGAGACCTTCTCCTATGAGGGCAAGTACAACAATATTACCAACGCCCGCTTGACTCCCAGGCCCTACACCAAGCCCCACCCCAAGGTCCGAATTGCCTCCAGCGGCGAAGAGAGCTTTGAACGGGTTGGACGCCTCGGCTTCCCCATCTTCCTCTCCATGCGCGGCATGGACGTCAACGAGCTGGAGGTTAACCTCAAGCACTACCACGAGGCATGGAAGAAGGCCGGGCACGAGGGCGAGAGCGGGGACATCTCTGTCCGCTTCCCAATGTACGTGGCGCCCACCGAGGAAGATGCGCTGGAAGAACCCCGGGAGTCCATCGAGAGCTACTTCCGGCGTATGCGGGAGCGCTTTCAGCAGGGCCGCTTCGAGGAAGCCCTGGCAGATGTTACCGGCGGCCAGGACCTGATAGAAGCCCGCCGCGCCCGCCTGGAACGACTGGAGTCCATGAGCTACCAGGAAATCCTGGACACCAAGGTCATTGTCGGCAGCCCCGACCAGGTTATAGACAAGCTCCACCAGTACCGGGAAAGGCTGGGCATCACCGGTTTCACCGCAGAACTCAACCCCGGCAACCTCCTTCCCAAGGAAGCCGTGCAGCGCAGTCTGAAGCTGATAACCCAGGAAGTAATGCCCGCCTTCAAGTAGGAGTTTCCAGGCCTGTAACGCGCCCCAAAAGTACGGGGACGGGAGAAGCTCCCGTCTCCTGTTTCTTTGGGTTGCCAGGCAGGCTGACTACACGTTTCGGAGCTTGGGGTCCAGCCGGTCCCGCAGCCAGTCGCCCAGCAGGTTCATGGACAGCACCGTCAGCAGGATTGCCATGCCCGGGAAGAAGGCCACCCACCAGGCCCTTACAATCAAGTCCCTGCCGTCGGCTACCATCAGACCCCACGCGGGTGTCGGACGGGGTATGCCCACCCCCAGGAAGCTGAGGCCCGCCTCCAGCAGGATAACCTGCCCCACCTCCAGCGTGGCCAGCACTATGATGGTGTTGATCACATTGGGGAAAATGTGCCGGGCAATGATTCTCCCGCTGGATGCTCCGGCAACGCGGGCCTTGGCGACAAAGTCCTGGTTTTTCAGCGACAGGGTTTCTCCACGGACCAGCCGCGCGTATCTGACCCATAAGACCAGGGCAATGACGATGATCACCGTATGGAACCCCGGGCCGAGCACGCCCACCAGCACCAGGGCCAGCAAAACAGCCTGTATGGAAAGCTTGATGTCCACCAGCCGCATGATGACGTGGTCAATCCACCCGCCGTAATAACCGGCAATCAGGCCAAGGGTGGTCCCCACGAAGCCGCCCGTGAGAATTGACACGCCGGCCACAATCAGGGAGACCCGGGCCCCGTGAATTACCCGGCTGGCGATGTCGTAACCCACCTTGTCAGTACCCAGCGGGTGGTCCCACGATCCGCCTTCCTGCCACACCGGTGGCGTCAGCCGCTCGGTTACCCGCCCCTCCAGGGGATCCTGCAGCCAGGTGTTGGTAATCTGCGGCGCAAAAAGGCCGGGCAGCGCCAGCACAAAGACCAGCACCGCCATCGGAAAAATCGGATACCGGCGGGCCGTCTCCCATATTCTGAATAATCTTCCGTTCCGACGAACTGGAATGGCAATTTCGTTAACTGTTGCCATTTGGCAATCTCCTTGGAAAGCAGACCAATGGGCTTAAGGCTCCCCCTCCATCTAGGTAAGCCGGATTCTGGGGTCGAGGTAAGCGTAGAGAATATCCACCAGCAAAGCGACCAGCACGTAGATGAAGGCAAATACAACGACCACGCTCTGCACTACCTGGAAGTCGCGCGACCTGATGGCCTCAATGGCCAGCAGCCCCACTCCAGGGTAGGCAAACACTGTTTCGGTAATTACCGAGCCGGTAATCAGGCCGGCAAACTGGATGCCGAAATAAGTCAAAGGGACCAGCGCCGCATTTCGCAGGCAGTGCTTCCAGATTATGATCCACTCCGGAAGCCCCTTCACCCGGGCCATCTTTACGTACTCCGAGTCCAGCACGTCCAGCATGGCGGACCGGCTCAACCGAAGTCCCGCAGCCAGGTTAAAGGCGCCCAGCGCGAAGGCTGGCAATATTAGGTGGTGAATCCCGTCCCAGCCGCCGTCCCCTTTACCCGAGGTTGGGAATAAGTCCCAGTGAACGGCCAGGATCCAGACCATCATTATGCCCAGCCAGAAATTGGGCACCGCCTGCCCAAGCAGGGCGAAAATCTTTCCCCCAACGTCCCAGAAGGTGTCTTTCTTCACCGCGGTGAGGATTCCCAGGGGAAGCGCCAGGGAAACGCTGACCACCATAGCTACCACCGTAAGCTTGATGGTGGCCGGCATGCGCTGCAGAATCAGCTCCCCGGCCGTCTTGCCCGGCCACTTCACTGACTCCCCCAGGTTGCCCGAGAACACGTTGCCCACGTAAATCAGGTATTGAATGTGGAGCGGATCGTCCAGGCGCCAGTAATCCCGCAACCGCTGCACTTCATCAATGGTGGCCTCGGGAGGGAGCATCACATCGGTTGGGTCGCCGGTAGCCCTGGTGAGGGCAAAAATAATAATGCTGATGGCAAATAACGTAATGAGTGCGTGAAATCCACGGACGATGATGTATCTTTGCATGCTGCTCTTCCTTCCGGAAGCCCGTCATCGACCCTGAGCTGGGTATCCCGGTTAAAGTGTTAATTTAATCCCCCTCCTCACCCACAACGGAACGAGAAGGGGGAATCTGCCCGTAGAACGATTTTGCCAATGATGCCTGTCGCTTTATTTGGTGGCAGGCACCTGGTTATGCCAGTAGTAGCCCCGGTTCAGGTAAACCCAGTCCTCGAGGACTTCGGGATTGACCGTAAAGTTGAACTTGAACCAGAACATGGGAATGGTCCAGTGCTGGTCATACCAGAAATTGGAAACCTCGCGACCGATGGCGTCGATCTCCGGCTGGGTCGTCTTGTCCAGGGTTTCCTGGTACTTTTCCTCGATGAAGGGGTGGGCGAAGTGGAAACCACTGGTATTGGAAGGCGCCTCCGTCCTTATGCGGTCATGAATCTTGCGGAAGCTGAAGACGTTGGCATAGACGTTGTGCTGCATCTGCTTCTCGCGCCGCTTCTTGGAATAGGCCCCGGAGTCCATATCCAGGATGGTGGCTTCGATGCCCACCGGCCCCCAGTACTGGGGCATGGCCTCAACCGCAATGGGTGATTCCGGTTCACCCGAGGTCCGGTAGTTCACGATTTCGACCTTGATGGGATTGTCTGGTCCGTAGCCTGCCTCGGCCAGCAACGCCTTTGCCGCTTCAGGGTCGTAGCCGTATTCTTCATCCCAGCGGGTATCCCACTCCGGGTTGTAAATGTTGCCGTCCAGCACCGGGTGGCAGCAGGCGGTAACGTGCATCCGCTCGCCCTCCCCCTTGAAGATGAACTCGTTCAATTCGTCCCGGTTGATGGCCTTGTTCATTGCCCTGCGCACCCGGACATCAGCCCACGGGGTTGTGGGGTCGAAGTCAGCGTCGCCAGGCATAAGGTACATACCACCAAAGAACAGGCTGAGCTGGCTGAAGGCCTGCTGGGCGGGTATTACCTTCATCCCGTTCTCGATGGCAGTCTCCTGCAGGTCCCGGGAAAGGGCGATGGCGTGAATCTCACCCGCCAGGAGTCCGGCCAGCCTGGTTGATTCTTCACCTATCCACCGGATCTCCATCTCTTCAAAGGGCGACTGTATGCGCCAGTGGTCGAAGGGTACCCGCTCGTAAACCACGCCCTCACCGAGATTGCGCTCCAGGTACTGATAGTAGCTGGTGCTGGCAGGTTTTACCCCATCCAGATTGTCGTAGCCGACTTCGTCCACCTGCTTCTTGCTGAGGGAGAAGAGCTCCAGGCCGGTGGGCAGGTTGGAAACAACGCTGATCATGGGAAGGGAGGCGTTGTTCATGGTGTACTTTACAGTGTAGTCGTCCACCGCCTCAGCCTGGGCCATTTCCTTCCAGAAGCTGGTGGTGCTGGACTGGCAGTCGGTGTTGGACTTGGCAACGGCCATATCGACGAAGTCCTGCGCCGTCATTTCGCCGTAACCGTGGTGGAACTCGACGCCCTGCCTCAACTTGAAGGTCCAGGTTTTGGCATCGGCCGTGGTCTCCCAGGATTCGGCAAGCCACGGGTTGAACTCTGCCGTAACCGGGTCAGACTCAACCAGGAATTCCACGTAGGGCAGGAACTGGGAAATAATCGGTCGGTTGCCGCCACAGTGCTGGTTGGTCTCTACCTGGATTTCGCCCTGGGATTCCACGTAACGGACCACCGTGGGCTCTGCCATTTCCTGTTCCATGCTCGTGTCGGCAACTGCCGGTTCAGCCGTGGGAGCAGGCTCTGCTTCCGCCATCGCCTGTTCCTGGGCAGGGGCGGGCTCCGCTGCGGGCGCTGCCGGTTCTTCCGGAGCGGCAGCGCCGCACGCTACCAGCAAGGAAAGAACAAACAGCATTGTTACGAAAAGCAGAGGTTTATAACTCAGTAACCTTTGGTTCCACATAATAAGTCCTCCTTTTATATAGAGGTAATGGGTACCATCCGGGGCATCTTTATCGGAATATACAACCGCTTTCCAATAGTGTCAACGGATTTTATAATATTATTATCAAATAGTATCATTTCATTGACAGTATTACGGTTTTAGCAGCTAACAAATCGAATTATGGTTGTAAACTGACGATCAGCCTGCTGCTGAACAGCTGGCGCCTAGCAGCGCCAGGCCAGTTCCGGCTCTGCATATGAAGTTGTTGCCCGGCCCCGTATCACGGGGTAACATTGGGTCAACGCAGGAAGCAGTTCCGGAGCTGGCGAATTCTGGCCAGCGCCGGGTTCCCAGGGATAACATGGAGGGGTTATGCCAGATATTCTTGACGCCAAGGCATCAGGCGCCCGACGCTTTGAGGGAAAGGTGGCCGTGATTACGGGCGCCGGTCAGGGCATAGGCGCGGCCACCGCCCGGCGGTTGGCCCAGGAGGGCGCATCCGTAGTCATCGGTGACATGGTCGAGGAATCTTCGCAACGAGTGTGCGACGAATTGCGGGATTTCGGAGCCGAGGCTGCCGTCTGCCTGGGTGAGCTTTCCAGGTGGGAAAACGCCGAGCGCCTGATGGCTTTTGCCCAGGAACAGTTCGGCCAGATTGACGTGCTGGCCAACGTGGCTGGAGGAACCATCTGGTTCCAGTCCTACCAGTATTACACGCCCGACCAGATTCAGGCCGAAATAGACAAGAGCTTCTGGACTGCCATGTGGTGCTGCCGGGCCGTGCTGCCCTACATGATTGAGCAGAAGTCCGGTTCGATTGTCAACGTGGCCACCCACGCGGTAACCGGCGCCTTCCGAGTGCCCTACGCCGCGGCCAAGGCGGGACAAATCGGATTGACCACGTCTTTGTCTCGAGAGGTGGCGGGCCTGGGCATCAGGGTAAACTGCATGGCCCCCAGTGGCACCCTGGCGGAGGACCGCGTTACGCCACGCAACTATGGCATTACCGCAATGCCCCCTGAATTGCCGCCGGAAGAACTGGACCTGCAGGAAACTTACCGGCAGCAGACCCGCCTTTCCGAAATACCCATGGGCCGGCGCGGCGAAGCGGACGAGCAGGCGGCGGCCATAGCTTTCCTGGCTTCTCATGACGCATCCTATATAACCGGGCAGGTCCTGGCAGTGGGCGGGGGACAACCATATCCCTTCTGACGCCTGCAGCGCCACTACTGCCCGATTTTCCACCTGCTCCATGCTATAATCGGCACCAAAAGCCGGGCGCCACGCCAGCGCATCGCGGCGTCATCCCCCAGTAAAGTCAATCACCTCGGAGGAAGTAGAATGGGCCTCAAGCGACTGCTTTTGAAACCTCTCTCCGGCTACCCGGGCGGCTACAAGAACATGCGACGCGGCACTCAGGGCTTCGACCAGACGCCGCCTTTCCGAAAGCCTGATGATCCGGACGACCGGCGCAGCCGAATGCCGACCACGGGATTCAGGGAGTACTGGTATCCCGCCCTGCCGGACAAGGACGTAACGAAGGGCAAACCGGAAGTGCTGCGGATGCTGGGCACCGATGTGGTCTTCTTTCGAGACAACAACGATGAGGTGCAGGCGCTGCTGGACTGGTGTCCCCACCGCTCGGTTTACCTGTCGATGGGCCGCTGCTATTTCCCCGGCTACGTTACCTGTCCCTACCACGGGGCCACCTTCGACGGTGAGGGCAACTGCGTGGCATTCCTTACCGAAGGGCCCGAGTCCAAAATGGTGGGCGCCCCGGGCATGAAGGCCCGCAAATTCCCGACCGCCACCATCAAGGGCCTGGTATTTGTGTGGATGGGCGAGGGCGAACCGGTAGATCCGCAGGAGGACATCCCGCCGGAAATGTTCGAGGAACACAACATCCACCGGCCGGTCTTCTCCATGTTCGATTGCAACTGGGTGCTGGTGCTGGAAAACACCATGGATGCCCATAACGCATTCATGGTGCACCGCAACGCCATTCGGATATTGAAGAGCCGCCTGGGAGGACGTCCGAGGACGCCCCTGGGTTACAGGGTGAACCTGGTCAACAACAAGACGGTCCACTACCAGCCTGGGCGGGGAAAGTCCAGCGTAGAGCGCTATTACTACGACGAAGACGGAAACATCCCTTACCAGATGTACTACCCGGG
Organism: Chloroflexota bacterium; assembly: GCA_028875055.1. Taxonomy (GTDB): domain Bacteria; phylum Chloroflexota; class Dehalococcoidia; order Lucifugimonadales; family UBA3495; genus Bin22. The sequence goes on from JAPPGG010000017.1 coordinate 31,101, forward strand.
CGTGGACGGTGTCTGGCCCAAGACCAAGTGGCGGCTGATGTGGACCTGGATATTCGACCGGAAGGCCCGCAAGACGGGACAGGCTCCGGGACGGGTGCGACCGGCCCAGGCAGACACCCCCGGGGTCAACGAGTGGAACGGCACCCGTTTGCCCGGGATGTCTCGCACCGGTGGCAACAACGCCTTCTTTCGCAGCACCCGCTGGGCTGTCCCGGTGGAGGACAACCTGACCCGCATGGTGTACCTGAACGTGGAACGCTACAGCAGGAAGCCCAACGCTCTTCGAAGGCTGTGGAGTTCGGTTTCCTGGCCGTACCGCAACTGGGAGCTGAACTTCAACTTCCGCAATCAGGACTACGACGCGGAGAAGTACGTTCAGTACGAGCTTCCGGAGTATCTGTCCTCCACCGACTCGGTGGTTGTGGCCATGCGACGCCTCTTCGTGGAACACAACCGCGACGTGATGCGCCGGAGGGAGCACGAGGAGGAACTGCCCGAAAGGCTGGAAGAGACCACCGCCGAACAGATGGTCCGGGAGGGCGACGCCCGCGTGGCCGAGTCCGCCGAGGCCTTTGACGTGGACAGACTCCAGGAGGAGTTGCTGAGAAGGGTTTAGCCGGCGTTGGCCAACCTGACCGCCAGGAATTTCGCAATTCCCCTTCGGCACGCAGGCCGAAGGGGAATTATTATGGGGGCACGCACGTGAATGGAACGAGGCGGCGTTCCTGGCCCATCCCTCTCATGCCGACCAGAATCCTGGCGTTGGAGCGGTACGCTACTCTTCCAGGGTTGGGAGGGCCCTTGCCCTGGCTTCCGTGTGGCGGTTGGCTGGTATGGGCAGCCCCAGGTTGCCGTGCAGTGTGTCAGCTTCGTACTCCGTTCGAAAAATGCCCCGTTCCTTGAGAATGGGCACTACCATCTCCAGGAAGTCGTTGAAGCCTGCCGGCAGCACGGAATTGTTTACCATGAAGCCGTCGGCGCCCCCCTCTTCAAACCACTCCTGCATGGTATCGGCTACCTGGGAAGCCGAGCCAATGAACTTGTGACGGGACGTGGTAGCACGCAGCGCCACCTGCCGCAGGGTCAGATTCTCGTCCAGTGCCGTCTTTTTTAGGCGGTCCGTGGCGCTTTCCCAGCCGTTCCTGCCGTAGTCGCCCAGGTCCGGAAAGGGTTCGTCCAGTGGAAACTGGCTGAAGTCCAGGTCGTCAAAGTAGCGCCCCAGATAATTGAGAGCCTGCCCTATATCCACCAGATCGGCTATGTCCTGGTATTTGCGGTCGGCTTCCCCGGCGGTGCTGCCAACTATGGGTGCGCAACCGGGCAGGATCAACAGTTCCTCCGGCCTTCTTCCAAACTCCGCCGCCCGGCCCTTCACGTCGTTGTAGAATTCCCTGGCGGCTTCCAGGCTTGGCTGTCCGGTAAAGATTACGTCGGCATGACGGGCCGCGAAGCTGCGACCTGCTTCCGAGGAGCCTGCCTGGATCAATACCGGTCTGCCCTGGCGGGAACGGGAAATGTTCAGCGGGCCCTGTACCGAATAGAAGCGGCCGTTGTGGTTAATCCGGTGCATTCTCTCCGGGTCAAAGAACACATTCGCTTCCTTGTCGAAAATGAAGGCGTTCTCTTCCCACGAGTCCCACAGGCCCTTCGTAACCTCCAGGAACTCGTGGGCCATCTCATATCTGAGATCGTGGGCGGGATGCTCCGGCTTGCTGTAGTTGGAGGCCGAACCCTCCAGCGGTGATGTGACTATGTTCCAGCCGGCCCGGCCGCCGCTGATGTGATCAATGGACATGAACTGGCGGGCCACGGTGAACGGTTCGCTGTAGGTAGTGGAAAGGGTGGCGGCCACGCCAATGTGGGTGGTGTCCATGGCCAGGGCGGCAAGCAGGGTAAGAGGTTCGAACCGGTTCAGAAAGATCGGGTGAGACTTCTCGCTGATGTAGAGCCCGTCGCCGAAAAAAACGAAGTCCAGCCTGGCCTCCTCGGCCCTGCGGGTCAGGTCGCGATAGTATTGAAGGTTGATGGGCCCGTCGGGTACGGCCTGGGGGTGCCGCCAGGAGGCCATGTTGCTGCCCGTTCCGGAGAAGAAGGCCCCAAGCCTGAGCTTGCGCTGACTCTTCATGGCAGGCCCTCCGCAACTTCCTGCAGGTCCCGGGAATTGCCATCCCCACTCAGAAGAGCCTCGGCCAGCAATTCGTAGGAGCGCAGGCGACTGGGAAAATTGTCAACGGCGGTTACGATGAAGACCTCGTTTACTGCATACTCTTTCTGCAGGGCCAGCAGCCGTTCCTTCACTGACAGCGGCGAACCGTGAATTACGTTCGCCTCCTGCACCTCGTAGGAATACTCCTCGCCTGACTGTCGGCCGAACTCCCTGGCGGCATCTTCGGAGAATACGGTGAAGGTGCGCCCGCTGGCCAGCTGGATTCTCACTACCTGGATGCCGCGGGCGAAGGCAGACGCTTCCTCGTCGGTGTCCGCCACAATAACCGGCAATGCCAGCATTGCCGCAGGCTGAAAACCGGGCAATCCCGAGGACAACGCATGGTAGGTGTCGATGGATTTCCGCATTTCCCCCTCGTCGCCGTTCAGGAACATGGCGAAGACATAGGGAAGCATTTGCATCGCCGCCACTTCCGCGCTTGCTGCGGTAGTGCCCAGCAGGTGTACGTCAGCGGGCTGGGCGGGCACCGGGGAGACGGTCGGGCCGCCGGCTTCCCTGGCGCCGTCGGGGGGACTGGCCAGAAACTGCCTTAGTTCGGCCAGTTTTTCCTCCAGCGGCCGGGGCAGGGAGCCATTCATTGGTTGTGGCCGCAGCGCCTGGGTAGTATTTGGCATTCCGCCTGGGCCCCGTCCAATGCCCAGGTCAACGCGACCCGGGGCCAGGGAGGCCAGAACGTTGAAATTCTCCGCAACCTTGTAGGGGCTGTAGTGCTGGAGCATTACCCCGCCGGAGCCCACCCGTATTCGATGGGTCCTGGCCAGGAGGTGGGAAACAAGCACTTCGGGCGAGGACCCCATGTTGCGGTGGGAGCCGTGGTGTTCGGCAACCCAAAAGCGATGGTACCCCCAGTCTTCGGCCTTCTGTGCGAGTTCAATAGTGTGTTGCAGGGCCTGCGAGGCCGTTTCCCCAGGGGCGGCGGGACTCTGGTCCAGGATGCTCAATTTCAGTGGAATAACTGACATCGCGCGGTACCCGAATCGGGGCTTCGAATCGAGAAGGGGATCACTATGGTTATGATGGACCTACCGGCAGAACGATATTCGCCGTTGCGGCAATTCTATCACAGGACCTCGGTGGGCCGATTGCAGGGCTGCCGAGGGTGGCACGCGCGGGGACGGCAATGTCAGGGACTGCGGTCACGGGCCAGAAATCCCATCTCGTGGACGTGGTCCGCAGCCTGCATGGCCTGGCTGGAGCCTTCGCCTCGAACGCGCAGTGTCATTACGTGGGAAGTGTTGTAAACCGCCACGGGGTAGGCCAGGATGAAGGCTTTTGCCGGGCTGTTGCCCATCAATGTATCGATTGGCTCTCTAATGATCCCGACCATGGCTCGCTCAAACTCCGGCAGGCTCCTTACGTTGCCAATGGGGTACCGGTGTTCAACCGTGAGGCCATTGACCAATATGACGGTGACTACAAAAGTGTCCGGCTGGCGTTCAATTGTCATACCGACGCTCCAGCAATGTGCTTGCGCAGTTTAGGAAAGTGCCCCATCCCGGCTGGCTGGCAGGGGAAAATCGGCCGGAGTATTGCCATGAAAATCGAGGGTCCAGGTTCCCGCGAAATCCCGTACAAAAAGAGCGGGTGTCCGTCAGAGAATTGGGTAGGGAGGGGGTGGAAGGGGGTAGAATAGGGG
>JAPPGG010000061.1 GCA_028875055.1 Chloroflexota bacterium
ATGCCAACACCTTAACTTGGTGTTGCACTTCGTTTGTGAGTTTAGCGAATCCAGCGAGCCTTACGGTGAATACAGGTCAAGCACAGAAAGGAATCCACCTACCGGCTTTCGCCGGTATGACGGGGCTGGCGGGCCGGAAAACCTCCACCAACCCTGAACTGTTACGGAAGGGTTCCATTGTCCATTTTAGGTGGTATTGCACAGGGAGAACGGTTGTGAAGCACCAGGGCGGGTTTCAAACCCGCCTCCACCTGCCAAAAACCACCTGAATCGCAACGCTGGCAACACTTCCGTAAGAGTTGGCAGCGGCTGGCCGGTTCCACCCTGTGCTAACATCTCCTCTTACGAAAACGGCAGGAAGGAGAAACAGACCATGGTTACGGTTGCCCCCTATGGTTCCTGGAAATCGCCTATTACTTCGGAATCCATCGTGGCCGAGGCCGTTGGCTTCGGCGGCGTCGCCCTGGACGGCGACGACATCTACTGGCTGGAGTCCCGCCCCTCGGAAGGGGGCCGCCGGGTCATTGTCCGGCGCACCCCCGACGGCGACGCCGAGGACATGACGCCCCGCCCCTTCAACGTCCGCACCCGGGTCCACGAGTACGGCGAGGGAGACTTCGCCGTCGTTGGCGGGGTCATCTACTTTACCAACTTCGAGGACCAGCGGCTGTACCGCCAGCCGGTGGGCGGGGAGCCCCGCCCGGTTACCGCCGAGTCCGACCCGCCCGGCGGCCTCCGCTACGCCGATTTCGTGGTGGACGGCCCCCGCAACCGGCTGGTGTGCATCCACGAAGACCATACAACGGGAGAACCCGAGCCAGTCAACACCGTGGCGGCGGTCTCCCTGGCCGACGGCGCCATCACTACCCTGGTTTCGGGCAGCGACTTCTACGCCGCCCCGCGCCTCAGCCCCGACGGGTCCCAGCTGGCCTGGATTTCCTGGGACCACCCCAACATGCCCTGGGACGGCGTGGAATTGTGGGTCGCGCCGGTATCCGGTGACGGCTCTCTCGGCGCCGCCAGCCTGGTGGCCGGCGGTCCTGCCGAGTCCATCCTGCAGCCCGAATGGGCCCCGGACGGAAGGCTCTATTTCGTTTCCGACCGGACCAATTGGTGGAACCTGTACCGGCGTAACGGCGACGGCCGGGTGGAGCCGGTAACCGCTCCCCTGGACAAGGAGTTCGGCAAACCCCACTGGGTTTTCGGAATGGCGACCTACGGCTTCGCCTCCGAGGGCCGGATCATCTGCGGCGTCAACGACAGGGGAAGCTGGAGCATCTGCTCCCTGGACACCGGGACCGGGCAACTGGAAGACCTGGGCCTGGCTCACACGGAACTGGGCCGCACCGACCTGAAGGTGTCTGCCGGGCAGGCGGTCTTTGCCGCCGGCTCTCCGGCACGGCCCGTGTCCATCCAGCGCCTGGACCTGGCCGACAATTCGACGGTCAGCCTGCGGCGGGCTTCGTCTGCTTCAGTGGATGCCGGCTACCTCTCCACGCCCCGTGCCATCGAGTTCCCTACGGAAAAGGGCCTCACCGCCCACGCCTTTTACTACCCGCCCCGCAACCGGGACTACGCGGCCCCGGAGGGCGAAAGGCCGCCCCTGCTGGTCAAGAGCCACGGCGGCCCCACGGCGGCCACCTCGGTGTCCCTGAGCCTGTCCATCCAGTACTGGACCAGCCGGGGCATCGGGGTGCTGGACGTGAACTACGGCGGCAGCACCGGCTACGGGCGGGAGTACCGGGACCGGCTCAAGGGCCGGTGGGGCATCGTGGACGTGGACGACTGCATCAACGGGGCCCTCTACCTGGTGGAGCAGGGCGAGGCGGACGGCAGCCGGCTGGCCATCGACGGCGGCAGCGCCGGCGGTTACACCACCCTGGCCGCCCTGGCCTTCCGGGACGTCTTCCAGGCCGGCGCCAGCCACTATGGCGTCAGCGACCTGGGAGCCCTGGCCGAGGACACTCACAAGTTCGAGTCCCGCTACCTGGACAGCCTGATCGGCCCATATCCGGAGCGAAAAGACCTGTACGACGAGCGCTCGCCGATAAACCACACCGACGACCTGTCCTGTCCCCTGATCCTGTTCCAGGGGCTGGAAGACCGGATAGTGCCCGCCAGCCAGGCGGAGCTGATGTTCGAGGCAGTGCGGGCCAAGGGCTTGCCCTGCGCCTACATTCCCTTCGAGGGAGAGCAGCACGGCTTCCGGCGCGCCGAGAACATCCGCTGTTCCCTGGACGGCGAGCTCTACTTCTACTCCCGCGTCTTCAGCTTTGACCTGGCCGAACCGGTGGAGCCGGTGCTGATTGAGAACCTCTAGCCGTCAATCCACGAATGGACCCTGTTGATCGCCGAAATTGGGCGGTTAGACCGGGCAATCGCGCTTTAATTGAATGTCATGCTGAGCGAAGCCGAAGCATCTAAAATCTATCCCTGGAACCAACTTCACTACCCGAAACCGCGCTGAAGAGAAGGACTTTAGGCCCTTCGGCAGGCTCAGGGCGGCATGACTTTTGCCTACCGAATTTGTGCCCCCTCTAGCCAGAATCTATAACGCGATTGCCCTGGGCGATTAGAACATTCCCGTCCATTCGTGTATATTCGTGGATGAATTTACGCCATAGGGGGCCCTGTTCATGGACTTCTATCAGCATGTTTTTGCCGGCAACCCACTGGACCGGGGCGAGGTGGAGCGCCGCGATGAAGACTGGATTGCCGCCAGGGCCACCGACCCGGACAGCCGATTTCTGCCCATGCGCGGCCCCCACGTCCTGGTGAATACGGCGGCCACGGGCAACGGCGAGCCGGCCCTGGGCTGGGTGGGCTGGAAGGACCTGGAGCCCCACGTCACCAACCCATCGCCCCTGCTGCTGGGCATGCTGGACGGCACAACCTACTTTGCCATCGACCTGGGCAGGGACGAACCGGCCGCCGTCGCCGTGGAGGCCATGGGCGGCTATCGCTTTGAAGAGGCCCGCGCCGCCGCCGAAACCGTGCTCAGCGCCACCGAGGCCGGCATCATGGCCCAGGGGCGGGCCCAGGTAAACTGGCACAACCGCCACGGCTTCTGCTCCGTCTGCGGTCACGCCACCGAGATCAGGCGGGGCGGCCAGAAACGGGAGTGCCCAGTCTGCAAGGCCGAGCATTTCCCCAGGACCGACCCCGTGATCATCATGCTGGTCTCCGATGGCGACCGCTGCCTGCTGGGCCAGTCCCGGGGACGCCTCCAGGCCATGAACCGCTACTCTGCCCTGGCCGGCTTTATGGACCAGGGCGAGGCCATCGAGGAGGCGGTGGCCCGGGAGGTAATGGAGGAGGCCGGCATCCGGGTCAAGAGGGTGCGGTACCACTCGTCCCAGCCTTGGCCCTTTCCATCGTCCCTGATGATCGGCTGCCACGCCGAGGCCGACAGCACCAGCATCAACATGGACGACGAGGAGATGACCGACGTCCAGTGGTTCGACCGCTCCGAGGTGCTGCTGGCGCTGCAGGAAAAGAGCGAAAAGCTCCGGCTCCCCGGCCCCATCGCCATTGCCCATCACCTGATCCGGGCCTGGGCTCACCAGGAGGTTTAGCCCGGTTCGGGCCTGGCTGGACCGGAGAGACGGGACTTAGCCGGTTCCCCGGCGCGGCTTCCTCTCCCCGGCCAATCGGCCCCAATCCTGTTCACCCCGACTGCCCTTGCAACTTGAAGCTGGTGAGCGAACTATGACGAATACCGACTACTCGGCCCTTGACCGGCCCGAAATTTCCATGAACTCCTTCTATCCCCGCCGCAACCGGACGCCCACACCCACAGGAGCCCAGGACTTTGCCATTCCCGTTACCGACGATATCAGCCTTTCCTGCCGCTTCTTTCCCGTCGCCCAGGGCCAGCCCACTATCCTCTTTTTCTACGGCAACTGGGAAACGGCGGCGGACTACGACAACATCGCCCCGATTTATAACCAGGTGGGGATCAACTTTTTCGTGGCCGACTACCGGGGCTACGGCAACAGCGGCGGCCTGCCCACCTTCAGTTCCATGCTGGCCGACGCCCACAAGGTACGGGAGGAGGTTGGCCGCATCCTGGAAGCCGGGCAGTTCACCGGCCACCTGTTCGTCATGGGCCGCTCCATGGGACGCCACGCCGCCTTTGAGCTGGCCACCGGCAGCCCCGAAGGCGCGCTGCAGGGCGTAATCATCGAAAGCGGCCGTCCCATCCTCGGCAACTTCTGCTACGGGGTGGACCCGGCCACGGCAGAGTCCCTGGAAGCCGGATACCGGGCCAAGGTCGCCTCCATCAGCATGCCCGCCCTGGTGATTCACGGTGAAGTGGACACCCTGGCGCCGGTGGACCAGGCCCGGGAGATGTACGAGAGCTTCGCTTCTCAACAGAAGAACATCCTCACCATCCCCGGGGCCGGCCACAACGACCTGCTCTACCGGGGCATCAATGAGTACTTCACGGCGGTAAGGGACTTCGTGGGAGCCTGAAAAGGGAAAAGGGGTGGTGGAACAGACCGGGCAGGTACCCATAGCAGCCGGTCAACCGTTTGGTCAAAATCGGTCGGCGACGATGTTCAGGGAGACACCATGCTCAAGGTATGCCTTGGCTGCCGCAAGAACGAGAGCGAAGCCGCCCGTCGAATCTACAACTTGGTCGATCACGTCATTGGCGTCACTATCGAAGCCGCTATGGACGACACTGACATACGTCCCGTCGGCCCCACGGTCTTCGAAAGTCCACTCAACTCGCGATGGATTTTCCGATTCAACATCCCATTCAATGTAGATCCGCTTGTCTTGCTCCAATGCCAACACGCGGACCGTCGTCGATGCTTCGTACAGATCCCAGAACCATTTCACCGAGCCGTCAGCTACCAACGGCCCGGAGGTACGGTTGAACCAAAACTTCGTAATCACATCTGGATTCACGAAGGCGTCAAACACTTGCGCCACGGGTCGCCGGATGAGCAACTCGATTTTCGCAACGATTTGGTCGTCCAGGGGCATCTGCTTATGGGTCCCTAGTTCGGTATCCGGTGATCTGAAGCATGCTAATGCCTGAGCATCTTAGATACTTGCGCGGCACTGTCAATCGTTAACGTGGTGGGCCGGACTGGACAAAATCGAGAACTGATGCCGATTCCCGCGTCACACCATCCTGCGGCATGGGGATAGTATAGGTCAGCGTCGCCTCGTCGTCCACGATCTCGATTCCCTTCACGAAGTTGCGGATCAGCGCCTTCCGCTCCGGGAACGTCCCTTCCATCAGAAACTCCCGGAAGTCTGCCACGTACCCCTTGATCTCCCTGGACGTGGGCACGTCCGCCCGCCGCCGCTCCAACTGGTCCTCGGCCTCCTCCCGCGCCGCCACCAACTGGTCCTGCCGCGCCTTCAATGACAGGATGCGGGGCGACAGCGCCTCGATGGGCAACTGCCTGGTCTCAAGGGCCTGGTAGAGGTTCTCCAACCGGGTCTCCACGTCGGCAAGCTCGGCGTCGATGGCCTTCAGCCGGCCATTCACCTCACCGGCCAGGGCGTCAATCTCCTCAGCTACCAGGGTCACCAACTCGGTGATGGTCTCCTCGGTGAGAATGCGCTTCCGCACCTTCTCGATGATGTAGTCCTCCACCCGCTCGGCGTTCAGGTAGCGGCCCGTGCAGCTTCCCGAGCCCTCCCTGAGCAGGCTGGCGCAGACGTAGTAGGCGAACTTGCCGCTCTTGGCCGCCTGGCCGGAGTAGGGCTTGCCGCAAACCCCGCAGCGGAGAAGACCACTCAGAAGGTACTGGCTGCCCACCCGCGCGGGCCTCTGCTGCGCCGGCGCCCGCTCGTGCATCCCGTTCTGCACCGCGTCGAAGGTCTCACGGGACACCAGGGCGGGCCAGGCGTTCTCGACCCTTACCGGATCACCCGCCTTGTCGTCCTTGCTCTTCACACCCCAAACCGCCGTTCCGGTGTAGGCTTCGTTGGTCAGCATGTTGTGTACCGTGCTCTTCTGCCACCGCTTGCCCCGGATGGTGATGCCCCGGCCGTTCAACTCCTTGCAGATTTCCTTCAAGCCGTTGCCCCGGCGGGAACTCTCGAAGATTTCCTGTACGATGGGCGCGGCGTCCGGGTCGATCTCCAGGGTGGGCCGGTCCTTCACCCCGTCGCTGACCTTGATGCGGTTGTAGCCGAAGGGAGCGCGGGAGGCCAGGAAGTAGCCTCTTGACGCCGCTTCCCGCATTCCCCGCACAACCTCCTGGGCCAGATTCTCGCTGTAGAACTCGTCCACGCTCTCAATGATGGCTTCCATCAGCTTGCCGGTGGGTGAGTCGTCGGCGTGCTCGGTGATGGAGACCACGCGGATGCCCTTGCGCCTGAGCATGGACTTGAAGGCCACGGCGTGCTCCCGTTTTCTGGTAAAGCGCGAGAACTTCCAGACCAAGATCACCTGGAAGGGAGCGGTGGCCTTGCCGCCCTCTTCAATCATCTTCCTGAACTGGGGCCGGTCGGCGATGCGTCCGCTCTCGGCCTCGTCGATGTACTCCCGGGCGATGGCGTAGCCGTTCTTCTCGGCGTAGTCCCTGAGCGCCCGCATTTGGGCGGCCACGGACAGGTCCACGTCCTGGCGGTCGCTGGAGACCCGGGCGTAGAGGGCCGCCGGGGTGAGGGATTGGAACTGCTGCTTTTTCGTCATATGTGCTTCCCTTTTTGTCGTGGAGTATAATTACCCAGTCTTACTCAGTATAATGAAACATTCGAGCGGTATCTGTCAAGGAGCTAGTGTCAGCGGTTGGTGTCCCCTCTCCGGGCCAACTCCTCGTAGGCCTGTTCCTGGGTCGAGATTCAGGCATGAGAGGCATACGCCGGATAATTGCCCGGCTGTGCGCAATGATTTACGCTAGTACAGAAATCTGAAAACAAATCGGGAGGGAGGTGTCGGGATTGACAGGAGCCAATGACGATTTTGCAAACGTGGAAGCGTTCGAGCTGGAGAAACTGGGTACTCCCGTCCTGCATGGCAGCGGCGACAAGGTGAGTGAGACTATCGAGGCAATGACCGACCTCCAAATGGTTATCGAAGGATGCGTCTCCCTAATATCAGCAGGGGGAAAGGGGGACGTTGTCGAAACTTTAGCCAGGCATTGCTCAATCTTTCTCAGGAAGACGGCACTTGGCGATTCGCGCAATCCTCGCCTCCTCGACAATGAAACTTGTAGGGAAGCTGGGCTGTTTTTGGGTAGGATCAACAAACCCCCATCCCAAATCGAGACCCTGGAGGCTGCCAGCCTCATGGTCAAGGAAAGCACTACGCGGTTAACTCACACGCATTCGGAAACAAGCAAAGTCACGGACAGGTCATTTCATGCTGGCCCTTGGAGCTTTAGCGTCAAAGTCGATTGGCCTCTGCCTGGTGTATTGGATTGGCCCAGCCATCTAACTCCAGACAGCAGGTTGTCATTCGACCCATGTGCGATGTTCGGTGACCGTGACTTGCCCAGTTGCGACCAATGGGCGGGTCAGCAGCTCTTAATCTGTGATGGAATTGCTGTATCCCTGGCTGACGTGATCCGCTCTACGGTCAACACGGATGGAGCCCACGCTCCCGTCACTTTTCCTAGCGATCCGTTCCACGGCGGACGGCAGCCTTCGGCCAAGAGAAGCAAGGACGATGCGATGTTGATTCTGCGCGGAATCCAAGTATGTGCGTTTCGGTACATGCACCTCATCACAGTTTTTGCAGGACTGTATCTTTACCTCGCCTTAATCAACAGCAAGATCGGCGAGGGCCTGAATCGAATGGTCGGGATTCCGACCTTTGAGTTCTCTCTTTCGGATATGCCAGACCTTGATCGCTGCACGGTATTTTTTGACGCTCACATACCGATGCCTATAACAGGTTCAGGGAATATTGTTCACGCAATAAGGAATGTCAGTTAGGCACCACGCTGAAATCAATATTGGGGGAGTTGGCGAATCCGGATGTTCTTGGTATAGGAAGACGGAAACGATGAAGCCAGGCAAGCGGACAGTCGTTATGAGAGTCAGCTCACTCACAGTCTTAGTCGTCCCAAAGGGTCGGTGCGACAGCCCGTAGTTTCACTAAAGATCTGAAGGCTACAACTGTGCACAGCAAGGGCTTGCGACCAGGCTTATCCAACAACGAATATATCGACGCGGTTTTTGGGGCCGGGCCAGACTGTGTGGGACTACCAGATCGCGTTCAGAGGATTGTCGGAAACGGCGGTGGGCAGTAAATGCACCGTTAGCCGACTCAGGTTGTACGCCTATTAGAGGAATTCGGGCGGAATTCCAAGGAAGGAAAATTATGCGCCTTATCGAACAAATTGCTGCGCTGTCTATGGGGTGTCGTCAAAACTATGAGAGGGTGATAGATTGTTGGAAACAGGGAGATGTAGAAGGTGGGGAGTATGGCGGCAGTACACCGGCGCCACGATATGACCGATGCGGTTTGGGAGCGCCTGAAGCCACATTTGCCCGGAGGAGAGGGCAGGAGGGGCCGACCGGCCCACGACAACCGGCAGTTTATCGACGCCGTGTCCTGGATTTTGCGCACTGGCGCTCCTTGGCGAGACCTGCCCCCGGACTACGGAGACTGGAAGAACACCCACCGGCGCTTCTGCCGCTGGCGGGACCGGGGTGTCTGGGCCGGACTGTTGGAGGACGTGATAGATGACCCTGATTTCGAGTGGCTGATGATAGACGCCAGCTATATCAAGGCCCACCCTCACAGCGCCGGGGCCCGGGGCGGCAACCAGGCCATTGCCCGTACTAAAGGGGGCTGAACAGCAAGCTGCACTTGGCGGTGGACTCTCACGGAATGCCGGTACGGCTGGCGGTGACCGAGGGCACGGTTGCTGACTGCACCCAAGCCCTGCCTCTGATTGAGGGTATAGAGGCCCAGTGCCTGCTGGCGGACAAAGCCTACGACACCAATGAAATCATAGCTGCGGCCACGGAGTTGGGTATGGACCCGGTGATACCACCCAAAAGCAACCGGAAGGAACAGCGGGACTATGACCGGGCACTGTACAAGTTGCGTCACCTGGTAGAGAACGGGTTCCTAGAGTTCAAGCAGTGGCGCGGGATAGCAACCCGTTATGCCAAGAGGACAGCGTCATACCTGGCCGCCTGTCAACTCCGGGCAGTGATGATCTGGAGCAAACTATTTTGACGGCACCCCGTAGGAAAATCGACCAGATTGACGGTAATTTCGGTTTAGGAACCCAACCGAGCGAATACCTCATAGCCGAGGCTGCTTTTTGGGCGCGAGCGGTTCTAGATATCGTCGGGCCAGTTAATCTGCGCCAATACGGTCATAACGTCAGGAAAACCCTGCACACTACCCGGTCCGTGGCCGACCCCGAACACCCAGATAGTGCCAAAGCCGTCCTCGACGGCGATACCATCGGACTGGAGAAATTCCTAGGGGCCATAATCCACTTCCGCTACTTCGCCTATATTCCCCACGCAGACGGCAATCATTGCCTGGACGTCAAGAGCGACGAAACACCCATGACAAGCGTGTATTATTCGGAGTTCATTCGCACGTTGAGGTCAGTCGCCCTTCCGCACCGATTCGCGGCCTTGGCTTTGTGTGATCTTGTTGAACGCGACCTTGGTCGTAGGGATAGGGGCCTTTGGCGTCCAGAAGACGACTGGATATTCCCCGGCATCACCTTGTTTTCCTTGCTCTATGACCACATAAGAAACGACGTGGATCTGAAAAAACAAATCTTGCAACAGATATTTGGGATTCAGGACGTGCCTGAAAATGCCCTCTCCGGTCTATTCTTTGCCGAAAGTCGGTCAGGCCCCGGCAAGGAGATGGTCATCAGTTTTGGACCTCCGTGGGAAGCAGGGCAGGATAGGCTTTCCCCGCCGTTTAACCGCTCCCTGCTTTTTGGTCTTATCAGGGACTTCTACAGGGTTGTGTGACTCAGCCTCCGTTGCCATCCTTCTTGTCATATGGCCATGTCCCTATTGTTGTCCTTGCCAGTGCCTTTGGTACGCGCTATCACCACCGACACCTGAAGCCGTATTTGAGATGGACTTCCCCAGCGTTAGTCTCTAGAGGGGAACTACTTTCTGTCAGCGATTGGGGCCGCCCGCCTATCGTCTACCGGAACTTCCGTCAGTAACGACAGGAAACGCGGCGCGTTGACGATTATTGTGCCCCGGTGTTCCCCCAGGGGCAGCAGGTGCCGCCGGTCGCCGGTTACCAGGTAGTCAGCGCGGACGGCCACCGCGCACTCCAGCACTCGGTTGTCGGCGTGGCCACCCTCGATCACTCCCTCCAGGCGCGGCGGCTCGATCACGGTGGCGGCGTTCTCCAGAGTCCATACCACCCGGGCTGTGCGCTCCTCGTCCCAGCCGAACTTTCGCGTCAGCACCCCAGCCACCTCTCCCAGGATGAAGATCGATAGGAAGAACTCGAACCGGCCCCGCAGGGCCAGCTCCAGCACCAGTCGCTCGTTGCCGGGGAAGTTCAGGGCCGAGATGATCACGTTGGTGTCCAGGGCCACCTTCATGGCTGGGACCGGCTCGCCTCGGCCCGGTATTCTTCCACCAGGTCGGCCACGTCCTCCGGCCCGATGCCCCGCTCCCTAGCCCGCTCCTCCCCGTACCGGAGCAGCTGACGCCACTCGCACTCCTCGATGTAGCGCAGCACCGCCTCCCGCAGGAACTCGCTCCGGGACCGGCCCTGCCCCTGCATCGCTTCATCCAGCCGCTCCACCATTTCCGGCGGTAACGAGAAGGTGATCGTCTTGGTTGTTCTCGGCATGATTTACCTCTTGTTATCCAGTCTTACTCCGATGGTGGGCCACCCACCCCGCCTTGTCAACTCTCTCACGCCCCCCAAACCGGCGGCAGGGGGCGGGATGGTGACGCCGGCGTCACCCCTTATAAGGCATGGCGTTTGGACAGGCCGCTGTGGTGTCATACCCGTGTACAGGGATTTGCAGTTGGTGGACAGTTGTCCAATTCTGTCCGGTTGAACCTGAAAGCGGGGGAAACTGCCCCCTATCGGACGGTTGCAGCGAACACTTCGGTTCCAGGGCAGCTTCCAGCGGTGGCGGACAGCCGCACGTAGGAAATCGGACAGTGCGCCGTCGGCATTGGCGGGAGACTTTGGACAGCGCCACGTTGGAAATCGGACAGTTGTCCAGCGAGGAGGGCATGACGATGGGAGAGAGCGAGAGTTACCCGGAGAGCACCCGGAGCCTGGACAGCCTGCGGGAGCTGCGGCTGACGGCCCTGCTGGGAGACCTGATCGGGCAGCAGGGCAAGACCCAGGCGGCGGAGACCCTGGGGGTCAGCCCCCGGACGTTGACGCGGTACGAGGAGTCGCGGCGGCTGACGCCCACGCTGGCCGGGGCGCTGGAAAGGCACCTATTGGAGGGTGGCGGGTCGGCGGCGGCCACCCAGCGGCACCGTCAGGGGCTGCTGGAGGACGGCTTGACGGAGTTGGAGCGATTGCTGCGGGAGGGGCTGGCGGCGTTGCGCCAGGAGGGGCAGAGCGCCGTTGGGGAGCAGGCCAGGGAGTTGGCGGAGTTGGCGCGGCGGGTGTCGGCGTTGGAGGCGGCAGGGAACGGCGCGGCTCAGGCCAATGCCGGCACACTGGCGGGCAGTCCGGCGCCGGCGGCAGCGCCCCCGGTCGGCAGGCCCCGGCGGGTGTATCCCGACCTGGTTACGGCGGAGGCGGAACCCGGCGAGGATCTGGTGTACGGCGACGCGGCCACGGCGGTGATTGTTCAGTGGCGGGAGGCCCGGGACGCCTTTGGCGCGGCGACTGATGCGCTGGACGTGCTGAACGCCCGGGAGCGGCGGCTGGGGCTGGAGGTCGAGTTGATTGAAACGCACGAGCTCACCCTGCCCCCGGCGACGCGGCCCTGGGACCTGGGCGACCGCTGGCAGGAGGTCAAGCGGCGGAACGAGATGCTGTACGAGGTGAACGTGGACCGCAAGATGCTCCGGCTGCGGCGCTTCCTCACGCTGGGACTGTGGCGGAAGTAGGGCACCGGGGACGTTGGTGGAGATAACGGTGGAACGGCCATTCGATTTCTGCGGGACGGCAGAAAACAATTGGCGTGGGCGGAGGTAAACGAGAGGTTTTCGGGGTTCCGTTGGCTCATGGGTTCGTGAATAATTGATTGCATTGTCTGGCTTTTTCCAGTGTTTCCAGCCCAGAAAACTGGAGGGTCCATCCCCGACCCGGTTTGTTCGCCTGGGATCGAGCCCTGCTCTCCCGGCGGCGACCTCAAACAGGGATAAGCGCCCGCCCGCTGCGTGATGCGGAACCGGGGTCGAGCTCTGCTCCTCCGGCGACCGGTTCGATGCGGGACACCACACCACGCTGGCGCCGTTTGTCAGCACCGCCAACGTCGTCCAGGAGGTGGCAGACAGGAACAGGAACCCGGCCAGGAACTCCGGCCCTTTCATCCTCACTCGCGGAGCGGCCGACCCGCTTCGCCCTCTTCTCACGTTGCGGTTGATGCGCTGACGGCGCCTCGGCCGCTTCCTCACGCCTGCGGCCAGTTGGATAGGACTGGTTCGCGGCCTCACTGACGGCGCGACGGCTGGCGACACTCTCGTCGGCTGGCCGCGCCCGTTCCCTTGCGCAGCCCCCCAGGTCGTAAACAAGTACCTGGGCCGGGCTGCGTCTTCTTTTACTCCCCCCTCAATCGCTCCGTTTCCCGCGCCAGGCATCCGGCCCGGGGGCGGAGTCCGTCTTTCCCAATCTTTCATTGCAATCAGCACGGCCCGCGCTCCCCGGATGCCGCGTGGGTCAAGCCCGCAAACGTCAATCACAGAAAAACAAAGGAGGCGAACATGACAAGCGTGATACGGGCAATTTCCCTGGCGGCCAATCTCGGCCGGTTCCTCTGGCGGCACAAGCGGCTGACCCTGGCGCTGGCGGTGGGCCTGCTCGTCGTGGCACCGTTGTTGACTGGCAGCGGCTTCGGGACCTTTTTCCTCAACCTCATCGGCCTGGGCATCGCCGCCCTGGTGGTGCGGCGCATTGTACAGGCGGGGAACCGGCGCCAAGCAACGAAAGCACGAAACACCGGACGCTGACCACGGGGCCTCCGGGCCTCCCAGGACCATCCCAATCCAATAGGGCCGCTCTCCTTCGGGAGGCGGCCCTTCTCTATTGCCCCTGACCGGGCACCGGCGGCTCAGGGCCGCCCGGACGACCTCAAATACCTACGCCATATCAAGCGGGGTCGTCTTCGGGCGGCCCCGCTTTCTGCGTTTCGGAGGAAGCGACATGACGCCAACTACCAGCATCGAACAGCCGACGGCAACCCAGCCGACCACGACATCGGCATCGAACAAAGCCCAGGGCAAACCCGAGACCGAACTCCGCGCCGCCGCCCGGCGCCACGGCCTCACCATGCAGGAACTGGCGGACCGGATGGGCGTCTCGACCCGCTACCTGTCCATGCTCTCCACCGGGAAAGTGTCCTGGTCCCAAGCCATGAAGGAGAAGGCCATGGCCGTCCTGGGCGAGGTCCCCGGCCAGGGGGTGGTCTATCGCCAGGGCGGCCTGGTCAGTGGCGAAAGTACCTGCATCCGGGAGCGGGCCCGGGAGATGGGAATGAGCATGAACCAACTGGCGGAGAAGGCGGGCGTGTCCAGCGGCTACCTGTCCGACGTGTCCCGGGGCCGCCGCAACATGGGGGTGAAGGTGCAGCAGCGGGTGGAGGCGTTGTTGCAGGCTCCGGCCCAGGCCGCCCCCGCCCAGAAGCCCAGGGTCGATTGCCGCGCCCTGTGGGACCGCATGGACGCCCACGGCATCAGCCAGAACGAGGCGGCGCGGCGGGCCGGCATCAGCGCCGGCCACCTTTCCCTGGTAATGTCCGGCCGGCGCACCCCGTCGGGGGACGTGCTGCGGCGGCTGCACGAGGTCCTGTTCGCGCCGTCGCCGGCGGAGCGGGTGATGCCCGTCAATCTGAAGGTGCTGGCCTGGAAGAAGGGTAAGCGCAACGGCGTGGTGGTCAAGGGCGCTGGCGGGCCACGGAGCGATGGCAAGCCCGGCGATGGCACCATCCGGGTCGGGGGCCGGGCGCCCTGGGGAGCGGAGGTGCAGTTCGCCTACGCCACCGGCTACGACGGCCACGGCCGGGTGTTCGTCAACCACCTGGTGCGCGAGTCTGGATGTTTCGCCCTATTGGAGAAACCGGAGGCCGCCGACGCGTAGCTTGCCTCCGTTACCCTCAGAACGAACTGTGTTAAGGACGGGACTGCCCCACACCCTTGCTATCGGCCTTCCGTCCTCGAAGCGACGCAGACGGCCCGCACCGGGCCGCAGCCATGTCCTGCTGAGCGCCGCGAATCCCGGCCTATACGAACTGCTCTACGGACGAAGCCGCTCCACGATGGCAGTCGCCGAGGCCCGACGGGAAAGGACTCCGTCTAGCCGCTCAGCGGGGTCCGAAGCCGCCCTGGCCGACCCGAACGAAGTACGCCGCATCAGCGGCAGGAAAGAGGTAGCGAATGCAACACGGCACCGGCTGCTTGCACCCAATGCCCCGGGCTAACGCCCACTGCTCGAACGTGCTCTGCACGTACCCATTCAACAGCACCACCGAAGGAGGTAGACCATGACCGTAGAACGCGCCGGACAGCAGCCCGACCTCGGCCTCCGTTGCGGAGGCTGCGGCCATTGGCTCCAGGCCGACAGGAGCTACTGCATCGCAGAATCTTGCTCCTGCGAATGCAGCGACTTCGACTTCATTGAGATGGCACGCCCGGACACATACATGCGGGACATTGCGGATGCCGTGTTCGCGAAGCTCACCGAGCTGGAGTACGACGCGCCAGGAGCACCCTGGCACGCACGTGTAGCCGCCGCTGCCTGCCGCAACGATGCTCACGGCCTCGTCGAGGCTCTCCTCGAGGCCGCCATTCACAAACACGAAGGAGGGAAGCCAGCCATGAACAGCATCACGAAGGCACCTGGCCACGCCCAGGTACGCTGCGAGATCTGCCTCGTCCACGACCAGGACGGAGGACTCCGCCCCGTCAGCTACAGCACGTCTGAGCGCCCGAACGGCCGCATCGGGGTCTGCGCGGTGTGCGAGCTCTTCATCTCGAAGGGCCGCATTACGCTCACCACGGAGACCCTTACGGTCATCCGCCACATCCGGGCCCGCCACCATTGGATGGTACATATCCGCCACGGCGCCGGCGTCTCGCCCTGCAGCGACCCAGGCTGCGTGAACGAGTGGCACTACCACGCCGGCGGCGGGAACCCACGGCTGAACGGCAGGCCATGGAAGGTCTGCACCACCGAAGGCTGCGACCACGTCTACGCCATCGAGTCGGAGCACCGGCTGAAGCTGCCGGGAGACGTTTGCTGGGACTGCCACCAGCGACGCCGAGCGTAGGACAGCTATCTCTGCGAGAGCTGCTCCAAACCGAAGGCGATGGACCACTACGACAACGGCCATGACCTGTTCAGCGTCGGGCCGACGGTTGAGTTGGCGCCGGGCGACGGGCACGCGCCCGCCCCGGTTAACGGCAACGGCTGCCACGGTGACGAGGCCCAGGAGCATCAGCAGTCATTGTTCTCCTGGGCCGAGTTCATGGCGGAACCCGTCAAGCCGAAGCGCCGCAACGGGAAGCCACAGCCCGCCACCAGGTCCATGTTCGAGTGGGCGATGGAGCAAGAGCGCGAGGCCGAGCCGGTCGGCGCGGGACGCTAGGCCGGAGCCTGCGGGGAGAGGACGCCGCATGTCGGCATCCTCTCCCCCTCCGCCAATGTATGTCGCCTTTTTTGCGTTTCCGGCCCCTCTGCTCCCGCCGCCCGCCTCCTCAGCGCTTCTCCGCCTCCTTGATGGCGTCCTGCCTGTCCTCCCGGACCGATCGGCCCGCTTTCTAGTCCACGGTGGTAACCACTTCGTAGCTCCACGGGCCGAACCAGTGAGCGGCGGGCCGGCATCAGCGTCGGCTACCTCTCCCTGGTAATGTCCGGCCAGCGCACCCCGTCGGGGGACGTGCTGCGGCGGCTGCACGAGGTCCTGTTCGCGCCGTCGCCGGCGGAGCGGGTGATGCCCGTCAATCTGAAGGTGCTGGCCTGGAAGAAGGGTAAGCGCAACGGCGTGGTGGTCAAGGGCGCTGGCGGGCCACGGAGCGATGGCAAGCCCGGCGATGGCACCATCCGGGTCGGGGGCCGGGCGCCCTGGGGAGCGGAGGTGCAGTTCGCCTACGCCACCGGCTACGACGGCCACGGCCGGGTGTTCGTCAACCATCAAGTGCGCGAGCCCGGCTGCTCCGCCCTGTTGGCGCAGCCGGAGCCAGACAGCCCTTAGCGCAAGGAAGACCACGCCAACAGCCTGCCCTTACTGGATACGGGCGCGGCGGACAAGCCGCTGGGCCGGCTGGAGTCTTTGCCGACCTCTGAAAGCACGAAGCCGGTCTTCACCGGAGAACAGTTAGGTAGGAGGCGCGCCGTGGGATTGCCACGCTAACCACGGTTGCGCCACGAGCCCAGGCACACATAAAGGCTCGGGTTTCTTCCGAGACCTTGCGGGGCGCCGGTGTCCGCCCTCCGTCTACCGTCACCGAATGCAACGGGCGGACCGCCCTAGGGACGGGAAGGCAGCACTACCTGGTAACAGACCACGCCCAAATCATCTTCTGTAATTGGCTCAGGAGCTTTTGGAAACTCGACGACGCGCAAGCCAAACTGCGCGACGACATCTATGATTCTACGGGCGCAGTCGGCCACGCTCATCCCACTGTCTTCGTATTCCCGTCGCAGTTCGGACAACTGACGCCTGACCAGGTTGTTCCGGCCAACCGAAAGGGCTTGGTCTCCTTCGTCGTATTCATCCCCGGGCGGAGCGTCCGGCGAGCGTAATACGTCTAACGCCCACCGCTGGCTGGCAGGAAGGGAAGCAAACCTGGTTTCAGGGTCCAGCAGCGCATTATGTTCCCGGCAGATGTCGTCGGCTGCAACCGCAAACAGATGCTCCAGGTCGATACCAGTAGGGATGGGTATACCGGGGTGTTGCTGGGGATCTATCAGCCGGAGCATGGGCAGGTCATCCCGGTGCAGAATTTCACCCGACTGGGACACCATACGCCAATGGCGCTCATCCCTGCGGGTCCGGCAGGCAAAGAACACCGCAGGCTCCGCCAGTGTCGGGGACCTCTGTACGAAAGCGGCCCCGATGCCCCAGGGCAGGCTCCGAAGCCGGTCTACTTCCCCTTCCTCTGCGGCGCGCCGCAGATAGGATCGGAACAGTTCACCCGCAAATGCTGAGCCACTTTCCCCACTGCTCTCCTGCTCGTCCAGCAGGGTCGTGTCTCCACTGGCAAGACGTTCCACAAAGGTGTTCAAGTCCGCGTACACCTGGGACTCGGTTTCCACGTCGGCCAATACCGGCGTTTCCATGCCTACCGAGGCGTTGGCCGCCATAATCTTGGCTTGGAGCTTAGCCTCCAACCTTAGCAGGCGGTCCAGATCGCCCTGCTCGGGCAGCAGGGTGTAGAGGTACGCCGTGTCATGGGGGCTGCGCAGGCGGATGATGCGGCCATTGCGCTGCACCACGCGCTGAGGGTTCCAGGGCATATCAAAAGAGAGCACGGCTTGGGCTTGTTGCAGGTTTTGCCCCTCGGAGAGGATGTCAGTGCTGATGATAACGTCCACCTCGCCGTTTTCGGGCACAAAGCTGGGATCGTCCGTCACCGACTCCGGGCAGAACCGTTCAAGTTCCCTGGTACGGGCGTCGGCGCTGGTTTCGGAACCAATTACCACCGTCCAACTGCGGTTTCCCAACACTTCCGGCTGGTCCTCGATTTGCTCCTTGAGATAGGCCGCCGTGTCCTGGAAGGCGGTAAAGACAGCGACCTTCTGCGACGGCGTTGCCGACATCACCTCTTTGAGCGTATCCAGCTTGGGGTCGGGGCCGTCAGTCAAGTTCGACAACTGCGTAGACATGGCTGCCAGAGCATCCCGGTCTTTCTGCAGGTCGATCAAGAACTGGTCGTTGAACTTGTCGGCGGAAATCCCGCCCTCCGAGTCGGCCAATGCCTCGTCAATCAGGTCGGTACTGAAGAAAGTGTCGTCTTCGCTGGCATCTCCAACCAGGTCCCTGATGACCTCCGGCGGCGGCACTACTCCCCGCTCAGCTATGGCACGGAGTATCACGTTGTTGCCGTCCCGCATCCTGCTCACGGTTTGCAGCGCCGCATACCAGGACGACTCGAAGCGTTTCAGCAATTGGGACTGTATCAAACCGGCCAGCGCTTCCTCCGACGCCGATTCTTCTTGCTTGTCTACCCTATAGGCCGATAGACGATAACGCGCCATTGTCAGCCCGTCTATCCCGTCGTAAATGGACTGCACGATGCCGGGGTGCGCACTGTCCAGATCGTAGCGGCGCTCATGCAACTCCGGCTCTGGAAACCTCACCGGTGTCCCATCGATAAATCGCTCGTTCCGGTAACGGTCCTTGATAAAGGCCCGGTCCCTTCGTACTGTCAGAGCGTCGATCAGAGGGAAGAGCTTTGCCTCGGAAAGGTTTTCGGTCCTGGATGCTCCGGCGTCGGCGAAGAACTTCCGCAGGCTGGAAATCCTCAATGGTTCTCCGCTAAAGGCACTGTCGTGGCGTCCGAAGAGCAAGAAGAGGTTGTGCAGGTCCCACAGGGAGTTGTTGACTGGTGTGGCAGTCAACAGCAGTAGCTTCTTGGACGTTCCACCCATGAGCCGGTCTAGGGCCGCGTACCAGGTGTTATCGACGTTGCGGTAGGCGTGGGCTTCGTCGATGATGACAAATCGGTACACGTCCTTGTTTACCGGTAACACCCTGCGGTCGCCACGGGGAGACAATTGCCGGTCCTGGGCCAACTGCTGGTAGGAGACTACGGTCCCCGGCAGATTCTCTTCAGCCAAACGCTGCTGCCAGAGACGGTCCCGGAGTTGGGCCGGGGAAATGACCAGTATGTGCTGTCCCAAGTCCCGGGTGTGCTCCCGAATAAACTGGACACCTATCTCGGTCTTGCCCATGCCCACGCCGTCGGCGTAAAGGACTCCGCCGTGTTCGTCGAGTATTCGCTTGGCCCGCGCCAAGCCATCCCGCTGGAACGAGGTTAGGGTATGCAGCTCGGGGAGGTCAGCCCCATCATCGTCCAAGTCACTCTCGTAGAGTTCCAGCAACGCCCGCAGGAACACGGTTTGCGGATCGCTCTCAAGCGAAGGAGGCCGCAGCAGTTCCAGCAACTCTTCCCGGAAGTCCAGGGCGTCATCCCACAAGCGCTGATACCAGTCCAACGCCATCGCCACCACGTTGGGCTGGTAGTGAACCATGCCCAGTTCCCGGTTGGACACCAAACCGCCGAAGGTGAGGTTGGCCGAAGAAACTAGGGCCGCGCCGGTCCCGGTGGTCCTGCCGTCGAACTCGCCGAAGATGTACGCCTTTCCGTGCAGAAAGCCCCTTGCGTACCGCCTCACCTCCACGTTCCCGGCATCGATAAAACCTGTAACCCGCTCCAGGACAGCCCGGCGGGCGGCGGGGAAAGCGGAAAAGTCCCGCTGACGGCCCAGCGCAATCACCGATTGTTCAAACCGCCCGGTTACAGTCTCACCTACCGGGCCGGTCAAGCTCTCGGAAAGGGGAGTTGCCCCGATAAGCAATCTACCTCCCCCGACCCGGTTGCTTACTATCTTCGCCAGCGCGTCCAGTCCTTCCAGGCTGACATATCCGGTAGCGACATTGAGAGGATCGACATAGGTGTTCGCCAGCCACTCCAGCGCCTGTTCGTGAGACCCGAAGACGTCGTTATCGACCAGCTCGTAAGAACTGCCGAGGGGAGTAAATCGGGGATGGCGTGCAGTCATATTACAATCGCTCGAACCATTCCAGGACTTTCTCCCGGTAGGCAGGAGTTACAGCATTCTCGGTGAAGTCAGTAAATATGAAACGCAGTTCGTCCTCGGTCAGCCCATAGGCATGGGCCACCAGTGCGTCAATCTCCGCCCGTTTGTCGCTGCGCTCGGCGTCGGTCAGAGGCCCGCATTCCACGCCTGACTCCGCCGCAAAGTCGGCAAACCGCTGGTCCACGCAGGACAGCCGCGCCGCCAATGCTCCGATTCGCTGCCAGGGAGTGTTGCCCGGTTGTGGGAAGGTGAGCATGTCAAGGATAAAGTAGTTCAAGTTTGTTTCTACGTACCTTCGCGCTACCCAGTCAAAAGGAATGCTGTTCATTGCACCCAAGATACTTGCTTGAAAGAGAGACCCCCAGCCAGGAAACAAAAGGTATGGGGCTTTGTTCGTCAATGGCGTCCGTGGAGGAACTAGGCATGTGATCACCGTCCGGGAGTTAGTCCTGTTAGTCACATCGCGAAACGCAATACGGCAGTGGTTCATTGGGTGGGAGCTGGGGTCGGCAAGGACTTCGGCAGAAAATAGCCGCTTGAAGACGGGAGAGCGCTTGCGCCTGTTGTGGACATAGGCAAGAACCTCGTCCCATTTCGCATAACCAGCAGGCTCATTACCATGAGGTTCGTACTGGTCAAAGGACCGACCCTTCCACACTGGCAAACCCCTGGAATGAGAGAAAAGGGCGCGCTGCTGTGTCTCATCTAGCTCCCTATACGGAATTGCATGAGACACAGCAGCGCGCCCTTTTGAAATTTTTTGATTTTCAGGGTTTCGAAGCGAATCAAACTGTACGCCGCCACGCAACCTCGCCAACACATCAGCGTGCATCTGGCTTGGCAACAGTGGAACTACTCGGGCGCCTCCCAAGGAGGGCGCCTGAATACTTACGCCCTGACTGCGTGCCGCATGATGGAACTCTTTGAGATTTGCGGAAGGCCCCGTCACTTGGAAGGCGGCTTGTTCAGTCGGTACCTTGCGCTGACCGGTCATTAGAGCAATCGTGTATTGAGGATGAATGGTAAAGGCCCAGCCCCTGTTGTTGAGAAGGAGGTCAAGGCGTCGCAGACTGTTGTGGGCAAACAGCCACTCCCTGAACCCCTTGGCGCCTTGTGCCAAGAATGCAGAACGAGGCAACACTACGCCCAGCCGTCCATCCTGCCTGACGAGATGGCTGTATCGCTCGCAAAAGAGTTGGCACAAGTCTCTGTCTCCCACACCTTGAAGCTGGTATCCTCCGCTCACTGAGAAAAATCCCCGGACGACAGATAACTGCTGTTGCTGGGCCTCAAATTCCCCTCGCCATTCAGGGTTCTGTTTGTCGAGTTGTGCAATGCGCTTTCTTCTATCGGCCAGATTGGGCAATCCACGCAGACCTGGCTCACGCAGTGCGTAAAAGGCCAGTTCCTCGATGGTTATTTCGTTCCACGGCGGGTTGCCCACAACCACGTCGAATCCTGCACGTTCCCGGTGAAAAACGTTGGGAAACTCTAGGGGCCAGTGGAAAAAGCGGTACTGGTTGGCGATACGCGATGCCTCATCCCTTGCATCCATAACTTCGGCATCCAGTTCTTTGCCTGCTTCAACGATGGAATCGGCGTGGGTCTCCAACGTATGCCGGGCACCGTCCAATCCCAAAGGCTCCGCTGTCCACAGGTCAAAGGCTGAGCTCAGTCCGGCGGTGGCTTCCTCCCGACGGGAACCCAATTCCTCGGAGCGTTTGACCTCCTCCGGGGTACGGTCTGGGATGGCCGCCTGCTCCCGTTGCAACTTCGCAGCTTGCTCCATCGCATTACGCACGTTCTGGCCGGTGAACATGGGGCTGTCGCTGGCGCCGACGACGGACGGGTCGGCCACGCCAATGAGGGCATCACCACACTTGAGATTGCTGCCTAAGTAGGAGAGGGCCAGGCCGGGAACGAAGGATGCCAGCCACAGCGTAACGTTGGCGACTTCCACCGCCATCGGGGAAAGGTCCACGCCGTAGATGCAGCGTTTCAGGATCAACCTTCGTAGCAGGTCGCCGTCCTCCGGTTGTTGTGAAATCGCTCCGTTGTCCTGGCTCAACTCGCTGAGCTGTTGGGCGATTCCGGGCAAGCCGCCAACCTCAGCCAGGAAAATCTCAATGCGGTCGGCCATCATGTCCAGGGCCGCCGTCAGGAAGTGGGCACTGCCCATCGCCGGGTCCACCACCGAAAAATCAAAGATCCTCTGTGCGGCTTCAGTGGGGTTCCGGTCCGCCGATTTCCTGACTTCGGCCAAGTGGTCGTCAAGGGCGGGCAACAGAGAATGGTTGAGCAAGTGGTCTACGAATTCGTGGCGAGTGTAGAACACACCTCCCGCCTTCCGCCCACCGGCCTCGGCTTGGTAATAGAGCTGCGCTTTGGTTACTTCCGGTTGCTCCCCGGCACGGACAGGCCGGAACACATCGCCCCTAGCGTCGTAGGCCAAGTCTTCAGGAGCACGGGTTAGCCGCAAGGTCAGCAAGGCTTCATAGATGGCTCCCAAGTGGCCGATTTGCAGGCCGGCATAGTCCAACCCTGGAGCATCGGCCTTATCGGTTTCATAGGCGATGGACACCAGGGCGGGGGCCAGGTAAACGTCGGCAATCTCGGCCCGTTCCAGCACGGCGCTTCCAGGGAAGCCGTCGGCGGCGAACAGGCTGCCGTTGTAGGCGGGGACGCCGGCGGAGCGGTCCCCGGTGCGGACCATCCGCACGAGAGTCCGCAAGCGGTCCCACCGTTGGGTGGCTTTTCGGCTGAGAGAAGACCCGGCGAGGCGGGAATCCTCGGACAGTTGACGGGCGCTGTGGGGCCGGTAAGCCGCCGAGCCGATAGGGAGGTAGCCTCGTGCTTCGGTGTGAAGCAGGAACATAAAGCGGAACACTAAGGTCAGCGCAGCCTCTTCAATCTGCCGAAGTTGCTCCCCGTCACTCAGGTCGGCGCCCTGTGATTCAAGATACTCACCCAGACCCCGGGCGATGTTGGGCAGCGCATCCTTGATCAAGCGCTCTTCCAAGCCCCTACGCAACTCTTCGCCAAAGTCCTTAGCTTCCGCAACCCACTCGGTCAGCCAGCCTTCTTCCTTCAAAGATTCCGGCGCAAGCAGGCCGAGATAAAAACGGTCTTTCCGTTCCAACTCAGCCGTATCTATTTCCAAGTGCTGCCCGGTAGCCGGGCCGACCGGGGGGCGCCGCTGAAAGAGCCGGTAGCGGCCGGATGCCGCTAGGACGCCCCACTGAGCGCCGTACTGCCCGCAGTCGGCCAGCACCATTCCCTCTGGGAGTTCCCCGTTGTCCGTGAGTCGGCTGAAGTTGGCCGGATCACGGTGAGGATGCACTACGGCAACCGGGGCATTGTCGTACCGGAGCAGGTAGCCGCGGTGCGGAAGTTGCTCCACTTGGTAACCCATTTCCTGGAACAGCGAGCGCCATGCCATGCTGCCAGTGCGTCCCCTGCCTTCAACTGCGCCGGACAATCGCCCCTGGTTCACGGGCCAGCGCATCCGCTCCCGCAGGAAATGAGGTGTGAGCAGGTCCTTGACCCGCAGGCCGGGAACCACGGCCTCCTCAAGGCGGCTAAACTCCCGCGCCAGGAACGATGCCGCTTCGCGGGCCGCCATACCGCGGCTGGTTTCCAGCAAGTCGATCACCCGGCTGGCCGGCAACTCCCGCACCGGGCGGGCGTCCTGCGGCCCGGCGACCTGGACTTTCCCTGCATCGCTCGACGGGGCCAGCAGGACCACAGGATAGGCTTGGCGACCCTTTCGCGCCTCCCACAATCTGCGGACTTCACCTTCGACGGTTGCATCATCCGCCCATAGCAAATGATAGGCGGCCAACTCCCAAGCCGTTGCGGTAGAACCAGCCTGAGAAGTCCATTTCCGGCCGGTTCCGAAGGTGGACTCAAGGCGCAAGGGTGTTGGGTTGGCAGTGGATGTTGTCACGGTCGTCCCTCTCTATCGGACGCTCACTAACGCAACCGACGGCGTTTAATCGCTTCTACTTCGTCCAAGTGGCATCTCTTGTATTTTAACCCACTCCCGCATGGGCAGGGCCGGTTTCTGCCGGGTTTGTTTCCGACAAGTTGGAGAATCTCGTCCTGGTACTCAATCTCGCCGGCAACTCCGTGAGGATACTCTCCCCACAGGTCATCCTTGGCCGCGGTCAAACCATAGCGGTCGGTGTAAGCCAGCCGGTAAAAGAAGGGGACCACCAGTTCTAGTATGAATCGTTGCAGGGTCAGATCCTTTTCAGGGGCGTATTTCAGGCTCAGGCAGCAAGCTCCGTCCTCGAAAAAATGGAGGTCCACCATGGCGCATTGGTTCTGTTCCGCAATGTCGAAGCGCCGTCCGCCGGCCTCATAGACCGTGGGCCACCCGTTGTTTCCCAGGCGGCCCAACTCGATCCTGACTTTGAACTCATCGCACAGAAAAGTGCCCATGGCCCGATGCTCGCCGGTGTCTCCCAGTTCCAGTTGGCCCGAGCTCCGGTCGAACGCAGCGCAGAGGCGGAGTTCTCCATCAATCCGCTGGTCCGCCGGCGCATAAGCCAATTCGGGAAAGTTGGACGCCAGCCATTCCAGGTCAGTGTCTCGCGGGTTCATCTGGCGTAAGGCTTCCTCGGCGTTACGGTCGCGGCGGCCATCGCGGCGGTCCCGGACGCTCCGTTGTTCTTGGACTTCGCCTTACCGAAGTCCTCGCCGAACAGCTTCTGCCATTTCTGGACGCTCTTCTGCGGGTCGGTTTCATCAAAGGCGTCGTTCACCTGGTCGTTGTAAATCTCGAACTTGTCCCGGAAATTCCGGTACTTGTTCTGGTCCCAATGCCGCGTGAAGGTTTCCTGGGGCAGTACGGGATTGCGGATTTCCGGCTGGTTGGGATTGGCCTGCAAGAAAGCGTTGATGCGGTTGCAGACGGTCTTCAACGTGTCGGGGACGGTCTTGAACTTGGCGTCGCCCTCGTTGTTCTGAACGCTCATCCCGATGAGGGTCGTGAGGAGGATCGAAGGGGCGGTGAAATTGCCCTTGTGGTCCCTCATGTACTTCAGCAACCGGGTAGCTCGCTTGAGATTGCCGTTGGTGATTCTCGTCTTGTCGTTGAACCAGTCCCGATAGCCGGTTCCGTCCGTGATCTCGAACTCGTCGGTCTTGTTGTTGCAGACGTAGCGTTGGCCGTTGATCTCGACGCAGGGAACGATGTCCAGGTGGAAGTCGCCGGCGTAATCGACCATTACGCACCGGGTCCGTCTGTGCACCATGTCCTTGTAGGTGCCGTGCTGCCGGAGGCAATTGTAGGCGTCGTTGATGTACTCGGCCGGTTTCTTGCCCTTCTGATACTTCATGAAGAGCAGGATGTCGGCGTCGTACTCCTTGTTTTCCTTTGGCTTGATGATCGTCCGCAGGGCGTAGGAACCCTGGCGTTCCACCTTCTCGAATGATTCCAGATGGCGGCTCAAGTGTGTTGTCACCGCCGCCACGTGGTCGTTCAGCTTGTCCAGCCGATTTTGGTTGATGTTCACGTGGTCGGCCAGGAATTCGTTGAAGTCTTCTACCCGCTTCATTCGGTGTGTCTCCTTATGTGGCTCAAGATGGCTTTGGATTGGTAGGTGAAATCCCTCTCGGCAAGGGCTTTGAGGTTGGTCAGGTGCTCGGTGTCGTCCAACTCCCAAGTGTCAATTTCGGGGTCCAGGCGGAAGTACCGGTCATTCAGGATCAGCTTCGCCATATTGGTCGAAGCCTGGGACTGAAGCCCCAACGTGTATGAGACCAGCTTATTGCCTCCCCACCCGGTTAACAGGCCCCAGGACCCCCTTTCTGCGTACATGGTTGTCGTGTGTCCGGTGCCTATGGAAAATACCTTTACTTCCTCCACCCCCTTCTTGAATTTGGATACTGCCTCGGTCAACGCGATGATTGACGGATTGTTGGCCCAGAGGCCGCCATCCGTCAGCAGATACGGTCCGACTGCTTTGGGATCGAAATAAGTCGGTGCCGCACAGGAAGCGAGAATTGCATCCCTGAGCGACACGTCCCCATCTCTTTCATAGGGTTCTCCCAGGTCCCCCAAATAGCGGGACTTGAAGACGTGGACCCCGCCCGTCGATATATCGGCGCTCGTTATCATCAACGGAGTTGATATATCCCGAAGGACGGTTTGGGGCAGATATTCTTCCAGCACCCTTTCGAGGGGCGCCCTGGAATATCGGCTCCGCAAGAGCGCCGAGATCAGCGTAGGAAGTCGCGATTTCCTAAATATGTGCGGCGACTCCTTCTCGAACAAGCCGACCACTTCACCTAATGGAATTCCCGCCGCCGCGGCTCCTACGATGATGGACCCCGTGCTCGTCCCGGCCAGCAGGTCGAAGCATTCTCTGACCGGCTGCCCCAGAGCCTCCTCGGCCCTGGCGAGGATTTGGGCGGCGTAAATCCCTCTGGTGCCACCGCCATCCACCGCCAGGATGCTGAAGCTCCCCTCTGGGACCGTTGGTAGCCCTGCCCGGTCGAAGCTAGACACGACTGGCTCTCCGCTCGGCACCATTGACCACGGCTTGGTTCCTGATTATCATCCAATCACCACGAGTGAAACAGAGTTTTGACAGAGTTACGTATAGGCTAACCCAACTATTGTTACACTGTCTTGACAGTGTTTCACTACCGGAACGGGAGGCGCTGTGGTTAAGGTCACGTTACAGAACCTAGGAACCATTGTCCGTGAAAAGCGGGGTTCTCGGGGGCTCAGGACGGTGGCGAGCGAAATTGGCACCAGCGCGCCGACGCTCTCTCGCATTGAGTCGGGCAAAATGCCCGACCTCCAAACCTTCGGGAAACTGTGTCGCTGGCTTGGGGTTGACCCTGGCGCCCTCCTGGACGTTACGCCCCAATCAACGGAAACAACCACTACCCATGTCGCTGCTGCGCATTTGAAGGCGCAACGCGAGATCGACCCGAACACGGCAGGCGCTCTGGCTAACGCAATTCTCAGGGCGCAGTTGATGTTGCATGATGCGCCTGGCAAGGTGGGAGAGGTGGATGGAGAGGGGCTTTAAATCTCGCTGTGAGGAGATGTCCCGCTCACTACGAGCGGAGTTAGGCCTGGATCCGGCTGCCCCCTTACCGGCAGAACAACTCGCGTCGTATTTGGGAGTATATCTTTGGTCAGTCGAAGACCTCGGATTGGATCCTGCCGACGTGAGGCAATTGGTGCATAACGACCCGGACTCCTGGTCCGCAATAACCGTATCGGCGGCAGGCTTGGATGCCATAATCCTGAATCCGAATCACCGACGGGGCCGCTATTCCAGCGATGTCATGCACGAATTGGCTCACCTGCTGCTGGGCCACGAACCAAGTACCGTGTTCTTCGCCGGACAGGAGAGCCTGGCGTTGCGCGGGTTCAACAAGTCTGCCGAAGACGAGGCCAATTGGTTGGCGGGCGCTCTGCTGCTGCCCAGGGATGCCCTTGTAAAGCTGCGTGCAAAACGCTGTCCGAAGGAAGTGGCGTGCGACGAATTTGGAGTGAGTCGGCAAATGCTCGACTTCCGAATGCGGGTCACCGGGGTGGAGCGCCAGTTTTCAAGGAGAAGGAAGGCCATCTCCAAATAATGGTCCCACCGACCATCTGCTCCCGGCGTCGCACACCCGACCACGCCGACAATCTTCGCAAAGTGTGTATCCCAAAAAAGAAGTACCCCTTGCCGTGTCAATCGGGCCTCTCATTAGTTCGACTGTTCCAAGAAGTCACCACCGGCGGACGTTTTCGGGAGCGACATTGTTGAGCAGGTCCGCTTCCAGGTCAACCGTGTCGGGGCCGCTCCACGGGAGTTGCGTCTGAACGATGGTAGAAATGCGGTGGGAACCGGCCCGCCGGTCTGGTGAACTACCCCGATTGCCCCAGTGTGCCGCGCTTTTTGCGTTTGGGGTCAGCGGCCCTCCCTGCGCTACCGCCAGCGGCAGCCGGACGCTCCATGATGAACAGGGCGTGAAAGTCGTCCACGCCCAGGGCTTTCATCAACCGCCGCCGGACGGCGGGGGCCGGGCTGCGCTTTCCGTTCATCAGCAGAGAGAGGTGGCCGGGGGAGATGCCCGCCAAGCGGGCCAGTTGGTTCTGGGAGAGGTCGAGCCGGTCCAGCAACTCCCACACGGCGACGGGGTTGAGCCACACCCGGGGCGCGACGGGGCCGGTGTTCATGCGGGTCTCCTTGGACACGGGTCCTGCCGGGCAGGTCCTCCGTGGGGTGCGCCGGAGCCTGGCGAGGCCGCCGTCGCGCCGTTGGGCAATAGGGAAACGGCTCCGCGACCAGCGCGGAGCCGTTCATGCCGGGGTCAGGAGCCCGCGCCTCCATCGTCCGATTGCTGCCAGTCCACCTTGTGACCGGAATCGTGGGCCAGCCCCGCGTGGGAGAGGTCGGCGGCCACGGAACCGGAGGCCGACTGAATGCTGCCTCCGTTGAGGGCCAGGGTGTCCGCCAGGACGGCGATGCCCTGGGTGGAGAGGTTGGGTTCCGCGACCTTGTGGGTGAAGGTCAGGGTGGTCGTGCCGCTGCCGCTGTGGTAGGCGGCGAGCTTCTTGCCCCAGTCCGCCGGGTCCATGTCGATGGCGATGCGGGGAGCGCCGGTCACGTCCACCGCCTGGTCGAAGGTGACGCTGATGGTGATGGTGTCGCCGTCGCCGTAGGTGTCATCGTCGCCGGGGTCGGAGGTGATTGACACGGCGGTGACCTCCGGCGGCCGGGCCGCCACTGCGGCGGTGGCCGCGCTGGTCAGGGTCTCCTCGTGGCCCGCGTCGTCGGTGAAGGACACCCGCACCTTGGCGGCCTTGCCCACGTCGGCACCCGCCAGGGTGTAGGCGCTGCCCGTGGCCCCGGATATGTCGGCGTCGTCGGCCAGCCACTGGTAGGCGAAGACGGCGCCGGTCAGGCCGTCGGTGTCGGAGATGCCCGAGGTGTCCGCCGTCAGGGTCTCGCCCACTTGGGCGGCGCCGGTGACGGTGGGCGCGCCCGTGGCCGGGTTGTTGGCCGGCGGCGACTGCTGCCAGTCCACCTTGTGCCCGGCGTCGTGGGCCAGGCCGTCCTGGGACAGGTCCGCGTCGGCGCCCGTGGCCGCCGACTGGATGGTGCCTCCGTTCAGTCTCAGGCTGCCCGCCAGGACGGCGATGCCCTGGGTGGAGATGTTGGGTTCCACGACGGTGTGGGTGAAGATCAGCGTCGCCGTGCCGCTGCCGTCGGAGTAGAAGACGCGCTTGCCGCCGTAGTCCGGGTCCATCTTGATGCGCAGCCGGGGCGCGCCGGTGACATTGACCGCCTGGTCGAAGGTGACGCTGATGGTGATGGCGTCGCCGTCGCCGTAGGTGTCGTCGTCGCCGGGGTCGGAGGTGATTGACACGGCGGTTACCTCCGGCGGCCGGGCCGCCACTGGGGCGGTGGCCGCGCTGGTCAGGGTCTCCCCGTGCCCCGCGTCGTCGGTGAAGGACACCCGCACCTTGACCGCCTTGCCGATGTCGGCGTCGGCCAGGGTGTAGGCGCTGCCGGTGGCCCCGGCCAGGTCGGCGTCGTCGGCCAGCCACTGGTAGCCGAAGGCGGCGCCGGTCAGGCCGTCAGCGTCGGAGATGCCGGAGGTGTCCGCCGTCAGGGTCTCGCCCACTTGGGCGGCGCCGGTGACGGTGGGCGCGCCCGTGGCCGGGTTGTTGGCCGGAGACGGCGACTGCTGCCAGTCCACCTTGTGCCCGGCGTCGTGGGCCAGGCCGGTGTGGGACAGGTCGGCGGCGGCGGAGCCGGCGGCCGAGACGATGGTCCCGCCGTTGAGCTCCAGCGTGTCCGCCAGGACGGCGATGCCCTGGGTGGATACGTTGGGTTCCGCCACGGTGTGGGTGAAGGTCAGGGTGGCCGTGCCGCTGCCGCCCGCGAAGGCGGCCTGCTTCTCGCCGTAGTCCGGGTCCATCTTGATGGTCAACTGCGGCGCGCCGGTGACGTCCACCGCCGCGTCGAAGGTTACGCTGACGGTGATGGCGTCGCCGTCGCCGTAGGTGTCGTCGTCGCCGGGGTCCGAGGTGATTGCCACGGCGGTTACCTGCGGCGGTTCGCCGGGGCCGGTGGTCCCGCCGGGGCCGCTCTCCGTGTCGCTCTCCACCTGCCAGTCCACCTTGTGGTTGGCGTCGTGGGCCAGGCCGTCATGGGCCAGGTCCGCGTCCGCGCCGCCGGCGGTGATGGCGCCGCCGTTGAGCGCCAGCGTGTCGGCCAGGACGGCGATGCCCTGGGTGGATACGTTGGGTTCCGCCACGGTGTGGGTGAAGGTCAGGGTGGCCGTGCCGCTGCCGCCCGCGAAGGCGGCCTGCTTCTCGCCGTAGTCCGGGTCCATCTTGATGGTCAACTGCGGCGCGCCGGTGACGTCCACCGCCGCGTCGAAGGTTACGCTGACGGTGATGGCGTCGCCGTCGCCGTAGGTGTCGTCGTCGCCGGGGTCCGAGGTGATTGCCACGGCGGTTACCTGCGGCGGTTCGCCGGGGCCGGTGGTCCCGCCGGGGCCGCTCTCCGTGTCGCTCTCCACCTGCCAGTCCACCTTGTGGTTGGCGTCGTGGGCCAGGCCGTCGTGGGACAGGTCCGCGTCCGCGCCGCCGGCGGTGATGGCGCCGCCGTTGAGCACCAGCGTGTCGGCCAGGACGGCGATGCCCTGGGTGGAGAGGTTGGGTTCGACGACGGTGTGGACGAAGGTCAGGCTGCTCGTGCCGCCGCCGCCGTCGTAGGCCGCCCACTTCTCGCCGTAGTCCGGGTCCATCTTGATCTTGAGCCGGGGCGTGCCCGTGACGTCCACCGGGCCGTCGAAGGTCACCCGCACCCGGATGGTGTCGCCGTCGCCGTAGGTCCGGTCCGCGCCCGCGTCCGAGACCACCGACACGCCGGTCACCGACGCGGGCTCGGTTCCGCCGCTATTCCCGCCGGCGCCGCCGCCGCCGGTCGTCAGGCGGAGCTGGACCTTCTGACCGTTCGTCCAAGTGAAGCCGGGGTTGTTCCAAGTCGCGGTCTGGTCGCTATTGGAAAGGGTCGCGTCCGCGACGGGCAACCGACGGTCGCCGACATGCAGCGTCCAGTCCCGGGGAATCTCCTTGTCCAAACCCAGAACTAAGATAGGAGTGGAAACAAGGCCAACAAACGTTACGCCACGACTGACCTGCGAGACCTGATAACTTGTACCCCCCGCTCTGAAGGAATCTTCGTCAAGAGCGCTAGTGCATTCTGTTGTAAACCCATTCTGGCAACCCCGCGTGGCCGTATATAGCGCCCCCACCGTCAGCGTGGCCGACCAGAGGGTTTCCAGCGGCGGTGCGGATGGCGCCGCAGCCGTGGGCAGGGCGTGTCCGCCGGAGCCGCCGCAGCTCCACGGGGCACCGGCGGGAGGCGCTGTCAGCTTCAACGAAACACCGGTTCCCTCAACCCAATTCAGGTCCCCGCTGGAGTTCCAGGCCACTGCGCGCCCGTCCGAGGAGCG
Source organism: Chloroflexota bacterium (assembly GCA_028875055.1). GTDB lineage: Bacteria > Chloroflexota > Dehalococcoidia > Lucifugimonadales > UBA3495 > Bin22. The sequence goes on from JAPPGG010000061.1 coordinate 31,361, forward strand.
GTCGCCGCTCTCGACGCAGAACGCGCGGTCGCCGACGTGCAGCGTCCAGTCGCCGGGAACTTCCCGGTCGAGGTTCATCTTCAATTCCCAAGCGCCGTTCCACGACTGGTGGTTGAAGACCTCATAGAAGCTGTACCTGGTTCCAGCGTGGGTGAAGGCGGTTTCGGGCTCTAGCCTGCCCTCCTGCCAGCACGCCGCGCTGCCGCCGCTGTAGTCACAGCCGATGAAGTAGTGATTCCCGCTGTTCTTGTTCGGGTTCCCGAACTTCTTGGGGTCCAGCGTGGCCGTCCAGACGGTTTCGTCCGCGCGCCCGTCCACTTGGTGATTACGGTCGAAGGAAGTCCCCGGATGCCTGGACAGGTCGGCGCCGTGAGACGGGTAGTTCCAGTAGGACGCAATGTTCCCGCCGTTCCGCTCCAGGCTGTTGGCGCTCACAATGATGCCCCGCGCCCCCGAGTAGTCCCCCTCCCCCACGGTGTAGGCGAAGGTTAGGGTCTGCGTACCGCTGCCGCCCTCGTAATGCGCCCATTTCCCGGCGCCCACGCCCAGCCCGGAGGCGGACTGGCCGAGGAAGAGTCTGAGCCGCGGGCCGCCGCTCACGACCACCCGCTCGCTGAAGGTCACCTGCACCCGGACCTTCTCGCCCCGCTCGTAGATGTCGTCATCGCCGGGGTCCGAGGACACCGACACCGATGTGACGGTGGGCGGCTGCCCGTTGTTCACCGGCTTGCCGCTAAAGCTCTCCAGCAGGTTGCCAGTCAGGTCGCGCAGGCCGTTGGCGGAGGGCTTGGCGTAGCTCACCGTCACGGCCTGGCCGTCGGGTATGTCCTGGCTGAGCCGGACCCCCGCTTTGCCCCAACTGTCGAAGGCCAGATCGCCCGTCGCCGCGATGGTGCGGCCCGCCCTCACGGTGAAGGCGCTGGCGTCGGGCGTGAAGGACTCGTCCAACTTCTCGCTGAATTCCATCCAAAGCCAGGTCTCCGGATCGTCCAGCGGAGTGAAGCGTCTGACACCATCTATGTCCTCATAGCTGTACTTGCGCAGCTTGATTCCCGCACTGGTCAACACCGGCGGCGCGTCCGGGGTCCGGACTGCCACGGCTATGATGTTCCAGGCATTGTGGCCGAACGCCCTGGCGTCATGGCCCGCCGGATTCCGGATCGGGTTGGACGACGGCACGGTATATTGGAACGCGCCATCGGGGTGATTCGGGCGATACTCGAAGGTGCCGTACTTGACGTCCACCCCAGCGCCGTGGGGAACGGGGTGCTCCAGGATAAGGGTCACGGTCCTGCCGGAGACCGACACGTCCGTCACCCGCAGCCGGCAGTTTCGGCACGGGGGGATTCCCTCGCCGCCTCCGTGCCGGGCATGGATGGAGAAGCCATCGCCCGCCGGAACCGAGCTCCCGTCCAGGGCCTGGTCGTAGGTCAGCGTCAGCACGTTGCCGTTCACCGCCGCACCGGCCAGCAGGGGCCACCGGTTGGTCACCGCCACGCCGGAGAAGCTATTGACCTCGACCCCGTTGACTGCGAGCTTCGTCCCTCCGTAGTAGAGGGCGTAACTCTTGTCGTAGGCCAGGGAAACGTAATCGAACTGTCCCGCCAGGGCCAGCCCCTGGCGAGCCCTCGTGAGCCAGACTCTCATTGAACGGGCAGTGCATTGGTCGGCGTACGCCGACCGGAGGTTCTCGCCGTCACTGTGCCTGACGACCCAGGCTAGACCCGAGGGGCAGCCGGTAACATCCCGGTCGAAGGTGACATACAAGTATTCGTCGGCCACAATGGCGCTGCCTACCGGCACCTCTTGGCCGTGGATGGCTAATACGAAGGGATTGCTGACAGCCCACGCCCCGGTGCTGCTTTTGGACCGAGATCTGCCCAAGTTCGAGATGCTCCAGCCCGAAGCGGCGCCGGGATCCACTACGCCACCCGAATGGCGCCAAGAGGTGTTGGGAGTCCCTGCGCTGACGTCGAGCACCACCCAGTAGGTCGTGTCGGCCGTTAGGGCGACGCCGCTGCCGGGCGCAGTGAACTGGAACAAGGAGGGTGTGGAGCTGATGGGAATGGAGGAGGGGTTTGTCAGCGTGGCCAAGAGGCTTCCCGGTCTGCCGGACGAGTCCGAGTGGATGCTCACGCTGTAGGTTGGCTGCGGGCCGAAATGGTGCCTGAGCATCAGGTCCACCCGGGTCAGCGTGGAGTCGGCCCGGCCGGTCGTGAAAGCCTGTGCTATATCGGAATTGAAGGTTCGTCCAGAAGCCCTTGGATTCTCCGTGGTGCCGATCAGCTTGGGGTCCGAGGTCTGGGCCTGGGCGGTACCGGGGGCCGACACCATTACCAGGGCGGCTACCAGGGCGGCCAGGGCCAGCAGCACGATGGCCAAACCGGACGGCCACCAGCGGCCCACGAAGGTGGAAGAAGCAGGGAGTCTCATGCCGTCACCTCCCGCAGGAGATGGGCACGAGGCTCCGTGAGGTTGGGTTTAGGGCAGGAAAAGTCGGGGGCTGAAAGGGGTATGTAACTGCTCAAATTGGCCCTGAATGAACCTTGGGAAGG
>JAPPGG010000022.1 GCA_028875055.1 Chloroflexota bacterium
AGCCCAGGGTGAACCTGATGTGAAAGGTTCTTGATTTTGTCCAGCTTGGTGGGCCTGACTTGACGGTAGACAGTACCATCTTCGAGATGTGGATGGGGTTGTGATCCCGCGAAGGAACTAGCAAACCTAATCGTTTCACTCAGTAGCCACCAAGACAGGCAACTCAAACATCCGTGGGGGTTCCGTTGAGTTAGTGTTGGCGGCAAAACGGCCCCCCAGTTCTGCTAAACTTGGGAGGGACTTTAGCACAGGGGCGAACACTGACTCAACGAAACCGATTTGCCAGCACCCATCATGTGGGCAACTGGCCAACACTGCCGGCTGGTGCGGTCTGCACTACGGCAGATTCCGTAGGTGCAAGGGTTTGGATGCTCCAACTTATAGCAAACCGTCAAATCCTATCTGCCAGTACCCGCCGTGCGGCCGCCCCAACGAAAAGGCCGGATGGTGCAATGCCCATTACCTGCGCAAGCGGCGGGGCAAGCCCATGGATACCCCTCCCATCCGCAAAATAGTTGGCAAGAAAACCGGAACCTGCCCCCAGCCTGGATGTGAGAATCAGATAAGAGTCGGTGGATATTGTAGCGTTCACTACCGAAGGCAACGAGAAGGCAGAAACATGGACGCTCCCGTAAGGGCTTCGTCGAAAAGAAAAGGCTTCGATCGCGTGGTGAACCACTTTGGCTACGTGGAAATTCGAAAGCCCGGGCACTACGGCAAAGGGTTGGCCGGTGGGAAGGTGTGGTTTCTTGAACACCGTTACCTTATGGAAATCTATTTGGGGAGGCCATTGTGCGAGGACGAGAATGTTCACCACGTCAACGGAGATAAAACTGACAATCGTTTGGAAAATCTGGAACTTTGGACGAAACGCCAGCAGCCGTCTGGGCAACGGGTTACTGACCTGTTGGATTGGGCATACGCCCTGCGTGAACGCTATAAGAATGACCGGAACAAGGTTCTGGGCACCCAGATTGCCATGGCGTTAGAGGATAATGGGCAATGAAGAGAGAAGTAAACTGTCAGCATCCATCTTGCGAACTTCCTGCTGCTGCTGCCGGCTGGTGCAATGCGCATTACCAAAGAATGAGACATGGCAAGGATATGGACACGCCGGTCCAGTACCGGAACAAGGGGAAGACTTGCTCCGTAGATGACTGCGAACGTCCCGCAGTAGCGAAAGGTTTATGCCATTTTCACTGGCAGCGAAATCGGAAGGGTATCCCATTAGAGTCACCTATACTGCAACGGAACAAAGGCAAGTTTTGTGTTCAGAACGAATGTAGTAGAACGGCAATAGCAAAAGGTTTATGCCAACTGCATTGGCGTCGCAAGAGAAAGGGCAATCCTATGGACGCTCAAGGTTATAACGTTGGCCTTACCCGTAAAGTTTTAGACACCGGCTATGTCCAGGTCAGACGCCGTGGCCACTTTGGCAAACAACAGGCCCGGGGAGCGGAGTGGTTTCTGGAACATCATTTCGTTCTGGAATGTCATTTAGGGCGTCCCTTACGCAAAGGTGAAAGCGTACATCACAGGAACGGAAAGAGAGATGACAACCGGCTTGAAAATCTTGAATTGTGGACCAGTTCCCAACCCGCAGGTCAACGGGTTATTGATTTGCTGAACTGGGCTGACCGCATCATCGCGCAGTACGAACCGGAACTGGAAAAACTGGGCACCGGGTAGTTTTCAGCGGGAGTCAGAGCCTCTCGTCAGAAGGGAAGGGACTTGTTCGGATCTTCCTTAAGTACGACTTTAAACCAAAACCAAAGTGGAAGCTACATTTCCCGGGAATCAGGCTTGCCGCAGGTCGCTGTTCCGGTTAGGGGCGATTCGCGAATCGCCCCCACGTCCGACTGCCAGTCAAAATGCACATCCCATAGTGGCTTTAGTTTAGTTGGTCAACTTCCTCCTATCGATGGCCAAACTCGGCAAACCCGTCGTTTCCACGGAGGCAAGAAGGGCGTCCTGCATTCTTGCTGGCAGTTAGAGTCGCAGGATCACCAGATGATCTGGTTCCAGCAGTTGCCCAGATAGCAGGAGAAGGCGCGGGGCCTGTTGTTGAGGTATACCTCCACGTCCCCTTTCACCTGAACCAGATAGGTCTGCCCGTCCCGCAGGTAATCCAGGTTCCCTCCATGCAGTCCGTCATAGAAGGTCCACCGCTTGCTGTCATTGTCGAAGTGCCAGACCACCTCCAGGTGGGGAGCCAAGTCCGCCAGCGCTTCGCCAACTTCCGTCGCGCCAGCGGTCACCAGGTCCGACTGGGTTACCCTGAAGGCGGCGGCGGCCACCGCGCCGTCCACCGTGACGGTGACCTGCTGCAGGCCGGTATCGATGCCAGGGACCACGAATCGGGTGCTGAAGACGCCGTGGGCGTCGGTGGCCGTTCCACCCCCGGGATTCACTTCCTCGCTCTCGAAGAGGACGGAACGTACCAGTGTGAATTCCCGGAAGCCCTCACCGGTGAGGGATACCACGGTCCCCGGCGGCCCGATATTAGGCTCCAAGACAACCCTGGCCTGGATCACCCGGTGGTTGGCCTGGAGGGCCATTGTGCCGCCGTCATCGTCAAAGAACTCCACCGTCACAGTGCTCAGGGAACCCGGGTGGCTCTTGCGGGGCACCTCAATCTGGATGACGAATTGGCCCTGGTCGTCGGTCTCGGCGTGGGCGTGGGTTACCTGGTTGCCCGTCTCGTAGCTCACACTAATCTTGGTCCCGGAGGAACTGGCGCCGTAGGCCGGAAACCCGGTCCCCCTCACCTCCAGCATGCTGCCGGGCCTGCTCTCTTCCGGATGCAGCGTTATCTCCCTCTCGGGGATGCGTATCTCGGTTAAGCCGGTGCGGCCAGTGCTGTCGGTCACCAGGAGTTCGTGCAGGCCCGGGGTCAGGGTGCCTCGGGCGACGGGTACGGTGACCACCTGGGCGAAGGTCCCGGTATCAGTGATCGGTATGCGGCGGTTGCCGTTCCGCCCCATCGGCAATTCAACCGGATGTCCTGAAATGCGCATCTCGGCGATGTGCGCCCCTCCCGCCGCGTGGAAACCGACGCCGGTGACCAGGATGCGGCCGTTGGCCGTGACAGTTCCAGGATCGACGGTGACTTCGGTACGGCCGCTGGTGATGTCCACGATGGTCCTGGCGGTATATTCCTGGCCGTTGTCGGAGCGCACCAGGGTGACCTCCAACTGCTGGCGGCCGCTGCGCACTCCCTGGGGAACAGGCAGCTGGAAGTCCAGGTCACCCTCCGGGCCGACCCTCATTGGGTTCAGATCCGCAGGGATCTGACTGACGGTTACCTCCTCAACCGTTCCCTGGGGGAAGCTGGTCAGGTTGATGCTGATCTGCTCGCCGCGCCCCGGGTCCTGTCGGGCCTTGACCGTGCCCACCAGCTCCACCAGGTTGTCCAACTTGTAGACCTGGTTGGTTCCGGTACCGACGAGGACGGCGGTGGATCCCTCGCCGTCCCGCGCGTTGACCAGGTTGCAGGTTCGGGGAGCATTCAAGCACTGGCCGAAGCCGCCGGCAAAGGGTGGAGTGGTTATGAGAAAGGAGCAGTTGGCTTCGCCGCCCGTGTTGACTGCGCTCTGACAGAATTCTCTCTCGTCGGGGTCCACGGTGCCGTCGGCATCGGCGTCCCGCCAGAAGGTGATCGCCGTCCCGGGCCGGTACCCCCTGGCGGTGGCGCTGACCTCTTCTCCCCGGCCAATCTCCTGCTTGCTCAAAATGACCTCCCGGTCCACCAGCAGGCCCTCCGTCCCTTCGCCGGGCGCGGACCTGCTGAAGGCGGCGATGACCTCCTGGTTGGGGTGGCGTGCAGCCTGCGGGGTCGTCTCCTCGCTGGTAGAAACCCTCCAGGGATAGGCTCCGCCCTCCTGGGGGTTCCTGATGCCTGCGGGCCCGAGAAGAGTGACCGTGACCCGCGCCCCGGCAGGAATCGGAATGTCTTGGTCGTTTGCCTCCACGTCCGGGATGACCGAGATGGTTGTGGGGGAATTGCGGGAGCGGCCCTGCTGTACCTCTACCCAACCGGCTTGGCCGGAGCCATAGTCGCTGCCCTTCCGGTAGCGTACCGTTACGCTGTTCCCGCTGATGCCGGAGGGCACCCGGATCAGGTAGTCCAGTTCCAGGTATATCTCGCCGGTTAGGACTGGCAGTTCCTCGTTGGCGGTGAACTCCACCGTGTAGGTAGACCCCTGACCCGAACTTCGCGATGCGGCGGTAACGGTGGGATTGGCCACGGACTCCGACTGGGCCTCGGCGGACCCATTGCCCAAGGCCACCATAGCCAGGATCAGGAGCAGTACGGGGTTCACAAAAAAAGTGGCCCCGGCATTAGACGCCTTCATCGATCCCTTGCCTCTTTCGCTAGAGCCTTTCCTTGTGTCGGCACCTTGCGCTATCCCCTAACTTATCCTGAGCGGCATCTCGAGGATTCGTGGATTCCATGGCAGCCTCCCCCAAGACTGGCAAACCCGGTCCTGCGACCTCGCTTGTCTGGCGAAATCTTACGATTTTCGGAGCAACATTACGAAGCGATACATACTCACTCCAATAGGCCAACCGCACCACTGCGATTTGCCTTTTCTCCGATGTCGCGAAGACGCCAAGATGCTCGAGTAGACTCAAACTGAATACTATTGCGACACCTACGAGTGGACCTGGTGCGGCAGGCCGTCGAGAGGTGGAGAGGGGCTTTCCCTCCTAATGCACTAACAAACTGAATTTTCCAGTTGCTCACCACACGAAGCTCAAACATTGGCGTTAATTCTTTACATACCGAATTGCTCCAGGGCAACGAGTTCGGATTCGTAGATCGCCATTATTTTATCGAATCCGCTGATAGCAAAGACCTCCCTGACGGGATATTGCATGGAACAAAGGCATAATCTGGCGCCCCGCCTTTGCAAATCCTTGGACGCCATCAAAAGTGTGCGCAGGCCTGCACTGCTTATATAGGACACACGGTCAAAGTCTACAATTACCGTCAGGTCGGTCTTCTCTATTGCTGAGGAAAGAGCATTCTGAAACACGGAAGCATTGCTGCCGTCTATGTGACCCTCGGCAATCAGAGTCACCGTTGCGCCATTGCGCCGAACTTCAGCAATCACCATTTAACTCCTGAGCCAAAGCAAACTACGAAGTACTTCTGGTCAATTGCGGTTGAAATTGCGGGAAAAGTCTAAATTTGTACCCAAAATGCCAACAACTGTAGTCGAAGTTACGATGACTATACGGAGCTAAGGGGGATAGGTCAATAGGTGTCCAAACAAAAGGGAGTTACGACGTATGAGGATACCCCCGGATCCGGGTTGGTGGACTCCCAAGACGCGTCGTGAAGAGGTTCAGCCGGCCCCTGCCCCATTGCGCTGTAGCTGAACCACCTGCCTTCCTGCCAGTCCGACCGATTCCGTTCCATATGATGCTTCCCAGTTCTTGGATGTGCTTCCTGCGGCAAATCAATTCATTGCAATGAGCCTAATCGCCAATACGCCGGCACGTTACACCCACTCAAGGTTCGCGTGCCACTTCCGCTGGTCCATCAGTCCGGCAGGTACTGGGCAACGATTCCGTCCTCCAGGTCCCTGGTCTCCTGCGGCCAGTACGCCCGGGATAAGGTCAATCCCTGGCCGCGGTGCGTGGCCGACGAAAGATGGACCTCGGGAAAGGCATCCCCCAACTCCTTGATGTACCTGACCGGCACCAACACGGCCAGGTGGTTGGGAGCAGCCCCGCCCGTCTCGGAAGCGGGCAGTGCGTAAACGTTCTTTTCCTTCAGCCAGGCGCGGATGGAAGAGATGGTGCCGGCGTCGGGAGCATTCATGCCCACCGCCACGCTATCATCCTTGATGAACATGGCGTACTGCGCGGCGCTCTCGGCGGGAACGCCGTTGTCCAATGCCGCAACCACCAAGCGCAGCGAGTCGTAGGGGCGAGTATTGATGGATGGTTCCTCCGAAACGGGCGCCGGCTCTATCTCCACCTCAAACACGTCGGGCCGTTGCACCACCGCCAACACCTGGCCGGTGGGCAGGTCCCACGTGTGGGACGCCACTTGCTCTCCCCTCAGGGATTCGATGAATTCCTCAAGGCCCGGGTTGATGTCAAATTCGGTGTAGGAACCGATGGAGACGGTTACCCTGTCCGGTACGGGAAGCCCCTCAGCCTGCATTTGCAACAGACCCCACAGGTAGGGGTCTATGTGCGTCGTGCCGGGGCCCGGGTCTATGATGACCCGTTGGCCTTGCCTTGATTGGCCGGCGCCTCCCTGGTCCGAAGGACCCGAGTCCTCCAACCCACAGGTTTGGCTGGCACGGATGAATTTCGCCGGAGCCTCCCCCAGGCTGGCGCTCTGCATGGCCGCCACCAGTTCCGCCGGTCCGCCTAGCGCTTCCAGCAGGCAGACAGACCCGGCACGATCCCCAGGGGCCATCCCCAATCGCGGCGCATAGGTCTCCCATTCGGCGTCGTTCAGGCAGGACACGGAAACGGCGAGGGCGGCCATGCTCAGGGCCAGGGAGTTGGCGGGAGCCTGTCCGGCAACGGAGGGCGCCAGCAGCGCCCGCAGGTCCAGGGGTACGAATCCCTGACGGATGCACGCGGCGGTTTCCATCTCGAAGGGCTCCACCTGCCCGACCAGTTGGGTCAGGAACAGCCGCAGCACCGTATCGGCCTGGAGGCAGTTGACGATGGCCGCCGTGACCTCCGGAGAGCCTCCGGGCGGCGGTACCGACAGCATCTCCAACTCGCGGGGTCCCATACCCTTGTCTTCGAGGCAGGAGCGTTCCCCGGGTGAAAGTTCAGCAAGGAATAGCTGCGGGTCGTCCAGTTCCACCGGGATCAGATCGTCCGGCGGCAACCCCTGGCTCTCAGCGCCTTCAGGCGCGGGAAAGCCGAACTCGGTCTCAATGCCGCATGCCCTTACCGCCTCCCCCAGCGCCGCGCTCTCTTCCATCGTCAACCCCGCTCCTGTCGCGTCCGCTCCCGAGAGGACGGCGATGATGCGCTCGCCCGATGGCGTCCCTTCCAACTCACCGAGCAGGCACGCGATTTCGTCCGGGTTGGGAACCGGACCTTCACCGGCTGGCGTCAGCTTGGCAACCTCGTGGGTCGTCAGACACGATATAAGCCGCAGCGCCGTCGGTCCGCTCGCCACATCACCCGGCTGGGCAAATGCTTGGGTCAGTGCAGGGTCTGTCTCCAGGAGTTCAACTATGCACTGCTGGGTTTCGACGCTGAAGCCGCCGGCGGCTATCGACAACATCGAGATTCTCACAGCCGCCAGACGGTTTCCCGAAAGACAGCTCTCGGCCGGGGACAAGGTGCCGTCATCGCCCGCCAACAGGTCGCCCGCGCCGCCGGTAAGAGGATCATCCAGGAATATCTGATAGTCGTCGCCCAGCCAGGTCTCCAGGCACGCGGTTTCGTCGGAGGTGAGCAGAGCGGCGAAGTCCCGTCCCGTGGAGGCGCTGTCCAGTTCCCAGAAGACCGGGCCCGTCGAACCCTCTGTCTCAGGCCCGGGTTGGCTGGCCGTAATCGTCAACGCAACAGTCGCAGTCGGTCCAATCGTAGGAGCCTCCGTCGGCGCCGCCGCCCTGACTCCCGCGTCTATGGTGGCCTGGACGTGCGGTGTGGGGTCTGGATCGGATTCACTTCCGCAACCCAGAATCGCGCCTGCCAACAGGATGGCGGCTAAAACAAAAGCTATGGGTCGGAAAATAGTTGGTCCGGGGTCCATTCATGTCCTCTTATTTCTGGTTCAACCGGCTCCAAGAGTTGGAACGACTTGAGGGTCAGCTACCACATGCCGGTATGGTATTGCGCCGATTTAGACTCGTTGGCTTTGAAATAGGCCAATCCGGTAGTCTGGGCTTACGTCTCACCACATAAACTGACGAATGTCGTCTTTGTAAGGCTGGACTGTACAACAGTCATCTCGCACTCAAAAGAGGCCAAAGGCCATCCCAAGCACACGGACCTCCATTCGCGATTACAGATTAACTGGATTGTCGCCAGCTCAGAGATATTCAGGAGGCGGCATCAGACGCTCGGACTCCGGATAGGGCGGGATGTTCCGTATCCCTTCGCATATGCGACACTCACATTCCGGGTCTTGGTCGGCAATCAGCCCGTGCAGCATGTTGATGTAGGCCAAAACCTTGCCCCGGTCCACGCCATCCAGGTAGAGTTCCTTCCTATCCTCCTGGCGAACCCAAGGCGCCGGTACATTCGACATATGCAGTGGTTGCCAACCACATTTGCCGCAACGGGCGTCGAAGTACTGGTGGCTTTCCTGGTCACGTCCCGTCACATATATCTCTCCGTCAGGTCCGGTCTCATACCTTTCCCCACTTCTCAGAAATTCTCTTTGGTCAGCCCCGCACCAAGCGCAACCGATGGCAACCTTGTCTCCCGTGTTTTGCCCAGTATTCATGGCGTCCTCGGACATCATCGGAAATCACAAATTCGTAGCTTGCCAGTTCCGATGGAAGGATAACGGGATTTCAATTGGACGCGGGCGTCGTCAGCGGTGAACACCAGTCTCCCCTATTACTCAACGGCTCGGCTGATCTTGTCGAACTACGGTTTGCCGCTCAAGTACAGAGTCAAGCTGGGTCAGGGCAAATCAACGCCCAACCTTCCGACAATACCTCCGCCTGTTCCAATACCGTTCGGGTCGCCTTTTCCTGCTTGTCGGGCGGATACCCGTGCTTGCGGAGGATGCGCCGGACCAGGACACGGAGCTGGGCGCGGACGTTCTCCCGCAGCGTCCAGTCAATTGTAACATTGCGCCGGACGGTCTCCACTAACTCGCGGGCGATGGCGCGGAGCGTTTCGTCGCCCAGCACCTGCACGGCGCTGTCGTTGGTTTCTAAAGCGTCGTAGAAGGCCACCTCGTCATCCGTCAGGTCCAGCCTTTCGCCCCTGGCGGCGGCTTCCCGCATTTCCCTGGCCAACTGGATCAGTTCTTCAATCACCTGCGCCGCCTCAATCGCCCGGTTCTGGTAGCGGCGGAGGGTCTGTTCCAGCATCTCGGCGAAGGAGCGGGCCTGTGCTACGTTGGTGCGCCGGCGGTTCGCCACTTCACCCCGGAGCAGCTTTTGCAGCAACTCCACCGCCAGGTTGCGCTGAGGCATTCCTTGCACCTCGGCCAGGAAGTCTTCGGACAGCACTGAGATGTCCGGCTTGTCCAACCCCGCTGCCGCGAAGATGTCCAGGACTCCTTCCGAAGCCACCGCCCGGGAAACTATCTGGCGTATCGCCAGGTTCGTCTCCTCGTCCGATTGCGTATCCGAAGGCGACGACTTGGACAACGCCGCCCGCACCGTCTGGAAGAAGCCCACGTCGTCACGGATGCGGTGGGTCTCCTCGTGGGGCACGGCCAGGGCAAAGGCCTGGGAGAGCTCGCGGACCGCCGTCATGCAGCGGTCTTTGCCGTTTTCTTGACCCAGGATATGTTCCTGAGCGGCCGGAAGAAGCCCCAACCGCTCCGCTGGCCCGCCGGACGTCCACTTCGACCAGTCGAAGCCGTGGAACAGGGCGCAGCACACTTCGTGCTTCTCCAGCATCACCGCCACCGCTTCTTCCTTGTCGATGGCGGCGCGCCCGGTTCCTCCGCTCTCCGTGTACGTGGCCAATGCCCGCCGCAGGTCGTTGGCCAATCCCAGGTAGTCCACCACCAACCCGCCGGGCTTGTCCCGGAACACCCGGTTCACCCGGGCGATGGCCTGCATCAGCCCGTGTCCACGCATGGGCTTGTCCAGGTACATGGTGTGCAGGCTGGGCGCGTCGAAGCCGGTCAACCACATGTCCCGCACCAGCACAATGCGGAAAGGGTCTTCGGGGTCCCGAAAGCGATTGGCCAGGTTCTCCCTCCGGGCCTTGTTCCTCACGTGCCGCTGCCACTCGGTTGGGTCCGAGGCAGAGCCGGTCATCACCACCTTGATTGCGCCCTCGCCGTCGTTGTCTCCATGCCACTCCGGGCGCAGGCGAACCAGTTCCTCGTACAGGTCAACGCAGATGCGGCGGCTCATGCAAACCACCATGGCCTTGCCGTCCAGCGCTTCCAACCGCTGCTCGAAGTGATCAACTATGTCCTCGGCTATCTGCCTCACCCGGTCGGGAGCGCCGACGACGGCCTCCAGTTGCGCCCACTTGGTCTTCAGCCGCTCCCTTTGCTCGATTTCCTCGCCCTCGGTGGCTTCCTCAAAATCCGGGTCAATGGTGGGACGCTCCGCTTCCTTCAGTTCCAGCCTTGCCAGGCGGCTTTCGTAGTGGATGGGCACCGTGGCCCCGTCCTCCACGGAGCGCCGGATGTCGTAGATGCTGATGTAGTCGCCGAACACGGCCCGGGTGTTGGCATCCTCAAGTTCAATGGGCGTGCCGGTGAAGCCGACGAAGGAGGCGTTGGGCAGGGCGTCGCGCATGTGCCGGGCGTAGCCGTCGATGAAGTCGTACTGGCTGCGGTGAGCCTCGTCGGCGATGACCACGATGTTGCGCCGTTCCGATAGGGTGGGATGACTGTCGCCCCGCTCCTCGGGAAAGAACTTCTGGATGGTGGTGAACACCACGCCGCCGGCAGCCACCGATAACTTCCGCCGCAGGTCGGCCCGGCTTTCGGCCTGTATAGGCGGCTGGCGCAGCAGGTCCTGACAGCGGGAGAAGGTGCCGAAGAGCTGGTCGTCCAGGTCGTTGCGGTCCGTGAGCACTACGATGGTGGGGTTCTGCATGGTCGGCTCCCGGACAATGGCCCCGGCGTAGAAGGCCATGGTGAGGCTCTTGCCGGAACCCTGGGTGTGCCAGACCACCCCGATGCGCCGGTCGCCGGGTTCGCCGCCGGGACTGCGCCCCGACTCGTAACGGCCGCCTTCCTCGGCGACGTTCCGTTCCGCCTGCTGCAACTCCGCCGCGCGCAGGGTCTCCCCCACGGCGGCGCGGACGGCGTGGAACTGGTGGTAGCCGGCCAGCTTCTTCACCGGCTTGCCGCTGCCGTCGTCGTCAAACACGATGAAGTCCCGCAGCAGGGCCAGGAAGCGCTCCGGTTGGCACACGCCCTCCAGCATCACCTGCAACTCGGTCAGGCTGGAATCCGCCAGCGTTTCCCCGGTGGTGGTGCGCCAGGGCTTGAACCACTCCTGCCCTGCTCCCAGGGCGCCGACGCGGGCGGCCAGTCCGTCGGAGACCATCAGGACTCCGTTCATTGCGAACAGCGAAGGCAGTTCGGCCTGGTAGGTCTGTAACTGCTGCCAGGCGGTCCAGATGGTGGCGTCCGCGTCGGCGGGGTTCTTCAGTTCGATGACGCCCAGGGGCAGGCCGTTGAGCAACAGGACGACATCGGGGCGGCGGGTGTTCCGGTTCCCGCCCACTGTATCGGTGACCGTGAACTGGTTGACCGCCAGCCAGTCGTTGCTGCCCGGATTGCCGAAGTCGATGACCTGCGCCTGCTGGCCCCGTATGCCGCCGTCGCCGGCCCGGTACTCCACGTTGACGCCGTTGACCAGCATCCGGTGGAACTCCCGGTTGCGGGTTTCCAGGGCGGCCCCTTCGGGCCGGGTCAGCTTGCGGAGAGCATCGTCAACCGCCGAGTAGGGCAATTCCGGGTTCAGCCGGGCCAGGGCATCCCGCAGCCGTCGTTCCAGGACCACTTGCCCGTAGTCGGCCCGCTCCGCGCTTGGTGTACCCGGGGCGATGTCCGGCCCATGGGCCGTCTGCCAGCCCAGAGCGGCAAGCCATTCCAGGGCGGCTTGTTCGACGTCGGTTTCGGTGAGGGTGGTCATGGGCTATTCCCGAATGCGGATACGAGAATCGTCAACGATCCAAAGTTGCCCCTGAAGAGAACTGCCGGACAAACTCGGCAACATCCGAGAAACTACTTCCAGCTGACGCCTGGGAGCCTGGCTACTGAGCCGCAGGACAATCAACCCAGGATAGAGATGCGGCGGGTAGGCTCTGACATCGGAGAAGTCCAAGTCGAGGGTAAGCAAGATTCTGCCTTCGTCCAGGCATACTGAAGCAACGTCAGGGTCCTCGGCTCCGGCCAATCCCTGCTCCGCAACGGTGGCTGCGTCGTGTCCGGCTTCTCTCAACAACCTGGCAATCGTCGGCGATAGATTCTCATCCAGCTTGAACCGCATTGGAATGCCTATACGCCGAGCGGCAAAATGCGCTCCTTGGCCAACTCCGCGGCGTAGAGCAGGGACGCCTGAACCGCTTCCTCAGAAACCGAGGGGTAGTGCGCGGCGATTTCTTGAGCGCTCAGGCCAGCGGCCAGGCAGTCCAGGATGACCGTTACCATGACTCGTGTGCCGGTGATGCAAGCCTTGCCGTGGCAGATCATTGGGTCAGATGATATGTAATCGCGCCAGTTCATTGCTAATCCTCCGATTCAACGTCGGCTTCGGTGAACATTGGATTGATCAAGGGAAACCCCGCGTGAGATGCTCTTCTCTGGGACCCGCCGGCAGCGATCAGTCCGAATAAAACGGAGCAGGTTCCTGGTTCCATGGACTGTAGAATTCCCATTCTTCGTCAACGTCACAGAACCTGAACCCTGAGCCTTTCAGTAGCTTCTTTACCCGCCTCGCGGTATCTGTTAGCTGTAGCACTTTTTGGTAGTCGCGCAGGTCAGGCACTTCGGTTCCCGCCTGCATGTATCCATCATGTTGGACAATCAGTGATGGCAAATCCATCACGAGTCCAGACCCAGCCGACTCCTTTAGCACGAGGCTGAACTTGTTGTACTGAATGGTGTATCCGCATCGGGCGTGCATTATTGTCTTCGGGTCTCGTCGGGCTCTGTTCAGGGCCCTTATCACCTCAGCTTCTGTGACTATGCGTTTCTTTACCTCGATGATGCCCGCACTCGCGTCGGCACACCATTTCCGCACGTCGTCCGACACGCGCAGTTCCATCTGCACATTATCACGACCGGCGAAATTCTTCGCAGACGGGAGATAGCGGGATGTGGTGACAAACATGCTATTGGCAGCGCCCTCAGCCTCCTTCACCCCATGCAGAGCTTGAACGGCCTGCAGTCCGATTGGGTTGTTCTTGCCGTGCTTCTTCACTTGCACCAACGTCAGTATATCCCCGATAGGGTCGCGCTGGAGCAACCGTATATCTACTCCCCCGTCGGCGCCTCCTGGTCCGAGTTGGGTCTCGAACCCCTGGGCCTGCAATAACTCGGCGACCAACATCTCGAACTGCCGCCAATCCAGCTTGGTAAGCTGATCCGAATTCTTGCTGAAGTGCTCGTAGAGCTCGGAGTTCAGCGCATCGAAGTCACCCTGAATCAAGCTGCATATCCACTTCCACCTCATGTACTCCTTGAATCTCTGAAAGATGAGGCCATCTTTTCGCTCCATTGGGACGATATTGAGGCGGTCTACGTCAAAGGTTTCTCCGTAGAAGCCATGTCCTTCGATTAATCGCTGGCATTCGTCCGAGAGACGTTGCGCCTCCTGAGTATCATGGATAGCCCCAATTCCAGGATGGATCACCAATTCGGCGAGGTCTCCCTCGCCACGTAGTGTGGTCACTGTCGGCGCGCCGGTTTCCAAATCAAAGCTCTTCACGACCCTCTGGAAGCATGCGTCGTACCAGAGATCGTTTTGCCTTGCCCACGTTTCTACGGCAACTTCAAGATTGTTGATTCGCTTTTCAAGTTGCTTATCGAAAAATGGCCGGGCGACGTTTTTGACACCCAATTGATACCTCTCTGGGACTCTCATACCAGCTCATTCCTACCTGGAAGAGGCGTTATGTACTAAGAAACGCGTGGGCGTGTGTATGTGTCCAATCGCATCGCCCCTGAAACCAACTTCGGCAGCAGCGCATCCCGCTGGGCTGCCAAAGCGCAGGATTCGCGTTCATTGGTCACGATCCTCTCAAAAAGCGACTGAACTCGTGCGTCGAATTGCGCCAGCACCCTTTCGTGCGGCATGACAAACCCGATTTTCCGGAAGTTGCTCTTGCTAATTTCAAGGAAAGTGGAACCATTTGCGTGGTTCACGATTTCGTCGTGGAATACTTGGCTCCAGTGCAGCATGAAATGGTTAGAGACGTCCTTCCCGGGTGGAACCGCGATAAAGCCCTGATTGATTGCCACCGGCATCTGGCAAATTGCCAAGTAACCGATGGGAGCCCGCGATGACAGCAACAGCGTGCCTGCCGGCAAAAGCCCAGAGGGAATCCTGGCTAATCCAATGTTCGTAACCTTCCGTTCGGTGTCCAAAATGACAGGTGAGCGCAGAATAGAAAGGTCTTTCGGTGTAGCCCAGCAGTGCGTTCCGCCTTCCCAATAATCGGATATCTTGGTACTTGGTGTTGTTCCTCCAACAACATCGATAACCTCCCCCAGCGCCTTCACCTCCCACCCCTCCGGTATCTCGCCCAACTCCGAGTCCACCAGCCGGTCGGGGAACAGGTCCCACAGCTCCGGTGGCAGGTAGGGTTCCCGGCCCTCCAGCTTGGCGCGGACCGGGCCGAAATCCACGAACCAGTCCTGGAAGACGGCCCGGGCCATCGCCTCCAGCGTCTCGTTCGACCGCCGGTTCAGCTCAATCTTGTCGTCCAGCGCGCCCAGGACGTGGGCGATGGCTCGCTGCTCCGATATGGGTGGAAGAAGGATTTGCAGATGGTCCAGACAATCCACTGGTACCCTTTGGCGTCCCGAAGTGCCTGTCATTTGGCCGATAGCGTAGTTGCGGACTTCCTTCCATTGGGTTAGGTAATAGGCAAAGTCGTTATCCGTAACGCCTAAACGACCACGAATGACTATGAATTCAGTTGAGCCGTGCGCTTCTAGATTGTCTCCGATGGCCTGATAGCGGGCGATTTTCCCGTTCTCCAAGCATGGAGTAATGCGAGCCATCAGCGTGTCGCCGCTCTGGAATCTGGAGCCGCTACCCTTGAACTCTCGCTCCTCAGCAGAGAGAGTGATTCTCGAATCGGGGTTCACGGATGCCATATCTACAAAGGGATAAACCGCGCCACGTCTCAGCCGGACCGTCGGATTGACTTCTACCGCTTGGCTGAATGGCGTTTCGCTCCACGCGCCCGAAGTAACGGTGAACGCCACTCGCCGGCCATTCGCTCCGTCCTGCACAATCACGTAGTCCCGCTTTATCACCTCTCGGAAGCTCTCGGATATGGAGTGCCAGTCGAGCACGTCTACTCGTATGGGCAGTTCGGAGTCCTCGAAGGCTTCCTTTAGGCGACCGAGCGTCCTCCGGTCCAATGGTCCACTTCCGACAATGGCGAGGTCGAGGTCCGAGTAATCCTTCGCCGTCCATGTCGCGCGGGAGCCGAAGGCTCGCACCTCGGATTCCGGCACATGCCCGTCTAGGATGCGCTCAACCGTCGCGAGGTGATTCGGGTTCAGGTCAATCATTGCGAGCTTCCAATGCCTGTAGGAACCGTTGCGCGTCGTGTGCAAACTCCCTCGTGGCCCTGTAGACCATCATGGCCCTCTCTTCGTCGTAAATGTGGGTGGTGGCGTTCCTCGCTTCATGGTGCTGCATCCACAGGTCCACGTCGGGAATGAGGCGGTTTTCGGCGGCAAGGCGAAACAGCTGACGTCTGGTAACGCCGTCTGCAACTTCAGGGTTGACGTAGGCACTCAGCCACCGAGCCATCAGCTTCCAGGAAAGTTCGTAAGTGACCTCGAAGTTCTGGATGACCCCTGAGCGGATTCCGTTCCGCTCGACATCGCTCAACTGCCCCATACGAGCGTCGTTCTCGCTCACCGCCAGCAGGTCCGTTAGCGCCTTTATGGAGTTTCGCAAGCTATCCAGTTCGAGCGGCATGATCTTCTCCGTTGCTAGTGGTCACGTTCCAGCCAATTGATCCAATCAAGTTGGGCTACATCCAATTCATGGCTACTCTCATTTGTTTTGCCACTCAGATCCTCATAGGTGATATGCGCAGTGAAACTACGGAGCGGCGGAGACGCCAACAGTGACGGTCCAATACCGAAGAACGATTGAATACGCTCACCTTGAGGAAGCAAGTCTGTTCCTCTTCCGCCTGATTGATTCGTGAATGTTGACGACACATCATGAGCCGAAAAGTCATTCATATCCCCTTCAATCGTGAATTCAACATTCTTTGCTGGCCCACGCCCCACATTCGCCAGTACAAAATTGATGGTGTGCGGCTGTTGAGAGTCGGTTGCCAGATACGCAACGACCTTGGGCTCGCTGCCTGACTTTCGCATCAGACGATTTTCGTTCGCCAGGGTTTTTGTTAGCCATGCTGTGATGATGGCAAACACTGCAATGACGACCGTTGCGACCGCCGAGATGAGCCCATGGTTGGCATTCAACCACTCAATCCAACTCATGTTCATCTCTAAGTCCATGAATCTCCCCGATTCGCACCAAACCCAGTCGCGTCAGGTTCTCCTCGATGGCCGCATCCAGCCGCCGGCCATCGGCCTGCTGCTCCCGCCATTGGGCGGTCAGGCGCGCCATCTTTTCCTCAAAGGGTTCGCCGTCGTCGGGCTGCGGCTCAGCGCCCACGTAGCGGCCAGGCGTGAGCACATGGCCGTGCCGGCGGATTTCCTCCGGCGATGCGCTCTTGCAGAACCCGGGTACGTCGGCATAGTCGCCGTCTTCTGTGTCGCCCCGCCAGGCATGGTAGGTATCCGCAATGCGGGCGATGTCCTCGGCGGACAGGTTCCGGTGGGTGCGGTCGGTCATGTGGCCCAGCTTGCGGGCGTCGATGAAAAGCGCCTCTCCGGGATGTGCTTCCCCGGCCCTGCGACCCTTGCGCAGGAACCAGAGGCAGGCCGGTATCTGGGTGGAGCGGAACAGTTGCCCCGGCAGGGCGATGATGCAGTCCACCAGTCCCGCCTCGACAATGCCCTTGCGGATTTCCCCCTCACCCGACTGGTTGGAGGACATGGAGCCGTTGGCCAGCACGAACCCCGCCACGCCCCGGGGCGCCAGGTGGTAGAGGAAGTGCTGCACCCAGGCGAAGTTGGCGTTGCCCACCGGCGGCGCTCCATACTCCCACCGCTTATCGTCCCGCAGCCGGTCCCCTCCCCAATCAGAAACGTTGAACGGCGGGTTGGCCAGGATGTAGTCGGCTCGCAGGTCAGGGTGCCGGTCGTTGTGGAAGCTGTCTCCTTGGGCAATCTGACCCTCGATGCCCCGGATGGCCAGGTTCATCCGTGCCAGCCGCCAGGTGGTGTAGTTGGACTCCTGGCCGTAGATGGAGATGTCGCTCCTGGCCCGGCCGCCGTTGCCGTTGCCCGTGGCGTGGGCGCGTATGAAGTCCACCGACTGGACGAACATCCCGGAGGAACCGCAACACGGGTCATAGACCCGGCCCTGGTACGGTTCCAGCATTTCCACCAGCAACCGCACAACCGAGCGGGGCGTGTAGAACTCGCCGCCCTTGCGTCCCTCGGCCAACGCGAACTGCTCCAGGAAGTACTCGTACACCTGCCCCAGCACGTCGTTGGCCTGGGCTTCGGCGCCGCCGACCCTGATGTTGCTCACTAGGTCCACCACCTGGCCCAGCCTTTGCTTGTCCAGGGCGTCCCGGCCGTATTCCTTGGGCAGCACCTCCCTGAGCGCCGGGTTGTCCCGCTCAATGGCGGTCATGGCGTCATCCACCAGGCGGCCGATTGTGGGCTGGCGAGCCTGAGTTTGCAGCACAGGCCACCGGGCTTCGGGCGGCACCCAGAAGATGCTCTGGGCGCGGTACTCGTCCGAGTCCTCCGGGTCGGCGCCCTGTTCCCGCTCGGCATCCAGCTTGGCATAGGCTTCCTCGAAAGCGTCGGAGATGTACTTGAGGAAAATGAGCCCCAGGACCACGTGCTTGTACTCGGCGGCGTCCATGCTGCCCCGCAGGGCGTCGGCCATGCGCCAAAGCTCAGCGCGGTAGTCCGTCAAGGCGTCGCTGACGGATGATGCGGTCTCGGCCTTGGCGTCGTTTCGTTTACGTCTTGCAGTAGCCATAGTGATTTACTTTTCGACTTGCCTTTGGAACCTCAGCAGGCCATCCCACGCCTGAGGTTCCCGCCTTCGGAACCGTAGCCGTGTTGTACAGAAATCGGCGAGTACTCCCACATTCGTTGGGATCCTCAGCGATTGAAATAGTAAGAAGGAGCCCTGCGACTATCCGAATCACAAAGGACGTGAGCTAACCACTATTCCTTGTCAAACAGCAGGTACAGAGTGGAGACGACAAACCCGAAGCAAGTCAGCGCCCCACCCGCGAGAAAAACATGGAACAAGAGATCGGAGGCCCCACCATGCCGCGCCGATTCCAGGGTGATCCATAAGACAACAATCCCGGAGAGATAAAGCACGGCGGCAAGTACGCCGATGAAGTCAAGGAATGTCACTTGCCGTTGATAGCTGAAAAACATATCGTCCTCTGGATTGGACATCGCGCCGCAATTTTCGCCGTCTCTTTTTGGGCCTACGCGTTGGCGTGGCGCTAAATTCAGTTTACCAAGATCCGTTCGCAACGTCATCAGCATCACGCTGTCCAGCTGCGCTTGCTGCGCCAACACCACGTTTCCCACATTGACGCTCACTGGTGCCGGGTAGGCCACTATTCCTGTTCTCAACTGGGAACATCGCCGCGTTCGTGGTCAGCCTCGGAGGTATCGACATCTTCGGTGCTTGACGACTCGTTCGCCCGCCGTCGTTCCAATTGCTGCTCACTGCAACCAGTTTCCTCAGCCCATCAACTCCGCCAACTGCCAGGTCTGGATTTCGCCGTCCCATTCCTCAGGATTTTCGCTGTTGCCCACTCCGCTTGCATCCCCAGAGTCCAGCAGCGCCTGCCGCATCCACCGCGAAACCTGCCGGATGCAGCAGCAGAAGGCCAGGGTGCGATAGTCCACTTCCGCTGAGTCGAATCGGCGGGAGGCCCTGAGCCAGTACGCTGACGCGGGCTGCACGAGTTACACGGGGTATCGGGGACATTGTAGATTAGGACAGCTCCGGTTCCCACTGGTGACGCCCCTTTGGTCCGGCCCTATAAGGGGATGTCCCTCCGACCAAGGCCCGGAGAAACTTATTTGGAATAAAGGAGAACCAGCAATGCCCACGCATCACTTTCAACCAAATAGCTCACTCCAGGGCTCCCACGGTCTGCTGAAGGGAGGCGGCACCTCGCGCCGCCGGGGATTCAAAAACCTGTCCGGGGCAAGCCAGTGTGCTGGACTATTTCTACTACACTATCGTCAGCACGGAGCTATACCTGACCTTCAACCTATTGGATAATGCGCCTGCCGCCCCGCGACTTCCCTGTCCGTCGGAGCGGCCTATGCTGCAATCCAAGGCAGGGGCTCGGCTACCAGACTGACAACCCGATTGTAGGGCCCGACCAAATGCACATCCCGCTTTGGTGCTGGTTCAGTTACTTTGGCCCATCCTCGGTGAAAATGGGTAGCGCTTCTCCAGGCGGGGTTATGACGGATGCGTCCCCTGGGCCTATCTCGGCCAATACCTTCCCGTCGGCATCGCATATGTGATGCCTCTTGTTCCCGTTTTCATCCTCCCCAGTGCAGACTTCCGGTTCGTCTTGATGGTGTATGACTTCCCACGTCTCGCTGTTCGCCTTTTTGACATGGATTACCCAGGTATCTTCTGGAGCGGCCGGCAAGTCATCGTCCTTTCGCAGATGGGCCCTGTTGGTCTCTCTTACATCGTCTAGGAAGCCCATAACCCCGTCTAGCGTCGCCGAATGTTCCTCACTTTCCGGCACAGTGATTTCGGCGGCGGAGATCACCTCTTCCTCGAAGTTATGCCAATGGACCCGCACCTCGTCATGGGACTGAGTACCTGCCTTTTCGGCCACGCCGTCATAGAGCTTCTCGATAGCCATTGAGCGAGTCGCCAATGCGGGATATATGTTGTCCCAGTAGTGGTCTGCCCCGACGGAGTCAATGTATCCTTGAGTGTACCCGTCAAGCTCGCCGCGTTCGTAAGCTTCGCGCGCCCACTCTTTGCTCTCCTCCAGCTCCTCGTCGGTTACTTCGTGGCCGAGTTCCGTGGCTTTCTGATGTAGGACGTGTTCCTGTATCAAACTTGCCAGGGCAGCGTTCTCATCACCCCATTCGATGACCAGGTTGTGTCGGTCTTGAAGGTAATCGGTTGGCAGGTCAGCGTCCTCGCCCAATCCTTGCAGTTCCTTTTCTGCCATCTGCTTCATGTGTTGAAGATGCAGCACTGCTTGATGTAATTCCCGCGCGCTAATCGACATGTCTCCGGCGGTGGCGACCACCGAGTCGTCCTCACTCGATTCCGATGCCGTTGCCTGACCTCTCTGGTAGTCATCTGACCAAAAGGTGCCGGCGCCAACAGCCACGCCTCCGGTGATCAAGGCAGCGACCACGAGCAGTACCACCAAGGAAGTTCGTGTCGCTATCTTTAGCTTGAATATACTCATAGCCCATAGCCCATAGCCCTTTCTTTTGCACTGGATAAGTGCCGGAATCTACCAGAGTGTCCACTCAGATTCTAGGTTGACTCCTGAGGCGCAATGTCCCCCGGAGCATAACCGGAACCCGTAGGTGCCCTTCGCAGTCAAGTTCTTGCTGTTAACCACCACCCTTGTAATGTGGTTAACTCCACCCTTGCGATGCCATCCCTGGGGTATGAATGCGGAGTCTGGCCTAAACACCCCGTTCGGGATGCGGAACAGGAAATCGCCATCTTGATAATAGTAAATGTTGGTAAACGGGTCGAAGACGTTACTCCCGTTGTCCCATATCATGTCGCTGCGGTGGTGGTTGATGGTATTGGCCGTTTCCGTACCCGTAGCCTCAGCCGAAACTCCGGGGGACTCGCGCGTTATCCAAGCGCTGGCACCCCAATAGTTTATGTTGTACCGCTGAGGCGCGGCGCCTGGTATCCCCGCAATGACGATCCTATCGATGTTTACCCGGGCGCTTCCAGCTTCCACCATTCCCACGGTCAAGCCGCAAACAAAAACAATGGCCACGGCACCGATAGCGGCCCAGATTTGGTTGGGCCATTTAATTAGCTCTCGCATTGTGGCTTCCTGTTCCCTTGCGTCTTCGTGCGTGATCCGAGAATACGCCTCTTGCATCGCCCGGTCAATCTTCGAGGGACCTTCGACGAAAACGAGTTCTGATGATTTTGTGCCGCCTACTTTCTCGATATATCAGGGTCAAAATCGCCGCACCAAACTCGCGTGCTTGACCCGGCCCAACTTCCTCCCAGGCATTCAGCCAACAGCTGAGGCAAACGGCTCTCCCATCGTCAGCCATCTGGGTTTTCCTACCTGCGCACGGTGGACCGAGCCCGGTCCACTCGGTTGATGCTTTGCTCCCCTTTGGTCCGCAACTATCGCCATTCAACCACCAGAGCTGCCGAGTCGAAAGGTGTCAATCTGTTGCCGTCCAAAGATTTTGTCCTATCAAATTTGGACCAAAAATATCTGGATGGCCAGATCAACACCCTTTGCGGCCCATTGAAGATACTGAACCACTACCGCTTCAGAAGTGGCCATTGCTGCCGGTCGATGTTCCGTTGGACATTGCACTATTGCTAGGTTGCTGGCGGAAGGGTAGCCACTTTACTGACACTTGGCCAATGACGGCGGCGGCTTCCGGCTGTTACGCTGGAATCATGGCCTTCTCACGAGAGCGCATCCTGGACGCCCTGGCCCGGCTGCCCTTCATCGACGCGGGGGAACTGGCACTGGTGTTGGGCGAACCGCTGGCGACGGTGCATCGCGCACTGGCCGTCCTGCTGAAAGACAGCCTGGCCCATCGGGTGAGCCACGGCACGGCCCACCTGCCTTCCAGCCACCGCTACCACCTCACGAAGAAGGGCATCACCGACGCTGCCGACGCCCTGGGCTACGACGCGCCCTCGGACTTCGTGCGGGCCTACCCGGTGTCCCGGCAATGGCTGGCGTTGCTCACCCGCCGCATGGACGCGGTTGCTTCCATCTATCGCCTGGCGGCAACGCTGTCCCCGGGCGTGGACGGACTGGAAACCCGGGTGGAGTTCCAGCGCCGGGGCCGGTTCGACGCGGTGATCACCCTCCACAATGGCCGCAGCTTCGGGGTGGTGCGCCAGGGATTGGCCCTGCGGCGCCGCTCCCTCTACGACCGGCTGCGTGCCATTGCCGAGTACCGCCACAACCGCCGACCCTCAATGGTACTGGTCCTGGTTCCCAGCCCCTGGGAACAGCGGCTCACCGACGAGTTCTGCCTGAACGTGGAACTACGGGACTGCTACGTGGGCGTGGAGAACCGGGAGACCCTGGAAGGTTGGGAACGCCTGGACTGGATTTCCTCCAACTGGGTGGTGGGCCGGAGATACCGCACCCTGGAGCAGGTGGTCTCAGAGGCAGACGCCGTGACCCGGTTTCACCCGGAGGCGCCGGAGCGCAAGCGGGCCTCCCTGCCCGACCCGGAGTGGATGGTCAAGGCTGCACTGGCCTTCGGCCTCAGCCCGTCGGAAAAACGCGTTCTGGACCTGATCACCGACCATCCCATGATCCCCCGGGAGCACCTGGCCCGCTGGCTGGGCGTCTCCGACGGGAGAGTCAGCCAGATGACCCGCAGCCTGGTGAATGATTGGAGGTTGGTGGAACAGCACGGCAAGCGGAACGACGTGCGCTACACCCTGTCCGACCGGGGAATCAGGTACATCACCCGCCGGGACAGGGCCCAACTGTCCACCACCATGGCAACCTGGAGCACCGAGCCTGCCGCCGACAATCACGGACAGACCCGTCCCCTGGGACACCGCATCCTCACCTGGCAGCGCCAGACCGGCCACGCCGACGGTATCACCTGGTTCCTGTCCGAGCTGGCCGCTGAGGCCCGGGCCGAGGACGAAAGCGAACTGCAATGGTCCATCCCCACCGCCCGTTCCGACCGGACCTTCAACCGGGGCGAGGACGCCATCGCTCCCGACGCCGTGGGACACCTGCTTGTCAACGCCCTGCACGTGCCCTTCTACCTCGAGCACGAGCTGCGCGCCCGCCACCCCAGGGGAGTGGCTGCCCGGCTGCGCCCCTACATCCGCTACTACCGCTCCGACGCGCCCCGGGATGACCAGCCGCCCTTTCCGACCACGCTGTTCGTGGTGGACACCGAGGAGGTGGCCGAGACCTACGCCAGCACGGCGTCCCGGATGACCGCCATGAAGCTGCCCATCCTGGTGTCCAGTAGGGAGCTTCTGTCCTATAGGGGGCTGCTGGGCCGGTCCTGGCGTACCCTGTGGGATGCTGAGCGTGCGCCGCTGGCGCTGCGGGAACTGGGAGAATACGAGTGGGACAAACTGCGCCGCCGGATGCGCCGGCAGGAGACACGTTATTCATGCTGACACGGCATTATCTACCCGCTCTGTTGTCCGGGGGCGCAAACTGTCACCAACAGGCCGATTTAGGGGTTGGGTGGGAGGCCGCGATGTGTCAATGTCCCCTGGTTCCAAGTACGAAACGGGCTGCAATTCCCCTTGACCAATCAAAAATTGCATTCTTGCAAGTGTGAGAAACGGCGCTAAAACAACGAGGGTGATTTTGGCAAAAGTGCAATCGCCTGACGCATCGCCATTGACGAGGTGATTTACATGTCAGATAAGGTCAAAGACGACGTCCACTGGGTGGACAAGGGGGAGGCGGCGCGGGAGTTGGAGGTATCGCTATCGACCCTGGACCGGATGATCCGCAAGGGTGAGGTGGAGGTGGGGCGGGAGGGCCGGCGGGTGTACGTGAAGCTGCCGGGACCCCGCTACCCCAGCGACCGGGAGTTGCTGCGGCAGTCCCGGGCCAGGGTTGAGCGGCTGGAGCGCACGGTGGGGGACCTGACCGAGAAAGCGGACCGGTTGGAGCAGGAGAGGGACCGGGCCAGGGCGGAGACGGACACCGCCATAGACGAGTACCGCAAGCTGGAAGAAGTGTTGCTGCGGGAGCAGGACGGCCACCAAAGGGCCAGACGCTGGGCCGCCCGGCTGGGCATCGCCGTCGCCGTGCTGGTGTTCCTGCTGGCCGTCACCGTCCTGGTGGCCTGGTGGCTGATCACCTAGCGGTGCGGGTTCGTGTAAGGGCTTGGAACGCCGCGCTGACTGACGGGGCGCAATTAACGGTAACCCTGGTATGAAGTCCGCGGGAGATTTACAGACGCGGGTCAACCGGCTCGCTTTCCAGTGCCAGCACCGCGAAGGCGCACTCGTGGACTCGAAACAACGGCTCACGGTCAACGAAACGCTGCAGCCCCTCCAGGCCCAGCGCGAATTCCCGCAGCGCCAGCGACCGCTTGGTGGACAGTCCGCGCCCGCGCAGGCGTTCCAGGTTGCCGGGCAGGGTGTATTCGGGGCCGTAGATGATGCGCAGGTACTCTCCACCCCGGCACTTCATCCCCGGCTGCACCAGGCCGCACCTGCCGGCGGCTACGAAGTCGACCGGTTTCACCACCATTCCCTCGCCTCCTGTAGCGGTCAGCTCCTGCCACCAGCGAACGGCGTCCTCCTCCTCTTCGGGCGAGGCGAGGTCCACTACCCGGTGGCCCGTTGCCCGGAACAGTCCGGGATCGGCCAGTCGCAGGCGGTCCGCCATAGCCAGATGCCAGAGGTGGTCCTTGCCAGAATGGACGGCTCCCTCGCTGGCCAGCAGATGGAAGGGCGCGAGCCTGATGTCATCCAGGGAGGTCACTGGCCAGCAATACCTAGTGTAGGCGTCACGATAGAGTTCAGCCAGGCGAAGGCGCTCGTCGACCAACGCCAGGGTATCGCCGGTATCCACTCCACGCTCCGACGCTTCCCTCAACAGAGCTTGCCCCGCCGACAGCCCGGCACTCGCCGACGCCCCCACCGGCGCGTATTGCTCCAACACTAATTCCTGGGCCTTCATTGACCACGGCATCAGCTCACAGTCCAGCAGCGCCCAGTCGGTCTCCAAGTCCTCCCAAAGGCCGGATTCGCCGAAGGCTGCACGGACCCGTTCCAGAAACTGCGCCTCGATATTAATGTCCTCAAAGAACCTCCGCCCCGTCCGGGTGTAGCACGTTCCTGCGCTCTCGCTGGTGATGCCGAACCTTCGCTGGATGGCGTCGGCGCTGCGGCCCACCACGACCACGGCCCGTGACCCCATGTGCTTTTCCTCGCAGACGACGCTGGAGACGCCATTGTTGCGGTAGTATGAGAAAACCTCGGCGGGGTGTTCCAGGAGGCCGGGAAGCCTGCTGGTTTCGCACGGGGAGATGGTGGGGGGCAGGTACACCAACCACCGGGGATCCAGGGCGAACCGGCTCATCACCTCCAGGGCAGCCGCAGCCTGTTCTTCCCTGACGGTGACGTTGCCCCGGAGCCGGGTCGACACCACCCGTTTTCCCATCACGTCGTCGATGTGCAGCAGATTCGATTGACGGTCATTGGTTGCAACAGTTCTGGGCTCTTCCTGCGGGCCGCCAACCAGGGGGCGCACCGCCTCGTAGTAGACCTGCGCCGCCGGAACCGACACCAGCTCGTTTTCGGGATAGCGGAGCGCGGTCAGACTTCCTCCGAAGACGCAGCCGGTATCGACGTTGATGGTCCGGTTCAACCACACGGGCTCCGCCACCGGCGTGTGCCCGTAGACCACCGTGGCCTTGCCGCGATAGCCGGCGGCCCAGTCGGCGCGCACGGGCAGGCCCCATTCGTCCGTCTCTCCGGTGGTTTCGCCGTACAGGCAGAAGTCCCTGACCCGCGCGGAGGCCCTCCCCTGGTACTCCTCCTTCATCCCGGCGTGGGCCACCACCAGGTTGCCGCCGTCCAGCACGTAATGGCTGATCAGGCCATCCATGAACTGCGTGGCCTGCTGTTGGAATTGCGGCGTTTCCAGTTCCAGTTGCTCCAGAGACTCCGCCAGTCCGTGGGAGACCTGGACGTTCCGACCCTTCAGCTTGCGGACCAGCTTGGACTCGTGGTTGCCGGCGACGCACAGCGCCGTACCATCCGTTACCATCGACATCACCAGCTTCAGCACGTTGGCCACGCCGGGGCCACGGTCCACCAGGTCGCCGACGAAGACGGCCCTGCGTCCCTGGGGGTGGAACACCGAAAAGCCATCTTCTGCGCCGTGCTCGGCAGGCGGTTGCGTGACCTGGTATCCCAATCGCTCCAGCAGCAGGACCAGTTCATCGAAACAGCCGTGCACGTCTCCGATGATGTCGAAGGGACCCGTCTCATGCTGGCGATTGGTCCACGACGGCACCCGCTGGATGCTGGCCGCCGCCACATCCTCGGGAGTATCGAGCACGTAGACGTAGCGGAAACCCTCGCGTTTCAGTCCCCGGATGGACCGGCGCAGCTGCTGCGCCTGCTGGCGGACGACGTGGGAGCCGAAGTTCCGGTCGTCCCGTTCCCGGTTGCGGGCAAGACAAAGGGACTCGGGCATGTTCAACACGATGGCCGCGGGCAGGCAGTCATGTTCCCGGGCCAGTTCAACCAGCGACCTGCGAGCCTGGGGCTGCACACTGGTGGCGTCAATGACGGTGAGGCGCCCGGCACGCAGGCGGGTGGATGTGATGTAATTCAGGAGGGCGAAGGCTTCCGGCGTGGCCGCCTGGTCGTTGGGATCGTCGGCCACCATGGCCCGGCAGGCGTCGGAGGACACCACCTCGGTAGGCTTGAAATGCCGGGCGGCAAATGTGGACTTTCCCGAGCCGGACGGTCCAACCAGCGCGACCAGGCACAGTTCGGGGATTTCCAGTTTCATTGTGTGAAGACCCCCATCTGGGTCGGCGCGCCGTATTCGGGATGTTCGGAGCCGATGCCGTGAAAACGAACGTCGTAAGCCCGGCGGTCGGCAACCGCCTGGGCCCAATCCTGGAATTGCTCCCTTGTCCACTCGAAGCGGTGATCCCGGTGCCTGAACTCGCCGGGCGGCAGGTTTTCGAACAGGCAGTTGTACTCGGAGTTGGGCGTGGTGATGACCACGGCGCCGGGTTGCGCCGCTCCAAAAACAGTGGATTCGAACGCTTCCAGCCGGTCCGGGTCGATGTGCTCGATTACCTCCATTGCCACGGCGGCGTCGAATCCGGCCAAACGTTGATCCTGGTAGGTGAGGGACCCCTGGAGCAGCGCGATCCTTTCTCGCTGGGCGGCGGGCAGGTTGTCCAGACGCAGGCGGGCGTGGGCAGTCTCCAGGGCGCGGTGGGAAACGTCCACGCCGGTGATGGCGCGAAAGGCGGGTTCCTTGAGCAGCTCTCGCAACAGGTTCCCCTCGCCGCAGCCCAGGTCCAGCACGCGCGTCGCGCCCACCTCCCGCAGGGCGGTGAGCACCGCCTGCATCCGCTGCTCCCCCAACCGTAGCGGGGTTTCGAGACGCTCCTCATCGTGTTGCCCCCGCTCGGCGGCGACGTCGGGGGCGACCTGGCCGTCATCCGACAGCCGGTCCAACGCCTGTAGCACCAGGCTGCGCTGCCGCTTCAGATATCGAGTGGAGATCAACGCCTGATGGGGATGATCGCTCAGCCAGCCCGCGCCGAACCGCAGCAGCTTGTCCACCTCGTCGTCGCCCACCCAGTAGTGCTTGGCGTCATCCAGCACGGGAAGCAGGACGTAGAGGTGGGCCAGCAGGTCCCGCAGCCTCACCACTCCCTTGAGTCCCACACCAAAGCAGGGACTGGCTCCCCACTCGGGGAAGCCCGCATCCAGCGGGTGCTCTCGGATTTCAACGGAGTAGCCCAACGGCTCGAACAACTTGTCAATGAGTTCCGGTCCCTCCCGGGACGGCAGGGTGGGCAGTTGGGCTTCCAATGGGATTGGCTGTTGCGCCAGCTCGGGCCGTTCCCTGCTGTTGCCGGCCAGTGCGCTGTTGAACACCGAAGCAATCGCCACGCTGAGGTGCGACGAAGCTACGTAGGGACGGTCGTTCACGTACTGCTGGAGCCAGCCCGCCGAGTTGTACGCGCCGGTCTTAGGACGCACCAGGCCCACCGGGTCGATCTCCAGCAGGAGGGCGGCGGTGCAGCGGTCCACGTCAGCCACCGGATAGAAGACGTCCGCCCTTCCGAAGGGAAGCGGGAACGACTGGAATCGCCCGGGGTTCTTGTGCAGCAGGTATCCCAGGTCCGTGGCGGGGCGATATGTGGTGGAGATGGTGAGCAGCATACTCACAATGGTACGACACCCCCGACCGGCGGACAAGGCTAGCAACCAGTTACGCGTAAGGGAGATGGAGGTGGGGAAAAGGCCGACGCTCTTCGTAATGATGCTCCCTCCAATCTACCGGCGAGCAATTTGGGAAATCCGGCGTGGAAAATGACAGTTGGGGGTTGCGCCCTGGGTATCCGATTCGATACCATAAGTGGCACACGGAAGCCGCACAGCAGCAAACCGGAATGCCTAGACCACCGGAGCCGTGATCATGCCCGACGCCCGGCACCCCGGCAAAGATGAAATGGCCGCAGCCCTGAATCAGGCTCTGGCCGAAGGCGACACCTACGAATCCTCTGAACAAGTTGGGCTGATTATGGCAAAGTAAGGAGAACCGGGCAAGGGCCTACATTGGGATGGGAATTCGATGGAGCAGCCGACTTTTTCCGATTTGGAGTATCAGGGCAAGAAGCGCAAGACCCGAAGGGAGTTGTTCCTGGAGCGGGTGGACGGGCTGATTCCCTGGCAGAAGCTGGAAGGCCGCATCCAACCCTTCTATCCCAAGGCCGGACGGGGCCGCCATCCCTACCCGCTGCCGGTGATGCTGCGAGTCCACTGCGTCCAACTCTTCTACAATCTCAGCGACCCCGGCATGGAGGATCTGCTCTACGAGTCCGACCCGGTCCGGCGGTTCGTGGGATTGAAGCTCACCGGCCCCCTGCCCGACGAGACCACCATCCTCAACTTCCGGCACCTGTTGGAGAAGCACCACCTGGGGCAGGGTCTCCTGGAGGAAATCAACGCCCACCTGGAACGCCAGGGGCTGAAGCTGCGGGAGGGAACCATCGTGGACGCCACCATCATTGAGGCGCCGTCGTCCACCAAGAACCGGAGCAAGGAGCGAGACCCGGAGATGCATTCTACCAAGAAGGGGAATCAGTGGCATTTCGGGATGAAGGCCCACATCGGAGTGGACTCGGAGACGGGGATAGTCCACAGCATGAGCACGACGGCGGCCAATGTCCACGACATCAGGGAGACGCCCAATCTGCTGCATGGGGGCGAGACGGTGGTGTGGGGAGATGCGGGGTATCAGGGGGTTCACAAGCGAGAGGAGAACCTGGAGTTGGAGGTGGAATGGCGGGTGGCGATGCGGCCAGGGCAGCGGAGGAAACTGGAGCCGGAGAGCGATGCGGCGGTGTGGGAGAAGGCCAAGGCGTCGGTGAGGGCCAAGGTGGAACATCCCTTCCTGAGACTGAAGCGGGTGTTTGGGTATGACAAGGTGCGCTACCGGGGATTGGCGAAGAACACAGAGCGGCTGGCGCTGCTCTTCGGGCTGGGCAACCTGCTTGCGGCGGAGGGACAACTGAGGGGGTAGTGGGCCCAGCGCCTGTCCTGTCCGGGCTTCCGCCAGCAAACGGCCCAATCTCAAGCGCGAAACGGAGGCACCCTGGTAACTCCGTCAGCCCAAGACTGGAGATTTCGTCCCATTACCGGCCACTCAGACGCAATTCAGGCTATCCCGACCCTTGTTCAGAGTATCCCTACGAGTTGATGGGCATCCTGGGCCGGATGGCCCGCGCCCACCGGATGCGCAGGTTAGCCCAGCAGACCGGCCTGGGCGAGAAGAGTCTCTACAAGTCCATGCGGGCCGGAGCCAGGCCCGAGGTGGGCACTGTAATACGCGTGCTGGGCGCCCTGGGCTACCGGCTGCAGGTAATTCCTGTCGAAGATGAAGGCAACGAACGGTAGCTAACTGCCGCAGACGGCATGGACATGCCGATAATTCATTACCAGGAGGCAACCCCCATGAACCAGATAGCAGACCTCACCCCGGCGGCCCTCTACGCCCGGGTCTCCAGTGACCGCCAGGACGTGGACCTCTCCGTAGCCGCCCAGATGCGGGCCCTGCGGGACTACGCCGAGCGCAACGGCTACTCCGTAGCCCGCGAGTACGTGGACGAGGCCGAGAGCGGCAGAATCGCTGACCGGCCCCAGTTCAGGAAGATGCTGGACGAGGCCAGCAAGCCGGAGGCGCCTTTCAGCGAAATTCTTGTCTGGAAGTTTTCGAGATTCACCCGGAAGCGGGAGCACGCGGTGGCCTTCAAGTCCATGCTCCGGCGCAAGGGAGTCCGCGTCGTCTCCATCACCGAACACGCCGACGACTCCCCCACCGGCAAGCTGATGGAGGCCATCATCGAGTCCGTGGACGAATTTTACTCAGAAAATCTTGCCGAAGAAGTTCGGCGGGGGATGCGGGAGGCAGCCTCTCGGGGCTTCTGGGTCGCCAGCCGCGTGCCCTACGGCTACCGCAAGCTGATGGTCCAGGACGGAGCGAAGAAGCGCCCCACCCTGGAGCCCAACCCGGACACCTCCCCGGTGGTCAAGCGCATCTTCGATATGGCAGAGTCGGGTAGGGGCATCCTGGACATCACCCGCACCCTGAACGACGAGGGCATCGCCAACCCCACCGGCAGGCCCTGGTCCAAGAACGGCGTCCACATCATCCTCCGAAACGAAGCCTACACCGGAACACTTCTCTGGGGCGGGGGCGCCAGGGACAAGGGAGAGCCGGTGCGGGTGGAGAAGGCTTTTCCCGGCATCGTTTCCAAGACCCAGTTCCGCAAGGTGAACAAGCAGATGAGCTCCCGCGCCCCCAGGAAGGCCCATCCCCGCCGGGTGGGAAGCTCCTATCTTCTCAGCGGGCTGGCCAAGTGCCGCGCCTGCCAGCGGGCCATGTCGGGCCAGGACTCCAAGGGCGGGCAGTTCGCCTACTACGTCTGCCAGTCCCTGATGAAGCGGGGCAGCGGGGCCTGCGACTGCCCCAGGCTGAACGCCCGCAGGTTCGAGGAGATGGTGGTCGGCAGGATTCGGGACAACATCCTCACCGAGTCCAACATCAGGGAACTGGTCAAGCTGGTGGACGAGGAGATGGACGGCATAGCCCGGGAGCAGCGCCAGCGGCTGGAGACCGCCGAGGCGGAACTGGCCGACGTGAAGCGGAGGCTGGAGCGGCTCTACAACCTGGCGGAGACCACCGACCTGGACATCGAGGACTTCAAGCCCCGCATCCGGGACCACCGGGAGCGTCAGGAGAAACTTGTGGCGACGGCGGAGGAGGCCAGGGTGCTGCTATCCCAGCGCCGGGTGGTGCTGGACGACGTGGAAACGATTACCGCCTACTGCGAGGACCTGAGCCGTTACCTGAACGAGAGCGAGCTTACCGAGCGACGAGCTTTCATCGAGTCCTTCGTCAGGGAGATCGTGGTGCAGCCCGGGGCCGCCGTGGTGCGCTACACAATCCCGATGCCGGATAATAGTCCGATAGGGGGAAAGGACGCCGAGGAACTGGCTTTGCACTCCCCGGTACTGTCTACCGTCAAGTCTGGTGGGCCGGACTGGACAAAATCAAGAACCGAGGCCGATTCCGACGTCACCCCGTCCTGGGGCATGGGGATGGTGTACGTCAGAACCGCCTCGTCCTCCACGATCTCGATGCCCTGCACGAAGTTGCGGATCAGGGCCTTCCGCTCCGGGAAAGTGCCGTCCTGGAAGAGTGCGCGGAAGTCCGCCACGTACCCCTTGATCTCCTTCGACGTGGGCAGCTCCGCCCGCCGCTGCTCCAACTGGAACTCGGCTTCCTCCCGCGCCGCCACAAGCTGGTCCTGGCGGCTCTTCAGGGACAGGATGCGGGGCGACAGGACCTCGATGGGCAACTGCTGGGTCTCCAGGGCCTGGTAGAGGTTCTCCAACCGGGTCTCCACGTCGGACAGCTCGCTGTTGATGGCGGTCAGCCTGCCGTTGACCTCGCCGGCCAAAGCATCAATCTCCTCGGCCACCAGGGTCACCAGCTCGGTGATGGTCTCCTCGGTGAGAATCCGCTCCCTGACCTTCTCGATCACCAGGTCCTCGACTTTCGTGGCGTTCAGGTAGCGGGCGGTGCAGGCTCCGGCCCCTTCCCTGAACAGGCTGGAGCAGACGTAGTAGGCGAACTGGCCGCTCTTGGCGCCCTGGGCCGAGTAACTCCTGCCGCACACCCCGCAGCGCAGGAGGCCGCTCAGCAGGTACTGGCTGCCCACCCGCGCGGGCCGCTGCACCGTGGGCGCCCGCTGGTGAAGCCCCTGCTGCACCTGCTCGAACAGCTCCCTGGAAACCAGGGCGGGCCAGGCGTTCTCCACCCTTACCGGCTCCCCCGCCTTCTCGTCCTTGCTCTTGACTCCCCAGACGGCGGTGCCGGTGTAGGCTTCGTTGGTCAGCAGGTAGTGGATGACGTTCTTCTGCCAGCGTTTGCCCTTATGGGTGATGCCCCGCCCGTTCAGCTCCTTGCAGATTTCCGCGAGCCCGTTGCCCCGCTTGGAACTCTCGAATATCTCCTTGACTATCGGAGACGCCACCGGGTCCACCTCCAGGGTGGGACGCTCCTTCACCCCATCGCTGACCTTGACGCGGGTGTAGCCGAAGGGGGCCTTGGAACCCAGGAAGAACCCACGGGAAGCGGCCTCCCGCATTCCCCGCGTCACTTCTTGCCCAAGATTCTCGCTGTAGTATTCGTCCACGCTCTCGATGATGCCTTCCAGCAGCCGGCCGGTGGCGTTGTCCTCGGCCTGCTCGGTGATGGAGACCACGCGGATGCCCTTGCGCCGCAACTGGGCCTTGAAGGCCACGGCGTGCTCGCGCTTCCTGGTGAACCTGCTGAATTTCCAGACCAGAATGACCTGGAAAGGGGCCTTTGGCCTGCCGCCCTCGTCGATCATCTTGCGGAACTGGGGCCGGTCGGCGATCCGGCCGCTCTCGGCCTCGTCCACGTACTCGCGGGCCACGGAATAGCCGTTGTTCTTGGCGTAGTCTCTCAAGGCCCGAAGCTGGGCCGCCACCGAGA
>JAPPGG010000029.1 GCA_028875055.1 Chloroflexota bacterium
CCCCTATTCTACCCCCTTCCACCCCCTCCCTACCCAATTCTCTGACGGACACCCGGCCCTGTCGGGCAGGCATGATTTCAATTGACTACTCTTTCGCCCATATGATAGGCTAACCCCCAAGCAGAAGTTTAAGGAACTTCCGCACTCTCACGTTTTTTTGGAGTGTTGCGTTATGGAAGTAACCACCCTGGCCATTGAAAAACTCAAGGAAGTACTGGATCAAGAGCAGGAAGCCAACAGTTCCCTGCGAGTAATTGCCATGCCCTCAGGCGGTGGCCTTCAGTACATGCTCACCATGGAAAAGGAGACCCAGCCAGACGATACGGTACTGAGCCTGGAAGGCCTGAGCTTCTTGATGGACTCAGACAGCGCTCCCTTCCTGGAGGAAGCCACCATTGACTACGTGGAAGAGTTTGGCGGCCAGGTCGGGTTTGTCATCAATAATCCCATGTACGCCAGCGGTGGTGGCTGCGGAGCAGGTTGCGGTTGCGGTTCCGGCGGTGGTGGCTGCGGGGGCGGTGGTTGCGGCGGTCACTAGGCTGAAGCGGTCGCCAGCACAAAGCCCAATTCAAGGAAACAAGTCGGGGCCCCGGTTTTCGGGGCCCCGATTCTATTGGGCCTGCTGCTTCTTGCCAAAAAGGATGCTATTTCAACCTGCGCTTCAAGTCGCAATGACAATCACAGCACAGGCCCGGCCCCGGATATGGGAGCGCTCCATTATAGGTGGTATGGCACAGGCAGAATGCTCTAAATGTAGCCAGGGCTGGTCTCAAGCCCGCTCTACCTGATTTAAGCCGTCCAGATAGCAGTGCTGCCCAGGAGTACCAGCCCCTTGACATGCAGTCACATTAACCCCTTGGAAACTGCCTCGAAACTGCCAAATTGCAGATTGGCGGCTTTTCCTGGCAACCTGTTCATCCCCAGCCTGGCCCTCTTCCGCCAAGGAGAGGGAGACTTGACACAGCTTCTTTGCAGTTGACTGTCTTTTAGCTGAACGGGGCCCCATGAGCCGGGCGGGCCTTTGCAGGGAAAGGGAAGGGCCACCTCCCTGAATCGGAAGGTGGCCCGGAATCAGCCGTTAGCCCCTGGCGCAACCGGCGAAACTAAGCTCCGCCGGGCACACCCGATACTTGACCGGCATTGCCGGTGTCTTCCATGTGGGCCGGGTCGATCCACATATGCATGTGCTTGCGGTAGGAGCCGAAAGGCGCGGGGAAGTGGGCATAGCCTCTTACCTCGGGCCAGAAGGACACCGCTTCCTGCTCCCAGTAAACCGGGAAAGAACTGTATTGCTTCATGGCAGCCAGTTCAATCTGGTGGGCCAGGTCAAGCCGCTTCCCATGGTCCAGTTCCACCTGGGCCTGGTCCAGCAGGGACACAATGTCCAGGTCGCAGGGACCGCCGGGAGTCCAGTCATTGCCGGTGGAGTCACAGCGGAGGAACGTGGCAACCCCTGCATTGGGGTCGTCTGCGGCCACGGTGTCGTTGCCTGGCTTAAGGTCGCCCCAGGTACCGCTGGCTTCCTGCTCGCGGTAAGCGATGGTTTCAACCAGGTCGAAGTCGGTCTTTACACCCATCAGGCGCAACTGTTCCTGAAGGAAGGTGGCACGGGCCTGGACCTGGGCATCGGACTCGACGGTGAAGGAGTAGGTCTTCTCAAAGTCGAAGCCTTCCCCTTCCAGGATGGCCCTGGCCTCGGCCCGGGTGGATTCCATGTCATCAGAAACACACCAGCCGGGAACCGAGCAGAGCTGGTCCATGGGCAGTTCCCAGGGACTGCCGGGCGCGTAGCCGAAGCCTCCCCAGGCGCCGTGGCCGTCCTGGAGAATCTGGATGGCGGCGTTCCGGTCAATGCCCATGATGATGGCCTGACGAACCTTCACGTTGTCAAAAGGCTCGTGGCGGGCGTTAATCCACAGCCGGAAATTGCCCCTGGTGGCGCGGATGACAGTGATAATCTGGTCGTGGTCCACGTAGGACTGATACTGGCCCCAGTTACGGACCCAGTGCCAGTCGGTCTGGTGGGCCAGCTGGGTGGCCTGCTGGGTGGATTCGTCCAGGATGCCAAATATGACCAGTTCGTCCACGTACGGCAGTTCGGGTACGAAGTAATCGGGGTTCTTTTCGAAATGCTGCTCGTCGTTCCCCACAGTCTGGCCAGCCTGCCACTTGAAGGGACCGATTCCCACGCTGACGTCCTGGAACATGGCCTCCTCGCCACCGGCCTCAAACCAGGCCTTGTTGAATACCATGGCCCGGCGGTTGGAGAGGTTCAACAAGGGGATGCCGGTGGGACCGGTGAAGTTCATCTTCAGCGTCATATCGTCGATGCACTCCATCTCTTCGACAATGACGTGGGCCAGGCGGCTTTGCATATAGCTGGCCGTGAGTCCCTCGCCGGTGGCCATGGTCTCGAAGGAGAAACGGGCATCTTCACAAACGAAGGGCTCGCCGTTGTGCCAGTTCGTGCCTTCCCGGAAGTAGAAGGTTACACCGTCCAGTCCCTCATGAATGTCCCAGTTCCCCGCGAGGTCGG
Source organism: Chloroflexota bacterium (assembly GCA_028875055.1). Lineage (GTDB taxonomy): Bacteria > Chloroflexota > Dehalococcoidia > Lucifugimonadales > UBA3495 > Bin22. The sequence continues at coordinate 2,537 of JAPPGG010000029.1, forward strand.
GGATTACCGGCGCGCCGGCATCATAGGGGTTTTCCATGATTAGGACCGCCCCTGTGGGGCCGCGATACCTGGAAGCCGCGCCAGTAGCGGCGCCCCAGTCGTTGGCATGCTCCAGCGGGTCTTCGTAATTGACCCGGAGAGTCCCGCCATAAACGGGTTCGCCGTAATAATCGGTGGGGGGATTCCAGTATTCGGCGAAGGCCATGGCACCTTTCTCAGGCTTGGACATCATTTCGCCGGCCGGCTGTTCCATGGCTGCGGGAGCAGCGGTCGGAGCGGGGGCCTCAGCCTGGGCCGCCGGAGCTTCAGCCGGTGCCGCCGGAGCTTCAGCCTGGGCGGCGGGAGGTTCGGGGGCGGCAGGTTCGGGGGCGGCGGGTTCCGGCTCGGCGGCGCCGCAAGCGACAATTGACAACGCCAGGATCGCCAGTACTGGCCCCAATAAAAGTTTCCTGGGTACCTTTAAAGATTGCTTGCGCCAATGGTAGGACATGGTCTTATCCTCCAGGTTCAGACTTTCTTGAAAAAGGAACGGATGTCCCCGTCAGGGTTCCCAGGTGGTAAACGGAAAGAGTTCCTTGGGCACACCTCCATAACTAGAATTCGCAACACCAACGTTAGACGAAAAGAGTATCTGTTCTCGTCAAATCGGCAAGGAATATATGCCTATTAGCCATTAATGTCAATATCAACAATTATATTACAGTACTACATAGGTTAAAAGCGTTAGAAATCAGGATGGCATATTGCAGAAACCGTCAAATCATGGGAGGAGGCTCTCCTGATCGTTAATGAGGCCCCAACCTCAGACTCTTGGCTGCTTGTGTTTGCCGCATTCCAGGCACACTGCTAAACTCGATGGAACTTGCAAAGTGCAATTCTGGACGATCAATGGCTACGTCGATCACCAACCGCGAAAATGCGCCCTGGTACAACAGGCTGTTCCTGCCGGCATACCGGGTAGTGGACGCCGCTCGTTATACCGGAGCCCACCCTGCAACTGTGTCGTCCTGGCACCGACGGCGCAATCCCGTACTGCCAGGTCGGGGGCCCAAACAGTCGCTGGCCTACCTCGAACTGGTAGAAGTGGCTTTCGTGGCCTTCTTTCGCAGGGCTGGCGTCTCGATGCATCGCTTGCGCCGGGCTCGCGAATATGTGGCTGCGTCCTTTGAATGTGAGTATCCCTTTGCCGAGTACAAATTCAAAACGGAAGGACTCCACATATTGATGGATGCCTTTCCCCTTCCATTCGGTTCGACGGGAGAGGAGATCATAGTTGCTGACGAGGCCGGACAGTTGGCGTGGAATTCGCTCATGGGGGAGCAGTTCGCACAGTTCGATTACGAATTTGATCTGGCGTTGACCTGGCATCCGGCAGGACGGGAGTCAACCGTAAGAATAGACCCTCGAATCGCCTTCGGAGAGCCCGTAGTGGAAGGCATACCCACGCGGATAATCAAGGGCCGCTGGGACGCAGGTGAGTCCTTGGCCGAAGTCGGGGAAGACTACGAAATTCCGTACCAGGTAATTGTAGATGCCCTGATCTTCGAGGGAGTACACCTTGAGACTATCGCATCCCGGGGGTGAAGCAGAGCCAACGCTTTTCTTCGACCGCAGCGTAGGCACCACTATTCCCAGAACCTTGCGCAGGCTTCAAATTCCCGTTGGAATAGAATGGCACCAAGAGCATTTTGAGCGCAACGCTCCGGATGACGAGTGGCTGCCCCAGGTCGGCGCTAATGGCTGGGCAGTACTGGGGTTTGACTGGTCATATCACCTGAATATGGCTGAGATGTCAGCTATCCGACAATACGACATTGGAGTGTTCTATCTGTGGGGAGCCGATGCCAAGACCTGGGAGCGCATGTTCTGTTTCGCCAGGGCTTATGACCGGATTGTCAATGCTCTCAGGCTCGATTCAAGGCCGTTCATCTACAGAGTTAGACAATCAGGTGCACTAACTCGTGAACTATAGCTTACGTATCAACAAGTTGTCGGGATTCTTGAAAGGCGCCCCCTACACCACTCCCAGCATTTCATAACTTCCGCCTACCACCGGGGTGGCGTCCAGGCCCAGCCAGCGTTCGACCAGGGTGGCGTAGAGGCCGCGGTAGTCGTAGCTGAAGTGCAGGTCGCCTTCCAGCAGGTCGCCTTCACGCATGGATGGGAATTCGTTGTACTGGCCGCCCTTTACCGGGGCGCCCATGACCATGGAAAGACCACCTGAACCGTGGTCGCTGCCGGAGCCATTGTCCTTGACCCGCCGGCCGAACTCGGTGAAGACCAGCATCACCACCCGGTCTTCCACATTGTGCTCCCGCAGGTCGGCGAAGAAACAGGAAAGGGCGCCGGACAAGTCGGTCCAGAGCTGGGTATGGACCGCCATTTCGGCAGCGTGGGTGTCGTAGCCGCCGTGCTGGGTGTAGAACACCCGTGTCCCCAGGTCGGCCAGCAGCACCTGGGAAATGGCTTTCAAGTTCTGGGCGATGGCGCTCTCCCCGTACTCCACCGTTGACTCGTACCTTTCCGGCGCAGTCCGCAGAATGTCCGCTCCCTTCAGGGCGTCCAGGCCCGTCTGGCCCAGGTAGTCCATGGTTGGGCCGGTACCCATGGCTGGCGCGTACATTCGGGCGAAGACGTCCAGGGCCCGGGCACGAGCCTCATCCTGGGGTATGGCGGTAAGCAGGCCGTAATTTTCCAGCACTGCCACCGAGGCTACCGGAACACCGGGCAGGGCCATGGCCCGGGGCAGGCCCCGGCCAAAATTGACCCCGGTCAGAACGTTTTCGGCGCGCGGGTCCAGGTCGCGGATTACCTTGCCCAACCAACCCTCGGTGCCAATCTTGTCGGGCTCGCAGGTATGCCAGATGTCCATGGACCGGAAGTGAGAGCGGTTGGGGTTGGAGTAACCCACACCGTGAACCACGGCCACATCTCCCTGGTCGTACAGGTCCTTGATGGGCGCCAGCGCAGGATTGAACCCCACCTGATCGTTGAGGGGCAGCACCCTGTCGGGCGACACGTTGACCGTGGGCCGATTGTCGTAGTAGAGGGGGTTGCCGTAGGGGACGACGGTGTTCATGTAATCGTTGCCGCCGGTAAGCTGAAGGACAACCAGGACGGGATCTTTGCTGACGCTGGTCATGGCAACCGCTCCTTGGCTCGAGGATTCTTGCCTAAAGGGTATCTATGGGAGAGTTTAACATACGAGGAACCGATGGGTGGGCTTGCGGATTTGACAGTTGGTGGGGGCAGTGCAGGGGCAATGGTCTGCCTTCAGGATAAAGCGACCACTACAGCGGCGGCAACGTGGCCTCTCTTTCCTTGAGCAGTTTGCGCCGTTCCTTATAGTCGGGCAGGTGTTCCCCCACCAAACCCCAGAAGTCGGGGGAGTGGTTCATATGGGTCAGGTGGCACAGTTCGTGAACTACGACGTATTCCAGCAGGTCGGGCTCCAGCATGGCCAGACGCCAGTTGAAGCGCAGCACTCCCTTGCTGGAGCAGCTTCCCCAACGCCTTCGCTGGTTCCGGATATGGACGGGGGGAGCCAACCCTTTGCCCAGGAATGGGAGCCAGCGGGTCATCTCCGCGCCGATCTGTTCCTGAGTGCGCTGGCCGTACCAGGCTGCCAGCGCCCTGGAAATTTCCCGTTGCTGAGTTTCGCCGTCCATCCCCAGGGGTACGGCTATCCTTAGCTTGCGCCGTTCCAGCGAGACCTCAGGATATCCGGAGTTGGTCAAAGCCACGCCCTGGACCCACAGGGTCAGAATTCGACCCTGGTAGGGAAGCAATTCACCGGACAGGAATCGGGGGGCCTCCGGCCGGGTTTCGGGAAGATCCAGCTTAGATAATATCCACCGCGCCTTCTGGCACACCATTTCCTCGGCCTGCCGGTTGGTGGTCCGGTAAGGCGCTGCCAGCAACACCAGCCCGTCAACGATGGAAACCTGGTAGGTCTTTCGACGTGAGCGGCTGCGCCGGATGCGGTACTCGATGGTCCTTCCATTCACCACCACGTGCTTTGGAGGGCCCGCAACTCCGTCGCGGCGTTGGAGGGCAGCGGAAAAGGCAATGGCGGCATGTTCTGGGACATTGTTCATAGGCGAAGGAGGAATGACAGCTGTCTTCTCACCAATTATTCCAATGCTGACAGATAGACGCAAGGCCCTTTGAAAAATCCACACTGTCTTAGCCGGCCAGGGGGCGGCATTAGCCGAAAGGCTCGGCCCAAGCAGTAGCAGTTCAGAGTTGGCGAGATTTTCAGGCCATCCAGCCCTGTCATACCGGGTTTCGCCGGTATCCAGGACTCATTGCTGCGTTTGACCTGGATTCACTGTCAGCCTGGCTGGATTTCGGCCTGCTCCCGAGTTACGAGTTCCAGGCCTCCATGTATATCAACCCTGGACTGTTACCCAAGACGGCTCGCCGTTGCTACCCGTGAATACCAATGGTATTCTTGTTAAACCGGAATCGGCGGTGCTGGTGGCAAATTTTCCTGGAAACCTGGCACGGTTATGGACAGAGTCGGTCAAAGGGTTGAGGTTGTCGGGTGCGGCGGTGACACTGGCCGGACTGGCCGCCTGCGCCGGACCGCCGTCGCTGAACCCCGACGCCGCCGCTTCAATAATCACCCCCGAACCGTCTGCGCCCACCAGCCCTGCCGCCAGGGACAGCTCCGGTACAGGAGCGTTGCAAGACTTGAGCGTTGACCGCATTGCCTACATCGGGCCCTATGGCGATCTCTTTACGGTCAATCCCGATGGCAGCGACGAACGGCGTCTGACCGGGGTAAGCCGCGTGCGGTCGCGCCCCTCGGACCCGGCCGGACCGGCCAGCCCTTCCGATACCGCGGCCTTCTTCCAGGTGCAGGACCTGGACTTCAACGAGTCCTACGCCTGGCCCACCTGGGCGCCCAACGGCAGCAGACTGGCCGCGTCCCGGGTGCAAATCACCCCCAACCGTTCCCTGGAAATCTCGGTGCAGGTAATTGATGCCATAACCGGCGTCAGCCGCATTGTTTATGAGAACGACGTACCCGGGTTGATTGCCGACGGTTCGCCGCACTATCTTTACTGGTCACCCGACGGCGAGCTGCTGTCTTTTCTGGCCACAACCCGCCAGGGACTTACCCTGTTCGCGGTCAATCCTGACACCTCCGACGGGGCCATTGCCCTGGAGCGGGGGGCGCCCCTTTACTACAGCTGGAGCGGCAGCGGGCAAGCCCTTATTGTTCATTCCCGGGAGGACGTGAAGCTGCTCCATCGCCCCTTCCTGAGTGACTCGGCCCAGCATCTGACCAGCGCGGCCGGTTTCCGGACGCCCGCCTTCTCACCCACGGGCGACCGGTGGGCCTACTCCACGGGCGACGCTTCCGGCAGCGTGGTGCACGTCGGGGAAGGGGGCAATCCCTCCGGAGCGAACAACGTGCTGGATGCGGGGCCTTTGGTGGCCTTCATGTGGTCTCCCGACGGACGAACGCTGGCCGTTGCGGACAATCCGGACCCGCAAGGGCGCATCTACAACCGCATCCGGTTGCTGGAGCCCGACGCAGGCAACCCGCGTACCGTAGTGGAGGAATCGCTGCTGGCTTTCTATTGGGCTCCGGACAGCCAGCGGGTGGCCTGGGTGGGCGTGGACCCGGAGGAGCAGGTGTTTGAATGGAAGGTCTTCGCGGCCTCCCCGCAAGGAGGGGGCGTCCCGGAGGTTGCTGAATCCCGGGAACTTTTCCGATTCCGGCCCAGCGGGGAAGTCTTCACCATGCTGTCCTTCTTTGACCAGTATGCCTACTCCCATTCCCCCTGGTCCCCCGACGGAACCCGGCTGGTGGTGGCAGGTTCGGAGGGTCCCGTGGCCGAGCGGCGAAACGGTCACACCCCCACCGGAGCCAGCATTTTTGTCCTGGACGCCGTTGGGGACGCTCCGCCAGCCGAAATCGCCCAGGGCAACGTGGCTTTCTGGTCGTGGAATTAAGGGTCAGGTCCCCGTTGGCGTCCGCTAGCGGCTCGCAGCGTTAGCCACCGGGCGCAATTCAAGGGCATAAAGAAGCATGAAACCGCTCCCCTCCACTTTCCCCTAACCGGGAGCAGGAATTCTCTGTCAGTCATGTCGTTGAAGGCAGGTGATTCTGATGATTAAGGTGCCTATTCGCTGGTGGTCGTGGCCGTTAACGATGGCGGTGGCAGTGGCAGCCACGGCCGTGGCGTGCAGTCCCGCCGCGCCGCCCACTCCAACTCCGGTCCCTCTCCCCGACCCGCAAGCGCTGATTGACGGAGCGGTCCAGCAAATGGAGGCTGAGAGGTACATCAGGTTTATATTCGACCACCCGGTGGGGAAGACACCCCTGGCGCCGGGAGCGGCCATCACCCGCGCCGAGGGCGTGGCCATACTTCCCGACCAGTTCCAGGTGGGGCTGGATATGGAGTCTGCGGGAACAGCGCTGCATCTGGGCCTAATCTCCACGGGTGACACTGCATACATGACCAATCCACTGAGCGGAGAATGGGCTCGGGCAACGCCCGCCCAGATACCCTTCAAGTTCGAGTACATTTCGGGGCTGGTCAGCGCCATGCTGGGCGAGGTATCGGACCTGGAAACGGTGGGCGAAACCGACCTGGAAGGAACTTCGGCCTGGCTGGTCAAGGGCCTGACTTCCACCGCGGCGCTGGGGCAGGTAATACCCGGCGCGCAGACGGACGCTCACCTGAACGTGGAAGTCTGGGTGGACCAGGCCAGTGGGAAGCTGCTGCGGGCGCAGATGCTGGGCGCGCTGGTGCCCGACGAAGACCCGGAGACGGTGCGCGCCCTGACCCTGGAATCCCTGGCCGAGCCGCCGGACATATCGCCGCCGTAGGCCCATTCATTCCAAATTAAGCATCGGTAACCGTGGACAACCCTGGAAGCGCTTCAGTGAGTGAACACAGCTCTAGGCCCACGTGGCTGGTCCTGACCATTATTGGACTGGGAGCCTTCTTCACCGCCCTGGACCAGACGGTGGTAGTGACGGTGCTGCCGGCGGTGATGCTGGACCTGCGCGTCCCCATCAGCCAACTGGACCGGCTGGTCTGGGTGGTAACCGCCTACCTGCTGGGCTACACCGCATTCATGCCCCTTTTCGGCCGCCTGGCCGACGTCTATGGATATCCCCGCCTGTACATGGCAGGACTGGGGCTCTTCGCCCTGGGCAGCGTGCTGGTGGCCCTTTCCCGCACCGTTGAGGAATTGATCGGGGCGCGGGTTGTGCAGGCCATTGGCGGGTCGGCCGCCGTGCCCATCGGGTTTGCCCTGGCCGTCAGCGCGGTACCGCCGGAACGCCGGGGACTCGCCCTCGGCATCGTGGGCGGGGCGGCCGAGGCAGGCTCCATGCTGGGGCCGGCCTACGGGGGCGCCATCGTGGAACTGGCCAACTGGCGGTGGCTCTTCTGGCTTAACATCCCGCAGGTTATGTTAATCGGCCCCCTGCTTCTGCTGTTGAACAACCGGCGGCAGTCCGGCGTGAAGGTGGACTACACGGGCGGCGTACTGGTACTGGCGGCTCTGGCGGCCCTGTCACTGGGACTGTCGCAGAAGTCGCTCTTTTCTCTTACTTCGGTATGGCCGTACGGGCTGCTGGGGCTGGGAGCGGCGCTGGCGGTGGCCCTGGGCTGGTGGGAAAGCCGGGCAATGCAGCCGCTGTTGCTGCCCCTCCTGTTCAAGACCCTGAACTTTGTCACGGCGAATATCACCCAGTTGCTGGTGGGCGTGTCCCTGGTGATCTCCCTGGTGACCGTGCCGCTAATGGCCAATACGGTGATGGGCAAAGACCCCTTTACCGGCGCAATGTGGCTTCTGCGAATGACGGCAGCCATTCCGGTGGGAGCAGTGCTTGGCGGACTGCTTCTATCCAGGACGGGGAATCGGCCGGTCATTGCCGCAGGACTAATCCTGATTGCCTTCGGTTTGTTCCTGGTTAGCGGCTGGCCCCTGGGAGTGACTGACCCGCAGCTGACCGTGCACCTGGTGGTGGTAGGGTCCGGATTTGGACTGGTGATTGCCCCCATAATGGCCCAGGCCCTGAATGCTGCGCCCCCCGAGTACCACGCTACCGCTTCATCCATGGTGGTGGTCGCCCGGCTGATGGGCATGACCCTGGGGCTGGCGGCGCTGGCAGCCTACGGCATTGAGCATTTTCAGACGCTGACCAGCGGAATGCTGCTGCCCCTGCCCGAGGCGGGTGAGTCGGTGGTTGAGACGGCGGCTCGCGTTGCTGCTTACACGGCGGAACTGGAGAATGCGGGACTGGCCCTCTTCCACCGGTTCTTCCGCATTGCCGCCGTGGTGGCCCTGCTGGCGCTGATTCCCGTGGCGATGAAACCGGAGTGGCTCCAGTGGGCAAATCCGCGCAGGGAGGATGAAGCGTACGAGGGAGAGCCGGGGAACTGATAACAGGCAGAGGTGGGTGTCGCTTCCAGCCTGACGGCCCACGACAACGTCGGGGTGACGGTGTTTCGCAGGGAGCAAAGGAAAGGCTGCTGGGCGCAGGGAATGGGTTTGAAACCTCCCTTGCCCGTCTCGACGATTCCTGCGCAGGAGCAGGTCTGGCGGCACATTGAGACAGCCCAGGAGGGCGTTCGGAAGCCGCTAACCCAAGGTTCCCTCGGCCCGCCAGCGGTCAATTTCCTCGGCAGTATATCCCAGCTCCCGCAGCACCTCATCGGTGTGCTGGCCCAGGGCGGGAGGGGGTGACGCTTCTAGAGGAGTCTCGCTGAACTTTGCCAACGGGCCCACCATGCGCAGCCGGCCGGCATCGCGGTGTTCCAGTTCAGAGACCAGTCCATTGGCCTGTACCTGGGGGTCGTCGAATACCTCCTCAATGAAGCGGACGGGACCGGCGGGGATGCCCCGCTCGTCCAGAAGGGCCAGCCACTCGGCGGCGGTGCGGGTCAGAAACACCTCCTCCGCCTGCCGCATAAGCTTCTCCCCATAGGCCGCCGCTTCCGCGCTGCGGGGGTCGTAATCGGGGTCGAAACGTATGTCCGTCAGGCCCAGGACGTCCAGGAGACGTTGACGGAGGGGGTCGCTGAGGCAGCCCAGGGACACCACGCCGTCGGCCGTCTGGTAGCTGCGATAGTAGATGTTGCCAGGGGTGACCGGATGCTCGGCCTCGTAAATCTGCAGGAGTTCGGGATAGGGTACGCCGGCGCCCCGCAAGGCAGTCAGGGATTCCAGGGTGGTGGTGAGCTTCTCCCGGTCCAGGGCTTCTACTTCCACGAATCGCATGCCCAGCATGGCGAGGGCCAGCCCCAGAAGGGTGGTCTCAACCTTCTGGCCCCGGCCGGTCTTCTCGCGATGGTAAAGGGCGGCGCAGACACACCAGGCCAGGCAAATACCGGCGGAGGTGTCCACAAAGGGCGAAGATACGACGTGGACCGGAGCGCCGTTGCTTACCTTGCTCTCGGCAGTCATTATCCCCGTCATAGCCTGGAGAATCATGTCGTAGCCGGGGCGGTAGGAGTCGGGGCCCTGGCGGCCAAAGGCGGTGTTTTCGCAGTAGATCAGCCCGGGGTTGAGCAAGGCCAGGGCCTCGTAGTCCACCCCCAGCTTGGCGGCCACATCGGGACGGTAGTTAACGATGGCCACGTCCACCTGGGGAATCAGGCGGGAAAGGACATCGGCAGCGGCGGCGGTGGTAAGGTCAAGGGTTATGCTGCGTTTGCCCCGGTTATAGGCCATAAAGACCCGGCTCTCGGTGGGAGAAATGGGCTGGGTTCCGCGCCAGGGATCGCCCCAGGGCGGTTCCACCTTGATGACTTCGGCGCCCATATCGGAGAGCAGCATGCCGGCGAAAGGGCCCGCAATTATTTCGGTGAACTCAACGACCTTTACGCCGTCCAGCGGCCCAGGCATGAAACACCTCCGGGGGTTGATGATTGAGGGCATTTTAACCGCTGGGCGACTGGCTGTCTCTGAAGTTAGCCCGGATTAACCGGTCAAGGGAAAACAATGGGGTCGCAGAGGGGCTTCAAAGTACTGGGCAATGGCCGTGGGGGGTGCCGTCGAAATCAAAACATATGGTAGATTCATGATGGTAGATTGGTGTTGTGAGAGTGAACGTGAGGGATGGGGAAATGAGAGCGCCGCATCGACGCCACGATATTTCCGACCGGGTTTGGGAACTCCTGGAACCTCTCTTGCCAGGAGGCACTGGGAGAAAGGGCCGGCCAGCCGGAGACAACCGGTTGTTCCTGAACGCGGTGTTCTGGAACCTGCTCACTGGGGCGCCCCCGTATCGGGTACGGGGCAGGCCCTGGCGGGACCTGCCGCCGGACCTGGGGGACTGGAAGAACACTCATCGTCGCTTCTGCCGCTGGCGGGACCGTGGAGTATGGAAAGACCTTCTGGATGCGGTCATTGGCGAGCCGGACTTCGAGTACAGTAGTTCCTGTGGTTGATGATTGATTCCAGCCACATCAGGCTCCACCCAGACGGAACCGGGGCCCGGGGCGGCAACCAGGCGGTGGGCCGCACTAAAGGGGCCTGAACAGCAAGTTGCACCTGGCCGTGGATTCCCATGGGATGCCGGTACGGATGATTCTGACCTGTTTGCCGACGTGGCAGCCCAATACCTGTTGGCAGATCGAGGGTATGACAGCGACGCCATCGTGGTCCAGGCCGAAGGGCAGGGAATGGAGGCGGTGATACCTCCCCGGGGCCACCGCCAGAAACCAAGGGACTACGGCCGGGCGCTGTACAAACTGCGCCACCTGGTGGAAAACGCATTGCTTACCTTCAAACAATGGCGTGGAGTGGCGACCAGATATGCCAAGAATGAAGCCTCATTCCTGGCCATCTGCCAGATTAGAGCAATGGCAATGTGGACAAGATTATTTTGACGAACCCCCCTTAACCCTCCAAGTTAGACTTTTCCCTTGACCCGCAATAAACTACTCCCAATATCTCAATATTATGCCGAACAGGGCTCCGGAGGTTTTTGCCATGCCTGTCTTTCCCCACGAATACCTGCATAAGCTTGCCTACCATGTTTACGTCGCCAAGGGCACTCCTGAAGAGGAGGCGGAGATTGTCGCCACCCACCAGGTGAAGTCCAACCTGGTAGGCCACGATTCCCACGGCATTATCCAGCTGCTGGAGTATTGCAGCCGCATAGACCGGGGACACATTGTGCCCGGGGCTCCCTTCGTGGTGGAACGGGAGACGCCCAACACGGCTGTCATCAATGGCAACTGGGGCTTCGGCTTCGTGCAGACGGAGAAGGCCATGCGCATGGCCATAGACAAGGCCAGGGAACACGGTGTGGCCGCCATGACGGTCCACCACCAGAGCCACGTGGGCCGGGTGGGCGACTACCCCACCATGGCCCTGAATGAGGGGATGATAGGCTTGGTGACCGCCGACTCCGGCGCCGGTCCCAAGAACGCCGCTCCCTTCGGCGGGCGGGCCCGGAGGTTGGGCACCAACCCAATCTGCATTGGCGTTCCCAGCGATCTCCCGGGGCCGGTGCTGCTGGATATGGCCACCAGCGCCGTTGCCATGGGCAAGATCAATCTTCAACGCAGCCGGGGTGAATCAGTGCCTTTGGGCTGGATTGTGGACAAGGACGGCAAGCCCACCACCGACCCCAACGACTACTTCGCCGGCGGCGCCATACTACCGGTGGGCGCCGACCAGGGCCACAAGGGTTACGGCCTGTCCTTTATGGTGGAGATGTTCTCCGGCCTGCTGACGGGACTGGGCTTTGGCATAGACCCGCAGGCCCGCCACAACGACGGGGTGTTTATCTCCGTTTACAACGTGGAGCACTTCCGCCCGCTGGATGACTTCAAGAAGGAAATGCGGGAGTTCGTCGAGTTCATCAAGACCTCGCCGCCCGCGGAGGGTTTCACCGAGGTCCTCTACCCGGGAGAGATTGAATACAACACGGAGATGAAACGTCGCGAGGAAGGTATCTACGTGGAAGACCAGACCTGGGAAGGGATAACGGCCCTGATGGAAGAAGTGGGGGTCACTGAGGTGGTGGGGAAGCCGTAAGCGCTTCCTTCGATTTCAGCACTCCAAACAGCAAAACGAGCCACCGGCACCGATAAGAGTTGTCACAGATATTGTGTGACAACTCTCTTATTGTCACAGAAAAACAGCATTGTTCTGTGACTGCAGCTTGCAACAACTACGGCGGGAATATAATATGGTCTTGAACATTACTAAATCATAAGGAATGAAGATTGCTTCAAGACCAAGTTAATCTCAATCGCGCTGGCAAATACGTGATGCAACTCACCGGCTACCAGGCCTTTATTCCTAATCCATTGCCACCCGACCCGCCTTTAGAACTGGACGATGAACTGCTCGGTCTGCTCTCCGTCGCAGACCAGTCGGTGGGGCGACTCGATAGCGTGTCGGATATGCTTCCTAACCCAGAATTGTTCGTAAGTATGTATGTGCGTAAAGAAGCGGTTCTGAGTTCTCAAATAGAGGGTACCCGGGCATCCTTGGTAGATGTCCTGGAATACGAAGCTAACTTTCGTCATCGCCAACTGCCGGCCGATGTCCTCGAGACCTTCAACTATGTCAGAGCTTTGAACGCGGGCTTGGTTCGACTTGATGAGCTGCCAATTTGCAACCGGCTTTTGAGGGAGATTCATGGAATATTGATGGAGGGCGTTAGAGGTCAAGAACGGTCGCCCGGGGAGTTTCGAACTTCACAGAACTGGATCGGTATTCCTGGGAGCTCCCTCGAAAGCGCCAGCTATGTCCCTCCCCCTCCCCACGAAATGACAATGGCAATGGGTGCACTTGAACAATACCTTAACTCCCCGGTTCCTTCCCCCGTGTTGATAAGAGCTGGACTTGCCCACGGGCAATTTGAAATGATCCATCCTTTTCTGGATGGAAATGGAAGGTTAGGGCGGCTACTTATAACCTTTCTGCTTTGCCAGCAAGAGGTGCTGACCAGACCCCTGCTTTACCTCAGTTCGTATTTCAAAGAATATCAAACGGAGTATTACGAACGACTCCGCGCCATAAGCGCCGAAGGTGACTGGGAAGGCTGGCTGAAGTATTTTCTTAGGGGCATTGCCGAGGTGTCTAAAGAGGCCACGGAAACGGCCAGAAACATAATTGCCTTGCGGGAAGCCCATAGTCGCCTTGTTATCGGAGGCGTTAGAGGACAGCACGGCTTATCATTACTGGATGTCCTCTACAATTCTCCCGTCGTCACATATAACCATGTCAGAGATAGTTTGAAGGTCTCTTACAGCACCGCGAACAATCTGATAAACGATATGGTAAGTTTGGGTATTCTGGAAGAATCCAGTGCCGTCCCACGAAACAAAGTGTTTGCGTACAGGTCCTATTTGGCGCTTCTTGAGAGAAACGGTTAACGCACTCTTGAACCATGTGGTACCAGCAAGAGCTGTCACACAACTTCTGTGACAACCTTCTTATTATCACAGAAACAGGCGGATTTTCTGTGATAAGCAGACTTTCTCCTGCTGCGTCACCCCCTCAACTTCCGCAGCAACGGTATCGCCGATATCTTTTTCTCGTCCAGGTCTTCCCAGTAGATGCCCTTGGGGTGGGGGAGGTTGCCGGGGCAGCGGATTACCTCGTCGGGGGTCACTGCGTAGTCCAGGGGGACGTCGTGGTCGGTTCGGGGCAGGTCTTCGGACAGCAGCTGCATGGGGTGGATGGTGGTAATCACCGGTATGTCGGGGGTGACGATGCCTGCCGCGGTGGCCAGGCCGTACTCCAGGTCGGCATAGCCTCCGCCCTTGCCTACCCGCACACCGTCCCGGTTTACCGCCACTGAACCGGATATGACCAGGTCCACCTGCATCATCTCTTCCACGAAGACGGGGCGGCCGTGGCGGAAGGCTCCGCTGATGGTGGAACCCTGGGCCGGGGTGCAGGCCATCTCCGAAGGGTCCAGTTCAACGAAGCATTTTTCGTCCCGCAGGCGGGGGACGGCCATGTAGAGCAGCTTGCCCTCTTCCAGAGCCTGCTGCCGCAGGGGACGCTGGGCTTTGTCGGGGTTGCTCTTGATTACCCGGGCCTGCTGCCAGACCTCCAGGTCGAAGACCCGCTCCGCAGCCTCTTTGGACCCGTAGAAGTCCGGTATCTTGTCATGCACCGTTCTGCCTCGAACTACTTTGGCCTGCTCCAGGGCTGTCCAGACTTCTTCTCGAATGGCAAACTTGTCCCGCATATTTCACCTTCAATTTACATTGATCCAAAGGATGGACAGGCTTTGACTGCTTTAGAGAGGGATACGAGCAGACGGTTGTTTCCGGCCAGGAGGCAACCTCTATCCTGACCATCCTGTCCAACCCTGTTTGATTCGGCTAAATGGCCCTGACGTAGTCGGCGAAGCTGCTGACCTGGGCCTGACCGGTCATGTCTATCAGTATGTGCTGGCTCTCTATGGGTCTGTCGTTAAGCCGGTCCAGCAGCCAGTCGGCTATGTAGGTCTGGGGGTTGGGACCCAGGTCCGAAGACGATGAGCCGCCCAGGCCGTGGTCGGCTCCTTCAAACAGGACCAGCTGCCTGGGTCCGGCGATGGTATCCAGCAGGTCGTAGGTGCACTCGATGGGACTGAGGTGGTCGTCCTCTCCGGCCAGGACCAGGTAGGGGCAGGTGACCGTCTTGCCAACGCCCTCCAGGCTCATGGTCTCGGCGAACCGGTCAAACTCGTCCTCGTCCTCATAGCCGGCCATGTACATGAACCTGAGCTTGAAGGTGGGCGAGGCCAGGTTGAAGATGGTGTTCATCCCTGGCTCGTGGCAAACGGCCTGGACGGCGCAGCCCTTGAGGCGGTCGTCGATGGAGGCCACCTGGGTGCCCCAGAAGGAACCCATGCTGGTGCCCTTGATGGCGATGCGGTCGGGGTCCAGCTCCGGCTGGGCGCGCATCCAGTCCAGCACGGCGCGGCCGGCCTCCTTCCAGTTGGTGGCGGTGACGTGGATGCCCCGCTGCAAAGCTTCCTTCTGGCCGGGGCCGTCAATGGACAGGACGGCCACGCCTCGCTCCAGCATCCGGTCGCCGTAGAGGGCCACGCCCGTTTCCTTGAAGCTGTCCATGCCGGGGATGCTCATGACGCAGGGCAGCCGGCCCCGGTTGCCGTTGGTTGAGGCCTGGGTGTAGGGAATGTTGGGCAGGTGCAGCCACGCCGGTATGGCGCTGTCCTGGAAGGGAATGTCCACCCGCCGGATCTCGTGGTTGGCGTACCGGGTGTAGTTGGTGTAACACTCCACCTTCTTGTCGCCCAGGCGGTCGTTCTCCGGGGTGTGGGCGAAGATGGGCCACTGGGCGCTGCCGTACAAGAGGGAGGCGATGAAATAGCTTTCACCGGCGGCAACCAGGTGTCCCTCGGCCTCGTGCTGGCGGGCCTTGTTCTCCCGCCGGACCGCGGCCCGCCGGAACTCGCGGCTGGCATCGTTGAAGCGCCTGGTACGGGCCCGCACCCCGTTGAAGTCGGAGGTTGCTTCGGGTCCGCAGGGACCGAGGGTATAGCCGATGCGGCGCTGGTCCCATTCTATTCCTACGGTCTGGACCACCACGTCCAGGAGCCAGCGCTGGTCCTGCCAGCGCTTCATGCGTCGTTCGATTGCAGCTTCCATAGCGGGCATAGTTCAATCTCCCGGGTAAAGAGTCGCCACCAATTATAGCCTTACCGGTCAATGGGGCGGGCAGTTATACGGGTGATATTGACGTGGGACACAAAGGTTCAGGGCGGGCCCTCGGGCCCGCCCTGTTTGCTCAGTTTCCTGTTTCACCGCGGCAGCGATTCAGCTAGGGAAAGAGCTTTTCTCCCGTTTCCGCGTCCTCGACGGTGATGGCGCTTACCGGGCAGTTGTCGGCGGCCTCCAGCACCTGGGCCAGGGGGTCGCCCTGGGGGTTGACCGCCTCGGACTGGCGCTCCTCGTTGAGGGCGAAGGTGTTGGTGGCGAAGGTCTCGCACATGGCGTTGCCCACGCACACATCGTGGTCAACGGTAATCTTCAGCTTGCGTTCCTGGGCCATGGTTGTGGTCCCTCCCCTTATTCGAACCCTAGTTCCAGGTGATTGGCAGCGACTTCAATGAGCGGAAGGTAATGCTGGGCTGGTACTCGAGCTGGTCCTCGGTGGTATCGAGGTGCAGGGACTCGAAGCGCTCGGCAAAGGCCCTGAAGGCTTCCTGTCCTTCCACCCGCACCAGGGTGGCGCCCAGGCAGTGGTGAATGCCGGCCCCGAAGGCCACATGGGGATTGGGCCAGCGGGTGATGTCGAACTGGTCGGGATTCTCGAACTTGCGGGGGTCCCGGTTGGCCGAGGAGATGAACCAGCGGATACGGTCCTCCTTCTTGATGACCTTGTCGCGCAGTTCCACGTCTTCGGAGGCGATGCGGGTGATGGACTTGACCGAAGAGTCGTGGCGCAGGCACTCCTCGTTGGCCTTGACGTGCATGCCCTCGATGTCGCTGCGCAGCAACTCGTACTGGTCCGGGTTGCGGATGAAGGAGAGGATGCCGTTGCACAGCAGGTTGATGGTGGTCTCGTGGCCGGCCAGAAGCAGCAGAGAGGAGTTGGAGATGACCTGGTCACGACTGAACACGCCTTCCCGCTCGCCCTGGGCCAGCACCGAGATGAAGTCGTCCTCGGGTTCGACGATGCGCTTCTCCACCAGGGGAGTGACGTACTCGATCATCTCCCGGATGCCCTCGGAGAAGTTCTGCATGCGCCAGGGTTCGCCGCGGCCCACGTAGAGGAGCTTTTCGGCCACCTCGCGGATGTAAGGGCGGTCCTGCCTGGGCACGCCCATCATCTCGGCGATGATGAGCAAGGGCAGGGGGGTCGCAAAGTCCCGCATTACGTCCATGCTGCCCCGTTCCTCTGCCTCGTCCAGCAGGTCCTTAATAACGTCCTTGACCATGGGCCGCCACTCCTCCATGGAGCGGGGGGTGAAGTAGCCGTGGACCACCTTGCGCATGTCCAGGTGGACCGGGCGGTCGTGCTGGATGAACTGGCGGGCCTGGTACTCCCGCACAAATTCATACAACCCCAGGTCGGAATCGTAGATGGTTGGGTAAGGAGGCCGGGGGTCGTTCTTGAACACCGCCGACGAGAAGAGTTCGTTGTGGCGGGTCAGCCATACCAGGTCGTCGTGACGGGTGACAACCCACAGCTGATAGAGGTCGTTCCAGTGGACCGGGTCTTCCTCCCGCAGCTGGCCGTAATAGGCGTAAGGGTCGTTGAGTACCTCGTCGGTGAACATGTCGTCGCTGACAGCAGTAACCATATCGCCACCATCCCTAATATACGTTGCGAAATTCGTCAACCAGGGTACCCGCATGGTATCGAAATCACTGGAGATTTGCCTTTGGTGGATTCTATCAATGTAATTGGCGGCAGGTCAAGGTTGAGCGGTGCGCTGGCAAGGGCAATCGCGCCTTAACTGACTGTCACTCTGAGCCCTTCGGCAGGCTCAGGATAAACTCCGCCGAATAGTATGGAGTCCAGCATACTTACGTGCTATCAGACCTGAAACCGGGCTGAGGACAAGGATTCCAGGCCCTTCGGCGGGATCAGGGCGACATTCTCTTCGACGGTAACTACTTGCCAGCTATGGCCCAAGTCTAAAGTGCGATCGCCCTGGGCAAAAAAGCATTTTTGCCACCATCTGGTCTCATTTGAACTCATTCTGTATTTGGCGAGCGATAAATTTGAGATGCGGCGCGAGAACATTTTTGAATTTTCCAGGTACGCCTATGAGGTCAGATGGCAAGAAATCAGGACAACTTTATGGTTTTGTTCGCGGCTTGAACGCTGCGTACTGAGGCCTGAAGGCCTGCGGGCGGCATGGCTGCCATCAGGCCGGATGACCGGGCGTTCCCCTGAGAGCGCAGCCGTTGCAGGACGTTGCCAGGCCGCAGGGGGCAGCGGCGCCGGCAGTGGCGGGTACGGGACCGGATGGGACCGTCTCCCTGGCGCCTTCGGGAAATAGGTCCAGTCTCAGCTGCTTGCCGGAGGGCGGGCGCTGGCCGGGGAATACCACGAAAGGCCAGGCCCGCTTGCGCACCACGCCCATGGCCGTCAGATCGCGCCAGTTGTCGATGCTGTGGTGGCGGCGATTGTCCAGGATGCGCTGGGCGGAGGTTGGCCCAAGGCCGGGGACCCGAAGCAGGAGTTCGCGGCTGGCGGTGTTCAGGTCCACCGGGAAAGTGTCCAGGTTCTCCAGGGCGATGGCCGTCTTGGGGTCCTGGTCCAGGGGCAGGAAACCGCCGCCGTCGAAGGCCAGGTCCAGTTCGTCGTTGGAGTACTGGTAGATGCGCTTGAGCCAGTCCATCTGGTACAGGCGGTGCTCCCGGAGGGGAGGGACCGGCGGTTTTTCCTCCAGGGGCGTGTCGGAGGCCGGCCGGAAAGCGGCGTAATAGACGCGCTTCAGGTTCCAGTCGCCGTAAAGCTGGTCAACCCTCCGGAAGATGTCGGCGTCGGACTCATCGGCGGCGCCCACCACGAACTGGGTGGCCTGGCCCACCGCGCCACCGGTGGTGGACCGGGTCAGCCCGTCAATCCAGGACATGGGAGCCAGGATGCCGTTTTCAAAGTCCTTGTGGGGACTGATGCGCTTCATGGCCTCGGCGGTGGGAGTTTCGATGTTCACGGACAGGCGGGTGCCCAGCCGGTGGGCGGCCTCCACGTACTGGTATTCGGCCCCGGGCATAACCTTGAGGTGGACGTAGCCCCGGAAGTTGTGCTTGCGGCGGAGGACTTCCACCACCTTCACCATGCGTTCGGTGGTTTTGGAGCCGCTGCCGGCGATGCCCGAACTTAGGAACAGGCCGGCGACAGTGTGGCGGCGGTGAAGTTCCATGAAGGCGTCGGCCAGTTCGTCCACCTTGAAGGCGTACCGCTTGCGGGGGACGTAGATGCTGTTGGGACAGTAGGCGCAGTCCATCATGCAGAAGTCGGTGAACATTACGCGCATCAGGTTGATGAACTTGCCGTTGGGCATGGCGGCGCGGTACACCCCGGCCAGGGGGCGCTTTTCGGGAGCGGAATAGGGGCCGGTTACGCCTTTCACCGCCCACTTGCCCTGGCCGCCCGAGCCAGTTTGGGATGGGGTCAGGAGATCGTCGCCGGCCATGCCGCCGAGGATCCGGATCTTGTCGTAAACGTCGGGGGTGCGCTGGATGAGCATGAGCCAACCTCCAAAGTCAGTCTATAAGAACATTAGTTCTTTTCAGGTTGACAGTGGGTCATCCAGAGTGTCAAGGGGTTGTGGGAGAATTTGGGGTGAGCTGAGGACGTCGGGAGTCTTCGAAAAGCAGACAGTTGCCATTGGGCTTTCACGCCTGTGCCTAACCCAATACCCTCCATCGAGTTACGATGCTTTGTGGCAATTTCTGCGGCAATATTCCATAATGGTTGGCGACCTGGTGTACATTTATACAACCGGACTCTATGGAAAGGAGGCTGAACGCCCCATCAGATAGGAGGGTTTATTTTGAAGGAATTTGATGAGGCCAAATTTCGCGAGTTGGTTCTTTACATTGCAGATAAGAGCGCCGAGGACCCTCGATTTGGAGCCGTAAAGTTAAACAAAATACTCTATTACTCGGATTTTGAAGCCTTTCGACGGCTTGGCGAGTCCATAACGGGCGCAACCTATCGAAAACTCAGTGAGGGGCCAGCCCCGCTGCAAATGCTTCAACAACGAAGGGTTCTCTTGGATTCTGGTGCAGCGAAATTGGTGCAGCGACCGTATTTTACCGGCACACAGCACCGAATAGTTGCCGAGCGAAGGCCCCAAGAGGAACTGTTTTGTTCGTCTGAACTGAAGATAGTTGATCAAGTCATCAATGGTATGTGGCACCTGACTGCAAGGGAAGCTTCAGAGTTCTCTCATAAGGAATTGGGATGGCAGGCAGCTCAGATGGGGGAGGTTATTCCCTATCCGACGGTATGGCTTAACTCAGGGCCAATCCCTCAAGAAGCTGAGGAATACGCGGCGGAAGTGGCAGTGAGACTTGGCTCAAGATAATCCCGCAGGCTTGCCTTACGAGATAGTTGAATCCCAGGCATTTCTTGATTTAGTCAGGGATTTGTTAGGCAACGTCGAACGTTGGGATGAAATGAAGTGGGCAGGAGACTGGCTATTAGAGAAAGACCCACTAAGAGGCAACTACCTGCCTCATTATAATCTTTGGGTCCTGATGCTGGGAAGTGATCCGACGATTTTTGTATATTACCGCGTAGAACAGTCCAACAGACAAGTAATTCCTCACGACATTCAAGTATTTCCTTTCCGATTCTTAATCCCCAAACGCCATTACCGCGTCGGCGAGGCAGACCAGTTCGCCGCGCTGGTTGATGCCCTTTACCCGGCACTCCACCAGGCCTTGCCCGTTCTCTTTCCGCTTGCCGGTGATCTCACCGCCGAAGGTGACGGTGTCGCCGGAGCGGAAGGGGGTGATGGCGCGCATCAGCAGGCTGCCGCCGTTGTAGAAGGCCTTGAGGGGGAAGGAGAGCTGCAGCATCTGGTCAACGTAGGACATGGTGGCGGGACCGGCGTTGACCGTGCCGCCGAAGATGTTCTGCCGGGCGAACTCCTCGTCGTTGTGGATGTTGCTCTCGCTGGGCTTGCCGGCCAGGCGAAACTCGCTCTTGCGGTTGATGATTTCCTGGCTTTCGGTGATGGCCAGTTCGGCAAGGGTGTCGCCGACCAGCACCGAGTCGTAGTTTAGAGACTGGGACGGCGCGGGCTTCAGGACCGGAGCTTCCGCCCTGGGGAACATGGCCGTCACCTCCTGGCTGGGCACGGCCCGTTGGCCCTGGGCGTACTCGAAAATGCAGGTGTAGTCATACTGGCCCACGGGTTCGCCACGCTGGTTTTCGGCCTCGATGCGGAAAGTTACGAACTTGCTGCCCCGCCGCTCGTACTTTTCCAGCACCCGTCCCACGCCGGTGATGGTATCGCCGACAAGGGCGGGCCGGAACCACCGGGCCTCGCACTTGGCGAAAGGAGTCTGGCGGCGGGCGGTTTTGGAGTGCTCGAGGGCGACGAAGCCGTTGTTCTCGGCGATTTCGGGCCGCAGCAGGGGAGCATAGGACACGGCCATGGTGGGCATGGGCACCGGGTGGCCGCCGTATTCGTCGCTGCCGTTGCCCAGGCGGTAGCGCGGGTCGGGATTCTGGGCGATGTCGGCGTACTCGGCTATCTGCTCCGCTGTGATGGTTACCACCGTGGGCCTGGCGGCCTGGCCGGGTTCCACGACGTCATACTCCCACAGTCGTTCGGTAGTCTCTACCATGTTTTTCCTCTATTTCTTCCACGAAGGTTCACGAAGGCTCACAAAGGGTTCTTTTTCCCGAACAAACGCGAATCTTGACTGATGAAGCGCTAACCACGAGAAATCACCAGCAATAATTCGTGGCAATTGGTGGATAAGAATCCCTTTGGCGCGCCTTCGTGGATTGATTTATGGCGTGGTTCAGGCGGCGGGTTGGACCAGTTCAATCAATACGTCGTCGGGGCCCTCGATGTAGGCCAGCCGGGTGCCGCCGGTTACCTCGGTGAGGGGCAGGACCACGCGGATGCCGTCGGCCTCGAATTTGGCCAGTTCCGCTGCCAGGTCGTCAACGTGGAAACCGAAGTGTTCCAGGCCCAGGCGGTTGAGTTCGGCCACGGCGCGGTCGTCAGAGGAGCCCACGGGCTTGGAGGAGACGTTGAGGCGGGTGGGGCCGCCCACCTCCATGCCGATGGTGATGGTGCCGGGCATTACCTCGCGTTCGGACACTTTCTTTGCCTCGAAGTACTTCTCGTACCAGGCGGCGGTGGCGTGGGGGTCGGCGGCGCGGATATGGACGTGGTTGATGGCGTAGGGCATGTTGATTGCTCCTTTAATGTTTATGCGCGGGGGAGTTCCTCACCCCCGGTCCCTCTCTTCCCGAGAGAGTGGAGAAGAAGGTCTGATTACCATGGGGCAGGTGTCAGCCGATGTCCTCGAAGGATGGAGTGGGCATTCCGGCTTCCCAGGTGGGGTCGCGCAGTTCCAGGCGGTTGCCGCTGGGGTCGAAGAAGTACAGTTCCCGCCCGGTAAAGAAGCCCCGCTCGCGGTAAACCAGGTCGTCTATGGGGACGCTTCGGTCGCGGAAAATCCGGCAGGCTTCTTCGAAGGTTTCCGGCGTGACGGTGAAGGAGTGGTGGACCTTGCGGTCGCGCTGAGATGCCTGCTGGGTGGGTTCGTCCAGTTCGCAGAGGAGGATGTTGTGGTCGCCCACGTTGAAGCAGGACATTCCGGAGTTGCCCAGCCTTCCCTTAGCGTCGAGGCCCAGCAGTTCGCCGTAAAAGGCCTCGGCTTCTTCCAGGTTGTTAACCGGGATAGACCAGTGGGTAACGCCTTCGATCTTCAGCAATCCCATGTTTCACCTCCAAGTCAATCGTTTCCTCGGGTTGCACAGTAGATTGTTGGATGGGGGCCGCCTATAGTGGCAGCCACCTGGCAAGATTATGGCACATTCCGGGCCGGCGGGGTATAGGGGGCCTGGAACGCGGGGACGAATGCCGGTCGTGCCGCGAACATGCCTGCGGCGCTTGCAGAATACTTGGCAGAATACTACATCGTATATACAATATGCCTATAGAATACGAATGGGACGAAGGGAAGCGGCTTTCCAATAAGTTAAAACACGGTGTAGATTTTTCGGAAGTGACGGACCTGGAGTGGGAAACCGCTGTTATTCAGTCCAGCCCTCGCGGTGGTGAAATTCGTTACACTGCCATGGGTTTCATACATGGGCGACTCCATTTCCTGGTGTTTACCACCAGGAGTGGCAACCTCCGTATAGTCAGCCTGAGAAAAGCCAATCGGAGAGAGAGAATTCACTATGAGAGACAACGCTGACCTGGACAACCTTCCTTTCGCGGAATACGCGGCTGTTGTGGCGGAAGAGGGAGGGAAGCAGAATGGCAGACCCGGGGCTTCCAGGTTGTCATTCCGGGAATTGGTGGCCAGCAGCTTGACCTTTGACGAAATCAAGGCCGACTACGGCGAAGAGACCGCCATCAACGTCGGCATCGCCCAGGACCCGGATGCCCCGGAGTGGACGGAGGAGGACTGGGCCCGGGCCCGACCTGCCATAGAAGTGGACCCGGAACTGGTCGAATGGGCGCGCCGCAGACGAGGCAGGCAGAAGGCCCCCAGGAAGGAGCTGATTTCCATCCGGCTCGATCCCGACATTACTGACTATTTCCGGGCCGGCGGGCCGGGCTGGCAGACCCGGCTCAACGATACCTTGCGGCGGGCCATATTCGGTCCCTGATGATGCCCCGATGTGACGTCCCGGCCAGTTGACCTCACCTACATGCCCGGCGAGGCATGGTGGGCAATCATTTTCCAGCCCTGGGGAGTCCTTACGAAGATGTTGGTGGCCAGAACGCCGAAGTTGTCGGCGCGCCCCTGGAGGACGCTGGTTATTCCCTCCACGCAGGTTACCCAGCCGCTGTCGCCCTCCACGACCACGTTGATGTAGCGGATGTTGAAGTGCATCAGCGTGGTATTGTCGAAGATGCGCCGCCAGCTTTCCCGGATGGCTTCCCAGCCCACCAGGGGCTGCCACCCGGGGTGAATGCACAGGGCCTGTTCCGAGTCCAGGCAGATTTCGTCCAGGGCCGCAACGTCCAGGGCGCCAAAGGCGTCGTAGAACCGTTGGTTGGCCTGCTTGACTGCTTCAACTTCCGGCGTGTCAGGGAGCATGGCTAAGTCTCACTTGGTGGTGGATGGGAAGGCCGGGGCACGGGCCGGGGAGGGCCGGGCCGGATATATTCGCAGGGGCGTCCACGAGGGACGCCCCTGCCGGTGCCTGCCTGGATTATGGGCAACCGATCGGGCTGCCCTATCCCCTAATGCATGGGGGAGAAGGAGGCAGGAATGACGATCTTGTTTTCCTGCTTCAGGAGGAACTCGCGGGTGGGAGGCGGCCAGTTGGGATTCTCGCCGGCCTCGGCGCGGGTGCGGCCCCGGGCAGCCAGGTCTTCATAGGGCCAGACGTGCATCCACTGGAAGGTGCCGTCCTCCAGGTCGCTGTACATGCCGGCGGCCAGGGGGGAGTACTGTTCGCGGTGGGTGATGGCGTTGGCCCAGCGGCTCAGGACTTCGTCCTTGGAACCTTCCTGGTAGGTGTAGATCCGCATTTCGTAGATGCTGCCCAGTTCGCGGTCGCCCATGGGGGTCATGAACTCGGCCGGACTCCAGATCTGGGAGTCCATGTTCAGGATGTTGCCGCCGTTGGGGGGAGGCCAACCCTCGACGCTGGTGGCGCGGCACTCTTCCCGGTGGTCTTCATCGTCGTAGGGCCAGATGTGAATTACCTGGTTCAGGGGACCAATGTCCGTGTGGAAGAACGCGGCCAGGGGAGATACCTCAAGGCGTCCCGGCAGGGCCTTCCCGAAGTTTTCCTCGAATTCGGCAACGCTGCCCGGCTTCATGTCGTACGTGCGGACTTCGTAAATCATAGCCACTCCTTGCTTTCGATTGTTGGGCCCGTCTCCAAACAGGGGACCGGCTGATGGCGCTAGTGTAGCAAAAAGGGGAATTCAGGGCAATTGGGAACCATGAAACCGTCGTTGCTCCAGGCCCCGGTTCCGCCCCTTTTCCCGGGGATGCGGTCTCGTAGGCGAGCCGCGCTCAGTCAGCATGCGTCGTTGGCGGCGTCGGGGCTTCCGTGATCGCCGTTGGCCATCGTCGAAGTTGCCCGGCACCAGTTGTCAGGGTCGTCGTTGGCGCCGGCGTCGAGGTGGTCGGGACTCAGGCTGGTTGAAGCCCCCGGGAATACCAGGGCCGAGTGGTACTCGACCCGGTCCACCACCCGCCCGTTGCCGTCGGCCAGTTCAATGGAATCTTCATCGTTAGTCAGGGCAATGTCGGAGTACTGGTAGGCGGCCGGTATGCCCCCGTTGGCGGCTGGGTCGCCATTTCGGGCCAGGACGACGTAGCCGCCGGCCGGAACCACAATATCTTCCGATATCCGGTGCTGTCCTCCTCCCCCTTCGCGAATGGTCCAGCCCCGCAGGTTGATGTCCAGATTCCCGTTGGGATTATGGACTTCAAACCACTCGCCGGACCGGTCCCGGACGGCGGAGGGGTCGGCCATTATTTCGGTTATAACTATCCGGCCAGAAGCTGGAATGTCCCCGCCGATTGTTGGCGGTGGAGGTTCAGGGTCAGGATCTGGCCTGGGCAGAACGGCAGCCTCACCGGCATCGTCCACGATTCTGACCGGGTAGGGACAGGTGGCCAGCATGGCTGCCAGGGCCTCCCATTCGGCGGGAGTAGCGCTGAGGCCCCAGACGGACTTGACCGAAATCCAGCCGCGGGCGTACTGGCAGTGGTAGGTGTCGTCCGGGGGTTGCCACTCCTCGGGACCCCTGGCGCCCTTGGAGCGGTTGGCGTATTTCTCCACTGCCACCAGGTGGTTGTCGGCCGCCATGCTGTTGGCGTACTCCTCCTTGCGGTCCGCATCCCACTGCCAGCCTCCCGACAGGTGGGCATTCTTGAGGGGCACGAGGTGATCAATGTCCAGGTCGCTGGCGGCGGTGAAGGTCTCGCCGGTGTAGGGGCCCTCCCACAGCCCCCCGGTAACGCGACACTGCCTGTCGGTGGCGAATGTGGGGTCAGTTGTTGACTCCGCTATCAGCACTTCCGCCCGGGTGTTCTGGCAGTCACTGTCGGTATCGTTCCAGTGCTTCCAGTCGTCCCGGGAGTAGGCGGGCAGGTCCGCCGGAATGGCGGCGATGGTCAGTTGCGGGACGATGACCGCATCACCCGGTACCACTTCGGGAAAAGGGCTGCTCCCTGGTGCAGGCATTTCTGCTGTCGGGGTGGCCGGAGGAGCCTCAGCCGGGGGCAGGGTGGCCGCTGGTCGGGGGGCGCTGGTAGCCCGGGCCGGCAGCGGTATATCAGGAACGGCCGGCACCTCAGGAACGGAATTGCAGGCGGTGAAAATGAACAACGCCAGGAAGCCAACGGTCAGGAGAGAGGGGATGGGCCTGGGGCACCTTCGGAAGGATTTCCAAAGGCCGCCGCGCTTTGCTGCCTGCAGATACATCGCCTCACCTCCCTCCACCATCGCCCCTGCGGGACAGGCCACCTTTTGCTGGTCCCATTGTAGCGTTGGGCCTGGGGGGTGAAAATGCCAAGCAGGGCGAGGTAAGGGGGAATTTCGATTGATTGCCAGCCGCCCACACCTCCCTTCGTCCCGAGTTACTACCTGGGCCATCCGCTGGTGGTCGGACTAACTCGCAGCGACCGGGCGTGGGGTTGAGGCCGTTGATTGACAGGCCCTTCGGTGAGACAAGGCAATGTTGCCTCGGGTGATTGCACCAGGCAGGCGGGAACAGGGAGGCGGGGAGCGGGCAGCCACAGGGGCCGCCCCTGAAGGGTCGGCGCCCCGGTCGGGCCGGGGTTCGACCAGGAAGGGCTATCGGCCTACCCGGCGAGGGGTACGGTGAAGGTGAAGGCGCAACCCTCACCCTCGCGGCTTTCGACGCTGATCCGACCGCCGTGGGCTTCCACCAGCTGCTTGACTATGGCCAGGCCCAGGCCGGTTCCGCTGTCCCGGCGGGAGCGGTCCACCTTGTAGAAGCGCTCAAAGAGATGGGGCAGGTGCTGGGGCGGCACGCCGATACCCGTGTCCCGTAGCTGCACCTGCACATGGCCGTCTTCAGCCCGGGCCCGGATGCTGATGCTGCCGTTGGCCGGGGTGAACTTCAGGGAGTTCTCCACCAGGTTTACAAATACCTGGGTGAGCTTCTCGCCGTCGGCCATAACCAGGGGGAGCCTTTCGTCCAGGTCGGCCACAATGTTGACCTGCCGGGCCTCCGCCAGCTGGCTGAACTGCTTGCTGACGGCGTGTACTACCGGCACCAGGGAAAGGGGTTCAGCCTCGATGGTGAACTGGCCGCTCTCCATGCGGGAAAGCTCCAGCAGGTCGTCCACCAGGGCGTTGATGCGGTCCACGTCGCCCCGCATCCGGGCCAGGAAGTCCAGGGCCACCCGCCGGTCGGCGACCGCCCCCGACTCCAGGGTTTCCACCATGGCCTTGATGGAGGCCATGGGGTTGCGCAGTTCGTGGGAGACGTTGCTGACGAACTCCTTCTGGCTGGTTTCCACCTGGCGCATTCGGGTCAGGTCGTGGAGGGTCAGCAGCACGCCCCCGTTGTTCTCCAGGGGCGTGGCGATGGCGCTCAGGTAGCGCAGGGGCAGAATCAGCGAAACCTCGGCCTGCTGGCGGGACTTCTCTTCCTGGCAGACGGCAATCACCTGATGCAGCTCGTTGTCCCGGACCAGTTCCATCAGCCCCTGACCTTCCACGACCTGGGTCCGGATGTTCAACAGATCGCGGGCGGCGGGGTTGAGCAGGTTGACCCGTCCGGCGGGGTCGGTCACCACCACGCCGTCGGCCATGGTGTCCAGGACGGCGGAGAGGGTATCGCGCTCCGACGAAAGGTCGTTGATTGCGGACCCGATGGTATCGGCCATCCGGTTGAATGCTTCGGTAAAGGGGCGAGTATCCTGGTGGGACTCAGCCGGAAGCCGGCGCTCGAAGTGTCCCTGGGCCAGCCTTTCCGAAGCGTCAGCGATTGCGTGAAGGGAACCGTATGGTCGGCGGGCGCGGCGGGCCACCAGCCAGATGGCTGCCAGGGCCAGCAGTCCGGCGGCCAGTCCCCAGACCACAAACCAGATGGAGGATCCCTCTATTCCCGGGCCTGGCTCGTAGATGGGTGTCCGCAGCCTCAGCACGCCGACCACGTCGCCTTCGCTCATGATGGGAGCGGCAGTGTAGAGAAACTCGGAGTAGTCCGCGTGGAAGGTCAGTCCCCGGGAAGTTGCCACGTCGCCGAGGCGGGCCTGGAGAAGGTCGTAGTCCGAGTTGAAATCGTAACTGGAGTCGCCGCTGCCTTCGGCAGGGCTCTCCCGCAGGCTGTTGGCCACCCCCTCTCCGGAAAGGGAGATAATTGTGACCTCGCTGCCCAGCCACCGGTGGAGGGTCCTGGCGAGTTCATGCAGGGCTTCCAGGTCGGGCGGGCTGGTCCGGTCGGCGAGCAGGGGCGCTGCCAGCCTGGCGGCCAGGCGGGCTTCCTGCTCTTTCTGAACCGTCAGGTCGGCGACATCCTGGTCGGGAGGGGCCTCTCTCAGCAGGAAGATGAGGGCGGCCAGCGAGGCGACGATAAAGGCCGCATAGGCGGCCGAGATGCGCCAGGCAAAGGAACGGTCGAGGTTCATCCGTCCAACCGGTAGCCCACGCCCCGAATGGTCACGATGCTCTGGGCGGTGGAGGGGTCCGCCTGGAGTTTTTCCCGCAACCAGCTGATGTAAACGTCCACGGTCCTGGTCTGGCCGATGTAGTCGTAGCCCCAGACCTTTTCCAGGATCTGGTCGCGGGTAAGGGCCCGGCCCTTGTTGGCGATCATCAGGGCCAGCAGGTCAAATTCCTTGGGCTTCAGGTAGAGGGGCTCGCCGGCCAGGCGGACTTCGTGGCTGTTGAGGTCCATTTCCAGGTTGCCGACGCGGTAGCTCTGTTCCTCGCCAAGACCGCGGTTGTCCTGCAGGTAGCGGGTGCGGCGCAGCGTGTTGCGGACGCGGGCCACCAGTTCGCGGATGCTGAAGGGCTTGGTGATGTAGTCGTCGGCGCCCAGTTCCAGGCCCACCACCCGGTCAACTTCCTCGCCCCTGGCGGTGAGCATAAGGATGGGGACCTCAGACTCGCGCCGGAGAATGCGGCAGATTTCGAAGCCGTCCAGGGTGGGAAGCATGATGTCGAGGAGGACCAGGGAAGGATCTACCTTGCGGGCCAGTTCGAGACCCTCGCCGCCATCGGTGGCGGTATGGACCCGGTAGCCCTCCCGCTCCAGGTTGTAGCGCAGGGCTTCGAGGAGGTTTTCCTCGTCTTC
Organism: Chloroflexota bacterium; assembly: GCA_028875055.1. Lineage (GTDB taxonomy): Bacteria > Chloroflexota > Dehalococcoidia > Lucifugimonadales > UBA3495 > Bin22. The sequence goes on from JAPPGG010000029.1 coordinate 31,455, forward strand.
GATGACGAGCACCGAACGTTCGGCCACTTGACTTGACCTTCTGCCGTGGACCACGGGGCCACGGACTTGCTGCGGTTTAACGGACTCCGGCAGCCGGGGAACTGTTTGCGATCTCTTCGCCGAACATTATACGGGAAGCGCGCCGGGTTTTGCAGGTTGCCGGCTCAGTCGGAAGCGTTCCGGTCCAGGTGGTATCGCACAGGCCGAACTGTCGAAATGTAGTCAGGGGGGTTCAAACCCCTCCCAGCCTCCATAAGCCTCCTGAATCCTAACGCTGCCGCTTCAGCCTGCCGCCAGGGCCAGTTCGGGGCCGGCGAAGGCCAGGACCGAATCCCGCAAATCGTCCAGGGAGTAACGGCTCACCTCCCGAAGGCAGGCCCAGGAGATAACCAGGGTCTCGTCATATTCAACGCTGACTGACCAGGGGCTGCCCGGTTCCTGGAAGCCCGGGGAGGCGTACGCCCGCGCTCCCCCGGGGAAGTACCGGTTTTCGGGGGCGTTTTCCCACAGCCAGGCGTGAGGGAAAACTCCCGTTTCGCCATCGTCCCACTGAATTACCAGGGCCTCCGCCTCGCGGATAACCCTTGCCGTGGATGGGGCCTCAAACTGGTACATATTGCCTCCCGGACTGCCGTGGACCTTTTCCCTGACCAGAAGAATAGCGGCGGGGTATTAACCCCGAATTTCAAGAAAGTTAAATGTTAATTTCTGAAATGTTAACGGGCGGTTAAGGCCACCGGTGGAGGTTGGGTGGGGTCTTGACCCGCCGGCAAGCCGTCCTCGTATGAATTGTCGTAGGGGGAAGCAACTGTCCAGCGTTGATGAGCCACAGGGGCCTGTAACGGGTTATTCGGGCGCGGACGGGGGTACGGAGCGAGGCCAGGGGTGCATGCAGGTCAAGCGCGGCAAGGTTTCCTGGCTGCCGGCGAGAGCCGGTATGACGAGGCTGGCTGGCGCGGACATCCCATCGCCTGCGGACTGTCGCGAGGGGAAGGGTTGTGTTGACGGTGGGTAGGGACGTTGATAAACTGGGATTCCCCCGGGCGGTTAGCTCAGTTGGTTAGAGCACTTGCTCGACACGCAAGAGGCCAGTGGTTCGAGTCCACTACCGCCCACCAAGCTGGACAAAATCAAGAACCTTTCACATCAGGTTCACCCTGGACTTATAAGCGCCCTTGGCAGTATCCATAGTGAGGCCGCGATTGGCTTGACGATGGAAAGGTC
>JAPPGG010000063.1 GCA_028875055.1 Chloroflexota bacterium
TTCTTCGGTTTTCCTATTCTAGTTTCCCACCACTATTCATGCGATAGCCCTGTACATACCCCTGTCAGCCCTTGACGGGGGAAGGGACTCTTTGGTATTGTCCTTTGATGGTAGGGGTGGGTTTTCCAGGGTGGCAAGGGGGTGGTGTCAGTGGGGGGTTGGGTTCCTGGAGCGGGGGTTGGGGGGAAGGAGTTCAGGCCCTTCGGCTGCGCTCAGGGCGACATACTCTGCGCTCAGGGCGACATACTCTGCGCCCAGGGCGACATACTCTCCGGTCAGGATGACAGGAAGATTCTTAGGGTGAGATGAGAATGTTCGAGATGACAGACTCAGGGTGACAGGATTTGCAGGTGGCCAGCCAATGGGACTCAGATGGCGGCCGGCGAGGAGGTCTGACTCTTCAACAGGCGAAGGGAGGCATTACTCAAGGAGTGGATATTTTGAGCAGCCAGGTAATGGGGCTCGGATTCATTCAGACAGGATTCTTCGTGGGCAAAAGCTGTACTATAATGTCAGGATACGTTGTGACCAAGTATCAAATAGGGCGGGAAGCGTTCCATTTCGGGTGGTATGGCGCAGGCAGCACGGTCGAGATGCAGTCAGGGCGGATTTCAAACCCGCCCCTGCCTGGCATAAACCACCGGAATCGCGGCGTTACCGTAGTGCAGGATGAGAGTAACCAAGTTAATCGCAGTTGGAACATTGCTGGTGCTGGCGGTGGCGTGCGGCAGCGCCGCCGTCCCGACTCTGGCGCCCACAGAGACTCCACGGCCATTGCCTACGCCCACGGCTGAGCCTACGGCCACTCCGCTTCCCACTTCCACGCCCCGGCCTACGGCGACGGCGACTCCCAAACCCCTTCCAACATCAACGCCGGAACCCACGGACATTCCTGAGATCGACGCTGCGCATGGCCCGCCTCAAGGAGAAGAGGGACACGCTGCGGGAGAATTGGAGTCGCTTTTCCCGGGAATAAGCGAGAAGATGAGGGAGATTAGACCCGTACATACAGTCTATTTTCACAGGGATGACTGGCAGACGCCCGGAAAGGCCACGGACATTAACCAGGTGTTCGGACTGCTGAAAATGGACAACATCGCTGTCCACGAGGGATACGACGTGATCAGTCCGGCCACGGTTGTGGACCATGAACCTGACCTAATCATCGCGGATTCCATTGAGAGCGTGGTGGAGAATCCCAGCTTGTCGGGCCTTCACATGGTCAGCGACACAGCTCACATTCCGCACCATATTTTCGAGTTGAAGGAAGACCACTCCTTCGACAGGGACGATCCCCGTTTCCAGTACACCGTGGAAGCCTTTGCCGCCTTTGCCTACCCCGACACTTTCCCCGCCCCCGAAACGTCGTCCGACGGCCATGGCGCGGCGGCTGAAGAGGGGGAGGAGGAGGAAGAAGCCGGGCACGGGCATTCCCACTCGCACTCGCACTCCAACGGCCATGGACACTGAGTTCGCCAAGGGCGACGGGTGCAATGGCGGTGGGGCAGGGCCATTCGGTGGGGACGATCAAGGGGGATGGATGGAGCTGTTGCCGGGGAGATTCTCTTGTTTCCCCAATTCGCCCCGTGTAGAATTACGCAAACTTTGAAGAACCGGAGAGAGTGGCAATGTACGATAAGCCGATGCTCAGCCTGGAGCAGACACGCAAGGCCATGGACGCGATGCTGGACAAAGCCACCCAGGAGCCCCACCGGCCGGTGGCGATAGCCATAGTGGACGACAGCGGAAACCTCTTGAGCTACGCCCGGATGGATGGCTGCCGCGCCAACCCGCAGACCTTCGCCATCCGCAAGGCCTACACCTCCGCCATGTCCGGCCAGGACTCAGCCGCCTATGCCGAGCGGCTGCAGAGCCAGGGCCGGACAGTTGCGGATATGGGCAACCCCAGCCTGGTTTCGGCCCAGGGCGCCGTAGTTGCCCCGCATCCGGAGTCCGGAGCGGTGCTGGGCGCCATCGGGATAAGCGGGCTCAGTTCGCAGGAGGATGAAGACCTGGCCAGGCTGGGCGTCACCGCCATGGGACTTTAGTCGCCAGCTTCCGCCGAGGCTTAATCTCAGACCTGGTTGGTTAACCGGACGGGACGCCCAGGCGTCCCGTTGTCTCAATAGTATGGAGGTAACATGGCCAACCCCCGCGCCGAATATTCGCCCATCTTCCACCGGCCCCCCTTGAAGCTGCCCAACAATGCCCGGGTGGCGGTGTGGGTCGTGATAAACGTTGAGGAATGGGACATCAACGAGCCCATGGCCCGCACCGTACTGCCCACCCCGCAGGGGGTGGAAGTCATTCCCGACATCCCCAACTTTGGCTGGTTTGATTACGGGCTGCGAGTCGGCTTCTGGCGAATGAAGCGGGCGCTGGACCGGCGGGGAATACGCGCCACCGTGAGCCTCAATGCGTCGGTCTGCAACAGCTATCCGTTCCTGGTGCAGGAGTGCCTGGACTCGGGCTGGGAGCTGATGGGGCACAGCTACATCCAGAGGGTGATTAACCGGGAGCCCGACGAGCGGGAGGCCATACGGCGGACGATCGATACGATTCGTGAATTCAGCGGGGTTGCTCCCCGGGGCTGGATGGGGCCTGGACTGGCCGAAACGTTTGATACGCCCGACATCCTGGCGGAGGAGGGCATTGAGTACGTCTGCGACTGGTGCAATGACGACCAGCCCTATCCGATGAATGTAAAGAGCGGGGAACTGGTTTCGGTGCCTTACACGGTGGAACTGAACGATATTCCCATATATATGGTCCAGCACCACCAGTCGCCGGAGATATTCAACCGGGCCAGGGACCAATTCGACACCCTGTACGAGGAAGGGGCGGAGAGCGCGCGGATATTTTGCGTATCCACCCACCCTTACATAACGGGCGCCGCGCACCGGATCAAGTACTACGAGCAGATTTTCGACTACATCAGCCGCTTTGAAGGGGTGGCCTTCATGACGGGTAGTGAGATCCTGGACTGGTACAAATCGGTGGCATAGGCAACCGGCCTACTAGGCAGTCGGGGAGATGCAGACCGCAAACGGGGCAGGCACCTGGGCCTGCCCCCTGGCTTGCGTGGTGAGGCTGTTGCCGGGGCGTTGGCGGTCGCCTGTTTTCGGGGCACAACCCGGATTGACTCGGGAAGGCTGCCGGAAACAAGGCTGATGCCGGTTAGTCGTCCTCGCCGCTGCCGTTGTTGGCGGCCATGGCGGCGCTGGCGAGAGTGGTGCCGGCCAGCATATCGATGCCCTTGCGAATGCTGCCGCTGATGCCATTGATTTCGCGTTCCAGGGAACGGAGGGTGCGGAGAGCGTAGGCGTCGGCCTCGGTGCGGCGCGACTGGGCCTCGGCCTCGGCCATCTGAAGGATACGGGCGGCTCGCTCCTGGGCGTCCTGCAAAATCTGTTCGGCGCGGCGGTGCTGCTCTGATTCGGTAAGCTGCCTGGAGAATTCGTCCTCGGCCTTGGCCTTGGCGCGGCGGGCATCGGCCATGGCCAGGTTCATAATCTGTTCCTTCTGGGAGAGCATTTCCTCGGCGGCCTTCATTTCCTGGGGAATGCTGATTCGCAGCTGGTCAACCAGCTCCAGCAGCTTGTCCTTGTCCATCATAAGGTTGCCGGTAATGGGCATAACCTTGCTGTTATTGATGAGGATTTCCAGTCGGTCGATTGCATTTATAATATCTATGATGTCCCCCTTTCTCCCAACTACCCTTTACGGAGCAGGAATGCCAAATTTCTTGTAAACTGCGCCGGCCACCCGGGGTGTCACCATTTCGGTGATATCGCCGCCCAGGCGAGCAACTTCCTTGAGCAGGCTGGAACTGACAAACATGTGCTCCTGCGACGTCATGAAGGACACCATGTCCACGTCGGGAGCGAGCTTGCGGTTCATGAAGGCCATTTCGTACTCGTACTCGAAGTCGGAGCCGCTTCTCAGGCCCCGAACTATGACGGCGGCCCCCAATTCCTGGGCGCAGCGGACCACGAGCCCCTGGAATTGCTGGACTTCCACGTTGGGAAGGTGGCCAACCGCATCCTGAAACAGGTCCACCCTTTCTTCGGTGGTGAAGAGCAGGTTCTTGGAGGGAGAGGCATACACCGCGACGATGACCCTGTCGAACAGGGCTGCCGCCCGGGTTGCCACGTCGATGTGCCCTTGGGTGACCGGGTCAAAGCTCCCCGGGTAGAGAGCCGTTACCATCAATTCCCTCCTCGCTGGTAGAAGTCCACCAGGTTGTCCCCGTAGCGCCTTCCAGAGGTCAGCGCCAGGTTGCCGTAATGGGGCTCCAGGGTCACATGCCTGGAGTGGCCCACCACCACCACTCCCTCATCCTCTACCAGTTGCCCGGTGGCGCCCAGGCGTTCTATAAACTGCCCCAGGTCCGCCATCTTGTAGGGCGGGTCCAGCAGCACCAGGCGATAGGGGCCGGGCAGGGTCTCCAGCAACCTTGCCGCGTCACCGCAGTAGGCCCTGGACCGGTCTCGAAAGCCCGTGTTGTCCAGGTTGGACTGCAATGCCTGAAGCTGACGCCGGTTCCTTTCCACGAAGTCCGCCCAGGCGGCGCCCTGGCTGAGGGCCTCTATTCCCAGGCTGCCGGTGCCGGCAAACAGGTCCAGCACCCGCGCGTCTTCGAGAATCTGAGGGGGGAGTACGTTAAAGATTGCTGCCCTGGCCCGCTCGGAGGTTGGGCGCACCCCTGGTATCACCGCACCCCTGAGGCGATGGCCCTTTGCCGTGCCTCCCACTACCCGCATGTTATTTAACGGGGACATTATAATTCACACCCGTGACGGCAATTCTATCTGGTTAGCCGGTAGATTTTGAGCATTTTTGCCGTCGGCCCGCAGGGATGGAGACGGACAGGGAGGCATCGGTGGGCCGGCTATCGAGCGCGGCAAGAACTGGGACCTGCTTCAAAGTCCGGTTCCCCTGGCGGTCCGCCCACTTGAAACACGATGCCGGTCCGCATCGAATCTTCCTGTTGACAGATTTGTTGAGGGGTTCATAATATTCTGGCAGGTCAAGGGTATCACACGGAGGCGGCGGATATGCTAAGAATGTCTATTGACAGCATAAGAGTCAGCCCGATGAACTATCAAAGGGTCGTCATTCTGAAAGAGAACGACTCCGACCGCTATCTGCCCATCTGGATTGGACCGGCCGAGGCCGATGCCATCGCCGTGAAACTCCAGGACCTCAGCGTTCCCCGCCCACTGACTCACGATCTGCTGAGGACGGTAATAGATACCCTCGGCGGTTCGGTAGTCCATATCCTGGTCAGCGATCTTCATAACGACACCTTCTATGCCAAGATAGTCATAGAGGTGGACGGCGACACGAAGGAGATCGACTCCCGGCCCAGCGACGCCATGGCCCTTGCGGTCCGCGCCCAGGTTCCCATATTTGCGGAAGAGTCGGTGATGGACAAGGCCGGAATCCTGCTGGACAAGGAGACCGGAAAGCCGCTGACCCCGGAGCGGGATAACGTGGAACCCACGGGTGAAGTGAACGAGGAAGAACTTCGGCGAATGTCGGCGTTTACCGACTTCATAAATGACCTGGACCTGGAGGACTTTGGTCGGGAACAGCAGGGCCGATAAAGGCGGGCGTGGCCCGTGGCCAGGGAGAACCGGCCAACGATAATGGAGGAATCGAATGCCCCAGCGCACCTGGCTGGGGCATTCGAGTTAGAGGCCCCGGCGGAGCGAACTGGGGCAGGGCAATTGCTTCTTGAATGGAGGCTGATACTTTAACCGATGGTCATGCCGCCCTGGGCCAGGCCGAAGGCTCAAGGTGACAGTCAATTAAGACGCGATTGCCCTTTGAACTGGGAGCCCTGGATTGCAGCCGCTCCGTTTCCGTATATTTCCGTGGCCCATTCCGGCAGCGGGGCATCAGGGTAAAGGGCGGGGCCGGAGGCCCGACGCGGCCCTGTCCCAATTCAATGACGGTGGTTACAGCTTGCATCCCATACCTGCCCCTGAAATTCCGAAAACCCTTCCCGGTAAATTGACTTTTCGTAACCCCGGTGTTAATATCCTCAACGTTTGGTGACCGGCATGTCCTGGTGGGTCGTTGCCCTGCGCCTGACCGGTTTAGGTTGGTACATCGCCTTTTGCGTGGTGGCCGGGATTGCCCTGGGAATAGGTATGGATAGATTGACCGGACTGTCCCCGCTATTTGCAATTGTCGGAGTAATCCTGGGAAGCGTGGTCGCTTTCTGGGGCGTGTATCGGATGATTCTGCCGGTTCTTTACGGATCTCGTAAGCCGGACGCTGCCGAACAAGGGAGAGACGAATAGTGCCGTCGGGTGCTGCTGCCAAGAGAGTAATGCTGCTGGCCGGACTGGTCATGGTGGCGCTTTTAATCGCAGGGTTTGTAGTTGGCGCCATTGGCTCCCAGATGTTTGGCACCACCAGGTTCCTGGCCCAGCCCGCCATCCACCTGCCACCGCAACCCGTATTCCCCTTTTCCGCAGTCAAGACCAGCCTCGGTTATGGTTCCGACTACGATGCCAAGAAGGAAAAGGCGGAAGCTACCGCCGATTCCGAGCACCCTCCCGCCGCTGAGGCCGGAGACCACGGTGATGGCGCAGAAGAGGAGCACCACTTCACCCCGCTGGGCGTTTCCGAATTTGCAATAACCAACACGCTGCTGTCCGCCTGGGTGGCCAGCCTGGTAATTATCCTTTTCTTTGTCCTGGGCGCCCGCAAGAAGGCCATGGTGCCCGGCCGTTTCCAGTCCCTGGTGGAAAGCATATTTGAGGGGGTATTGAGCTTCGGCTCCAGCGTCCTGGGTCGGGATATGGCCCGCAGGACGTTCCCCGTTGTCGCCACCATCTTCTTCTTTGTTCTGTTCAATGCCTGGATTGCCCTGTTCCTGGTGCCTCTGTACCAGGCGGTTGGATTCGGGTCTGGCGGATTGTGGGATTTCAAGCTGGAGGCCCACCTGATCCGGCCTGCCGGAACCGACGTTAACATGCCGCTGGCGCTGGCGCTGATTTCCTTTGTTTTCGTGGAGTACTGGGGCATTCGAACCCTGGGGCTGGGATATTTCAGGAAGTTCTTCGCCTTCGGGAACCTGCTTCGGGGCCGCCCCAGCGGATTGATCGACATTTTTGTGGGAATCCTGGAGTTGATCAGCGAACTGGTAAGGATTGTCAGCTTCACATTCCGGTTGTTCGGAAACATGACCGCCGGCGAAATCCTGGTGGTGATGATCACCTTCCTGGTCCCCTTCGTTGCCAACATTTTTGTCTTCGGGCTGGAATTGCTGGTTGGCCTCATTCAGGCGGTAATATTTGCCGGTCTTACCCTGGTGTTCCTGTCGCTGGCGGTACACCACGAAGAGCATTAGGGTTGCAAATAACTGAAACAGCCGGTTTAACCTGGTTGGAAAGAACTTCCCGAATGGACGGGGAGGCTGGACCCAAGGGGTTCTAAAGACTACATAACATGGAGGACTCGCAGAAATGGAGCTACTACCGATTCTTTTGGCGTTGGAGGCCGAAGCGGCCAAGTTCCTGGGCGCTGGCCTGGCCATCGCGGTCGGCGTAATCGGCCCGGGCGTTGGTATCGGCATTCTCGGTGCGGGCGCGATGGGAGCCATAGGCCGGAATCCCGAGGCGGCCGGCGCCATCACGACCAACATGATCCTGGCCATCGCCTTCGCCGAAGCGTTGGGCATTTACTCCCTGATTGTTGCCGTAATTCTGCTGTTCGTGGTCTAGCGATATGGTCGAACTAGGAATCAACCTGCCCCTGCTGATCGCCTATCTGGTTACCTTCGTCATTCTGGTGGCGATACTGTACCAGTTCGCCTACAAGCCCCTGATGGCGGCGATGGACCAGCGAACGGAGCGAATCCAGGAGGGTCTTTCCGCGGCTGAGCGGGCGCGAGAGGATGCAGCCAGTTCCCAGGCGGCCATTGAGGAGCAGTTGAATGAAGCCCGGCGCGAGGGGCAGCGGCTCCTCGATCAGGCCCGCGAAGCATCCCAGCGTTTCCGGGAGACGGAGATGGAACGGGCTCGCCAGGAAGCTGAAGCTTTCGCCGAACGGGCCCGTGCCGATATTCAGCGGGAACGGGACGCGGCCCTGGAAGAACTGCGGGCCAGTTTTGGCGATCTGGCCATTACCGCCGCCGAGCGGGTAATCCGGCGGTCCCTGGACCGTCAGGCCCATGAAGAGCTCATCACCCAGGTCCTGGAAGAGGGTGAGAGCTTGCGGCGAGGTTAGGGCGCCATGGCCACTCAGGTTGGAGGCCAGCGGTACGCCAGAGCGCTGTTTGACCTGGCAGTAGAAAGGGACGCCACGGACAATTGGGCCACGGACCTGGCACAATTGGTAGAGGTGATGCAGGACGAGCAGTTCAACCTGTTTTTGAAGCACGCCGAAGTGCCCCTTGACCGGAAAATCGAGTCGCTGGCAACGGTGTTGCCCGGAATTGACGCGATGGTCCGCAATCTGGGCTCGCTGCTGGTCACCCGGAATTCGGTGGATGCCATCGGCGAAGTGGCCGTCGGCTATAACCGCCTGGTGGACGAGCGGCTGGGGCGGCAACGCATAGAAGTCACCACTGCCGTGGAACTGGAACCCGCCGAAGGGGAGCGCATCCGCCAGTTTGTGGCAAACCTGGTGCAACGCGAGGTTGTGATGTCCACCCGGGTGGATGAGTCCATCCTGGGCGGTATAGTCATTCAAATCGGCGACCGGCTAATGGACGGAAGTACCCGTTCCAAGCTGGAGGACTTAAGGAAGCAGATTCGCGCGGAGGCAGCGGCCGCATAGTGGCCTGAGCCTCCCGCTTCCATTTCGTAGTAAGGAGAGTCCCCAATGGCGATTAGGGGTCAGGAAATCGTTTCATTAATTCGACGCCAGATCGAGGAATTTGGCGGCGACCTGAGCATGGTTGATGTGGGCACCGTCGTCCAGGTAGGTGACGGTATTGCCAGCATCCAGGGCCTCCAGGGGGTACGCTCCAACGAATTGCTGGACTTCGGTAACGACATTCTGGGATTGGCCCTTAACCTGGAGTCCGACCTGGTAGGCGCCGCCATCCTGGGCGATGCCAACGCGGTTAAAGAGGGCGACCAGGTGCGCTCCACCGGCCAGATTATCGAGATTCCGGTGGGCGATGCCCTCATAGGACGGGTGGTAGATCCCCTGGGTCGTCCCCTGGACGGCAAGGGTCCCATCAATACCACCGGCACCCGGGCTGTCGAACAGGTGGCCCCCAACGTGGTGGTCCGACAGTCTGTAGATACTCCCGTCCAGACAGGCATCAAGGCCATTGACGCCATGATTCCCATCGGCCGCGGTCAGCGGGAACTCATCATCGGCGACCGTTCCACCGGCAAGACCGCCATCGCGCTGGATACCATCATCAATCAGCGGGGCGGCGACCTGATTTGCATCTATGTAGCGGTGGGGCAAAAACAGGGCAAGGTGGCCCAGGTGGTGGGAATTCTCGAGGAAAACGACGCCATGGGCCATACCATTGTGGTGAACGCCGGCGCTTCCGATTCAGCGCCGCTTCAGTTCATCGCCCCTTACGCCGGCTGCGCCATGGCCGAAGAGTTCATGGACCAGGGCAAGGACGTTCTGGTGGTTTACGACGACCTGACCAAGCATGCGTGGGCGTACCGCCAAATGTCACTGTTGCTGCGCCGGCCGGCCGGCCGCGAAGCTTACCCCGGTGACGTTTTCTACCTGCACAGTAGGCTCCTGGAGCGAGCGGCGAAGCTGGACCAGGAACATGGCGGCGGTTCGATTACCGCCCTGCCCATCATCGAAACCCAGGCCGGTGACGTTTCGGCCTACATTCCCACTAACGTGATCTCCATTACCGACGGCCAGATTTACCTGGAGCCGGAACTGTTCAACATTGGTATTCGACCGGCGGTAAACGTGGGCCTTTCCGTGTCCCGCGTGGGAGGCGCCGCCCAGACCCGGGCGATACGGCAGGTGGCCGGTCGCTTGCGCCTGGACCTGGCCCAGTACCGGGAGCTGGCCAGCTTTGCCCAGTTCGGCACTTCGGACCTGGATGCTGCCACCCGCGCCCAGCTGGCCCGAGGTCAGCTTTCCACGGAGGCCTTGAAGCAGCCCCAGTACCGGCCCCTGCGCCTGGAGCAGGAAGTGATTATCCTGTACGCCGTCAACGCCGGTTTGACGGACGATGTACCCCTGGAGCGGGTGGGAGCCTTTGAAGAGCAGCTGCTGGAGTACATGGGAAGCACCCATCCGGAAATCGGCGAGGCCATCGCCTCCAGTGGCAATCTGCCCGAAGAGGCGATAACCCAGCTGAACGAGGCAATTGCCAATTTCAAGGCCACCTTCAGCTAAACGAAGGCAACCAGGAAGGAACTCTTTCCATTGATTTTCGTTCAGAAGGGTCCGGTAGCCAGGTCTGGCGAAAATCAGTGTCTATCAGTGGATGAATAAGACATGCCAAGCGTAAGGGACATCCGGCGGCGAATCCGCAGCGTGGAAAATACCGGCAAGGTGACTAACGCCATGTCGTTGATTGCCGCGTCCAAGATGCGCCGCGCCCAGAACTCGGTATTACAGGGACGTCCCTACGCCGAGAAAATCTACGAGGTTATAGCCCATTTGGCCGCCCAACCCGACGAGGACGGCGAAGCCCTGCATCCCCTGCTGGAAGTGCGCCCCGTCAACCGCATTGGTCTGCTGGCTATCACGCCGGACCGGGGCCTGGCCGGTGGCATGCACTCCAACATAAACCGGCAGGTGGCCCAGTTCATTCTCAACCAGACAGTCCCCACCCGCAGCATTGCGGTGGGACGCAAGGGCCGGGACTTTATGGCCCGGTATGGGCAGGACCTGCTGGCTGTTTTCGCCGACCTCGGTGACCGGCCGCTGGTGGCCGACACCCTGCCCATATCCCGAATGTTGATTGACAACTTCCTGGACGGCGAAATGGACGAAGTTTATCTCGTCTATACCAAGTTTGTTTCTACCATGTCCCAGGAGCCCGTGGTGCAGAAACTGCTTCCGGTCACTCCTGCCGAACTGTCCGCAACCGACCGGTCCGGCTACATTTACGAGCCGGATACCCTGACTGTGCTCGGTTCCCTCCTTCCCCAGTTCGTGGACATGGAGGTTTACCACGCCATGCTGGAGTCCATTGCCAGCGAACAGTCGGCCCGCATGGTCGCCATGCGCAATGCCACGGACAATGCCAAGTCGCTGGCGGACGACCTGACCCTGGTGATGAACAAGCTGCGCCAGGACAGTATTACCAACGAACTGCTGGATCTGGTCGGCGGCCAGATGGCCCTGGAGGGCTAGAGGCCAGTACCCGATTTCGGCCCAGACCGCACACCTTGAGACCGCGGGAGGTCACTACTATGCCCGGAAGAATTGTGCAGGTAATCGGTACCGTTGTGGACGTGGAGTTTCCGCCGGACCAGTTGCCCAACCTGTTTGACGCCCTGGAACTGGACAATAACGGTGAGAGGCTGGTGCTGGAAGTCCAGCAGCACATCGGCAACAACTGGGCCCGGTGCCTGGCCCTGGGTTCCACCGATGGCCTGGCCCGTGGCACCGAGGTTGCGGACACCGGCGACAAAGTCCTGGTCCCCGTGGGGCCGGAGACCCTGGGCCGGTTGTTTGACGTGACCGGTACTCCGCTGGACAACCTGGGCGTCGTGGAAGCCGGCCAGCGCTGGCCCATCCACCGTCCCGCTCCCGCCTTTGACGACCAGAACCCCGACATTGAAATTCTGGAGACCGGCATCAAGGTCTTCGACCTGATTACCCCCTTCCCCAAGGGCGGAAAGGTCGGGGCCTACGGCGGCGCCGGCGTGGGCAAGACGGTGATCATCCAGGAACTAATCCGCAACATCGGCGCGGTCCACCAGGGTGTGTCCGTATTTGCCGGCGTTGGCGAACGTTCCCGCGAAGGGAACGACCTCTGGCACGAAATGTCAGACTCCGGGGTGCTGGACAGCACGGTGCTGGTCTTCGGGCAGATGAACGAGACTCCGGGTGTTCGCGCCCGTATCGGTCTTACCGGCCTGACCATGGCTGAGTATTTCCGCGAAGAACAGCACCAGGACGTGCTGCTGTTCATTGACAACATTTACCGGTACATCCTGGCGGGAATGGAAGTGTCCGCGCTGCTGGGCCGAATGCCCTCCGCGGTGGGATACCAGCCCACCTTGAGCACCGAAATGGGCGCTCTCCAGGAACGGATTACCTCCACCAAGTCGGGTTCCATTACGTCCTTCCAGGCCATCTATGTGCCTGCTGACGACTATACCGACCCCGGAATTGTGACCACCTTCGGCCACCTGGACGCGGTGGTATCCCTGGAACGCGCCCTGGCGGCCCAGGCCCTGTATCCCGCGGTGGACCCGCTGGCCTCCTTCGCCAGGATTCTGGAGCCTCGCATTGTGGGCGAGGAGCATTACAACGCTGCCCGTGGCGTGCAGCAGGTACTGCAGCGATACCGGGACCTGCAGGACATTATCGCCATTCTTGGTATCGAGGAACTTTCGGAGGAAGACCGGCAGGCGGTGTTCCGCGCTCGCAAAATCCAGCGGTTCCTCACCCAGCCCTTCTTCGTAGCGGAGGCCTTCACCAACCAGCCCGGCAAGTATGTCCCCCTGCGGGAAACGGTGCGCGGCTTTGTGGAAATCCTGGAAGGCAAGCACGACGACCTGCCGGAGCAGGCTTTCTACATGGTGGGCACCATTGACGAGGCCATCGAGAAGGCCGAACAGATGGCGGCTACTGCCTAGTGTTGGTGCGAGAAGCGTAAGGAGCGGTTAACACTATGGCCTCCATGCGACTGGAAATAATTACGGCGGAACGCGAGGTTTATGCCGACGACGTGGACATCGTTGTCGCGCCTGGTGTCGAGGGGCAGCTGGGAATTCTGCCCCACCACGCGCCGTTGATGACCGCCCTGCAGCCGGGAGAAATCCTGGTTCGCAAGGACGGGGAACCCTCCTACCTGGCGGTTTCAGGTGGATTCATGGAGGTCATGGCCAACCGGGTGACCATCCTGGCCGAGACCTGTGAGTACACCGATGAGATCAACGAAGAACGGGCCCAGGCCGCCATGGAGCGGGCCCAGGAGCGCATTCGCAACCAGGGAAGCGAAGCGGAACTGGCGGAGGCTTTGAGTTCCTTGCGCCGGGCCCAGGTAAGGTTGAACATCGTGCGCCGACGCCGGCCCCGGGGAGACATGCGTTCCTCGATATCAACTCAGCCTGGGGGGTAAGCTATCTACCCGACCACCAGGATACGGAGAGAAGAAGGGGCGCCTGATGCAAGTCAGGCGCTCCGGTTTCTTGGGGGCTACAGCTCCTTTTCCGGTGACAGGCCGTTGGCCAAATAGTAGGTCATGGACTGGAGAGACAGGAGAGGATCAATGCTCCGGACGTTAACGTCCTCCGGTACCTGGGGCATTATGGGGGCATAGTTCAGGATGGCCTTTATGCCGCAGTCCACCAGCCGGTCCACCACGGTCTGGGTGTAGGCGATGGGGACGGCCACGATGGCGATGGTGACCTGAAAGTTGTCGATAACCTCCGACAGCTGGGAGACGGGGCGGACCAGCAGCCCGCCAACCTCCTGGCCCACCACGCTGGGATTGTCGTCCAGCGCTGCCACCAGTTGAAACCCGTCGGGAGTAAAACCGGGGTAGTTAAGGATGGCCCTTCCCAGCCTTCCCACGCCCACAACGGCGACGTTCCAGGTAACGGTCAGACCCAGAATCTGCTTCAGTTCCTCCAGCAGATGATCGACGCGATAACCCCTTCCCTGCTTGCCGAAACGGCCAAAGTAGCTAAGGTCTTTGCGTATTTGCGCGGGGGTTATCTGCAGTTTTTCGCCGAGCTGCTGGGAATTGGCGATTTGCACTCCTTCCGCCAGCATCTGGCTCAGGGTGCGAACGTATTGGGGTAAACGGCTGACTACTACGTCAGGAACTTCGGTCCTGCCGGTTATGTCTCTCTCGAAACTGCTCGCCATGCCTTGAGGCCACTTCTCAGTGTAGTTATCCGGCCCGGATTACAAAATGAGTGCGCTGGCAGTTGAAGGCTCGCCTTAAGCGGAAACCAGCGCCACCCGGGCAATGTTATTATGTATTACTTGGTTTACAATCTATAGGTTCACTGTAAATGCGTCAAGACTGATACCTGCTGGCAGGCCGCGCTGCCGCTGGAGCTCAGCATGCTCGATATATCTGCTCTGGCCGAGGAAACTGGAGGTTAAGCCGTGCATATTGGCGCCTGCAGATTGACCCTGTATCTGCCCGACTCCCGCAGCCTCAAGGACAGGCGCCAGGTGGCGCGGTCCCTCACCGCCCGAATCAGCAACAAGTTCAATGTCGCTGTGGCGGAAGAGGCTGATAGTGAACTGAGGCAGCGCTTGACCCTCCTGGTCTGCGCCGTCAGCAGTGAAGCCGACCACGCCAACGAAATGCTGTCCCAGGTGGTTGATTTCGTGGAGGAAGTCAGGCCCGATGTGGCGGTGCTGGCCAGCCAGGTAGAAATGATTTCCGGTGTCTAGGCCCATGCGCCCGAGCGATTCGGGGGGCAACAAGTGGAGGCGGGAGATTCACCTGCCTCTTTTTCCGTTCGCCCCAAGGGTCTGCAGCGCTTGCTCACCTGGAGGGCGGAAGGCTGTTGAATGAAGAGCTCCATCTTTCCCCTGAGCTTTATTCGGCGGGAATGGGTGACCCGGAAGGCTGGTGGGCAATAAGGAGGGAGTCCAGGAATTCGCTGACGGCATTCCAGGTGTTCTCGCCTGCCCAGCCCAGCCCGTCGTTATGCATGGCCCCGGGGATTTCGTGGAAACTCTTGGGTTGATTCGCCGCTTCGTACAGGCGGCGTCCGTGGTCAACGGGTATTATCTCGTCGGCTTCCCCGTGGATTACCAGCAGTGGACCTTCGTATTCCTTGATGCGGGAAAGGGAGTCAAAGCGCTTTCCCGCCAGCAGCCGGATGGGGGAGTAAGGGTACAGGTCTCGGCCCAGGTCAGATATGCTGGTAAAAGGGGAGTAGAGAATCATTCCATGGGGCTGCCGGCGCTGGGCCAGCTCAACGGCGACGGCGGCTCCCAGGGAGCGACCGAAATAAACAAACCGGTTCTCCGACAGGTCGTCCCGGGAGTCCAGGTAGGACAGCGCAGCCCTGGAGTCGCGATATACTCCATCCTCCGATGGCTTTCCCTGGCTATTCCCGTATCCCCGGTAGTCAAAGATGAACACATTGACTCCCGCCAGGTAATGAAGCAGGGCCAGGTCGTCAACCCGATGGCTGATGTTGCCGCCGTTGCCGTGCAGCCAGAGCAGGGTGATATCCGACCTGCCGCTCTCGCTGGGGGGAGTAGTAGCCGCAGCCGGGATGAACCAGCCATTCAGGAATAGGCCGTCCTCAGTTTCAAACCGGACATCCTCGTAAAAAACGCCTGCATCTGCGGGTGTCCGCTCAACCTGGGAAGAAGGGAAGAAGATAAACTGGCGTTCCAGGAAGTCGAGCAGATTCATGCCCGGCCACGCAACTCCCGCGAGGATGGCGACAACACCGAACAATTCCACAAATTTGCCCATACGGGACCCTGACTCATGGCTAAGTGCGAAACCCTTGCGCTACCACGTTTACGGGTGAGCCTGCCGCGAACCGCTCCAGGTTTTCGATGGACATTTCCAGGCCGCGCATGGTGCCATTATATGCCATGCTGCCGGCGTGGGGCGCCAGGACCACGTTGTCCAAAAGGGTCAAGGGGTGCCCGGCCGGCAAGGGTTCTACCTCGAAAACGTCCAGGCCCGCGCCGGCTATACGTCCCTGTTGCAGGCATTCCAGAAGGGCGGCTTCATCCACCACTGCCCCGCGTGCCACGTTCACCAGGATGGCAGTGGGCTTCATCAGGGCCAGTTGGTCCCGGCCAATCAGTCCCTGGCTGTCGGGAGTCAGCGCGACGTGGAGGGAAACAACGTCGGAAACGCGCAGCAACTCCTCCAGTTCCAGGAATTCTACCCCGTACTCCTTCGCCCGTTCGCGGGTAGGATTAAAGGTCCAGGCTACTACGTTCATCCCAATACCCTGACCCAGCTGGACCATTCGGCGGCCGATGGCGCCTGTGCCCACCACGCCGAGGGTCTTGCCGTATAGTTCGTCAATGTAGCCGGCGGCCCAGCCTCCGTCGCGTATGCGGCGGTCGTTCTGGACTATCTGGCGGGAGACGGCCAGGGCCAGGGCGAGGGCATGTTCGGACACATAGGGGGCGCCATAGCCGGGGGTGTTGGAAACCGTTATGCCCAGTTCTTCCGCCGCCGCCAGGTCAACGTGGTCAACCCCGGTACCCCATACCGAAAGCAGTTTCAGGTTGGGGCAGGCCTCCAGTACTTCGCGTGGGAAGGGGACGGCGGAGCGGATGTTTATGATGGCGTCAGCTTCCCGTATGCGTTCGATGGTTTCCTGGTTGTTGGCCGGCCGGGTTGTGTGCCATTCCGCTCGGTCGGCCAACTCCCTCGCCCTGGATTCTAGGGGTGTTCCCGCCAGGGCTGGGGGTTCATCATCGGGTACTGCCAGAAGGGCGAAGGGCTTTGCGTTGGACATACTGATTTCACCTTGAGAATTGGATTCTGAGAAGACCCTTGTGAGACTACTGCGCCGGGTGGGACTGTAAGCGACGAGACGCCCATCCGGAAATCGCTCCCGCCACGACCGACCCAGCCAAACCCAGGGTCATGTCTCCGAGGGTATCAATGTAGGCCGTTTCCAGTTCGGGGGAAACCCGGATGAAAGCCACGTATTCGGCAAGCTCCCAAATGATAGCAGTTGTCGCGCCAAAGCCGATGACCAGGGCGGCGGAAATCCAGAATCCGTGTCCCAGTCTGGTGACCAGCGCGCCGACGCCGCCGGAAAGAAGGGCCCAGTTGACCAGATGGTTGGCGTCGTCCCACCACTCCACCGTGTCATAAAGGTCAAGGGAATTGCCGGCCGTATCAATCAGGAAGGGAAGAGTTATCAGGATGTCGGCGACTAAGGGGTAGGCCGATTCTCTCCGCCATGCTGTCCAGGCCACCGGCAAAACCAGTATGGCCATGGGATAGGTGATCAATCGCCAGAGAAAGCCCTTGCCCTCGAACTGCTGCAACCCGGAGAAGGCGCCGAATACCAGCAGGCAGACCAGGGCAAGCTTCAGGAGAAGATCGATCCAGAGTATCGGCGGGTACTTGCTAATCACTGCGCTATGGTTGACGTCATTAACCGGGTATCGGTTCGCGGGAGACGGATGCCACCGTTGATTACTCTTCCAGGCTGTCCGCCAGAATCTCCAGCACGTCCCTTGCCTGCTTGGTCTGGTCTTCTCCCTTGGACTGTATGCCCTCGGTCATCATCTGGAGGCAGAAGGGACAGGAAACACCCACCGTATCGGCATTGGTTTCGAGGAAGTGGTCAGTGCGGGCATGGTTGATGCGCTGGCCCTGGCTTTCCTCGATCCACATGTGACCGCCGCCGGCGCCGCAGCAGAAGCCCCGCTCCCGGCAGCGGGGAGTCATTTCCACCAGCCGCAGGCCGGGGATGGAGCGGGCAATGTTGCGGGGCTGGTCGTAGATGCCGTTATGGCGGCCCAGGAAGCAGGAGTCGTGATAGGCCATATCCACGTTCATCATCTTGATGGGCTTCACCCGGCCCTGCTGGATTAGTTCGTCCACAAACTGGCTGTAATGCAGCACCTCGTAGTCCCCGCCGAACTGGGGGTATTCGTTGCGCATGGAATTGAAGCAGTGGGGGCAGATGGTGACAATCTTCTTGACGTTGTAGCCGTTCAGAACCTCGATGTTCTGGGCGGCCAGCATCTGGAACAGGTACTCGTTCCCCATGCGGCGGGCCGGATCGCCGGTGCAGGTCTCCTCGTCTCCCAGGATGGCGAAGTCCACTCCGGCCGATTTGAGCACCTTGACCATAGAGCGGGCGGTGCCCTGGCTGCGCTGTTCCAGGGCGGCGGTGCAGCCGACCCAGAAGAGAATCTCGGCATCGGGCTTCTCGGCCAGGGTGGGGACGTCGAGACCCTCGGCCCAGTCGGTGCGGGAGAACTGGGTGCCGCGCCAGGGGTGGCCCCGCTGTTCCATGCTGAGGAGAGCGTTCATTCCCGTCTCGGGGATGCGGGACTCCTCCAGAACCAGGTTGCGGCGCAGGTCCATAATGGTGGGAATGTGCTCCACCACCACCGGGCACTCCTCCATGCACGCGCCGCAGGAAACGCAGTCCCAGATCATTTGCTCCGGAATGGCGTGGTCGATGATGGGTTCCGGCTCCACATGCTCGGGGTCGCGCGGCCCCTGGTGGCCGATGGCAATCATATGTTCCTTGATGTTCTCGACGATGTGCATCGGGGACAGGATCTTGCCCGTGGTATTGGCCGGGCAGGCGTCCGTACAGCGTCCGCAGACGGCGCAGGCGTAGCCGTCCAGCAGCTGCTTCCAGGTAAAGTCCTGGACCCGGCCCGCGCCGAACCGCTCGGCGTTTTCCAGGTCAATGGATGCCATGGTTCCCCGGGGCTCCAGGGACCGGAAGTAGGCGTTCAGGGGCGCGCCAATCATATGGATGTGCTTGGAGGTGGGGACATAAATGCCAAAGCCCAGGATGATGCCCAGGTGCGCCCACCAGAAAATGGCGTGGAGGACCTCCGCCGCGCCGGCGCTCAGTCCCATGCCGGTGAAGGCGTCCGAAAGCAGGCCGCCCACTGGCACGGCGGCCTCCGGCCCTTGGCCGCCCGAAGCCACGTAGAAGGCGTGGACCAGCAGGGTGGCCACCATCAGTCCGCCAGTGAGCCCCACCACTATGACGGCGTCAATGTTGCGGGTCAGGTCAAAGCTGAGGCGGTAGGGCTTGGCCGCCCAGCGGCGTACCAGCATCCAGGCAAGTATGGCCAGGATGAGGACCGCGTACAGGTCCAGGTAAATGCTGTAAACCTTGACCCCTGTCGCGGTCAGCAGCAGTTCAGGGAGGGCGTGCCAGATGGAACCGACAAAGATGAAGATGAGGTAGCTGAGGGAGAAGGATAGGAATCCCCAGAAAACGAAGGCGTGTCCCAGTCCCGCCAGGTCGATATTGCGGCTGCGGGCATCCACGGAACCAACCCGCTGCAGGACCTTGCGCTGTCCGACCACAATGCTGATTGCGCCGGTCAGCCGCTCCCAGGGCCGGTCAAAGCGGGCCACGCTGCGGCCCTGCCGGATGAGGTGGATGACCCGCTTGTAGGCCAGCCAGCCAGCCAACGCCTGGGTAACTACCAGGGCCAGGTACACGCCGACCCATACGGGAATAATGCCGAAAATATCGCCAGGAGGGACCATGGTGGAGGACTCCGGTGGTGGAATTTTGCGGTGGCTAGAGCAAGGGATAGTGTAACATACGGGGGGATTGAGAGAGATTGCTGCTTGATTTTGAGAGGTAATAGTGGCGGTTCCGAAGTTTAGTGAGTTTTACAATGCTATCTTGCAGATAGCCTCCGAGTCTCCCCGAAGCAAGAGGTCGGACGAATTCAAAGAAGCTGTATGCCAGCGGCTTCGACTGTCCGCCAGCGAAATGGAAGAGAAGACTTCCTCAGGTACGAAGACAAAGGTGGAAGACCGCACGCGGTGGGCGATTTACCACCTGCAGAAAAATGGTTTGCTTGAGAGCCCAAGTAGGGGCTTATACCGGATTAGCTCAAAGGGAGAAGCGTCTCCCCGCCTCCAGTCCGGCGAGCCCAACACACGGCAAGATAGTTGGGTGCAAAAGTCTATAGGGCAGAAAGCCGACCAACAGGTCGGCGGGTCAACAAGATACCCTGAAGAGGGATCAGAAGATTCCACGCCAGACGAAAAAATAGCCATCCACTACCGTGAGCAAAGGGAAAGATTGGCTCAGGAAATACTTGACAACGTTAAAGTCATTGCGCCTTCAGAATTCGAGCGCTTGGTTGTGCAGCTGTTAAAGAGGATGGGCTATGGGGATGGCGATGTAACTGGCCGAACGGGGGACAAAGGCATTGACGGCATATTGCATCAGGACGCATTAGGACTGGAAAAGGTCTATGTACAGGCCAAGCGGTTCGATTATGCCCAAGTGGGTGAACCTGAGATCAGAAACTTTTCAGGAAGCCTGGATCCTTTTGGGGCAAGTAAAGGGGTCTTCATCACCACTTCAAGTTTCTCTGCGACAGCACGCCAAACTGCTGAGCATATATCTCGGGGAGGTAAGTTTATCAGGCTTATTGATGGTCAGGAATTGGCGGAAATGATGATTACCCATAGCGTAGGTGTAGTGACGGAAGTTACTTACGAAGTCAAGAAACTGGATGCCAACTATTTCGCAGAATTGTAGGTTTCGCTAAGGGGAAGTACCCCCGGAAGTTGCGCTACACAAGGAGAATCTATTTCCCCTTGTCCTCTGTTCCCGGCGGTGGCTCGTCAAATGCCTTTCCTTCCCGCTGGGCCGCCTGCATGCGTTGGTACCAGGCTTGCCATTTCTGACGCTCTGCTTTTTGTCCTCGCCTAAACCGGTCGACTATCAGGTACTCGACAATCACGTTGCCCACCTCCACGGCAATGATGGAAAATGCGGCCAACCATAGTATTCGCCCCGACGCAAGGCCCATGGCTGCCGTTACAAGTTCCGCCGCATCTCTGACTCCATATACAGGCATGTAGGTTAGCCAGGCCGCTATTCCTGAAAGCAGGACAAACAGCAGACTGAACGTTACGAAATAGGACGCAAACAGCAGGGCAATTGCACTATAGAATCAGGCTACAGGGGGCACAATTCGGTGGGCAGAAGTCATGTCGCCCTGAGCTTGCCGAAGGGCCTGAAGTCCTCATCCTCAGCCCGGCTGCGGGTAGTGAAGGTGGTTCCAGGGATAGATCTTAGATGCTTCGGCTTCGCTCAGCATGACATTCAATTAAAACGCGATTGCCCTGACGCAAACAGGCTGCGACGAACCGACCAGATTGAAATCTGATATTCTGAAAGACTGCTCTCTTCCTGTCTGATTTCCACATTATCACCGTAGGGTGGTTTCCATCAAGCAACTTACACCATCCACGGGAGACATCGCTACCACCAACTGTCAGTCAATTCCAGGTCGAGGCGACACTGCAATTGACAGTGTTTCTCAGGTTCCGTATCTGTAGTAAATTATGGGTATTATGGATACGGCGAATCAGCCAGCAGCAGCGCCACTGGTCCCCCGGATAATGGGTACCTTCCGGCCTTACTCGGGGCGGATTACCCTGGTGGGACTGCTCATATTGGTAACCGCCGGGCTGGGCGTGGTTAATCCGGTCCTGATCCAGGTGGTTTTCGACCAGGCCCTGTTCCCCGAGTCCGGCGGACCCGACCTGGGCCTGCTGTGGGTCCTGGCCGGGGTGATGGCCGGAGTTACGGTGGTTACCGGCGGCCTGGGGATCGTCCAGACCTACTGGACTAATCTGGTGGGCCAGCGGGTAATGCGGGACCTGCGGGACACCCTTTATAGGCATTTGCAGAGCCTGTCCCTGGGTTTTTTCACCGACACCCGCACCGGCGAGATACAGTCCAGGGTGGCCAACGACGTGGGGGGAGTGCAGCGCGTCGTAACCAACACCGTCTCCGACGTCCTGTCCAACTGCGTGATTCTCATCAGCACCGTGGTGGCAATGCTGGTGCTTTCCTGGGAGCTTACCGTGGTTGCGGTGGCATCGGCTCCGGTCTTCTTCCTCATCAGCCGGGTAGTAGGAGCCAAACGCAGGGCGATAGCGGCGGAGGCCCAGCGCTCCACCGCGGAGATGACCGCCATCACCCAGGAAACGCTTTCCATATCCGGCATTATGCTGGCCAAGCTGTTCGGGCGGCAAAACCGGGAGATTGACCGGTTTCACCACGAGAACCAGCGGCTATCTGACCTGATTATCCGGCAGCAGATGACGGGCCAGTCATTCTTTACCCTGATGCAGCTGTTCTTCTCCGTTTCCCCGGTGGCAATTTATTTGCTGGCCGGGTACTTGCTGGTTGGCGCCGGGGGGTTGAGTCCCATTTCCGCCGGCACCGTCGTAGCCTTTACCACGTTGCAGAGCCGGCTCTACTTTCCCATAGGGCGGTTGCTGGAAGTATCGGTGGAGTTGCAGTCGTCGCTTGCCCTGTTCGAGCGTATCTTCGGCTACCTCGATATCGAACCGGAAATAGTGGACGAGCCAGGTGCCATTGAGCTGGAGCCGGCGATGGTGCGGGGCGCGGTCAGCTTCGACTCCGTCCGCGTCAACTACTCGGCTCACCGCGCTGCAAGGCAGCAGAACTGGCAGGAAAGCGGACCGGGGGTCATTCCAGCTGACGACCCCAACCCCCAGCAGTGGGCGCTGGACGGCGTCTCCTTCAAGATCAGGCCCGGTCAACTGGCTGCCTTTGTAGGGCCCAGCGGCGCCGGAAAGACCACCATATCCTACCTGATTCCGAGGCTCTACGACGCCACCGAAGGCAGTATTTCGATCGATGGAATCGACGTGCGTCAGATCAGGCAGGCTTCGCTGGCTGGATTGACGGGTTACGTAACCCAGGAAAGCTACCTGTTCCACGCCAGCATTCGTGAGAACCTGCTCTACGGCAACCCCCGCGCAACCTCGGAAGAATTAGCGCAGGCTGCCCGGGCGGCCTACATCCACGAACGTATCATGGAATTTCCCGAGGGTTACGATACGGTGGTGGGGGAGCGGGGTTACCGCCTGTCCGGCGGGGAGAGGCAGAGGCTGGCCATCGCCAGGGTAATACTGCACCAGCCCCGCATTCTGATCCTGGACGAGGCAACTTCGGCCCTGGACACGGCCAGCGAACGATATGTTCAGTCGGCGCTGGAGCCGCTGATGCGGGGACGAACAACCGTGGCTATCGCCCACCGCCTTTCCACCATAATGGCCGCCGACGTAATTTACGTTATCGACCACGGGCGCGTCGTGGAAGAGGGGTCTCACCCGGAACTTCTGGCCCGGGGCGGACTGTACGCCCACCTTTACGAAGAGCAGTTTGAGGGCGGAGAGGTGGAGTGCTACTGCGAGGACGGGGTGGTTATGAGCGACGGAGAGATAGTGGTTGCCGAGCCAGCCGCCGCCCTGTCAACGTAGGAGCATCCTGGGGAGCGCATTTCTGGCTGCCGGAATTGGCGGCTGAGGCGGCGTCCGGACCTCCCGCTAATCCTTAACCCTGGGTATGACTTCACTTCCCATCATCTCTATCTGCTTGAGCGTGGCTTCCTGGGACATCCCGGGCCACTGCATTCTGAAGATCATATAGTTTATACCCAGGTCCTGCTCGTAACGCTGGATTTCCGAAACTACGTCATCGGGAGAGCCCAGCAGGAACCGGTCGCGGGCCAGGTCCTGGTAGGGAATTGAGAAACTCTCGTCTCCTGGGAGGGCCTTGTCCTGGCCCCAGGCCGCGTAGGCGGCATACTTGGGAGCCAGCCAGGGTTCGCTCTCCACGTAGGCCGTCTCCCGGTCGCGGGCCACGTACAATTCCCGCATCATCGGCAGAGACTCCGGCATAGGCTGTCCTGCCTGCTCCAGAGCAGCCTGGTAGCCCTGCCACTGCTCGGCAACCATCTGGACGGTGGCGTGGGGGTTGACCAGCCACGGGTAGCCCCAGCGGGCCGCCCGGCGAATTGCTACGTCATTATTGGCCGCAACCCATATGGGGGGATGGGGTTTCCGAACGGGGCTGGTAGAGGGGGCAACCCGGGGAACGTTGTAATACTTGCCCGAGAACTCCACCTCTTCCTGCGTCCACATCAGTTTGATCACTTCCAGGGCTTCCCTAAGGCGGCCAACCCGCTCGCCGCGCTGTACGCCAAAGGCGGTGTATTCCTCGTCCCGGTAGCCCAGCCCCACGCCGAAAATGAAGCGGCCGTCGCAGATGGCGTCCATGGTGGCGATGCTTTCGGCGAGTTCCACAGGGTTGTGAAGGGGCACGAGGATTACGGTGGCAGCCACCTCCATTTCGCCGGCCTCCGCGGCGAGGCGGGCCAGCAGCGGGAAGCTGGAACTCATCTGGTAAGGGGCAGCCAGGTAGTGCTGGCCGGTGCAGATCATGTCAAAGCCGGCTTCCCTGGCCGCCTTGACCTGTTCAACGCTCTCCTGGATCTTCCCGGAAAAAGACTCCCCCGGAAGATACTGGTTGGTGACAAAAAATCCGAGCTTCATTTTGGCCTGATTCCCCCGTCTGGACTCTATTGGCGGGCCGGTATTGAGCGACTCCGCTCAGTATTCTAAAGGTACTTGGTTCGAGGCACAATTGGGGCCCCAAAGAATTCGGAGAGGTTCGGTTATGGCTGCTTTGCCAATTATTTGCCAAACCCGGTTGTGGAACCCCCGCCCGTGCGCTAAAGTTATGTAAAATGGGGAAAGGGGGTTGGGATGAAGATTGCCAGATTCCGCGCCGGCAGCCGCACCGCGAACGGGGTAGTAGTCGGTGACGAGATAGCCGAGATTCGGGGGAGTATCTATACCAGCTTCAGGGTCACCGACACTCGCCACCAGCTGAACGACGTGAAGCTGCTGCCTCCCTCGGATCCCGCCGAGTTGTGGGGGCCGGGCCTTAACTTCGTGGACCACCTGGAATACGCCGGTTCGGTGTTTGGCCAGGGAGCCATGCCGGTCCCCGAGCGTCCACAGCCCTGGCGCAAGGGACGAAACGCCCTGACCGGGGTTAACGATCCAATCATCATCCCCAAGGACGTCGCCGGCGAAGTCCACTACGAGGGCGAGGCGGTGGCAGTTATCGGCAAGGTATGCCGCCGCGTTTCACCGGAAAAGGCCCCGCAATATATTCTTGGCTATTCCTGCGGAAATGACGTCAGCGAGCGGACCTGGCAGAAAGACGACTGGACGTTCTGGCGGGCCAAGGGCGCCGACACCTTCGCGCCGGTGGGGCCCTGGATTGAGACCGAGGTGGACCCCCAGTCGCTGGATTTACTGGTGCGGATTAACGGGGAAGAGGTGCAGCGCTGCAACACGTCGGACATGCTCTTTTCCTTCGCGGAAATAGTCAGCTACATCAGCCAGCACGTTACCCTGCGGCCCGGAGACCTGGTCTTCTCAGGGGCCACGGGCGTTACCCGCGCCATAGTGCCCGGGGACGTGGTGGAGGTTGACATACCCGGAATCGGACTCCTGACAAACCCGGTAATCGCCGAGTTTGAATCGGGCTAGGGTTCGAAACGACGTAGCGTTGCTGGAGGCAACCAACCGGACCTGCTCCGCCCAGTCGGAGTTGCCCACCTGAAGAACCACATTTCTGGTCCCTCTCGCATACCGAATGCGGCCGCTTTGCCCGCTTATCCCCGGGCTTCCTCCGCGGGTTCTTCGGCGGGGTGTGACGCGGACTGGGGCAAGGCGGGCCGGCGGGCCAGGGCAAACATGAACGCGCTGATTACAAAAGTCGGTGCGAAGGTCATCAGCACAATTTCATAGCTGTCGGTGGTGTCCCTGATCCAGCCCGCGTAGATGGGCGCTATGAACATGCCGATGTTGTGGAAGATGCTCATTGCCCCCATCAGGCTGGCAAACCGGTTGCGGCCAAAGTAGTCGCCCACCATTATCCAGTTGACGGAAGTAATCCCCTCCACGATGGCCAGCCCGAGGATGAATACAACGAGGGCCGGCCACTGGGGCAGCTGCCACAGGCCCACCAGGCCAATAGCCCCGATATTCATTCCGTAGAAGAGCAGCTTCCGAGGAGAGAGCCGCCCGCCTGCCACGCCCAGCAGGAACCGCAGGGGAATTGCCATGAAGAACATTACCGAAGCCGACAGGGTGGCTATGTCCTCGCTCACTCCCTTCCACACCAGCAGCGGGAACAGGTGAATGATGATGGAGTTGGTGGCGGAAACCCGGGTGATAACGCCGATCAGGATGAACCAGAAGGCCTGGGTCCTCAGCGCCTGGCGCACCGTGAAATTCTGTTCTTCCCCGCTGCTCCGGGCCGCCGGCTGGTGGTGGCCGCCACCCCGGGCAGGACGGGCGGCGGGAGCGGAGCCTGCAGGCGGATCGCCGTCCGGCCGCAGTCCCATGTCTTCGGGACGGCTGCGGATGACATAGGCCACGGGCAGGGTGAGGATGGCGATGAAGAGGCCGATAATGAAGACCGTGGGTCGCCAGCCCAGGGTAATAACACCCAGGTGAAGCAGGGGTACCACAATAGCGCCCCCACCGGCAAAGGCGGTCATCAGGGTGGACAGGGCAACAGCCTTGCGGCGGATGAACCACTGGTTTACGGTTGCCATCAGGGTCTGGCCCAGACCGGCCGTCTTCCCCACCGACACCACGCCCACGAACAGGAAAACCAGCTGCCAGTATTCCCGCGCGAAGGCGAGCAGCATCAAGCCGATGCCTGCCGTCAGGCCTCCGAAGAGTATCATGGGCCTGGAGCCGAACTTGTCCACCAGCCAGCCCACCAGGGGGGCGCCGAGGCCTCCCTCGGCGCGTGCCAGGCTGAATACCAGGGACATGGCGGCATAGGAAATGCCGAGGTCACCACGGATGGGTTCGAAGAACCGGGGGAAGCCGGTGGAAATGGCCCCATTGCCGAACATGCCCTGGAGGCAGGCAACAGCCACCACGTACCAGCCATAAAAAAAGCGGCCCTGCCGCCGCTGGGTTGTCCCGGTTGCCTCCGGGGACGATGTGTCGGGGTTGGATGGAGTGGAGCTCATTTCAACCGCCACATATTATCCCACCAGTAAATACTGGGTCAATAGGAGTATTGGCACTTGTTATAACAGGAGCCATTTACAGGAGGCCAGGGGATGGCTAGGTCAGGCAGAAACGCAGGCATAAGCCAGAACCATTGTCATCGTTTGGAGTGACTGCCTGGGCACAAAGTAGCCAATCCCTAACCGCTGTGCCAAAATACCGGCATGCAGGCTCCATCTTACGAATCCACACTGCTTGAAGCTGCCCTGAGAAAAGACAAGCTTATTGTCGGGGCTGGCCTGGTCATCATTTCACTGCTGGCCTGGTCCTATCTGTTATATCTGGCCCAGGAAATGGGTGGCATGGGCGATTCGGCCGGCATGGGCGGTATGGACATGGCTGGCGCCGCAATGATGAACGCCTGGGGGCCCGTTGATTTCCTCCTGATGTTCGTCATGTGGGCGGTGATGATGGTGGGGATGATGGTCCCTTCCGCAACTCCCATGATCCTGGCTTTTGCCAATATCAACCGGAGACGCCGCCAGGCAGGGAGTCCATTCGTACCTGCAGGCATCTTCCTGGCGGGGTACCTGGTGATTTGGGCAGGCTTTTCCGCAACGGCCACCCTGGCCCAGTGGGGGCTTCACTCCGCTTCGCTTCTGTCTCCCATGATGGCCAGCGCGAGTCCGGTCCTGGGCGGCATTCTCCTGATAGCGGCCGGAGCTTTTCAGTTGAGTCCCCTGAAAAACGCCTGTCTTCGTCGTTGTCGCACTCCCATGAGCTTTATAACCAACGACTGGCGGGAAGGACATCAGGGGGCACTGCTAATGGGCCTTCACCACGGTGGGCATTGCCTGGGGTGCTGCTGGGCCCTGATGGGACTGCTGTTCCTGCTGGGGGTAATGAATCTGCTGTGGATCGCTGCTCTGGCGGCATTTGTGCTGGTGGAGAAGGTTGGACCTGCCGGGGTCTGGGTGGGCCGCCTGGCCGGAGTGGGCCTGTTGGCCTGGGGAATCTGGATGCTGGGTTCAGCCTACTGGATGTAACGTGGCGGAGACACGACCGCCGGTCTTACGGTAAATTGGGCGAAGGCAACCTGGGCGTCAAGCGACAGCTGTGCCTACGCCTGGATTAGGGGAACAGGATGACGAGTCGAGCCGATTCCCACGATCTGGACAAACTGCGCCGGTGGCAAAGGGACCTGGCAGATACTCCGGCGGCGGCCCCACCGGTGTTTGCCATTTTCCTGGTTGGCGGGGAGGACAGAGCCGCCCACGACGTTTTTCGCGCCTTTCGCGCCAGCTTCGAGGAGAGCAACCTGGGGTTCGCCCACCTGGTGATTTTCGGGCAGCACGGGGTTTCGGAGACTGCCATAGCGCTGAGGCAAGAGTTTGGGGTGGAAGCGGAGACCAGCCCCCAGCTGGTCCTGTTTTCGGGAGAGGGTTCCCGTCCCCGGATACACTCGTTGCCGCCTGGAGAGGCAGATAGTCCCCAAAACGGCGCCGATTCAGGCTGGCGAGATGCGCTGGAAGGGACAAAAGGGGTTGTCGCGTCCGGTCCGGCAACCGTGAATGGACCCCTGGACACATTGAAACAGATCTGCGAAGGCCTGTTGATTAAGGATTAGCGGCAGAATTCGGAGCGTGACAAATGGAACTGGCAGTGTTGTTTGGCGGGATCATCCTGGGCCTGGCAGTCGGAGGTCTGGTGGGCTGGGCCTGCCGCGCCGGAAAGGCTAGCAAGGAGTCTGCGGACCGCCAGGCGGAAATCGCCCGTCTGCAGGGGCAACTGGAACAGGCGGCTACCACCCAGCAACTGCTGGAATCGGCCAGGACCCAGTTCAGCGAGGCGGCCAGGCTGACCGCCGCCGAGGCCCTTCAAGGGAACAACGACCAATTCCTGAAGCTGGCTAACGAGAATCTTGGAAAGACCCTGGAGTCGGCCAGCAGGGAATTGCAGCAGCGACACCAGCAGTTCCAGGAACTGGTAAAGCCCCTGGCGGAAAACTACGGCAAGCTGAACCCCCAGATCGAGTCCCTGGTGCAGCAAAGCCAGTCCCTGGCTGCGGAAACGGGCAAGCTCTCTTCCGCATTGACCGACAACCGGCAGGCAGGCCAGTGGGGCGAGGTCCAGTTGCGCCGGGTGGTTGACCTGGCGGGAATGAGCGATTACTGCGATTTCTCGGAGCAGGAATCCCTGGGATCTTCCCAAGGACGCCCGGACCTGGTGGTAAGGCTTCCCGAGCGGAGGGCAATAGTGGTTGACGCCAAGGCTTCCACGCTGGCCTATATGGAAGCTCAACAGACGGAAGATACAGCCGCTGCCGACGAAGCCTGGACCCGCCACGCCCAGGCCCTGCGCCGCCAGGTGGACGATCTTGGGGGCAAGAGATATGGAGCCTCGGTGGATGGGTCGCTGGATTTCGTGGTTATGTTCGTGCCGGGGGATCAGTTTCTGGCGGCGGCCCTAAGCGCCAATCCGGGGCTTATTGAATACGCCATGGCCAAGAGGGTGGCTATCACAACTCCCGCTTCCCTTATATCCCTGCTCTGGGCGGTGGCCGGCGGCTGGCAGCAGTTCCGGCTGGCCGAGGACGCGGCCCGTATCAAGGAGGTGGGTGAGGAGATGTACAAGCGCCTGATCACCTTCATGAACTACTATGCCCGAGTGGGCAAGGGCCTTGAATCGGCCGTCGGGGCCTACAACCAGTCTGTGGGTTCCTTTGACCAGCGTCTCGCGCCCCAGGGCCGACGCTTTGCGGACCTGGTGGTCGGGAATGACGCCGAACTGCCCGCCATTGACACCCTCGACGCGTCGCCCAGGGTGTCGGCCAACGTCGGCGCCGACGACACCGATGGCGGCATCGGCAGCATGGCGGCGGACAATTAGGTAGTGTCTCAGTTTGAACCTTATGAGATTCCCCGATAATTCCCTCTGGTTTACAGTCTATTTACACCCCCATTGTCGACCTGAAAGAATCACACGCACACCGAGCGGACGAAGGCTGGTCTAAAAACCGCAGACGGTTAATTTAGGGCTTATCGCCGCTCGGTGTGCAGATTCCATTGTAGCAGGTCGGGTTGACGCAACGGGCAAGGCGATAGTATTCTCAATATGACTCACCACAAGTCAACATCCCACTACATGTAGCCATATAGAGCCACACGTGAACCGAGTTAGGGCAGCTCATGCTCCCTTGTACGGTTCACGACGGGATGATCGCTTGTGGTGAGTTGTCAGCCCTACACCGCAAGGGAGCCCAATGAAAGGCTGCCTCTCAGTTCTTGGATGGTGCGCCGCAGGATTCATAATTATCGTTGTAATTCTCGCATTGTTATTTGGCGAAGAGGAAGCTCCAGACCAGATAAATAAGCCTCCACTGGATGTGACCACAAAAGAGATATATCGAGCCTACCAGAGTAACGAAGCGAGGGCTAACGTCACATATAAGAATCGACGACTGAATCTTGAATTCAAGATACACGAAGTGGAAGACTATTATGTGATAGAGAATTTAGGGCCTGGTGGAGACTGGGGTTCTGAGGTCACAGCAGAACTGACATTCCCTGTCGAGGATTTAATCGAGTTCAATACGGGAGAAATCCACACTCGTGAATGTACCTTAAATGGATTCCAGATGGATTCGTGGATAGAGTTCGATTGCAAATAGGAGTGGGTTATGCCAGTCGGACCAGACGGACAAATACGGCCCGAAGACGACATCGAGAACGCCGTCCTAGTGGCTAAGATAGCGACTGGAGAGGCTAAAGAGGAATATCAGGAGCAGGTAGCTGCTTCGGCTCCCAAGAGGCCTAGAAAGCCAAAGAAGAATAAATAGCCCTTCGCTGGGGGCGGCTCTCGAGCCGTCTTGTGGAGCCCTCGGGGAGACTCGAACTCCCATCTTTTGGTGCGGTAAGCCAATGCTTTATCCATTAAGCTACGAGGGCTTCAATTGAGTCCCAGGTATTGTGAGTACCTGGGGCTCTTCTTATGTGTATCATGTTTCCGGGTGATTTACAAGGAGTTTTCACAGATATAAAATTAGAACATGCACAAGCTACCATTAGAACAGCGAGTACAGATACTCAATATGCTGGTCGAGGGATCGTCCATGAGGTCTATCTCTCGTATTACTGGAGTATCCATCAACACCGTGACGAAGCTTCTGGTGGATGCTGGAGAGGCCTGTGCTCGGTATTCAGACAGAAGGATTAAAGGTATAGAATCTAAGAGAATTCAGTGCGACGAGATATGGTCATTCTGCTATGCGAAGGAAGACCGAAAGGTCTCGCCGTCGGCTCCGGCTGACCACGGTAACGTGTGGACGTGGACTGCAATCGATGCCGATACAAAGATGATACTCTCGTGGATGGTGAGCCCAGACCGTGGATCCCAGTACGCAACTGAATTTATGAATGACCTGCGCTCACGGGTGGTGGGGAAGCCTCAGGTGTCGACAGATGGATGGAACTCCTACATTACCGGAGTCGAGGAAGCCTTCGGTAGTGAGGTTCGATACGGTCAGCTAATCAAGGTCATTCCTGACCGAGGCATCCCAGAAGGAGAGCCTAGATACGTTTCTCCCGACCAGGAGGCCTCTCGGCGGGTGGCCGTATCAGGCGATCCTTATCTGGACGACATCAGCACGTCCTATGTGGAGCGGCAGAACCTGACGATGAGGATGTCGATGAAACGGTTCGCTCGCCTGTCCAATGGGTTCAGCAAGAAGCTGGAGAACCATGTCCACATGCTATCCCTGTATTTCACTTGGTATAACTTCTGTCGAGCGCACTCGTCGCTAGGGAAGCCGTATAAGGGGTTAGGAGTGACTCCAGCGATGGCCGCTGGACTAACGGAGAGGCCGTACACACTGGAAGGCATGATAAGATTAATAGACAATAGATAAAGGAGGGTGGATATGATGGGTTCATTAGAAGGATATGATCATAAGGCTATGTTGGAATTTCTCAGGGACATTGAGAGGCAGACCAATAGAGCAGCGGGGATGGAACTCCCCTTTATTGAAGGTATTACATACGAGGAAGCGAAGGAATTGTTGGAGACGGCACAAGCTTTAGAGTATATCTGGTTCGATTCCTCTGAACCTGATCTTGTGGGTGAGATAACTTCTAAGGGCAAGTATCGAATACGTGCACTCGAAGAAGAAACTCGTCAGGAAGACATTAATAGTCTGTAAGCTTACATAGTGAGAGAATGACTCGGTAGCTGTCGAGGGCTACCGAGTCGAGTGAGGTGAACCGTGGAAGAACGACCTCGGATGAATTTTGTACGAGCGGGTACCCCGTTGGAAATACCCGATGGAACGAATCGGGTTTCCACACCTATCATCACGAAGGCCTTTCTTGAGAACCACACGGGTTGGATTGGAAGAGTGTATTTCTTAGCTGGCCGGCCTATATTTGCCATTTAGAATGTGAAGGATGAATTGGCCATTCCCTCCAGGCACTCAGGACAAGTAACTTCACTGGAATATCGGTGATCGACCACATCTCTGGTTCCACGGAAGTAATTCTTACCACACATTGTTAAGCCTTTCTCAATAGGTGCCGCCAGACCGAATGTAGGATTCGCTCTGGGTCTCATTGCTGAAAGGCAAATGTAACCATTCATTTCTACACACCTAGTACTGAGTCACAGTTGTAGTGTCAGGGTATAGCCTGCGGAGTTTGGTTC
>JAPPGG010000073.1 GCA_028875055.1 Chloroflexota bacterium
CCTTAACTTGGTGTTGCACTTCGTTTGTGAGTTTAGCGAATCCAGCAAGGCTGACGGTCAATACATGCCAAGCGTGGCAAGGAGTCCCGGATACCGGCGAAAGTCGGTATGACGGGGTTGGCCGGCCGGGAAATCCCACCAACTCTGAACTCTTACTCTTGGCCGCCAGGGCTACGTAAAGCCAGCCAATCTGGTATAATAGGTATGTAATGCAATAGGGCCGTCAGGTCGGCCTTATTTTCCGACATTCTGGTAGAGGGGTAAACAAGATGACTGGTCCAGAGAGTGCGGGGCAGGAAGTGATAAACACCGAGAACACCTTCGAAATTGGTGGTGTTCAACAGACTGTGACGCCGCTGCAGTACCATTACCTGACCTTGCTGGAGCGCCTCACTGCTCTCAAGAACACCTACCAGACCGACCCGGATTATGAAGCCTGGATGATGGAAGCCATCAAGAAGTCCATCTACAGTGCCTTCCGGGACTGCCTCGAATCCAACGTTGGCGACGCCGCCAGGGAAATTTTGGCCGGTGAACACCAGGTCAACTGACCAACAATTGAATTGCCAAAAGCTGACCGGTCCCATTAATGGGACCGGTCTTTTTTGTCCCTATCACATTCACTACCTGCGGGCCGCAGATGTAAGAGTTCACAGTTGGTGTGTTACAAGGCTGGAAAACCCGTCGTTCCCGCGCAGGCGGGAACCTGGAACCGGTGCAAGTCGTGGGTTGGGTAAGGGCGCATGGCCATGCGCCCCTGCGAAGTTGGCGGTATGACGGGTGTATGGGCAGGCAATTCCCTCAACTCTGAACTGTTACCTACGGATGCAGGCGGCGGCCGATTTTCAGGTCTGCCCATGAAACTGGCCGCTGTACGGATTGTTGGGTGGAACACCGGTGCGTTCCAGGACCAACTGCGCGATGGGCATGCTCTTTTCAAGTTCAATCGCAAATGGCCCGACATTGTAGATTTCCAAATATAATTGGCCTGCCCACCCTGCCAATACCGTTGGCGCTGTTACGTGAACGGCTAACCCCATCCTCGCCAGCGAACTTCGTCCTTCTATCCTTCCGGCAATATCCGGCGCAAAGCGCATGAACTCAAGCGTTTTGCCGATTATGAGGCGGCCCGGCTCCAGGGCATAGGTTCGGCCTTCTTCGATGGTTACAGGTGAAGACAGCTGCTGAATTA
Organism: Chloroflexota bacterium; assembly: GCA_028875055.1. Taxonomy (GTDB): domain Bacteria; phylum Chloroflexota; class Dehalococcoidia; order Lucifugimonadales; family UBA3495; genus Bin22. Next base: position 1,193 of record JAPPGG010000073.1, read on the forward strand.
GCTGGCGAATGCTTCTGCCTGCCTGCATCGGGTTAACCTTGATGCCGGCGGCAGGAGTTTGGGGATACTCCAATAATTCAGAGTCCAGAAGCAAGTCAACTGATGAGCTGCCAATCCTGTCACTGTCCTTTGGGATTTCCGGTTCAAATTTCAGGCGTCCTTGCTCAATGGCAGCCCTGATTTCCAGGTCGGAAAATATCATGGTAAATGTCTATTCGGTCAAAGAATTTGCGGCGATTTTCTCCAGCTCTTCCTTCCTTGCATAGAATCTTGTTTGACCAAAATTCGTGGGAGGAAATGAGACCAGTATCTCTCCGCCGGATTCTCCTAACAGGGCTGCCTTTGCCGTTTTTCTATCCTTGTCCACCCAAAGGAGCGGTACAAAGGCCGCGCGGCGTACTTTACCCAGTTGAAACCATACCTCCGCCTCTTGTGGCGTAGGAAAGGGGTCGTCTTCTATCTCAGCATAGAAAAGGTCCACCACTATGGAATTCGAAAATTCTCGGAATCCAGGTTTGGAAATCAACTCCCTTATTTCTTCTCCGAATGCCATGTCCCTCCCCAATGCATTAGAGCAAGCTATGCCAGTACATAGTGAAATGAATTTCGGTTTATTGTTAATTGCTTGCCGATACAATACAACAGTCTGACGCCGGTGATTACCATCAAATGTCAGCAACGACCATTGCTGGCAGAGACTCAGGTCCGTTTGAGCGTGCGGCTCCATTGGCGTCCGGGGCAAATGGCAGTTCGGCTTACCCTACCCCAGCCCGTGCCGGGAATGCACCTCCCGTTTCAACTCCGAAACCCCGTCCTCCACGTACCTCCTGACCTCCTGCCGTACGTTGTCCGGAACCTCCAGGACCACCGTATCCCGCAAATTGGGCGACGGGTACTGACCGGCCACCGAATCGGGAATCCGGTCGGGCCACTCCGTTCCCAGCATTACGCCAAAGGCCAGCGTCCAGCAGCGGGCCACTGCGCCTATGTCGTACCCGCCACCGCCCAGGGCCAGCCAGGGCAAACCCAGTCCGGCAAACTCCCTGATTACCTCCACGTAGCCCCGCGAAGTAAGCTGCAAATGCGTAATCGGGTCCGAGTGGTAGCTGTCGATACCCAATTGCGTAACCAGCACATCCGGCGCAAAGGCACGGATCAAGGGCGGCACAACCTCTCGAAATGCCCACAGGTAAGGCTCGTCCTCGGTGTAGGGATACAGCGGAATATTCACCGAGTAGCCCACTCCGCCTCCGGTCCCCGACTCCGAGACAAAGCCCGTGCCAGGGAACAGGAACCGTCCCGATTCGTGGATGGAGATGGTCAGAACCCGGTCATCACCGTAAAATACTTCCTGCACTCCGTCGCCGTGGTGGGCGTCCACATCCACATAGGCAACCCTCATACCCCGTTCCAGGAAGTACTTGATGGCTATTGCCGGGTCGTTGAAGATGCAGAACCCGGAGGCATGGGTGGGAGCGGCGTGGTGCAGCCCGCCGGATATGGAAAACGCCACATCCACCCGCTTCGCCGCCACCAGTTCCGCCGCCACCAGCGTCGCCCCGGAACTGAGAGTTGCCGCATCGTACATGCCCGGGTAAACGGGATTGTCCCCCATGGCTGAAAAGCCGAATCTTTCCGGCCGGTCCGCGGCCAGACCGGAGCTCAGCGCCCTCACCGCCGCGATATATTCGGGGGTGTGGACCCATTCCAGTTCCTCTTCGGTCGCCGAACGGGGGTTGATGAGACGGGAGGTTCCGTCTTCAAAAGCCCCGTAAGCGGATAACAGCTCGTAGGTATGGCGCAGCCGCACGGGACGCATTGGGTGATCGGACCGCAGGACATGCTGGGATAGGGCATCGTCGTAAACGAAGGCGGCATCAGGCATGGTACTCCCTCCCTGGTTATTACCTGACGAATATACACGAAGCCAACCGGTTCCGGTGTGGCCTCCTGGCTGACAAGCAGGGATAGTTCCCCAACGTTGCGGGCTGACACGCGGGCTGGCCCTTTTCCTTTCCGGGCTCCACGGGACGGAATCCTGACCGCAGGGGATATCCCCACAACCTGCCCGCCTTGAGTTTCGGGGCTTACTTAAGCCCAAAACCGTTTCGTAACAGTTCCGAGTTGGTATTCACGGAGGCCTGCAACTCGTCATTCCGGCGCAGGCCGGAATCCAGCAGGGATGGTGGCGAATACAGGTCAAGCATGGCAAGGACTCCTGGTTACCGGCGAAAGCCGGTATGACGGGGCTGCCTGGCCGGGAAATCCCGCCAACTCTGAACTCTTGCACCATGTCGCCCTGAGTGCAGCCGAAGGGCCTGAAATCTCCGCTGAAAGCCGCTAAAGGGGAAACAAGACGGGGCTACGGGACTGTTGCCTGAACCCTCCAACTAACTCTTTCCTGGTCTCGCCCAGAGGCCATACCTTGCCGGATTCCCTTCAGACCGCTATTGTTACCGGAACGGCGTGACATCCTCGCGACCACGGTCCAATACTATAGAGGATGTCACCACAGACCGCCCTGCGGCCGGCCTTTCCCGAGCCGCTGGCTGGCAAACCGCCACTATGCTTTCTGCTCAACTTAGCATTGCCCGGGTTTCACTGGACTGGCTCTCCATCGTCAAGGTAGGGGCCGGGGTTGTCATTTTCTTGGTGGTGCTGTTGATGCCCACGCCCGGGGGCCTGTCCCCGGAGGGACAGAAAGCGCTGGCAGTTATGACACTGGCCGTCGTTTTCTGGGCCACCGAGGCTCTCCCCATCTCCGTAACCGGCTTGCTGGGAGTCCTGCTGCTGGTGGTGGTGGGGGCCGTGCCGGGGATAACCGAGGGGTTATACGGTTTTTCCCAGCCCGTATCCTATTTCCTGATTGGCATCCTCACCATCGGACTGGCGGTGCAGCGGTCGGGCCTCGCCGAGCGGGTGGCCACCTTCCTGATCAAGGGCGCTGGCAGCAAGCCGGGCCTTCTTTACGTCCAGATGCTGTTTTCCTTCGCCCTGCTCACCTTCGCCCTCCCTTCCGCCAGCACCCGCGGCGCCATCATGGTGCACATCTACGCCCAGGTCCTGGCCCGCTGGGGCATTCCCCAGGAGCACAAGTACTACCGGGCTCTGATGATGGCCCTGGGCACCATGAACCGGCTGGGCTCCACTGCTCTCCTGGCCGGCGGCATCACGCCGGTGGTGGCGTCGGCCCTGCTGGGCGATTTCTCCTGGACGGGCTGGTTCCTCCTGATGAGCGTCCCCTTCTACTGCAACCTCGCCGTCGGAGGCGTCATCCTCTTCCTGCTGTACCGCAGCGGCTTTCGGCTGGATGTCTCGGAAAGCGCTATTGACCTGGACACGACCCCGGTGAAATCAGTCGAGTACCGGGCCGGGGCAATCGTCCTGGTGACCGCCATGCTCTGGTTCACCGACTTCGCCCACGGACTTCATCCGGCGGTTCCTGCCCTCGTGGCCATGGTCCTGATCCTGATGCCCCGGATCGGGCTGCTCACCTGGCAGGACTTTGAGCGAAACCTGGGCTGGGCCAACTTCTTCGTCATCGCCACATCCCTGTCCCTGGCCCATACCCTGGTAGTCACCGGGGCGGCGGGCTGGTTCTCGGAGACCCTGGTGAGTGGCACCGCGGCAGTGCAGGACAGTCCCCTGTTGATCCTGCTCGTTCTTGCCGTAAGCGCGGCGGTGGTAAGGCTCCTGATGCCCAACATCGCCGGCTACCTGGCCTTCGTCATCCCGGTGGCCATGGCCAGCGGCGAAGCCCTGGGACTCAATCCCCTGGTCTGTGGCATGGCCGTGGTTGTGGTTGGGGACTCCCTGGTCTATTACAGCGCCGCCGGCACCGCTTCCATCTTCATATTCCTGCAGGCCAACATCCGGAACCCCGAAATCTTCCGGTGGGCCCTGGTAATGACCGCCGTCGCCATAGCGGTCCTCTTCCTGGTAGCCGTCCCCTACTGGTCGCTTCTGGGCGAACCCCTGGTTCCCTGACGGGCCAGGTCCCACCACCCATTACGATCTCGCTGCGATTCCCGCCCTACCCCTGGTTATACCAGTCCGGGTGCACCGCCTGCAGGCCCAGCTGGGGCCAGGCTGCCGGCGCCCCGCACTTCTCCAGCCGCTCTTCCAGCGGCAGCGACTCGTCCCAGTAGTAGGCAATGATGCGCCGCCCGTTCCAGTCGCCGGCCTCGTCCGACGCAATCCACACCGCCGGCGCCTGCATCACCTCGGGCTGTATCAGTGTGCGGGCGCTGGTCCCGCCCGGGGGAATCACCATGTTGGTCGCCGTGGCTCCGCCCGGGGTCAGAACATTGGCGGTCACACCGGTCCCTTCCAGGTCCTGCGCCATTATTGCCACCAGCGCCTCGTGCCCTGCCTTGGACGGACCGTAGGGCGCGCCGCCCTTTCGCCACATGGTATCCATGCTGGTGGTTACGCTGATAATCCGCCCGAAGCCCTGCTCAATCATGTACGGCGCCACGGCGTGGGACATCAGGAAAGGTCCGCTGAGATTCACCGCAATCACCCGCAGCCACCCCGAGGGGTCTATCGTCCAGAAGTCAGTCCGGCGGCCCGCCTCTCCCGGGTTGGTAAACCCGCCCGACCGCAGGTTGATGCCCGCGTTGTTCACCAGGATGTGCAGCCCGCCCATCTCGTTGACCGTTCGCTCCACTGCCTGCCCCACCGAGTCCGGGCTGGTAACGTCAGCCACGATGGGCAGCACCGCGTCGTCTCCGCCAATTTCCTGCATCACGCTGGCCGTCTCATCCAGCCAGTCCTCGTTTATATCCAGCATCGCCACCCTGGCCCCGGCCCTTACCAGCCCGGTGGTGATGGAGCGGCCCATGCCGATGGGACTGGCAGCCCCGGTAACAATGGCTATCTTGCCTTCCAATGCCCTGGATGTTGAAGTCATGACCCTACCTCGCTCTTCTTTAATGCGCCCATGCCCGTCGGCAGCTCTTCAGCTTGTTTCCATGGTCCTGAGAGTTCAGAGTTGGTGTGTTACAAGGTTGGAAAACCCGTCATTCCCGCGCAGGCGGGAACCTGGAACCTGTGCAAGTCGTGGGTTGGGTAGGGGCGCATGGCCATGCGCCCCTGTGAAGTCGGGGGTATGGCGGATGTATGGGCAGGCAATTCCCTCAACTCTGAACTGTTACCCCTGGTCCTTCATCCGTGACGCAAGTCGGCCTGGATGGACGTTTCACTGCCCTGCCGGTCAGCTCCAGGGACTGCAGGAATGCTTCAACTCGCTTCTTGATACGGCATCCGGGACGCCTCGCCCTCGTCTCCCCTACCGTACTCCTTCCAGCATCTCCCGGAACCGCTGGTCCTGTTCCCCGCGGGGCAGCAGGATGCAGTTGGAGCAGTAGTCGTTGGCCCGGGGCGACCGCCACCACAGGCAGCACCCCCTCCGGCGGGAGAAAAACCCGTGGCGCCCGCCCTGCTCGAACTCTTCCATCGTGAGTTGCCCGCAAATGGGCGAATCCGGGTCGGAAAAGAGGACTTCCGCCGCCTCTACCACCCTCTCCCGCGCGGCTTCCGTGGCATACAACCGGTTCAATGCCTGCGAGAAGGCCGCTGCCGCCGCGTTCCACGACACCTTCACACTGGCTCCCGCAGCCCGCCGCAGGTCAGCAATCACCTGCTCCAGGTTGTCCTCAAACAGCCACCCCTTGAGCTGGTCGTACAGGGCAGCCTCATCGGCAACCACCATCGCGTCAGGATGAGCCGCCGCGGCATCTTCCGGCAAAGCGGCGAATTTCAAACTCTTCAGCCCCGTGGCGTCAATCGCCGGCCCATTCCAGTGGAAGGCCAGGTTGCCCAGCGACACGTCCGGAACCCTTTGCTCCAGCACGTACTGCCCCACCAGCGGAAACACCACCCGGCTCAAATACGCCACCAGAAAGGCCGACCCCGCGACGTGCCGGTTGCTGCTGTCCCACGCCCGCTGGCCGTACGTCGCCACCAGCTCCCCCAGCATCTGGTCATCTGCCTGGAACAGCTCCCGTGCGGGAGTCCAGTCCTCGTCTCCCGGTGTCTGCCGGGGCAGCGCAAAGAAACCGCCCAGATCCTGCGCCCGGGCCATGCTGGTAGTGAGGGGATGGTCCCCCCGCATCTCCTCAGCCATGGAAGAACCTCGGGGCCGAGCGGTCCACCCCATCTGCTCCCTGGCCCAGGTATTTTTGCCGCAGCCGGTCCCACAGGTACAGCCGGTCCCAGTCCGGACTGTCCATGTAATTCTGCCGCTCGTCCAGGTGGGGATTGGGCAGCAGTACCGTTATCTGCTGCTGGCCCCCGCCGTTAAACAGGCGGAACCCCCACGACGTCGGCTGGTGGTCGGGGTTAAGCCTCCGGTACAGTTCCGCCCGCGCGGTGCGCCGCAGCCTGGCCGTTTCCGCCGGCGCCGCCTTCGACTCTCCGATACACAGGTGCAGGTGCCACTCCTCAAAGTCCACCGTCAGGTACCCGTCCATAAAACCCGTGCGGGGCTGGCAGGGCGGCTTGATCTCCCACACTGCCCCGGGCACCAGCATCCCGATGCGGACATGTTCCCACTCCGCCAGGCAGTCCAGCAGGATACCGCGCAGGGTTTCCTCGTCCGTGGGCAGGGAAAACAGTTCGTACGTCCCGTCCAGCTGCTGGATTATTTCCCCGCGGGGCAGCGGTTCCGTGGTTGTCATAAAGTTGCTCCAGTTAGCAGAATGGCCGGCGCAGGGTCCCCTGAAAGTGGAGATTCAACCCAGGGCAATCGCGTTTCAATTGAATGTCATGCTGAGCGAAGCCGAAGCATCTAAAATCTATCTCTGGAACCATCTTCACTACCCGCAGCCGGGCTGAGGGTGAGGACTTCAGGCCCTTCGGCAAGCTCAGGGCGACAAGACTCTTGCCTACCGAATTATGCCCCCTGTAGCCTGAATCTATAGCGCGATTGCCCTGGGATTCAACCCTGTCGTCCCTCTAGCTCTTTCCTGATCTGCTCATCCCGTTCGGCCTGCTCCGGCGTAACGGCATCCCCAAAGTCCGCAATCTCGTACAGGGGCCGGATCTCCAGGTCGCTGGGCCCCGGCATGGGGTTGGGACACCTTCGCGCCCACTCCAGGGCCTCCTCCATGTCCCTGACTTCCCACAGCCAGTAGCCGGCCACCAGTTCCGACGTATGGGGAAAGGGTCCGTCGGTAACCGTGCGGCTGTCGCCGTCAAAGGTCACCCGCTTCCCCTCCGACGACGGCTTCAGCCCATCGCCGCCCTGCATAATTCCGGCCTCTACCAGTTCCTCGTTGTACGTGAACATGGCCTCCACCAGCTCAGCGGACGGCATAGCCCCTGCCTCGCTGTCAACGGTGGCCTTCACCAGTACCATTACGCGCATTGTTCCTGCTCCCCGGGCTGCGGTGATTCTCCAGCCTGGCTGGTCAACGGCAATGATACACGATATGAGACGAACGCACAGGTAAAGCACAGGAAGTATCCCGGCGCCTTCGGACCCCGGCCGCGCGGCCCAGTCGGTCCAGGCCGGACCCGCCGGCCCCATCCCGCTTTTCATTGAATGTCATGCTGAGCGAAGCCGAAGCATCTGAAATCCATGCCTGGAACCAGCTTCCCTACTCGCAACCGGCCCGAGGATGAAGACTTTAACCCCTTCGCCAGTCTCAGGATGACACGACTGCTGCCAACCGGAATCGTGCCGCCCGCCGACCGAATCTGGGACGTGATCGCCCTGGCCGGACCCGCGACGCCATCTTCCGGACCCACGGCGCCATGATAAGATTCCTCCATGGAGATTGGCCCTTTCGAACTATCCCAGCTGCTGATACTTCTGCTGATGGTCAGCTTCATAGCCCTGGTGATCGTGGGAGTGGTCTGGCTGGTGGAGAGGACTGGCGGAAGCAAGGGCGTGAGCTGCGGCTGCGTCCTCGCCGCCGGCGCCGTCTTCCTGGCATCCTTCGCCCTGCTCATGGTCGTAATGGCCAATAACTGGTAAACCCAGTTGCTATCGCTCTGTGGGAGAGGGACCATGTGGGGAGGGTTCTCCCCCTCGCCACTAATAGCCAGGTCTATTTAGCCGGCGACTATAACGCCCACTACCAATCTGCCCTTCTTACTCTACGCCTGATGCACCGCAGCAATTTTGTCGAATAGCCCACAAAGAATCCTACCTCTTCGGTGTGGGCTCAATAGGAGCCGACCCTGAGTTGCCAATCGAGGGAACTGCTCCAGTGAGTGCGATGCTCCTTGCATTTAGTATCTCGATCTTCATGCTGTCGTGAACTGACGCCAATGTTATTTCACTGGCGGCTTTGTCGGCTAAATCGTACAGCCCCGCCGCCGTTGCGCTACGAGCTACGAAGACCAAAGTCTTTGCCCGTCCTTCTATGATGGGGCTAGATGCACCCGCTCTAATTGCGATCTCGTAGTTGCCCACCTGTACGGCACTCTCTGCCACGATTCTCAACGCACGGTCTCGTTCATTTCTACTCTTAACCGAGTTCGCCGAAGTGAGCATTTGGGCTGTGGGTGGTTCTAGAGTCGGAGCGGCAAAGGGTGTAATGCTTGTGTGTGGAGAAACAAATTGAACCAAAGGATTTGGTTTGACAGAATCGGCAGGACTTTCGAAGTTGTTCCACCAATCAAACGCGGTAATGGAAATGGTGAGAAGGGCGGCCATAGCCGCCAAGAGATTTACAGCTTTGCCCAATAGCTTGCCCACTTTGTCCGCCACGATCCAAATCGGCTCCGTTTCGATACCGTCTATTATTTTTGGTTCAACTAAGTCCGATGCTGAATGCCTTGTCCAGTCAGATGGAATGCCCGTCCGTAAAGGTACTTGACGCCTGCGGTTAAAACATTATGAGACTCTTAAAGGCGAACAAGAACGTTCTAGCTTCCCTTAATGAATGAAATGAAGAAGCTACATGTTGCCGGTCCCAAACTAGTAGCTTTCCTCAGAATCGGGAGCTTTAAGCATCGGGGGCATCCCTAGCTCGCCTTCCTCCTCGGCAACCAAATTACCCAAGAAATTGGTTAATCTGCTCATTTCGGATCTCTTTACGTCAAAGGGTATGCCGGTTATTTTTACGACTTTATCCTTCCTAATAGGAAACTGGTGCAATATTTCTGAAGGGTCTGAGACTTTTTCGTTTATAGAAGGGTCTGCACTTACCTCCCTTGCACTTGATCTTTGATTAGTCCTCGCATTACGCGAAGCTTGATTCGACGAGGCAGGCCTTTGCCCTCCTGAAGGCTTCCAGTTTGCTGGATCTTCGTTGTACTTCATGAATTCTGTTACTGCATACTTGACCCTTTGGCCATAGGTATGCATTGTTTCCGGACGAACTCTCATACTGTTGATGTTCTGGTAACGTTGAATAACGATATCCAAGTCCCAGGAGGAGACGTCGGCAGCCTCAGCCTCGTCCAATACTGAAAACACATTATTACAAGCGGTCTTTAACGAAACTACGGAAGCCTTCTTCATGAGGCCCCTTTGCGAGGCGAAATCCAAGAACCTAATGACATCCTCTGCGCTATTGCTACTCATTGGAATCTCCTACTGTATAATTCATTAAGCATAAAGCGCGCATCGTCTTTGTGTCAAGCAATGTTGCGCATGAGAACGTGTGCCTCGATATTTAGCTACAATAAACGATGTGACCACAGAACGGCATGGCGGCACATTTATGTTATGCGCTGCCTATGTGTGAACCAGTCAATGATAAACAGCAGATGAAAGGCCAGGCGACGGCAGAAGCGTGGGCCTAGCAGAAAGATGTGTGCTACCTGTTAGTTAATCCTATGAGGTTGAACGAAGCCATCAGGCCTGCCCGGCCCCAGAGCCTCGCCCACACGTTTGAGTTCGCCGAGGCCTCGCCGCGTCATCTGCGACCTCCTCGGCTTCGACGAGTCCATCTACCACGGCGTCCGCCTCCTGGCCCGGAAATGGTGCGCCGAACCCTCCGTCCACGGCGGCAAGGCCCGCCCCAAAAACGCCACCTTCGTCCCCTGACTCCCTCCAAACCCACCCCCACCATCAATTGACAATACCGGAAAGCCCCCTCCCGACCGGGCAATCAACAAAGTCCCTTCCCCCCTCAACAGCGCGGGTCCAGAATGGCCGGAAAGTATGGCGCCCGGACGGTGGAGAATGTCGCCCTGAGCGCAGCCGAAGGGCCTAAACTCCTTCCCCTCAACCCTCCGCTCCAGGAACCCCACGCCCACCCCCACCGACACCACCCCCTTGCCCCTTCGGCAAACCCACCCCTACCATCAATAGAGAATCCCAAAACCAGATTTCTCCCCTCTCCCTCAGGGAGAGGGGCCGGGGGTGAGGGCCCATCCCCCATTCGTGGATAAACCCTCTCTTCGCGCCCCTTCGTGTCCTTCGTGGAAAATTCCCCCACTGACACCCACCCCTTTACCTCCAGGCTGACACCCCCCTACCATCAAATAACGATCCCAAAACCAGATTCACCCCTCGCCCTCAGGAAGAGGGGCCGGGGGTGAGGGCCTCATCCCCCTTCGTGGATAAAAAAACCGGAGAATAACCATGCACACCCTGTCCCAGCTCCGCAACCGTGTTAACTCCCTCAAGCGCAAGTACGCCCTCGAGCTGCAAATCCTCCGCCTCCATCGTATCGCCGAGGACTTCTCCCTCCGGTGGGTCCGCGCTGCCGGCGACCGCCAGCCCCTGCCCGAAACCCATCCCTTCATCCGCCACATCGCCGACAACGGCTTTCGCTTTCACACCTTTATGAACTTGCACCGCTACCTGGAGCATTGCCGCGATAATGGCGACACCCCCGACTGCTGGGGCATTATCCGCTCCCTCTATGCCGACCAGGACCTGGACCGTATCTCCCGCATGGTGGACAGATGCCACGAGCTTTCCGAGCCCGACCCCGTTGAGGACGGTGATGGCCTGGCGGTACGTCCTCTCAATTCCAGGAACCGCAACCTTATCTACTGGGTTGACCGCGCCCTCCGCCGGTACGCCGCATCCGCTGCTGCCTTCCGCCCTGCCCTCCACCCCGCCTCCCGGGCCTGCCGCCGCCGCATGCTCCGCAACCGCCGAACTCACCCCTCGCCCTTTGCCACTGGCGTCAGGGATGAGGGCAGCCCCTTCACTTCCGCCGACCTGCAAGCTGCGCAATGGAATAGTGCCCTGTCACTGGGACTCAAGCCACTCCTATCTTCACCTACAAAATAACCGGAAATGAAAGGAAATAAGCGGAAAAAACAAATTTCACCCCTCTCCTCGCGGGAGAGGGGCGGGGGTGAGGGCAATCCCGCCCTGGACCCCGGCAGCAAAGAGCCCTGGACTAACCGGAGGTAACCCAGTCAGCAAAACTCCCCTCCCCCATAGGGTGAAGGCCCGACGGTAAGGCCCCCTGTGCTATACTGGCCTGACCGTCTTGTAGCTGAAAATCCTTTGCCTGGCCTCGGAGGGAAACCATGACCTCAATTACCCAGTTGGGCGCCAACCGGCCCGCTACCATCGGTGAACTTCGCGACAGTGGCTATCGCGTCCTTCCGGTGCGCGAGGAAATGCGCAACAACCTGGTGGCCAAAATACGCGCCGAGGAAATTGTCTTCCCGGGCATCATCGGCTTCGAGGATACCGTCATCCCCCAGCTGGAAAACGCCATCCTTGCCGGGCAGGACGTCATCCTCCTTGGCGAGCGCGGCCAGGCCAAGTCCCGCCTCATCCGCAGCCTCGTAAACCTGCTGGACGAGGCCATTCCCAAGATCGCCGGTTGCGAGATTAACTGCGACCCCTTCAATCCCATCTGCCAGGCTTGCCGCGACACCATTGCCGAATCCGGCGACGACACCGGTATCGAGTGGATCGGACGCGAGGACCGCTACTCGGAAAAGCTGGCCACCCCCGACATTTCCATCGCCGACCTCATCGGCGAGATTGACCCCATCAAGGTCGCCGAGGGACGCCACCTCTCCGACGAACTGGCCATCCACTACGGCCTGGTCCCCCGCACCAATCGCGGCATATTCTCCATCAACGAACTCCCCGACCTGGCCGAGCGCATCCAGGTGGGCCTCTTCAACCTGATGGAGGAGCGCGACGTTCAGATCAAGGGCTACCGCATCCGCCTGCCCCTGGACGTCTATGTGGTGGCCACCGCCAACCCCGAGGACTACACCAACCGGGGCCGTATCGTCACTCCCCTGAAGGACCGCTACGGCTCCCAGATCCACACCCACTACCCCCGCCACATCGAGGAAGAGATCACCATCATGGACCAGGAGCGGGCCCGCTTCATTGACGAGGACAACCTGGTCATCCCCCAGTACATCAAGGAGATACTCGCCGAGATTACGGCCCAGGCCCGTACCAGCAACGAGATCAACCAGCGCTCCGGCGTCAGCGTCCGTGTCTCCATCGCCAACTACGAGACCCTGCTCAGCAACGCCGTCCGCCGCGCCATCCGGGCGGGCGATACGGTGGCCTGCCCCCGCATCAGCGACCTGCCCTATATCTCCGCCTCCTTCGGCGGCAAAATCGAACTGGAAACCTTCGAGGAGGGACGCGAGGACCGGGTGATGGAGGATCTGACCAAGCGGGCTGTGCTGCGGGTCTTCGGCCGCTACTTCGATGTGGACGCGCTGGACGACGTGGTGACTGCCTTTGACCTGGGCAGCCAGGCGGAGACGGGCAGCGAAAAGCCGGCCGGCGACTACCTGCCCATGGCTTCGGAAGTGGAGGGACTGACCGAAGCGGTGGCCCTCATCACCGACGACCCCCGCCCCGAACTCCAGGCTTCAGCCGTCGAGTTCGTCCTAGAGGGTCTGCACCTCAACCGCCGCCTCAACTGCGAACGCACCCCCCAGGGCTACAGCTACAGAAGGTAGGGGGCAGAGATTACGACTGTTTCAGGTATTGCAGGGCTCGTTGTGCAACTTCCTCTTGAACATACATTTCAGCAAAACCGTAAATGTCTTGCAGGATGTCTCTTCTGAAGTCCTTATCCTCTTGTTTCTCGTTTGGGGAGTAAAATGGACTCCACTCTATACTCTCTATGACTGATCCTGCCTCATTTATTAGGTCTAGTTGGTACGTATTGAGGGTTGGTTCGTGAGAAATCGCAAGAGAGACATCCGGAAAGCTCACCCGATACTCGTTGCCTTTCCGAGTTTGCTTCCAAGCAAGTCTCCCGTCTCTTGATCGGCGCAACAGTTCATCGGCTATTTCGTTCATTCCCTGTCCAGCCATTCCATCCTCCAGAGACCAACTATCCGAGGCGGTCTTCCAATTCTACGAGTAAATTCGTTTGAAAATCAGTCAGGTCGGTAATGAATCTAGTTCTAACTTCAATCTGGATCCCGTCGGACGATGCGTCCAGTTCATTCTGCATATCCATTATGCTAGTAATCGTATCCTGAATTCGGCTGCGATGGTCAGAGGTTAAGTTTGGGTGATGCCTTCGTATATCTATGAATAAATTCCTGATGTCGGGAAAGCGTTCAAGGGCCAGTTCTCTGTTTCCATCGCGAAGTAAACGTATCAGACTCTGAATTCTTTCACTTAGGCGAGTCAAATCGGTCCCCGTAGTCTCTCGCCTGATCAGTCGTTGCGCTTCTTCGGCCGCCGCTCTGGCTGCATGAGCTTCGCCCCTCAATTTTATTATGTGGTATATGGCAATGGCTAGGGCGATACTCGATACGAGAGCACCGGCTATGCTGGCAATGCTGCCAGCGCTGTCAAGCATACAACTGAACCTCTTCGAATAGACGAGACCGTCGGTGCCACATGTGTGCAGTAGGCTTAGTTCTTTGGCCCGTCAGCCGCCCAACAACTTTAGCGCCGCTACCCTGACCTCTTCCCGGTCCAGGGTGGCCATCAGTTCCCCGTTCTCGTCGGGTTGGAAGGCTGACTCCTGGTGCAGTTCCGATACAAGGGCCGTCACCGTCTCCTTGCGTCGCACGGCATCCGCCGCCTCGTCACTGGAGGTCTGAGGCAGTGACAGAGCCGTCAGGTGTTCCTCCACCTGGGCGGTCAACAGTTCCACCTCCACCGCGTGCCGCTGTATCTGGCCCACCGACTGCAGGTGCCGACCCAGGTAGCATCCGCCGAACTGCAGCACGTCGCAGGGGCGACCGTCCTGCTCCATTTGGTACTGGTAGCGGGGTTCCAGCTCATGGTCGGTCAGGTAGTCCCTCACCTCCTGGTCCTCCGAGTCCGGACTGGCAGGGTCAAATATCAGCTGCACCGTGTACATAAAGAACCCGGCCGGTTCAACCTTGATGAACATGGCAGGCCTCCCAGTGTTAGATGGGGAGAATCGAGCGCCGTCTTTGAAGAATGACAGCGCCCTGAACTACATCAATCCTGCGAAAATCTCTGCTACCGCAATCTGCCAGCCGGGGACCACCTCCCCGCCATCAATGATGTCTTGTCCAGAGAGGATAGCGGGGGCTTGAGAGGGCCGGCGAATGGTGGCCGTCCGGTTGCGGGGATTGATAATTATCACGATTGCCGTCCCTGCTTTCAGCCAGTCCTCCACCTTCTCCTCTACCTCGGTGTAGCGATCATTGGGTGAGATGACCTCGATGACCAGGTCCGGGGCGCCAGGCCAATAGCCAGATACTGCCCCAATGGCCTCCACTCGTTCCCGCCGGACGAAGGCGGCGTCAGGAGCCCGGACGTGGTCCGGTTCCGTCCCGATCAAGAAACCGGTTTCGCTGGCGCAAACTACGCCGAGGTTGTGTTCCTTAACGTAATTCCCTAAAGATGAACCTGCCTCGCTGGCTAGCCTTCCATCTTCAAAACCCGCTGGAGGCATTCTCCTCAGTTCCCCTCGCACCAGTTCGTAGCGCCACCCATCATCGGGCATATCCAGCAATTCGCCAGCCGTTACCAGACGTCTCCTTGTAGTCATACTAGCTCCCCGAAATCATATGGGGATAGGGTTAAGTCCCTGGGCCTTGTATGCGTATCTACATTCCCACCGCCTTGATGATCAACTCCACGTTGGAGGGGTCCGGCTTCAGGGAACCGTCATCGATGCCGTGCATGGTCTCCACAATGGCATCGTGGAAGGGAGTGGCAATGCCCGTCTCCCGTCCCTTGCTGCAGATGAGCCCGTTCATGAAGTCCACTTCCGAGTGGCGCCCCTTGTGAACGTCCTGGGCCATGGAGGCCAGCCAGTTCACGCGGCCCCCAGCCTGGCTCATGATGCCGTTCAGCTCCTCAAAGACCTCGCCCTTGTCGGCGTCGGCCCAGGTCTGGGCGGCTATTCCGTTGATGGCCACCACGTTCAAACCCTGGGCCAGGCCCACCTGGGCGCCTTCTTTGGCCAGCTGGATGCGGATGTTGCGGAACCGGGCATCCTGCGCCATGTCCTGGGAACCCAGGGTAGTCATGGCGGAGATGGCGTTGCCCATGCCGTTCTGGCACAGCTTGGCCCAGCGTTCCCCCTGCAGGTTGTCGGTGGCATAAGCGGCATCAATGTTATCCAGCTTCTGCGCAATGCTCTCGCTGCGAGGGGTGATGACGTTGTGCTGCTCGCCCACCCGGAAAACCACATGGCCGTGGTCGCGTCCCGGGGCCCCGCCCCTGATAACGTGTCCGGGCTCCCAGAGGGCCACCTCAATGTGGGAGGCGATGCAACCCATTTCCCTGTCGTGGCCTACAATCTCGCCGATTACCGGGTCGTTCCAGCAGTTCTGCAGGGACACGAAGTAGCCGTCGGTCTTGACGTAACGCTTGATGAAGTGGGTGGCCCATTCGGTGTCGTACGACTTCATCGCGATAAAGGCAAAGTCGAAGGGCTCGTTTATGCCCTGGGCATCGGTCAGGTGCATAGCCTTGACCGGCACCGTGAAGTCGCCCTGACTGCCGCTGGCCCGCAGTCCCTGTTCCCGCATAGTCTCGACGTGCTCGGGCCACATATCAATGAAAGTGACGTCTTCACCGGCCTGGGTCAGAAAGGCCCCAACGTAACTGCCCAGCGCCCCGGCTCCCATGATCGCAATCTTTTCCGCCATGATGCTTAACTCCTATAAGATGAACCTGAGGCCGGGTCAAGCCCGGCCTCAGTAGCATACCACACGGCAAAGTTAGTCCACGACTGAAGGTCAAAGCTTGACCAGGTGGGCATCTGATATATGAGGGAGGGCCTTGATTTCATCCAGCACGTGAGTGGGCATGGGGTCATCCAGTCCCAGCACCATCATCGCCTGGCCCCGCAGGTTCAGGCGCCCCACCTCCATGAAGCTGATGTTTATGTTGTGCCGACCGGCTATGGTCCCCACCGCGCCGATGGAACCGGGCTGGTCCCGGTTGTCCACAAACAGCATGTAGGGCGCGCTTGGCGGCAGGTCCAGCCAGTAGTCGTTCACTTTGACAACGTGGGGTTCGTTGCGCAGGGATGTTCCCGCCAGGGTAAACTCGCCGCTGCTGGTGGTCAGGGTAACCGTCAGCAGGCTGGTGTACTCCGGCGCCTCGGAGTACTTGTGCTCGGTTACGCTCAACCCTCGCTGCTGGGCCAGCACCGGCGCGTTGATCAGATTTACCTGCTCGGACGTCACGGGGGTAAGCACCCCCGCCAGCACGGCCGACTTGAGCATTATGGTGTCGTGCTGGGCAATTTCCCCCTCGTAGGAAATATTCACGCCGACAAACTGGTTCTGGGCCAGGTGTGTCAATAGCTTCCCCAGCAATGTGCCCACGGGAATAAAGGGTGACAGCAACTCGTGGGACTCCGATGCCATGAAGGGTGCGTTGACGGTGTTGCGGGCGGGCTTGCCCTCCAGTACTGCCAGCACCTGCTCGGCGGCCTCTATCGCAACCTCGCGCTGGGCCTCGCGGGTGGATGCTCCCAGGTGGGGAGTTGCCATTACCCTGGGATGCGACACCAGGTCCCGATTTTGCGGCGGTTCCTGCACAAACACGTCCAGGGCGGCCCCTGCCAGGTGGTCTGCATTCAGGGCTTCCAGCAGTGCGTTTTCGTCAATCAACTCCCCCCGCGCCACGTTGATCAGGTGCGCGCCAGGCTTCATCAAGCCCAGTTCCCGCTCCCCGATCAGGTTGGCGGTGGATGGAGTAAGGGGAGTGTGTAGCGTAACAAAGTCGGCCCTGGCCAGGAGTTCATCCAGGGGCAGCAGTTCCGCCCCCAGGCGGCGGGCATAATCGGCCCCCACAAAGGGATCGTACCCCAGCAGGTGCATCCCGAAGCTGGCCGCCCGGCGCGCCACCTCCGAACCTACCCGCCCCAGGCCGACAACGCCCAGGTACTTGTTGCGGACCTCGATGCCCATAAAGGCGCTCCGCCGCCACTCTCCCTGCTTCAGCGACTGGTACGCCTGCGGAATGTTGCGCGCCAGGGCCAGCATCAATGCCAGCGAATGCTCAGCGGCCGCCACCGTATTGCCGATGGGAGCGTTTACTACGGCGATGCCGGCGCTGGTTGCCGCGGTGAGATCGATGTTGTCCACGCCGATTCCGGCCCGGGCGATTACCTTGAGGTTCTGCCCAGCCTCAATCACACTGGGAGTCACCTTGGTTTCGCTGCGAACAACCAGGGCGTCATAACTTTCGATGGAATTGACCAGTTCCTCGGGCTTGAGCCCGGTCTTAACCTTTACTTCGGCCCTGGAATTGAGCAGTTCAACCCCTTCCTGGGCTATGGGATCAGATACTAGAACTTTCGGCATATAAACGAACCTGTCCTTACCAATTGAGATTACTTAATGATACACCAACCGGGCTGGTCTGGCAGGAAAGAGGAATCATTGCCGGCGGAATGAAGAAGTGCGGAAGCAAAAAACAACACTTTTCGAAACAGGGCCCTTCGAGGCGCGGCCTGCGCCCTGGGACGAGAACGTCCGGGCAAGTATTAACCCTGTGGTCGGACAGAACCCAGGCGCAGCGGCTTTGGCCCGTAGAGGTCGCTTATAGGCTAAAACTCTATTCCCGCCGCGGCGGCCACGGTGGGAACATCCTTGTCCCCCCGGCCGCTCAGGCACATGAGGATGATCTTGTCCTGCGGCAGGCTGCTGGCCAGTTCGGCCACGTGATACACGGCATGAGAGGGCTCCAGCGCGGGAATGATTCCCTCGGTACGGGAGAGCAAGTGAAAGCCCTCCAGGGCCTGGCTGTCGGTAACCGACGTGTACTCCGCCCGGTGGGCATCCTTCAGGTAGCTGTGCTCCGGTCCCACACCCGGGTAGTCCAGCCCCGCCGAAATGCTGTGGGTCTCTTGCACCTGCCCGTGGGGGTCCTGCAGCAGATAGGACATTGAACCGTGCAATACCCCCGGCCGGCCGGCGCTTAGGGTAGCGGAATGGTGGTCGGTTTCGACTCCCTCGCCACCGGCCTCGACGCCAACCAGGGCCACCTCTTCGTCGCCGATGAATTCGTAGAAGGCGCCAATGGCATTGCTGCCGCCGCCGACACAGGCTGCCACGTAGTCGGGCAGCCTGCCCTCGGCCTCCAGCAACTGGGCCCGGGCCTCGCGGCTGATGACCGACTGGAAGTCCCGAACCAGCATGGGATAAGGGTGGGGGCCCACGGCGCTGCCTATAAGATAGTGGGTGGTACCAACGTTGGTAACCCAGTCCCGTATGGCCTCATTGATGGCGTCTTTCAGGGTGCGTGTACCCGACTCAACGGCGATTACTTCGGCTTCCAGCAGTCGCATGCGGAAAACGTTCAGGGCCTGGCGGCGTATGTCCTCGGCCCCCATGTAAACCACGCACTGAAGCCCCAGCATGGCGCACACCGTGGCAGTGGCCACCCCGTGCTGGCCGGCGCCGGTTTCGGCGATGATGCGCTCCTTGCCCATGTGCTTTGCCAGCAGGGCCTGACCCAGGGCGTTGTTAATCTTGTGGGCTCCCGTGTGGGCCAGGTCTTCCCGTTTAAGGTAGATTCGCGCGCCGCCGCAGTGGCGGGTCAGGTTTTCGGCAAAGTACAGGGCAGTAGGCCGCCCCGCGTAGTGGTGCAGCAGAGATGACAGGCCCTTCTGAAACTCCTCAGACTGCTTCGCTTCAGCGTAGGCCTCTTCCAGTTCTTCCAGGGCCGCCATCAGGGTGGCGGGGACGAACTTGCCGCCAAACTCGCCGAACCTGCCACGTCCGTCGGGCCATACCGTTGATTCAAAAGCGGTCACGGTCACTTACCTCTTTCGTTTGCATGGTTGTACGGGAGAGCAGGAAGGGACTCATCCT
Organism: Chloroflexota bacterium; assembly: GCA_028875055.1. Classification (GTDB taxonomy): domain Bacteria; phylum Chloroflexota; class Dehalococcoidia; order Lucifugimonadales; family UBA3495; genus Bin22. The sequence continues at coordinate 20,372 of JAPPGG010000073.1, forward strand.
GCGCCGGATTGCGCGGTTCGCCAGTTGACGGGAGGCTATGCCGTAGGCCCCGGTGTGTCCCGCGTGCTGGAGATTTCATCCCTTGCCGGAAGCCTGGGCATTCCGGATGAATGCCCGGATCTTGTCCTCGTCCTTCCGACCATCCGTTTCCACGCCGGTGGAGACGTCCACCCCCCAGGGCTTCACCTGCTCCACGGCCTTGGCCACGTTGTCCGGCGTCAGTCCTCCCGCCAGCAGGAACCGGTAGCCCTGGCGGGAAAGCTCGGCGGCAACTTGCCAGTCAAAGCTCTGGCCGGTCCCGCCCCGCAGGCCTTCCACCAGCCGGTCCAGGGTTACCCGACATCCGCCCTCCAGGTAGGGGGCAATGCGCGCCTGCATTGCACCACTGGCGCGAACCGTCTCAACCGTCTCCGACGCCGGGATATGCAGGACTTTGATCACCTCCGCACCCGTCCGGCTTGTGACCTGCCGGCAGTAGTCCGGCGATTCCTGGCCGCACAGCTGGACCATATCCAGGCTGCAGTCGGAAATTACCTCAACTACGTCCTCCAGGGGCTGGTCAGCGAAAAGCCCGACAGCCCTGGGAGGCTGGGGGACCAGGGTACGCAATTCACTGAGTATTTGCGCCGCCGCCGACCCTTCCAGCCGCCGGCGTCGCTCCGGCACAAATACCAGGCCAATCAAGTCCGCCCCGGCCTCGGACGCCACCAAGGCGTCCTCGGTGCATTGGATTCCACAAATCTTGGTGTAGATCATGAACGGCTCGCGGCGGGGATAGGCGCGGCCAGTTCCCGCACCTTGGCTGCCGTATCCGGCGCGGTAACCAGGGCTTCTCCCACCAGCACGGCATTAACGCCCAGACTTCCCAGTTGCTGTAGGTGTTCCGGGGTAAAAATGCCACTCTCGCTTACAATCACGTTGTCCCCGGGAATGAGGGGAGCCAGCTCCCGGGTTGTAGCCAGGTCGGTCTTGAAGGTCCGCAAGTCCCGGTTATTGATGCCAATGATTTCAGCGCCGGCGTCCAGGGCCGTTTGCAATTCCCCCTCGTCGTGAACTTCGACCAGCGCATCCATGCCCAGGTCGCGTCCCAGGCCCAACAGTTCACTCAGCTGGGCCCTGGAGAGGATGGCAACAATCAACAGGTAGGTGTCCGCCCCCATGGCCCTGGCCTCGTAAACCTGGTAGGGGTCAAAGATAAAATCCTTGCGCAGGACCGGCGCGCCGCCGGAACTGCCTGACTCCTTGATGGCCGAAAGATGGGCCGGTTCACCCTGGAAGCGGGGGTCGGTAAGCACCGAAATGGCCGATGCCCCGTTTCCGGAGTAGGTACGGGCCAGCTCGATGGGGTCAAAGTCGGGACACAGGAGCCCCCGGGAAGGGGACGCCTTCTTGACCTCGGCTATCAGCCGCACTGTGCCGCCCCGCAAAGCGTTGGCCAGGCCAAGCGGGGCCGGGCGTCGCGCGATTCTTTCCTGCTGGACCGCTACCGAGGCAACTGCCCTGACCAGGGCCAGTTCTTCCCGCTTGGCGGCAACTATTTCGTCGAGAATGTCAGGCATTCAGGAAAAGGAGACCTCCTTGTTTCTGACCTTGCCGGCAACCGGGGGCAGAATAAACTCCTTGCTACCCGTATTTCCGGCGGCACAGGTTTGCCTTCCTAGGTCAATGGGCTGCTGACCCTATCCCTCCACTACGCCAAGTACAATGGCATTGAACAGGAGGGTGTAGCCACAGTTTTCGCAGGACAGCACAATCATCGGGTAGGACGGCCCGGTGTTCGGAATCCACTTTGACTTGGAGTTCATCTGTTTCATTTCGCCTACCACTTCGCCCATGAACCACCCGCTATTGCCGCAGATGGCACATTCCTTCTGTCCCACCCAGTTTTCTTCGATCCACCTCAGGGCTTTTTCCAGTTGAGCTCTTGCAGTTGTTGCCATGAGTGTACCCCTCCCCCTGCCCATAGTTTTGGAGACTCAAACTGTTAACCCGCGCCCTGGCTTACCTCCACCAAAGCATCCACTCTTGCCAGGGCACCGCCGTTGTCGATCGCTTCAGCGGCCATGGCGATTCCGGACCGCAGGTCGCTGACTTTATCAGCGGCTACCAGGGCTGCCCCGCTGTTCAGCAGGACCGCATCGCGTATCGGACCACTTTCACCCCGGAACAACCGACGCATGGTTTCTGCGTTTTCCTGGGCGGTCCCGCCGTGGAGATCATCGGTATTGGCGGATGGCAGGCCTGTATCCGCCACCTCGATAGTCCAGTTGCTCACCTGGCCACCCTTGACCTCCCAGACACTGGAGGGCCCTGCCAGGGTAATCTCGTCCATGCCGTCAGCGCCGTGCACAACCAGGGCGTGCTGTACGTCCAGCAGGCTGAGGGCCTCGGCCATCAGGCCTCCCAGCTGCTCGTAGGCCACGCCCAGCAGCATGCACTGGGCGCCGGCAGGGTTGGTAAGCGGCCCAAGAATGTTGAATACGGTTCGAATGCCGATTTCCCGCCGCACTGGTCCGGCGTACCGCATGGAAGGGTGGAAAGCCGGGGCAAACATAAACCCCATACCTGTCTGTTCCACGCACTGGGCCACGCCCTCCGGGCTGAGCTCCACCCTGACTCCCAGGGCTTCCAGGACATCGGCCGCCCCGCAGGAACTGGAAGCGGCGCGGTTGCCGTGCTTGGCCACCCGGGCCCCGCAGGCGGCCGCGACAAAGGCCGCGGCCGTTGATATGTTGAAGGTGTTCTTGCCGTCCCCGCCGGTGCCCACCACATCCAGCAACGGCCCCTCGGTTTCGACCCGCAGGGCCTTGTCCCGCATAACGGAAGCCATGCCGGCTATTTCTTCCGTGGACTCGCCTTTGAGCCTCACTCCGGTAAGGAACGCCCCCAACTGAGCGGGAGTCGCTTCCCCCTCCATTATTTCCTGCATGACTTCGGTAGCCTGCCCTCTGGTGAGAGAGTGGCCGGACACTACTATGTCAATAGCTTCCCTGATCATCGGGAAAGCTCCTCCTGTGTTCGCCCTGTTCTACTGGCCCTTTATTATGGATTGGTTGGGTTGCCGTGTAAACCGGGCCCCAACTGCCTGATTCGAACCCAGAAAGCGCTCAGGGCAGGCGCTGTTTCCACGTAGCCTTTCGGGAATTTAATGCTAACGCTCGGGCCAGGCGGGTTCGTGGTAGCCCAGGGGGACCGAGGGCCGGGCCCAGTACGGCCGAGTTTCCGACAGTTCCAGGGTTGGCGCCAAATGTTTCAGGGTCCCGCCGGGAACTTCGCTGACTGTGGACCAGTCCCCGACCTCCTCCGGCGTCACGTCCGCCGGTATGTCGGACAGTTCGTCCTCCGGGACCTGGCCCTGTCCCACCAGCCAGCGACCGGTCTGGGCCAGGGAAAGGCGCACCAGCCAGCTTCCGCCCTCGGTGGCGCGGCGGGCCAGGGCCTTCAGCGCGCCATAGGCCATCAGGTACCCCGTAAGGTAGTCAATGGCCGACACCGGGTAGAACTGGGGACCGGGCTCGGCCCCGGGGAACATCTCCCCCTGGCGGTGGGTGATGCCGCTGACCGTCTGGATTACCGTATCGAAGCCCCGCCGCTCCGCCCACGGCCCCACACGGCCGAAGGCGCAAAGGGAAACATAGACAATGCCGGGCCGTATCTCGGCCAGTTCCTGCGGGGACAGGCCGCGCTGGGCCAGGGTGTTTGGTCGGTACCCCTGGGAGAATACGTCCGCCTCCCGGACCAGGTCTCGCAATGTTTCCATATCCTGGCCCTGGCGCAGGTCCAGGTGGGCCGAAAGCTTGCCGTGGCCAGTGTCGTATTCCTGCCCCTCGTTAAAGGGCAGATGAGGGCCGGAAATCTTCATAACGTCTGCGCCGTGCTCGGCCAGGGTACGGGCGCAGGTGGGGCCGGCCAAAACCCTGGTCAGATCCAGTGTGCGAATGCCGGACAGAGGCCGGTCGCCATCGGGCAAAGGCTGGGGTGGCGCGTCCCCAATCCTGTCAATCTCCAGCAGGGGTAGCGACGCCACCGCCGCCGATTGAGGATGCTGCGCCCATTCCTGCATGGTGCGCACCATGCCTCCGGCTCCCCGCGCGGCAATGATGGCCTCCTCCAGTTCGCGGGCGTCCCACTGGGCGACGGCCCGCCGGACGGCGTCCTTGTCCTCCTCCACTCCCAGCACGCTGAGGGCAGCCTCCCGGTGGTTGGGGAAGTTGCAGTGCAGGTAGCTCCACCGCCCGTTCTTTGCCGGATAAACCCCCATTACGGCGTTGCGTTCTCCCGCAGCCGGCTGGCCGTTCAGGGTCATGTACCGGCTGCTGCGCAATGAGGCCGTCGCCCGCCGGGCATTAACCCCCACGTTCTGGCGGTTGCCGGTACGCAGCTCCCATAAGTCAGATACGGCCAGTCCCACGGCCGCCAGGCTGGCCGCTGCCGCAGACCCAATCCGGAAGGGCGTGGGCAGGATGGGGTCCATTCCCCCGCTAAAGTCGACCTCTCCCAAACTCTCCGGGTCCAGGTAGGGGATAGCATTGAGAGCATATCGGGTGTAATCAGTCATACTAACGCGGCTCCTTGGTCTGGCTGGATATAAAGCTGTCCCTGGCGCCAATAATACAGGATATGACCCCCGCTGCAATCCCGCAGCCCCTGGAGGCACGCCCCGAGTCTGCCATTTCCCGCTTGCCTTGAGAATTGTGCCAGTTTCAAGGTATAACCTATAATTGGTTACACAGCCAAGTTGCGGTAGCAGGAAGGGCTCGGGGAAATGCAGGGTAACAACCGCAACTGCAGGAATGATTGATGGACTTGACCTTCGAACGAGGGAATGCCCGGCGTCCCAAAGGCCACGCCCTGGTTTACTTCCGCGTGGATACGGAGCCCGACAAGCTCTACGCCAGTTACATCGTGGTGCTGCCGGTGAAGGCGGACTTTGGAAAATACGTTCCGCCTTTCCTGGCCTCCCACCTGGGCAATATGCCTCTGAACGACTTTTCCGCCTTCGCCATGCCGCCGGTTCCCGAGGAAATAAGCGGGCACAGCGAACTGGAAAGGCTCAGCGACCTTCGCGACGACGACCTCGTTTTCGCCAGCAGCATGTTCTCCTTCGACCTGCCCCGGATGATGGAAGGCATCACCGATGCGGTGCAGTCCTACTCTGATCTCTGTTCCGAGTACTTTGAGCGGCAGGGTCTGGCCAGCGCCGCTCCCCCGGAAGCGTTGGATTCCGCAGAACCGGCCGCCGTCGCTGAGGCTCAGGCCGAGGATGATAACTCCTACTCGGTCAATGAAGTGCTGCTCAGCCTGATGAGTGAAAGAGACAAGCTGGCGGAACTGTCCCGGCTGCTGGGAAAGTTGCAGTTCGCCCAGGAAGGCAGGGACGACAACATGACTGGAGAGGTCACCGACGAAATCACTGCCCTGTCCCGCCACCTTCCCGAAGAGTTCCAGGTGCTGAACCTGCTGGCCGCCGCAAGAGAGGCTACGTCCCGGGGTTCCCGCCTGGCCCAGCTTTACCTGGACCGGTGTTTCCGCCTTTCCGACGGCGACACGGCCAGCGCCCAGACCCTGGAGAGTCAGATAGAGGCGCTGAGGGAAGGGCGCTAATAGAGTCGCACCCGGAACTCATCCTGCTCGCCCCTGCCAACTGACGAGCCAGCCGACGCTGGCATTACCGACACCGCCGCCAGTCAGTCTTAATCTGTTAATTCCTCAATAAGCAGGGGCAGCCGTTGTGGCTGCCCCTGCGATTGTTCTTGATGTGCCACTCGCCCAGAGTGGTAGAAAAACAGGTTGTGCGCTACCCCAGCAGGCTGCTTCCCTCGCCCTTGACGAAATCGGCAGTACGAAGGGCCAGAGCCTGGATGGTGGTTGTGGGGTTGATGCAGGCCCCGGTGGTGAAGATGCTGCCGTCAATTATAAGCAGGTTGGGCACGTCGTGGGCCCGGCCCCAGCGGTCCACCACCGAGTTGCTGGGGTCGTCGCCCATGCGGGCGGTACCCAGCAGGTGCCAGCCGGCGTTGCGGCGGATGTGCGATGTGTAAACCACTTTGGCTCCCGCAGCTTCCAGGACCTCTTTCGCCCGCGCCACACCGTGGTCGAGCATCCTGTCGGTGTTGTCACTGACCTTGTACTCGATCTTGGGCGCGGGGATGCCGTGGGAGTCGGTTAGAACCGGGTCCAGGGTTACCTGGTTGCTTTCCTCGGGCAGGTCCTCAGTCATTACGGTAATGCCGATGGTGTGACCGAACCGCTCGCCGAAGATGCGGTGATGGTCCTGACCCCAGGGTACCGTCTCCTGCTGAATGCCGCCCAAAGCGGTGGGCAGGGGTGAACTGGTTACCCCGGTTATCTGCAGATCGTAGCCGCGAACAAACCCACGGGTCAGGTCGGTCTCGTAGAACTCCTGGCTCAGCATGGAACTGCCTCGGGGGCCGGACTCGCCGCCCAGCCACTCATCGAAGATTCCCATGGCGCCGCCGCAGGGATGGTGCATCAGGTTCTTGCCCACCAGTCCGCTGCTGTTGGCCAGGCCTTCGGGAAAGAGGGCCGACCTGGAGTTGAGCAGCAGGCGCGCGGTGCCCACGCCGTTACCGGCCAGTACCACTACCCGGGCTCGCTGTTCCTGCAGGTTGCCGTTGGCGTCGTAGTAGAGAGCCCCGGTAGCCCGGCCCGACTGGTCCACCAGGATTTCCCGCACGCGGCAGAAGGTCTTGAGGCGGGCGCCCCGCCGGATGGCCCGAGGCCAGTAGATGATGTCCGCGCTGGCCAGGGACCTGAGGCTGCCGCCGGTGTCGGGTTGACGGCCGTCGTACTCCACCGAGGCAATGGAACTGTCCGAAGACCACCAGTGCCAGCCCAGCTTGTTGAAGGCATTGGCCAGCAGTTCGCCGCCCTTGCCAATGGACAGTGGGGGCGTGGGCCGCTCGGGCTTGGGCGGGTAGGCGGTGTCGCCTCGCAGACCCGAGACACCGTTCATCCGGTCGTTCAGGTCGTAGTAGGGTTCCAGTTCCGCATAGGTCATGGGCCAGTCGTCGGCTACCCCGTCCTGGGTTTTCAAAACAAAGTCCGACGGATGGAAGCGGGGGAAGTGGGAACCCCAGTGGATGGTGCTGCCGCCCACGGCGTTGTACATCAACGGCGAAATGGGGGTATCGTCCTCGTTGACCGGATAGTCCTCGGGCAGGCCACGGACGTTGGGGTTGGAGTGGAAGTCGGTCTGCCAGTGAATTTGCGCATCGGGTTCGCTGGTGGAAAAAACGTCCAGCGGCACCCAGCCGCCCTGCTCCAGGCAGACTACCTTAATGCCGGCCAGGGTCAGGCTCCAGGTAAAGGCGCCACCCGACGCGCCCGCCCCGATCACCAGCACATCGGCTTCATCGTGTCGGTTTGCCATACTTCCCTCCCGTTCTTTTTTCTATCCACTAATGCGCACGAAGGGGCACAAATGAAAAAGTGGTTGCCCCACTTTGAAGTGATGGGTTGCGGATTAACCGTCCTTCCGGCCTGCGCCGGAATCCAAAGGTTCCAAAGTGCAAATACCGGCTTTCGCTGGTATGACGGGTACCACGTACCAGTCATCACTTCAATCCTGTTGAGCTGTTAGGTCAAAATTGTCACCTCAGAAGTGCTACAACGATATAAACCAATAGCAACGTGAAATTGGCCCCAACCATTGTCGCCAGTATTCGGCCTTCGTACTTTCGTAGCCAAGGCATTATCCTACCGCCGCTCAAACACTGCAGCCACTCCCTGGCCTCCGCCCACACACATGGTTTCCAGGCCAAACTGGGCGTCGCGCCGCTCCATTTCGTGTAGCAGTGTGGCCAGGATGCGGGCGCCGGTGGCGGCAATCGGATGCCCCAGCGAAATGCCCGAGCCATTGACGTTCAGGTTGTCTTCGTTGGGCAGCTTCCACTCCCGCAGTACCGACAGCACCTGGGCCGCGAAGGCTTCGTTCAGCTCAATGAGGTCCATATCTTCCAGGGACATGCCAATCTTGCCCATGACCTTGTTGACCGAAGGCACCGGCCCGATGCCCATGTAGGCGGGGTGGCAGCCGGTAACGGCCCAGCCGCGCAGATACGCCATTGGAGTGACGCCCAGTTCCTCCACCTTGTCCTCGGCCACAACCAGGCACACCGAGGCGGCGTCGTTCTGGCTGCTGGCATTGCCAGCCGTAACGGTCCCGTCGGGCATCACCGGCCGCAGCCGTCCCAGAACTTCCATGTTGGTGTCGGCGCGGGGATTCTCGTCCCTCACGAAATCCACGGGGTCGCCACGTCGCTGGGGAATGGGGACCCCCACGATCTCCTGGTCAAACTTGCCGGCCTCCACCGCGGCAACAGCGCGCTGGTGGCTGCGCAGGGCATACTCGTCCTGTTCCTGGCGGGAGATTTCGTACTGCTTGGCCAGGTTCTCGGCGGTCTCTACCATTCCGGAAATGTAGCCGAACCGCTCCTCGGGAGAGATGGTCTCCCGCGCTCGCACCAGGCGGTCGTGGAAGGTCTGGGAACCGAAGCGGCCGCCCCAGCGGGCCTCGTTGACGTAATACTCGGCATTGCTCATGCTTTCCACGCCGCCCGCCACCACGGCATCGGCGTTTTCCGTCTGCACCAGCATTGCGGCGTTCAGGATGGCCTGGAGGCCCGAGGAACACCTGCGGTCCAACTGGTATCCGGGCACTTCAATGGGCAGGTCGGCCTTGAGACCAGCCAGGCGGCCAATGGCCGGATTTTCGCCGCTGGGATAGCCGCAGCCCAGGATGACGTCGTCCAGTCTGGCGGGGTCAATGCCGCTGCGTTCAACGGATTCCTTGATTACCAGGGATGCCAGGTCGGCGGCCGTCACGTTGCGGAGACCTCCTCCAAAGGTGGCCACGGCAGTCCGGACCGGCGCTACAATTGCGACTCCTCGCATGTGAATCTCCTTTGCAAGACAGGTTAAATCGGAAGGGCCCAGGGGGCCCCGTGATGGGCAATATAATACCCGCTCACGGGGTGGATGTCGAATGAGCGCCGTATCGAATGTAGCTGGCGAGCCGTGATAGAATAGAGGTCCACAATGGGGGTGTAGCTCAGTCGGGAGAGCACCTGCTTTGCAAGCAGGGGGTCAGGGGTTCGAATCCCCTCACCTCCACCATTACTTCCTCCCCAAATGTTCCTTCTAGTGCCTTTTTGTATGTAATATAAAGGTCACTGAGTCTCCTGTTGCGCCGTCTAGTCCCCTTTTGTCCCACTCTCATGTGGTATAATTTGGGGGATAAATTACAAGCACATCTAACGCAATGGGATAGTTTTCAAGTGGCACTCACTGCTTCGCAAGTCAAAGCCTTTAAGGAACCGGGGAGATATGGCGATGGTCAAGGTCTTTACCTGAACATTGCGCCGCGCGGGAGCAAGAATTGGGTACAGAGAATCGTGGTTCATGGGAAGCGGCGCGAATTGGGATTGGGAGGATATCCCGCGGTTTCTCTGGCTCAAGCCAGGGAAAAGGCTCTGGAAAACAAGCGGCAAGTAGCGGCAGGGGTGGACCCAACCGCAAGAATAGAGGGACCGGTCATGCCCACTTTTGCCGAAGCCGCCCGTAGTACTCACGAAGCCCATAGGCCACGCTGGCGCAACAGTCGCCAAACCGACGCCTGGATAGCTACTCTGGAGAAATACGCCTTCCCCACTCTAGGAAAGATGCCTGTGGACCAAATACAGCAAGCAGACGTGCTTCAGGTGCTAAAGCCCATCTGGGGAGAGAAACAAGAGACAGCCAGGAGGGTACGGCAAAGGATGAGCACAACCTTCAAGTGGGCTATGGCCCATGGCTTCATCGAGAGAAACCCGGCTGGAGAAGCCATTGACGGGGCTTTGCCTCCCATGCCCAAGCTGAAGGCACATCATAAGGCGCTGCCATATCAGGACGTACCGGCTGCCATAGAGACTATTGCTGAATCCAAAGCCTCGCTGTCGGCCAAGCTGTGCTTTGAGTTCACGGTCCTTACAGCCGCCCGGTCGGGAGAGGCGCGAGGCGCCGAGTGGAAGGAGATTGACCTGGATCTGAGGGAGTGGCGACTACCAGCGAATCGGAATAAATCTGGCAAGGAACATCGAATGCCCTTGTCAGAGGCAGCTTTGGACGTACTGGGGCGCGCCTCGGCCCTCAAGGACGACACGGGCCTGGTATTCCCCAGCGTGAACGGAAAGACTCTCAGCGATTCGACTTTGAGCAAACTGGTAAGGGAGAACGGGATTCAAGGGGTTCCCCACGGATTCCGCTCTTCCTTCCGTGACTGGGCACAGGAGAACACTTCGGCAAGCTGGGCAGCGATGGGATTGTCGCTTGGCCATGCCGTAGGCAGTGATGTTGAGCGGGCCTATTTGCGTTCTGACCTACTGGAACAGCGCAGAACGTTGATGGAGGAATGGGGCCGGTATTGCAAAGGCTGGGTATGACTGTCGGCCACACAATCCGGTTGGCGAGTGAACAAGCAAGCTTCTTGGGAAAGGGAGAGCGTTCCGGGATAGAGACTATTCTCCCAGTTGAATGCGAAGGAAGATTATTTCGGTGCAACCTTTGACTCCAAGGTGATAACCAAGGTGGGTGACTGAGTCAGTCGTGCTCTCAAGTATTGAAACCGTCGACCTGTACTATTCATGTACCTAGAACGTCCCTACGAGAAGAAAGGCTTTCCTAGAGGATATGGACCTCGACCAATCTGGCCAGCCACGAGAATGCCAATACCTGCAACTCTCCGGGTTGTCCTAAGGAACCGGAGGGCAACACCATTTGATGGGAGTATTTCGCCAGGGCCATTTCTGCGATATGGTGCGATCCTTTTGAAAGGCTCAGAACCTCTCCGTTTTTTTTCTTTGCTACCTAGGGCGTGTGGACAAAATGGTAACATAGGGGGAGTCAAGGATACGGGTAT
>JAPPGG010000010.1:0-23865 GCA_028875055.1 Chloroflexota bacterium
AGGAGCCCATCGCCACTCTGGAGAGCGAGCGCCGGGGCCGCGTGCAGGCCGAGGCCCGCGCCGACACCGCCGAGGCCCGCGCTCGGGAGTTGGAGGAGGAACTGCGCCGGTTGCGGGGGAACGACTGACGGGCGCTGAAATAGACCTGACGGTCGGAAGGGGACTGCCAGCGTGAACCGGCGGGGTTGAACAATCAGGGTTGCCCACCCAGGCAAGGTAAGCGGCGCCCGACCCGGGTCGGCCGTTTTTGCCGGTGCTTGGCTGCTGACGGCGGCGTCCCCCGGCTGCTACGCTGGCGGCATGGTCTCCTGACCCGCGTCCATCCTGGACATCCTGGCTCTGGTGCCCCTTGCCGACAACGGGGAGTGGGCGATGGCCGCAGGGAAACCGTCACCGCCCACCTTGGCCGGAACTTCAACCTGGACGGCAACGCCCATCGCTTCCGAAGCGGAGGCAGGGGCCGGGCCTGCCCTGCCCACGAGGCGGTTCCTGGCGGACAGCTATGAGGCGCCGGAGACCAGGGTCAGCGCGGCGCCCGGGATGACCGCCACGCCGCTGCCTATCCTGGCGTCCGATAGAGGGGGTTCCGTCCGGTAGGGGGATGCCAGGCCGGAACCCGCATGACGGGAGCAGGAAACTTGGAGCAGCACGGCCTGCCCCGGCGGGTGCATTGGACGGCGACTCGTCAGTCATGCTGACACGGCATCATCTGCCCGCCACGCTGTCCGGGGGCGCAAACGGCGGTACCGGCGATGATTCAGGGAGTTTCGGGGGAGGCGCCGATGCGTTATTTTCGCCGGTTTCAGGCAGGAAACAGGCTGCAATGCCCCTTGACCAATCAGGAATTGCATTTTTGCAAGCGTGAAAAACCACGCTAAAACAACGAGGGTGATTTTGGATGGAGCGTCATGGCCTGACGCATCGCCGGCGACCAGTTGAAATACGTGTCAAGCCACGTGTCAGACGGCGTCCACCGGGTGGACAAGGCTGATGCGGCGCGGGAGCCGGAGGCGCCGCCGTCCACGCCGGACCGGATGATCCGCAGGGGCGAGGTGGCGGTGGCGGGAGAGGGCCGGCGGGTCTGCGAGAAAATGCGCGGGCCGCGCCGTCCCGGGGACCGGGGTCTGCTGCGCCGAGTCAGGGAGGAGCTACCGGAGCTCACCGTAGGCGGGCTGGCGGAGAGCTTCTGCCGTCTCCAAACGGCAAGGATAACCGACGTTGCCGGCATCCCCATTGTCCACTGCCGTCAATCACCCGGCGTCCTGCCGACGCCACTTCCGCACCGGCTGGACAGAGCGGGACGACGAGGACATCTTCCATCGGTGCTGTTCGTGCGGTGCTGTTCGTGTTCGAGACGCCGGAGAGCGAGGCCGTCTTCCTGGACGTGGCCGACGGCGCAGACGGCCTGGACGTGATCACCGCCAACACGGAGGCCCTGAGGGAACACGGCATCCTGGGCGAGGCGTGGACCTTTCCGCCGCCGCACTCGCTGGACCGGGCGCCGCTGGCCGGATTGTACCCTGTGCCCAAAGTACAATCTTCCTGCGCCGGGGATTTCCTATAGGAGGGCCTCCGCAGCCAAAAATGGACAATTTTGCGGCAACTTGCGGCCACCCTGTCGCGTTACGTCCTCGCCACTGCAATCCGTTGCATAGGCGGCACGTCAGGCCGTCAGCGCAGACGAGACTCACACCACCCGTCAAGTACGCCATACAGCTACGAATGCCAGCGACAAACTCCCAGCCACGGACATTGACGAACCAGCCGTCAGGCCCGAATAGCGTGTCCAATAGGGGTTCGTCCGGTTCCGCCCGGGATTGTGGCGCACCTCCAGGGCGGGCTCAACTATTTCTTCCACGGGCTTCTCATGGGTCAGGACTACAATCACTGCAATGCAATGTCTGCAATAATGTGATTATAGAGCCGCAGTAAAATGCCCGCCAGGAAATTCCTCCATTGCCGCCTTCAACGCCCCTTTTCCCGTAGGAGAGTCCCTTGGATTGCAGAATACAATCTCTTCCCGATTCCCTTTCAGCCCGCCCACTGTGAAAAGCCGGCTTGGGAGATTGCAGTTTGACGTGTCCGGCCCTCACCGCTGCCGACGCCGCCCCAATCGCGGACGGGTTGGCTTGGGTGATGACCGCAAAATCGCCAGGACCATTAACCCACATTTTCAGGATCATCGACCACCTTGGCCGCCGCTCTCACCGCCGATTGCGCCCGCAGCAAGGTCTACGGCCTGCTGGAACTGCTGCCCACCTCCCGTTCCGCCGTGGGGTACTGGCACAACGACAAGAACTACGTGGTCCACGCCGGGCAGCTGCCGCTGGTGCTGTTCGTGTTCGAGACCCGCGACTACGAGGAGTCCTTCCTGCGGGCCGCCGGTGCGCACCGCCTGCCCATCTGCACCTCCAACCTGGAAATGACCGCCGACCTTGGCGTGTTAGGCGAGGTATGGCGCTGGCCGCCGCCCAACGGCCCGGACCGGCTGCCGCTGCACCGGCTGGGAGAGGGCTACAAGAATGTACCTTCCCGTTCCAGGCGTTTCCGGTAGGGGAGCTACGGCCAAAGCTGAATTTCGGGATACCAACCCTGTCAGACCTCCCATGCCCGGAGCGGGTACATCTTGGTGCAGAACCGGCGCCCCGCGCGGACCTTCGACGATGCCGAAGCCCATCCCTTCGGGGACAGCAACCGGGACGCTGACGTGTATGACGCGCCTGAAATGACACGTGATGACTTGTAAGGGAACGGTGACAATTAAGCGGAAAGAAAGGAGGACGGCCACGAGACTGTTGACTAAGGCCGAGGCGTGCCGGGAGCTTTCGGTGTCCCTGTCCACCCTGGACCGGCGCATCGCCGCCGGGGAGGTTCGCACGAAATGGGAGCCGCGGGGATGGCGGCACCGGGTGTACGTGATGCTGGACGACGACCTGCCGGGGAACGGGAAGTTGGCTGACTCGGAGGTGGCCGCAGCCCGGGAGCGGATACGCGGCCTGGAGGAACAGGTGGACCTCCTCTGTGAGCAGCTTGATCTGGAACGGCAGCGCAACGCCGGGCTGGTGGACGAGTTGCAGTCGGCGAAACCAACGAAACTGCGCGAACGCAGCGGTCCCTGGTGGAGGTTCTGGCTGCGGTAAGAGGGCGACACCAAGTTCAAAAGCCCATTGACTGGCCACCAGTCTGCATTTTGTCCATCCTGTTGGGGCCAAAACACCATGATCAGCACATAAAATGGTTGCCAGAGACCGTAGTGGCCTCAAATTGCCAACGACGGTGTACAATGAGCCGAGAGAATCAGCAACGCCCTCCCTATTGGTCATTGGGCCCGGGGTGTCCAAAGAAAACCTCTACCCATACAATTCGTCAGAATGGCCCGTCAGTTATGGCAAACCGGCCCCTTTTGCGACATTCACATAGTCTAGCGAAACAGGGGCCCGGTCATCCGGCGCTGAATAATGGCAGTTAACAGAGATAAACCTGATCGGTGGAAGGACGACATCAACCAGTCGGTGGACATGTATAACGACTGGTTCCTGCGCTTTGCTCCCGACGCCTACCGGGAAACGCGCGTGCAGACCACGAGGGACGTTGAAGCGACCCTGATCGCCACGCGAGACCTGACAGACATCAGCGCGGCTCTGCTCAGGGCCAATCCATCCGCGCTTCCCTCGCTGCGAATGGCGACCTGCCCACCTCTCGCCGTGGACCGCCTGATCGGACTCTCAGGCGTTCCGGCCAACCTGGTCAGGGTGATGGAAAGAGATCAGAGGTTGCCCGCCAGAATGTCGCGCCAGGAAGTGGACAGGGGCCTCGCAAGCATATCGGCGACAATCCGTAGAATGGCGGACCCAGACATCTTCGTTTGGCTCGAACGCGGCGACACCCCTTCGGAGCAGGAGAGATACCGGGCTACCACGATTGTGGCCGACCGGCTATGCGGCTCGGTTGCCAATCCAATTATCCGCAACGCCCAAGAGCGCCGCCAACTGGCCTACGTCGCGCAATGGCTGGGGGAACGGGGTTACACCAGCGTTCCACCAGGTGAATACAGGAGGCACGACAATCTGGACCCTGGGACATTCGCCCTTCGACTGAACATACCAGCGGAACAGGAAGGGACCGGTAGGCGAGTCAGCATACCCGTGGACGCGGCGATAATGCGCCGGACGGCGCGGGCGGGCGATATGCCGTTGTTGATCGAAGCTAAGTCGGCTGGAGACTTCACCAACGTGAACAAGCGGCGCAAGGAAGAGGCCACCAAAATGGGCCAACTTCGGCAGACCTACGGGGATGACGTTGAGTTCGTCATGTTCCTTTGTGGTTACTTTGACAGCGGCTACCTGGGTTACGAGGCAGCGGAGGGGATCGACTGGGTGTGGGAGCACCGGATTGAAGACCTCGCGGAGTTCGGACTGTAGATGAGCCACCAACTGGACGATCAGGAATCTCGCCGGTTGGCCATCCAGGACGAACTGGATTCAGCCAGGGATCAGTCCGAGCGCAACCGGATGGGTCAGTTTGCGACGCCAACCGGTCTGGCGAGGGAGATACTCCGGCACGCCAGGGAGCAATTGCCAGAATCGGACGCCGTACGCTTCATCGACCCGGCAATAGGGACGGGCTCCTTCTACTCCGCTTTCCGGCGCTTTTTCTCCGACAACCGTGTGGCCTGCGCAGTGGGATATGAGATTGACCCGCTTTATGGCAAATCCGCTTCGGAGTTGTGGCGCGACTCCAGGCTGGAAATTCGCATAGACGACTTCACGCAGGCCGAAGCGCCGCAGGACTCCGAAAGGTTCAACCTGCTGATTTGCAATCCTCCCTACGTGAGACATCATCACATCCCCAGCGAGGACAAGAGGAGACTGAAAGCGCGGACCCAAGAGGCTTGCGGAGTCAACATGAACGGGCTCTCCGGCCTCTATTGCTACTTCCTAGGCATTTCCCACCAGTGGATGGCGGATGGCGCTCTGGCCGGTTGGCTGATTCCGAGCGAATTCATGGACGTCAACTATGGCTCGGCGGTCAAACGCTACCTCCTGGAAAAGGTCACGCTACTCCATATCCATCGTTTCGATCCCAACGACGTGCAGTTCGGCGATGCGCTGGTGTCTTCGACGGTTGTTTGGTTCACTAACCGCAGGCCGCCGTCTGGCCACCAGGTGCGCATGACGTTTGGCGGTTCGCTGCTTAATCCCAAACTGGAGCGGCTGGTCCCTACCGTTTCCCTCCGAGACGGCGCCAAGTGGACCCAATACCCTATTAAAGCGGACAATCCGGTGTCCAATGCTCCAGTGCTGGCCGATTTTTTCACGATAAAGCGGGGTCTTGCCACCGGCAGCAACCGGTACTTCATTCTGCCAAAGGAGGAGATCGAAGAGCGCGGGTTGCCCGCCGAGGTGTTCTCTCCGATTCTTCCAAGTCCCCGGCACTTGCCGGTTGCCGAAGTCATGGCTGACGATGACGGCAACCCGATGCTTGAGCGCAGGCTGTTCCTTCTGGATTGTCGTTTGGCTGAAGAGAGGGTAAGGATAGAGCACCCCGGGCTCTGGAGTTATCTCGAAGAGGGAATGTCGCAAGGGGTGGCCGACCGCTACATTTGCCGCCACAGGTCCCCTTGGTACGCCCAGGAAGTCCGACCGGCGGCTCCGTTCTTGTGCACCTATCTGGGACGCAGCGACAAGAAGAGGGGACGGCCCTTCCGGTTCATTTTCAACCACTCGAATGCCACCGCGCCCAACGTTTACCTAATGCTGTACCCCAAGGACGTTGTTGCGCGGGCATTCGACGCTTCTCCCCCGTTGAAACGCCAGGTCTGGGAGTTGCTAAACCGGATCGGCGTCGAGGAGTTGCTGGGCGAGGCCAGAGTTTATGGGGGAGGCCTGCACAAGCTGGAACCGAGAGAGTTGGGCCGTGTACCGGCCGTGCCCTTGGCAAGCCTGCTCCCCTTGGCGACGGCTGCGGAGCGGCAACAGTTGGGCCTGTTCGAGACAGCATCCGCGAATGAAACGCCGATTGAGGGCATGCCGGTCCCTGTCAGCCGACGTGCCCGGTCACGGCCCAGGCCAGCAAACACAAGCCCGTCGAACCTCTGACATTCCGTCGGACCGGACGCCGCTGGCAGCATTGTAGGCGGTGCCCAAAGTACAATCTTCCCGCGCTGGATATTTCCCATAGGGGGGCCTCAAAAGCCGCGATTGGACGATTTTGCGGCAACTTGCGGCCGTCACGTCCTGTTACGCCCCCGACACTGCAATCTGTTGCAGAGCCGACACGTCAGACCGTCATCGCCAATGAACCGCCCGCCACCCGAGAGGCACGCCATCCAGGTACGAATGCCAGCGACAGCCGCCCAGCCACGGACAATAACGAACCGGCCGTCAGGCCTGGACAGAGTGTCCAATAGGGGTGAGCGGAGCCGTTCCCGTGGTTTCCAATGGTGCCCAAAAGGGAAGTGTTTGCCATTCCTTTGTCTGCGTGCAACAGGCGGCAAGGTTTCGAAATGTTGCAGGTACGTACCCGGAGACCCCTCTTGCCGTGAGACTCCGGAGGCGGGCCGAAGGCCGGTTGCCCGCTGGTGGAGTGTAAGACAATGTGCTATAATGGGCGACGCAAGGAGCGATTATGGCCCCCATAATATCCAGGAACACCGAGACCATCACGTTCTCACTGCCCCCGCCGCAGGCCCAGCAACTGCGCCAAGTGGCAGGAGAGGAGGAACGCACCGTGAGCGAGCTGCTGCGGGAGGCCATCCGCCTGTACATGGAGGAGCGGGAGTGGCGCGTGAAGGAGCGGATGCAGCGGCGTTCCCGCCGGACAGACACGGACGAGACGGAGGACGAAGAGACATGAACGAAGACGGCAAGGGAGCAAAGATGAAAAAGCGCGAGTTTGTACCCCTGACCCCGGCGGCGCTCTACGCGAGGGTCTCCAGCGACCGCCAGGACGTGGACCTCTCCGTGGCCGCCCAGCTAAGGGCGCTCAAGGAATACGCCAAGGCCAACGGCTACTCCGTAGCCCGCGAGTACGTGGACGAGGCAGAGAGCGGCAGAATCGCCGACCGGCCCCAGTTCCGGGAGATGATCGACGAGGGCAGCAGGCCGAAGGCCCCCTTCCAGGTGATTCTGGTCTGGAAATTTTCGAGATTCACCCGCAAGCGGGAGCACGCCGTGGCCTTCAAGGCCCAGTTGCGGCGCAAGGGCATCCGCGTGGTGTCCATCACCGAGCAGGCCGAGGACAACGCCACCGGCAGGCTGCTGGAGGGCATCATCGAGTCGGTGGACGAATATTACAGCGAGAATCTGATGCCGGAGGCGCAATCGACTCCAAATCGTCCGTTGGTATCGCCAGCGTGAACGTGAGGTTGTTTTCGCGGTTGATGGTCACCTCGTCCAGCAGCAGCCGCAGCACCTCCCGCCGCTTCTCTTGAGGCAAATCGTCCAACTCATTGCCCATCAACTCCGCCCACTGCAACACCCGCTCCGCCAGTTCCACCTGCCCCGCCTGAGCCGACTCCCTGGCCCGGCAGTCGTCCAGCTTCCGGCGGGCGCTCTCCAACCTCTCCGTGATGAACCTCCTCTGGTGGTCCAACTGGGCCTCGGTGATCTTCCCTGACACGTAGAGCCGGATGGCCCGGTCCTCCTCCAGCTGAACCTTCTCCAGCTCTTTCTCCGCATTGCGGATTTCTTCACTCAGTCCATCCTCCTCCTTCTCTCCCAACGACTCTAGGCCGGCCACGATCAGGGCGGGGTTGGCCAGCACGTTCTTGACCTCCGTCCACACCAACTCCTCCAGCCGCTCCGCCCGGATCATGGTGTGCTCCCGGCAGCCGGTCTGGAAGTGCTGCACGCCGTAGCACTTGTAGTAGCGGCGGGGAACTTCCAGGTCGTACTTGTACACCTTGTCCCCGTGCTTCACCGTCCGTTTCCTGGTGGCCATGCAGCCCATCAGCATCCCGCACTCGGTGCAGCGCACCAGGTGCTGCAACATGTAGAAGATCTTGGTGTTGCGCCCCGAGTAGGTCTTGCGCTTGGTCCGCATCTCCTGGCACCTATCCCAGGTCTCCGCGTCGATGATGGGCGGGAAGGGAACGGCGATCCAGTTCTCGGGGTCCTGGTCGTAGACCTTGACGCCGTCCTCGGTGGAGACGTAGCGGGCTCTGCCGTACCACCAGGTGCCCTTGTAGGTCTCGTTGGTCAGGATGCGGTGAATCTGGCCGTCCCACCACCGCTTGCCCGCCCGGCCCAGGGGCGCGTCCTCGGCGGTCAGCCGGTGGCGAATGACCGTGGCTCCTAATCCCTCTTCAACGCACCATTGGTAAATGCGGCGTACCACCTCGGCCTCCTCCTCCACGATCTCCGGCCGGCCGTCCTCGCCGACGCGGTAGCCGTAGGGGACGTTGCTGACCGGAATGCGCCCCGCCTTGGCGGCGCCCCGCTTGCCCATGGATGCCCGTTCGCGGAAGCTGTCCAGTTCCAGCTTGCCGATGGCGGCCATCAGGCCGAAGGTCTTCATGTCGATGGAGTCCATCACCGCCTCCAGCTTGATATGGCTGGCTTCGATGACCTCCATCAGGGCGGCGGCGGGGTACATCCCCCGGCTGAGCCGGTCGGACTTCCAGCAGACGATGACGTCGAAGCGGCCCCGCTTGGCGTCGTTGAGCATCTTCTGGAACTGGCTGCGCTTTTTGGACCAGCCCTGGCCCACCTCCTGGTAGCGGGCGACGATGGTCAGGCCCCGCTGTTCGCAGTAGGCTTCCATCTCGCTGGTCTGTTCGGCTATGGAGGTCTTGTCCTCTCCGTCCTGGCTCTTGTCGGAGACCCGGGCGTAGATGGCGGCCCGGTTGCCCTCGGACTTCTGCTTCTTCACTTTGGTTCCCGGCATGGTCGCCTCCTGTTGGTTCGCATCGGCTGAAAATGGAACAGACCCGCCCCTGCCGGGAGCGGGTCCGCAAGTAGTACAATGCCGCCGCGTCACCTGTTCCCGCAGGTGGGGCCACGGCCCGGGGTGTTCCACCACCGCCGGGCCAACCTCTAGGGCTGATGATACTCCTGCGGCGGACCGGCGTCAAAGGCCAGCGGGATTGGGAAATTGGAAACTCGCTCTTGATGCTCGCGTTCCTTAAGCGTTCCCGGTTTGCGAGCAGGCGGGCCGTGCGGCGGCCGCTGGGGCTCAGGGTGTTCAGCGGGTCTATGCCTGGTCGAAATCCCGCCTGGAGATTCCCAGGTCCCTGCGGATCTCGTGCAGGGTGCCGGTTGCCAGGTCCCGGTTGCCGTGCCTGGGGATGATGGTCTGACGGCCGTTTGCCGGGTTGCGCCATACTTCATGGGAACCTTGCCCTTGCCGCATAAAGACGCACTCCAGCCGCTCCAGTTTCCGGCGCAGTTCACGGTAGGTCATGCGGTTACCGTGAAGATCCCCTTGGTCCTCTTGCTCCGAGTCGTAGCGGGCGGTAAGGGTTCCGCTCTTTCCTTCTGGAGTTGGAGGAGGATTCTGGCGTTTCCCCACAGTGCCTCAAGGGTTTCCTCGGGGGTGTCACCCCAGGCCCGGCAGCCTTGCAGGGCCGGAATTTCGGCCCGATACATCCAACCGTGGCTCTCCTCGGGTTCGTGAAGAATGAATTCAAACTGATAGAGTTCCATCTCTTCCCTCCAACTCTCCGTAGGACGCCGCTGGGTTCATGTGTCTCTCGTTTCTCCCACATTGTCCTCTCCCTGACGATGATAAATCAACCCAATGGTCCGGTCTCCGCAGCGTTGACGGGCAGGGTCTGTTAGACCGGTCACTCCGCTCCCCGGTCCTCGTCATCGGCTGACTGACCGCCGGCAAGACGGTCCTGTTTCTCCTCAACCTGGTCCCGTTGGGCGAAGTGGGCGGCCAGGATGGTGAACAGGCGGCGCAGGCGGTCCTGGGCGTCGGGGGCGGGCTTGAACTCCACGCCCACGAAGCGCAGTTCCGATTCTCCACCGGCTGTCTTGCTCTTTCCGCTGTATTTCTTGGCGTCGCTCATAGCTTGCAATAGGGTCTGGCGCTTGGGTTGCCGGCGCGGTCGAGGGAGGCGGGCGCCGGCCTGGGTTGGGTCAGGATTTAGGCTTCGCCTTCCTCCTGCTCCTGGTCATCCCGCTCCTCGTCCTCCGTGTCCTGGTCCTCGTCGCCGGTTACGTCCGGTTCAGGGAACAGGCCCAGGAGGATGTCGATGCCGCCGGGAATCCCGCTGGCGAAGTGGAACAGGGAGAGGATGGAACCCCCTCGGGGTTCCGCGCCCTTGCCCCAGAGGCGGACCCGCTTGCGGTCCACACCCAGGGCCACGGCCAGCCCGCTCCAGCTGAGGCCGCTGGCCTCCTTGAGGCGGTTCAGCCGTCCCGGGAAGTACCGGAGCAGCCGGTCGACGTCCTGGGGCAGGTCGGGGTCGTCGTCCCGGTCCTCGGGCCGGAGCCCGTCGAACTCCGGGTCGTCGTTAGGGTTGGTCATCGGTCACCTCCAGTGTGAAAAGCTGGTTGAAGTCGCTGACGCCGAGGGCCTTCAGCATCCGTTTCTGGATGCGTCCCGAAGGCGCCCGACCTCCGTTGACCAGCAGGGAGACGTGGGCGGAACTGACTCCCATTTCCCTGGCGAGCCAGTTCTGGGAGCGGTCCAGCTGGGCCAGCCGCTCCCAGAGGGCCGCCGCGTCGAGCCGGACCACGGTCCGCCCCCCACGCCCCCGGGGGCCTCTCGGCCGGCTCCTATGTTGCAAGGGCGTGGCGGTTCCCCTCCTATCGGGAAAAGAACGGGGTCCTGCCAGTTGCCCTGCCCCTCGTTCCTTTACGTGGCCCTCCGCCGGCGCGGACAACAGGCTGACCGGCTCCCACCGGCCCGGCGTCCGCCAGGCCGAGCCCAGCGGTCCCCGGGACTGTACGGCGGCCCTATCCGAGACCCACAGGGGCAGGCTGACGCCGGCGCGGTCCATCAGTTCCTCCGCCAGCCGCAGGAAGTGGCCGGCAGCCAGGTCGTCGTCGAAGACCACCAGGACGGCGGGCGGGACGCCGTGGTCATCGGCAGGCCTCTGGGTGGAGTAGTAGCGCAGGTAGGGAGCCAGGCGGTCTGCC
This sequence comes from Chloroflexota bacterium, assembly GCA_028875055.1. GTDB lineage: Bacteria > Chloroflexota > Dehalococcoidia > Lucifugimonadales > UBA3495 > Bin22. The sequence continues at coordinate 11,088 of JAPPGG010000010.1, forward strand.
ATGGTCCCGGGCCGCACGGCGCGGCGCTCCCACTCCAGGAAGAAGGCCCATGGTTCGGAGTAGTCCGGGCCCCGCCGCAGCAGGCCGAAGGCGTCGGGATGCACCGAGCGGGGTCCCTCCTGATGCCGGAAGTGGCGGGAGGCCCGGTGGGGCGGGTCCAGTTGCAGGACCTCCCAGTCCAGGCAGCGGGCCTGCGCCGCCAGGCTGGCGACGAAGCCGTGGACGGCGGCGGTGTGGTCCAGGTTGCGCAGCAACTGCCGGCTCCTGCCGCCGGAGACGTTGCGCCAATGGAGGGGCCTGCCTTCGTCCACGGGAGCGACGCTGGACCTCTTCCATGCGGCGGCCACCGATGCCCGGTCGCGGCGGGCCAGCGCCGCCAGCCCCGGGTCGGTGAGCGCCATCCGCCCTCCGGCCTCCGGCGGCCTGGCCAGCAGGCCGTCAGTTTCGAGGGCGACGATGACCTGGGAGGCGCGGGGTTCCGACACGCCCAGCAGGGCGGCCAGCTCCCGGCGCGACAGCCAGGGCCAGTCGGCGGCCAGGTCCAGGGCCCGCTTTTCGGCGGGCGCCAGCAGCGGGGTGAAGGCGCTGTGGTAGTTGTCGCCGGGCAGGGCGAGGCGCGACGGCGGCGTCTCCTCGAACAGCGCGCCTCCGGCGGGCAACCTCCCCAGGGCATGGCGCAAGCCCAGGAAGGCGTTGGCAGCCGGCGGTCGCCAGATTCGGCGGTCCGGGCCGGCCAGGGCCACGTCTTCTTCCAGGGCCAGCAGGACGTTGAGCGGAGTTTGGGCCAGCAGGCGCCCGGCGTGCCGGAGGCGAGTCTCGTCGGGAACGATCACCAGGACCAGGCCGGGCCGGGGGCCGTCGGCCAGCCGCCGGAGCCGCTTGCCGAAGCCGGTACGGCCGGCGGTCCGTCCCAGGCGAAGTACGCCCAGGGTGCGGCCATCGGGCAGGGTGACGGCGGCGTCCAGCGGGGCAGCCCGGTACCAGCGGAAGCGGACGGGAAATGCCGGCTCGGACACCGCCGAGGCCAGGCGGTATATGACCGCCGCGCCGTCCAGCCGCTCCAGCAGCAGGCGCAGCCAGGAATGGGAGACCGGACGAGTTCTCAGCAGACGGTCCATGGAATCGCCGGTGGCCTCGGCCAGACAACGCAGTCCGTCGGCGGTGAGATGGTAGCGGCGGGTGCGGGGGATGACGGGAGTGGCGTGGGGCACCGAGGCGACGAGTCCCCGTTGCTCCAGCCTGGCCGCGTTCCGGTACACGGTACCCTTGGACCAGCCGGTTACGGCGGCCAGTTCCAGCCGGTCCAGGAAGGGCATCTCCGCCATTGCGCCCAGCAGTTCCCTTTCACATGAGGAGGCGCGGCTCACCTTGAACCTCCCTCGCCAGCGGCGTCCTTGCGACGGCTGACGGGATTGCGCGGCTCCCGGGCCGGGGATGGGGGATTTCCGTGGTGCGGCTCGCGCCCGGTGTGCCCGTCGTCGTTGGCCCCCTCGTTTTGCCCCTCCGCCAGCAGGCGGCGGTACTCGCCGACCTTCTCCTCTCCCATCATCTCGGCGGCGGTCAGACCCGCCAATCCGCCCACGGCGCGGGTGTAGGCGGCGCTGGCGGCCCGGATGCGCTCCGCCGCCGCCGGGTTGCCGTCGTCGGGCCTCCGCACCATCATGGAGAAGGCGGGCAGCCGTTCCGTGCCCACGGTGGCCCGCACGTAGCAGTGGTGCACGTCCAGGGACACGACGTCGTCCTCGGACACCCGGTCCTTGCCCAACTCCCACACCAGTTGCCGGGCGTCGCTGCCCGACACCTGGAACACCGCCAGGCAGCCCACGTTGGCCAGGATGGTGTCCCGCATGGTCAGCGAGAGATCGTTCAGCTTGGCGAGGCTCTGGGTGGCCAGAATGAAGTTGGCCCCGAACTTGCCCAGTTCGCTGAGCATGGACTCGTAATCGACGCCGGGCATGGACTGCATCTCGTCCACCACCACCAATGCCCCACGCCTTTCCTCCGGCGCCACGCCGCCCTGCTCCCGGATCACCGCGTCCACCAGGTTGAGGAGCGATGCGCCCACCAGGGCGGCCACGTCCCTTCCCACCACCCCCTGGGCGGTGGACACCAGCAGCACGCCGCCCTCGCGGATGGTCTGGCGCAGGTCGATGGTGGAGCGGGGCTGGCCCAGGACGGCCCTGGCTCTTTTCGACGAGGCGTAGTAGGAGAGGCGGGTCTGCACCGGGGCCAGGGCCTCGGCCCGGTACTGGCGGTGCCAGTTGCCGAAGTCCCGGCCCCACCACTCCAGGATGTAGGGATCGGAGACCCTGGCCAGGACTGAGGCGCGGAAGACTTCGTCGGAGAGGAGTTTCAGCCCGTCCAGGATGGTGTGCTGCTGGTCGTCGGCGGTGGACGGGTGGGCGTTGGCCTCGTGGAGGCTCTTCACCGTGTGCTCCAGGATGGACTGCATCCTCGGCCCCCACTGCTCCCACAGTCCCTTGGCCACCCTGATCACCGAGTCGGCGGTGCGGTCCCTATCGGCGAAGACGCGGGTGTCCAGCAGGTTGATGCCGGGGGCGCGTGTCTCGTTGGCCAGGTCGATGAGCTTCACCCGGTCGATGAGGGACTCGGGGACCTGCTCCAGGATGGCGGCCACCAGGTCGGCGTGAGGGTCCACGACGATGATGGCGTCGTGGTCGCGGCCCGCCGCCTTCTCCTCCAGCTTGTGGGCGACCACGTGGCCCATCAGGGTGGACTTGCCCATGCGGGTGCGGGCCACGTAGAGGTGGTGGCGGCGCAGCAGGTCCTCGGGGAAGCGGATGGGCCGGTTCTCGCCGGTGGTGGCGTGGCCCACCAGCGCCCCTTCGCCGACCCTGCGGGCCGAGGGCAGCAGGGCCCGGGAGCCGGAGCGTTCCACCAGGGGCGTCTCGTCCCGCTCGCCGGGCGGGTGCCACAGAGCGGCAACCTCCCGCACCCCCAGGACGCTGCGCTTGCCGAAGAGCCCCGGCCCCGGCGGGTGCAGGCCGACGGACGGGGAGGTCGCCTCCCGCAGGTCGCCCACCCTGAAGCCCGCCCCGGCGGGGTGGTCGAAGTGATGGTAGGCGGCCACCACCGGGGTGAGGAGTTCGCCGATGCGGGGCAGCCTTTCCCCCTCGGGGATGACGGCGGTGAGCTGCAACTCGGCGTCGAAGGCGACGCGGGAGACCTTCTCCCGGATCAGCAACGGATCGTAGACCCGCCTTCGGCCCTGCCGCCAGCGCCACCAGCCCCAGCCGGCTAAAGCCAGGCCGGCGGCGGCGCCCGCGCCCAGCAGGACTGCCTTGAGATACTCGCCGTCCTGTACCCACAGGTAGCCCCGCAGGGATGCCAGGGCAACCGCGCCCAGCACCGCCATGGTCACGCCGTCCAGCTTCAGGGGGCCGGTCTGGTAGGTGTAGGAGGGTTCCCGGTTGTCCGGGACGGCCCGCCGGTGGGCTCTTGCCTGGTGCTGCTGGGACCAGTCGGGGCCCAGGGAGCGCAGCAGCAGCCGGGCCACCACCCTTTCGCCCCGGTTCAGGTTGGACAGGGCGCCGATGACCGCCAGCAGGGGGTCGGAGCCCGGGTCCAGCAGGTCGTCGTCCCGGAATGTGCGGAGCGGCACGTACTCCGGCCCGTCCGCCCGCAGGGAGATGGCGCCGGCCCGCTCGCCGGCGCCGAGTATCATGGGGTCGGCGTCGGCGGGCAGCTGGCGGACGCGAGCCTGGGGGTAGTGGGCGGATAGCTGCTGGCGGACCACCCTATCGTCCTGGCAGCGGACCAGCAGGGTCGCGCCGTCCACGTCGGCGGCCAGCTCCATGGAGAAGGGTTCGGGGACGGCGATGGACTGGAGCAGGTTCTCCACGCCCAGCAGGGTGCGCTCGCCGGTGCGCGGCGGCGTGACCGCCAGCAGGACCGGCGGCTTCTCCGCCTCCCGCTTGCCCAGCAGGATATTTCTGGCTTTCTTATTCATGCAAATTTCCTTTCTATTGGATTAGGTTCCGGTTTCAGAGTCTTGGGTTCAGAGTTCCGGGTTCAATGTCTTGGCCCAGGCCGCCACTCGATTACTTCCGTCTCCTCCGGCGTGGCCTCGATGCGCACGGGAAAGCGGTTGCCTCTCGCCAGCAGCAGCCCGTCGCCCCGGGGACAGGACAGCAGCCAGCGTTGCAGCTCCTCGGGCAGGTCGAAGGCTTCGCCCACGGTGGAAATCGCGGCGGCGTCCTGCTGCAAGAGCAGCTTGAAGGCGGCGTTCTGGAGCAGGGCACGACCAGAGTGTCCGGTGATTGCTCTTGAAGAATCCTCGGAGAGGAGGTCCTGCACGTCCTGGGTGATGAACTGCAAACCCAGCCGGTGCTTCCTGGCCCGCTTTGCCATCGAGACCATGAAGGCGGCGCCCTCGGGGTGCTGCATGATGCTCCACACCTCGTCCACCACCAGCAGGCGGGGCCGGGGGTCCTGGGCTGCTGCTGCCCACACCGTCTCGGTGCAGACCATCGCGGCGGCCGGTCTCAGTTCCGGCTCCAGCAGGTGCAGGTCGAAGACGGTTACCAGGGCCTCCCGGGCCAGCAGGTCGTCGCCCTCGTCGGAGAGCAGGTCCCGCAGGCTGCCGGTGGCGAAGGGGCGCAGCAGGTGGGCAATTTCCGGCGTCTCCCCCTGCAGGTAGGCGTAGAAGTCCCGGAAGCCGGTGCGCTCCCGCCTTTCGGAGTAGTAGCCCGCCAGGGCGTGGTCAAGGCTGGAACGCCGCTCGGCACTGAGACGCTCCCCCACCATGACTTCAATCAGCCGGCGCAGGCTGCCGATGCGCTGCAAGAGTTCCTCGCTGTCGCCCCGGTCGATGACGAAGGGGTTCATGCCCTGGCCGGGGACGCCGGGGGAAAGGACCCGTCCACCGGCGGCCCGCGCCATGTCGGTGTACTCACCCTCCGGGTCGATGATGTAGGCCCGCACTCCGCGACACAGGCCCCGCAACACCCCCAGCTTGGTGGCAAAGGATTTTCCCGAACCCGATCGCGCCAGGACGGCGGTGTTGGCGTTCAGGTGCGTTCCGTCGAAGGGGTCGTAGACGATGGGGGCGCAGGCCCGCAGGTCAATGCCGTAGAGGGTGCCGCTCCTGGTGTCCAGGTCCGGCGGCGAGAAGGGGAACAGCCGGGCCAATGACGACGTATCCAGCGTCCGCCAAACGGCCACGGCGTTCAGGCCCAGGGGCAATGTGGACAACAATCCCTCCCGTTGCCTAAAGGCCAGGTTGTCCAGCTTGCCCAACGTGGCGGCGAAGTGGGCCCGGGCCTTTTGGGTCAGGTCCTTCAACGTATCCTGGTCGCCGGCGTGGAGGGTGACGGACAGGGAGGCGTGGAACAGCCGCTCCCTTCCCCGCTGCACTTCGTTGCGCAGGCGGCTCACGTCCTCCAGGGCGATCTCCGCCTCGGGGGACATACTGCGGCCCCGCTTGAAGGACAGGCTCTGCGCCGACTCGAAGCGGACCTTCTGCCACTCCAGGGTGCGCGCCGCCTGCTCCGTGGGAATGGCGCCCAGGTGCACCGACAGGTCCATGGGCGCGCCGGCGGCCATCAACCCTTGCAGGAAACCGGGGGCGAGACTCCGGGGCCACTTGCCCAGGTGCAGGGAGCGGGTGAGATGGTCGCCGATGCGGATGTCGCGACGGTTCACCTCGACCTCCATTTCGGCGTCCTCGTCCCGTTCCTGGGGCGAGCCGCCCAGAGCCGACGCCAGCAGCAACTGGCGCAGGGCGTTGCCCTTCAGCGGAAAGACGCCCAGCCCTGCCCGGGCCAGCAGGCCGTGGAGCTCGCCGGCACGGCTGTGCTCGCACACGGCGTAGAACCTTCGGTCCAGGATGCCCTCCCGGGTTTCCAGCGTGGTCAGCAACCGTCCCAGGGATTCCGATGCTTCCTTTGTTTGGGCTGGCAGGTCTTCGGGCTGTGCCTCGGCCAGCCGGTCCCTCAAGCCATGCAACACCGGCGGGTGCTGCCTGACCAGCAGTTGCACCGGAAAGTCCAAGGCGTTCAGGGAACCGGCGAAGGCGCCCATCTTGGGCTCGTCCAGCTCCAGCCCCATCACCTCCAGCACCGCCAGCTTCACCCCGTCCAGGCGCACCGGGCCGTCGTCCTCCAGGTGGGACACCATGAAGAACAGGGACAGCGGGGGCGGCGGCTTGAGTTCCACTGCTTCCGGGTCCTTCCCTGCCACTTCCGCCGGTTGGCCGGCCTCAGTCGCGGCTGACTTGTTTCCTACGAAGGGCAACGGCAGCCTTTTGATCCTGGTCAACTTCGGTTTCAATGCTTGCAACTCTCTCTCCTCCATTACAGGCTGGGGATGACGCCGCCGCTGACGGCCAGGGCGATGGCCTTGGCCAGCAGCGCCACCACCAGGCCCACCACCGCCATGAACACGGCGTTGCGCGCCCTGCCCCTTCCCTCTCCCTCCGCTCCCTCGGCCATCAGCACGAATCCCGCCCAGACCATGGCGAACAGGCACAGGCCCGCCCCGGCGTAGGCCATGCCGGTAAGCGCCGCGTCGAAGGCGTCGGCCATCGCCTTCATCTCGTCGTCGGGGCCGGCGGCCACCGACGACAGGACTACTGGAAAAGCCACCAGCAGGGCGGTCAGTTTCCGGGCCATAGCCGGCTCCACCAGTTGGAACCGCCCACCGGGGTCTGCTCCGCCCTGGGCGGCTCGGGCTGGGGCGGGGGAACGTAGAGGGCCTGGTAGGGGGCGTCGGCGCCCAGGCCCACCGCCCGACTCACTCCGGATATGGGGGCGGGTGCCAGGGGAATGCTCGCCGTCCGGGTGCGGGTTACGTCGGAACGCTGCACCTCCACGGCGCGCACGTGCTCCGGGTGGTGGACGTAGACGCGCACCGTCTTGACAGTTGAGCTTTCACCGCAGGCGCAGGTCACCCGGCGGGTGTGCACGTCGGTGCGGGCTGGGTGGTGCGTGGTCTGCAACATGGGCGGGCGGGGGACGTTCAGCGTCGCCGTCAGGTCCGCCGCGATCTCCAGCTCGTTGACCGCCCTCGCGTTGGCGACGGGCAGGGTGAAGGAAGTCTCGCCGTCCGGGACGAAGGTGGCCGTTGTCGAGTGGCCGCCCCAGGTGACGCTGACCGTTCCGGCGACGGCGGTCACGGTGGCGTCCAGCATTGCCGGAACCGACTGGCTGAAGTGGCCGCCGTACACCGGCAGGTCCTCCTCGTGCCGGGTCTCGGCGATGCACTCCGAGGCGATGACGCCGCTGATGCGCCCCGGCATCCACTCCAGGGAGGTGACCGCCAGGTCGCACAGCTCACCCTCGGCGGTGGGCAGGGGGTAGGGAATTTGCTGGCTCTTCAGCGACGCCGCGCCGGAGAACCCCAATGCGTCCTGCCAAGAGAAGGTGAAGGAGGGCGACGGGCCGTCCAGGGTCAGGTTGTAACTCTTGCTCTGCCCCGCCGCCAGGCCGGTGTTGAAGCCCATCTTCAAGGTCCTGCCGGTCCTGCCGCCGAAGACCCGACCCTTCAGGTCCAGGTCGTGGGCGGCCCGCAGGGTGACGGCGGCCGTGTCGCCGGAGACCGCCAGCCGCTCGACGTAGACCCGGCGGCCCGGCGCCGGGTCCGGCGGTTCGAAGTAGATTTCGTCCAGCCGCCAGGCGTCGCCGTAGGGGTTGTCGTCCGGGTCGTCGGCCAGGGCGCTGCCGGGCATCGCCACGACGGCCAGCGCCAGCAGTCCGGCCGCCGCCAGGAACCGGCCCCGGCGTTTCCCACCGCCGGTCTCCGCCTGCGTCTGGTTGGCCCCGTTGCCGGACTTCCGGCGGCGTCCCAGCCAGCGGTGGGGCCGGAACGTGCGGCGGCTCCTGCGCTTCCGGCGCCTCTCGCGGAACTTCTCCAGCCTGCTGGCCGCTGTATTCGCCAGGAGCCGCAGCGGGTCGGGTTTGGCCTCGGGCTGCGGGGGCGGCTCGTTGACCGCCAGTCCCGCCGGAGACCCGGCGTAGCCCCTGGCCCTCAGCCGGAACTTCAGCAGGTCGGCGGCCACCAGGGGCAATCCCCGGCCGCCCACCTTGACCACGGTCAGGGCCACGCCCGCCGCGCCCAGCAGCACGGCCACGGCCAACTTCAGCCCCGAGGGGCCGAAGGGGAAGTAGCGGTACACCCCGTAGCTCACGGCGCACACCGCCACCACCGCCACCACCTGGGGAAAGGTGAACCACAGGAGCGCCTTGTCCTCGGCCTGCACGTGGGTCGGCACTTCGTGCTCTCTCATGCTCCACCCCCTACTTGATCTTCTTGGGATCGGGGATCTTCGGGTCCACGGTGTTGCCCACCACGGCGTTCATCACCAGTTCGACGACGCCATAGGCGACGAGGGCCAGCACGATCCCCGCCAACGCGGTCATCATGGCCGTCTTGCCCCGCTCCATCTGGTTGGGCGCGCCCGAGGCGGTGAGGTAGAGGTAGGCCCCGTAGATGAAATAGCCCACCCCCACCACGCCCACCAGTCCCAGCAGGATGCCCACCAGGTTCGATACGGTCTGGGTAAGGTTGTCCATAGAGTTTTTCTCCTCAGTCGTTTTCTCGTGGTTTGCGTCTCAATTCATCGGCGCATTGGCGCACTGCTACTGGCACATCGGCGCACCTCCCCGTTGTGCGGCGGCGCGAACGTTCAGCCGCGCCGGTAGTTGTCGTTCCTTGGTTGGCTACGGCCCCTGGCTGCGGGGCGTGGGACCGCCCTGGCCGGCGGGGGTGGAGTTCTGGGCCGCCGAGTTCACCGCGTTGGCCCCGGTGTTGGCCGCCGTGTTGGCAGTGGTCGTCGCGGCGGCGGCGGCAACCCCCGCCGGTCCGCCGGACGCGCCCCCGGCCAGCAGGCCGACGGCCCGGGCCGAGCGCACCATCTGGCCGGGCAGGGACATGCCGAAGTACAGGGTGTGCAGCCAGGCGTCGAAGGTCCCGTGCTGCCCCAGCATGGACGGCACCCGCCCGGCCAGATACATGAAGGCGATGGCCATCAGCAGCTTCCACACCAGGTCCTGGGCCGGCTCGAACTCGCCGATCAGGGCGAACTCCCCCAGGAAGGCGAACCCCATGGCCAGCGCTATCAGTTGCACCGCCTGCTGGAACACCGTCACCAGGAACATCCGCAGCCAGTGGCGGCCCCAACCGGCGGTGTGGGGCAGGATCCACAGCCCCAACGCGATGGGGGCCAGGGCCAGCAGGATGTCGATCAGGGCCAACCGCAGGATCATCTGCACCAGCAGGTAGAGGACGAAGAGGCCGAAGACCAGGTAGAGCAGGGCGATGAACACCGCCAGGCCGGGCGCGGCGGTCTCCGCCGCCGCCAGCAATGCGAACAGGGGCGCCCGCAGCAGATCGCCTGGAGTGACGTTCAGGGAGGCGGCGACGAATTGCGATACCGCGTGGGCCACGTCGATGACCAGGGCGCACCACCACAGGGACGACGCGGCGGCGGTCAGGCCCAGCACCAGGCGGGGCACCATCTCCCGCCAGCCCGACTGGTGGCGGCCCAGGTGCTCCTGGACGATGAAGCTCAGCCCCATCCAGCCCAGGATGGCCGCCAACGCCGCCGAGGTGACGGCCCAGACGGTCATCCAGGCCAGCCTCACCACGGGATGCAGGTAGGTGAGTTCCGGGGGCGTGCCGGTGAGGATGTCGCTCATGCCGCTACCCCTCGCACTCGGCGATCTGGGTCTGGGTGATTCCCTCCACCACGCCACACAACGTCCCGTGGACGCCCTGGATCACCCAGCGGGCGGCGGCCCGGGCCCAGCGGTCCGGGTCCAGGGCGCCCAGAACCTTGTCCCACAGACCCCTCGGCTGGTGGACGGGAATCAACGCGTGAAAGACGTGGTGGTCGCCGCCGCCCTGGCGGGGGACGGCCAGCACCAGCAGGAAGGCTTGCTCCGGGTGGAGGTCGGGGTGTTCGGCGAGGGCCGGGTACTCGAAGGTGTACTCCCAGCCCTCGGCCAGCTTTTTCTCCCCGCCCTGCACCCGGTAGGTGTTGGTGAGCCAGTCCCCGGTGTCCGGGTGGCGGATGGAGTAGTGGAGGACGCTGAGTTGGCGGCTGAACATGGGCCGGGCCACGAAGTCGCCGTCCTTCTTCCTTTCCACCATCTGGCGGTCCCGGTTGACCAGTTGCAGGTCGTCCTGGTCCTGGGGCGGGGATTGGGCCAGGGCCGCGCCGCTGGCGGGAAGGGCGACGACGGCGGCTGACAGCAGCGCCGCCGCCGCCATCATCGCCCGCCGGACGAGCCTGGGTCTGCTTGCCTGGGTCAATTCGTTCACCTCCCTGGTGTCGGGGTCGCCGGTCTCTTCGCCGGTGCCGCCAGAGAGTGTGAACAATCAGGACGCTTTGCATAACCTCGCCCACGCCCCCACCTTCCTGCGGGGGCGCGCAGGGCCTTACGCAAGCGGCCCCTCTCGTGGTGTCATTGGGGTGTACAGGAGTCGCGTCCGGTTGCAGAAATGCAAGTCGGGACGTTTTGAACCTGGAACCTGGGGAAATCGGCCCCCTACCGGACGTTTCCTGTTAACGGTTTTCGTAAGGAGCCGTTCCAACGGGCCGTTGCATACTCCCTGGGTGAAACTTGCACTTCTGCAAGCGTCGAAGCCGCCCGCCGGTTGCATTGGCCCCGTTGGAAAGTTGCACTTTTACAAGTCGGCATCGGCGAGGAGGAAAACATGAGCGACCGGGAACCGATCTTCGAAGAAAGCCGCAGCGTGGAGGACCTGCAGCACCTGCAACTGACGGTCCTCATGACCGAGATGGTCCGGAGCAGGGGCGTGATGCGGGTTGCCAAAGACCTGGGCGTGAACTACCGCACGCTTTCGGCGGCTTTGGAGACCGGGCGGTTGTCCCGCAGGATGCGGGGCGCGCTGGAGAAGGCCCTCCTGGAAGGCGCCGGGTCGCCGGCCAGGGAACAACTGGAACGCAACGACCTGTTGACCGGGCGGCTGGAGAGAGTGGAGGAACTGGCCGAGGCGTCCACCAGGGGCCTGGCAACCGTCCACGGGGAGGTTGAGGATCTCAGGAATGAACACGGCCAGGCATTGCGGAGCATCGAGGGAAAGCTGGCGCAAGGGGACGGCGGGAAGGGGACTCCGGAGTCAACGTCTTTCGTCAGTCTGGCCCAGCCGCCTTCCCCGCCGCGTCCGCCGCGTCCGCCGCGCCGCGAGTTCCCCGAACTGGCCACCCTGGAACCCGCCGCTGACGACGAGGCGGTCTTCGGCGACGCCTGGCCCCTGATCCGGGAGTGGCGGGAACTGCGGGAAAGCCATCCCGACCGGGGGAAGGGCCTGGACTGGCTGCGGGAGGAGGAACGACTCATGACCGTGGAACTGGCGCTTTTGGATGACCACGGCCTGACCCTGCCCCCGCAGGACTATCCCCTCACGGGCCTGAACCGCAACAACCAGACCAACTGGCGAAGGACCACCCTGGCGGAAACCCGCCGGGCCTTGAGGCGCCGGGAACGGCTGCGGTGGCCGCTCCGGGTGCTGGCGCTGGCACTACGGCTGTTGCACAGGTAGATAGCTGCCCTGAAAGGGCCGGTTCCAGTCCGGTTAACACTTGCCCGGTGGGGCGCGCACGGCCTACCCAGGGGCGTCCGGAAGGCCGACAATAGCTGCGTTGTCAGGCTTTTCCAGCGTTTCCCGCCGTAGAAACCTGGGGCTTCTCCCTCAAGCCGGGGCTGGACGCAAGTCGCTCACGAGGGAATGCGCTGCCGCTGCGGATTTGACGTAGCTCTCTGCAAGCAGCGCGGGCCGGTGGTTGGAGTGCTCAATCCCTTCTTCCCCGGTCCGGTCCAACGGGTTGGAGTGTCAAGCCCTTCTCCCGTTGGGCAGTCCGGCGGCTGGAGTGTTCAAGTCCTTCATCCGCCGGACGCCGTTCAGCGATCGGGAGCTGATCCCTCCCGGTTGCTGGGCGCCCGTCCGCTGGCCGGAGTTGATCGCTCCTGCCAACGGACGGAGGGTGCGGTGCGATTGATCCCGCTTCGTTCCCAACCCAGGCTGTGGCGTCTGCGGGTACCGCTCGCAGCGCCCCAGCCGGAAATCTAACCCAGCCGGGGCAGAGTTGTCCTGGCCAACTTCAACACCCACATCGTCAAGGAGGTGGCATACCGAAACATCACGGCATCCCGGATTTTCCTAATCACACGGTTTCACTGGCGGAGCGGCTGACGCCCTTCGCCTGAATCTCACACTGCCGCCGGAGCGACCGAACGGCTCCGGCGCGCTCTGCAACGCTGCGGCGTAGCTGCCCAACCACGGCAGCCACCGCCGCTGCCACTTGTCCCGGCCGGTCACTCCCCGGCGACGTGCCGGGCGCTCGTTGCTGCCACGCGGCTTCCCCCGGGCGGCTCGCCAATGACGCGACAGCCGGCCGGCCCGTGCGCGCCCTCCATCCCCCAACTACCCGTTTCCGCCATTCGAATCCCTGGCCGGACTGCGCCTCTCGCGGGGCGTCAGCACGGCGAAGCGCCGGGCTTCGTCAGACCCTGGGGAGCATTGCGTCCACGCCGCGCCGTGCGCCAGCGGCATTCGGCATGACCTGATTCAGGGAGGTCTCGGCAACCCCAAGCCCGTTGCCCTCCCCGTGGGGGACGGCGGCCCGCCTCGGCGGGCGGCGGCTAAGTGAACCGCCGCTGACAAACCAACCCACGACAAATTCAAGTTTGCACACGAGCGGGGCCCGCCCCCAAACGGGGGGGGAAGGGGGGGCCCCCCGCGGGGGGGTGGGGGGGGGCGAAAAAATAGGCAAACCCCCCCCCGATAAAAACAA
>JAPPGG010000010.1:23875-31055 GCA_028875055.1 Chloroflexota bacterium
CCCCGGGGGGGGGGGGTTTAATACCCCCCCCCCCAAAAAAAAACCCCCACAAAAAAAAATTTTTCCCCCCCCGGGGGGCCCCCCCCTTCCCCGGCCTTTTGGGGGGCGCCCCCGCTCGCTGCGTTTCGGAGGAACGAACATGATCGCCAACAGCGCCAGTATCACCATCGACGCCAACGCCGATATCCACTACAACGCCAACGTTAAGGACAATCCCAAGACACAAGGGCAGATTCTCGACTCCGGCGCCAACGACGCCAGCGCCGTCGCCGCCCGGGCCGAGTCCCACCTGACCGTCGCCGCCAGGGAGCGCGGCCTCAACATCAAGGAACTGGCCGCCCTGATGGGTGTCGGTCCCTCCCACCTGTCCCAGGTCGCCAGGGGCAAGAAGGCCCTAACACCCTACATGCGCGGCAAGATCCAGGCCGTCTTGGGCGAGGTGCCTCCCCAGGGCGTCGTCCACCGGCAGGGTGGCGTGGTCCGCGGCGGTGAAAGCACCTACCTACGTGAGCGAGCCCGGGAACGTGGGATGACGCTGCGACAGGTGGCGGACCGTACGGGACTGACCTACGGCTACGTGGTGCAGGTCAGCCGGGGGCAGCGCAATCTCAGCCCAGCAGCCCAGGCCCGGATGGAGTCGGTCCTGGACGCTCCGGTGAAGATCGAGGCCGCTCAGTGCCCCGCCATTGACCCCAACGCCCTGTGGGAACGGATGGACGCCCACGGGTGGAGCCAGAACGAGACGGCCCGCCGGGCGGGCATCAGCAATGGGATGCTCTCCCAGGTCATGAACGGCAAGCGCACTCCCTCGGGGGACGTGCTCCGGCGGCTGCACCAGGTATTGTTCGCGCCCTCGCCGGCGGAACTGGTGGCCCCGGTGGAGCTGAAGGTCATGGCGTGGAAGAAGGACGGGCGCAACGGCGTGGTGATCAAGGGCGCCGGAGGGCCACGGAGTAACGGCAAGCCCGGCGACGGGACCATCCGGGTCGGCGGCCGGGTTCCCTGGGGCGCCGAGGTCGAATTCGCCTACACCACCGGCTACGACAGCCACGGGCGGGTCTCAGTGAACCATGTCGTGGACGAGCGGGGCTGCTCCGCCATGCTCAAGCAGCCCCAAGGGGGCTCCGATTAGCTGACCCTGGGCGCGACCCACCTGGCGCGCCAACACACAAGAGGGAAAGCCGCCGCTGAGTCGACGGCGGCTTTCCCCTTTTCTTCCCGGGTTTGGACTCTCCAGTCCCAACTTGGGCGTGTTTACGAAATAAACTATTGGCCAATCCTGCCTCTGTTCAGCTTGAGCCAGCCATAGAGCCACATGCCTGCTACCGGAATGCAACAACCGAGGAAAACCGCAACCGTGGAACCAACGACGGCGGCTCCCAGTTCTTGTCCCGTGGGGTTCCATTTGACCGCCATCATAACTCCCAACATCCCGGCCCACATGTTCACCATTCCCATCAGCAGGCCCACGCCAGCACCCACCAAGATATGCACTCTGGGCAACAACCAGGCCGCGAAAGAGCAGACCAGCAGGGTGAGCACAATCGGCCAAACCCCGAACAACAGCAAGTCCATCAATACCTCCTCATCACGCACAGGAGCCATGACCCAGATACCCTTGCCTGCCAATTGTGGCCGGTTCCGTCAGGAGCGGAGTTTGTGGGCGTCCTGCCAAATTGGGGTAACCGTGGGATAGCGTAAACATGCCCTCTTCAACTCACTTGAAGCCGGCTATGGACGGGCGCAACTTCCCGCTGCCGGCTCAGCGTATCTCCGCCTCCTCCATGGCCCGGCGTCGTTCCCGGAGGGCCCATGAATCGCCAGGACGGAGCCGGATAATTTCGTCGTAGTCCGCGATGGCCTTCCCCGGCTGGCCCATCTCCCGGTATAGGGTCGCCCGATTGCGCCGCGAATCAACGTCCTCCGGGTTCAGGGCCACCGCCCTCCCGAAGTCCTCCACCGCCGGATGACGCGCCCCCATCTCCGCGTAGGCGTATCCCCGGGCGTGGTACGCCGCCGGATCGTCCGGCGACAGCTCCACCAGCCGGTCGCAGTCCCGGATGGCCTCCCGGTAATCTCCCAACTCCGCGTGGGCAAAGCCCCGGGCCAGAAATGCCCCCACGTTGTCCGGGTCCAACTCGATGATGGCGTCGAAGTCCTCGATGGCCTCCTCGTACCGGCCCAGCCGCATCAGGGACGTGCCCCGGCTGTACAGTACCCGCAGGTCGCCGGAGTCCAGGGCGATCACGCGCGTGTAGTCCTCGATGGCCAGTTCGAACTCCTCCAGGCTGGCGCGGTTCAGGCCCCTGGCCGCCAAAGTCTCCGCGCTGTCCGGTTCCAGCTCCAGGGAGCGGTTCAATGGCTCCATTGCCTCGTCGTAACGTCCCAGGCTGCCCAGGGCCACTCCCTTGCCCCGCAGCGCCCCGACGTTGCCCGGGTTCAGGTCGAGCGCGGCGTCAAAGTCGATGAGCGCTTCCTGGAACCTCTCCAGGTTCAGCTTGCTGATGCCCCGGGCGTAGCGGGCCAGCCCGTAGTTCTCCTCCAACTCCAGGGCCGCGTCAAAATCCAGGATGGCCCGCTCCGTCTCTCCCAGGTCGCGGTAGGCCATCCCCCGGAAGTAGTGGGCCTCCGGCAGGTCCGGCTCCAACTCGATGGCCCGGCTCATGTCCTCCACAGATTGGAGATGGTTGCCGAGCTCGCCGTAGGTCAGTCCCCGATTGTAGTAGGCGGCGGCGTCATCCGGGTCCAGCAGGATGGCCACGTCAAAGTCGCTCACCGCCCCGCCCAGGTTGCCCAGCTCGGCGTAACACGCGCCACGGCAGTAGTGGGCCACCGCGTCGCCGGGCGCCAGCCGGATGGCGGCGTCGTAGTCCTCGATGGCGGCCCGGTAGTCCTCCAGTTCGGAGTGGGCGTGGGCCCGGTTCAGGTAGGCGCTGACGTCTCCCGGGTCCAATTCCATGACCCGGCCGTTGTCCTCCACCGCCCGGCGGAAGTCCCCCAACTCGCCGTACAGCCAGCCCCGGGCGGAGAAGGCCCTGGCGTCCTCCGGGTTCTCCTCGATGTCCCTGGTCAGGCGCGCGACCATCCGCAGCATTTCCTCCCGGCCCACCCCCTCCATCATCCGGCGGAATTCGCCGGGTTCCAGTTCCTCGTGTTCATCGGACACGTTGTTGCTCCTTTCCTCCGGCCACTCCTCGGGAACCGGCTGCCTCCCGTGGACGGCTGGGTCTTGCACGCTACCCTAAAGGCATTAGCGCTGAATGTACGTCAAAGATGGTGATTCCCTTGCTGAAACGCAATGCCCGACTGTCAGCAAACTGTCTGCCGCCACCCCGCCGATTTGAACTTGGGCAAAGCCGCCGGCAGGCAACCTGTTCCACTGTTCGGCGCCTACGGGGTTTCCCCTACCCGTGGCCTTGCTGTCCGGCCCGGGCCGGAACGCGGGGCAGCCACCTTTGAACCCCTTTTAGTGTTCCAGCCCTGCCCGGTTCAGTCCCGGATCAGCCGGCCCAGGACCAGGTCGTCGGCCAATTGGCAAAGGGCCAGCATGTTTTCCGCGTTGGGCCTGGCCTGCCCCTCCTTCCAGCGCCGCACGGTTTCGGGATGGGCGCCCAGGCGCCGGCTGAGTTCGGCCCAGGACAGCCCAGACTCTTTCTTGAATCGCTTCAGGCGCTCCGGGAAGTCTTTGGGAAAGGCGGAGACCCTTCTCTTGGAGCTGATCCGTCGTGTCGGCATCGGGCGTCCCTCCCTTGAAGACAACTTGGTTGCTCTACAGTGTCGTGACTGCCAAAAGCCAGGCAGCTTCAGGGGCTTTTGGCCCTCAACTGAAGCTCCAACTCCGGCGGCGCTCCGCTGGGCATTGCCTTCTTTTGAATGTAGATGTTCCCCACCGGCGCGTCATCTTCCGATGCGTCGTAGCGGTAGGTGTTCTTGGTCTCCCGTGTCAGCTTGAGGACCACGGTAACGAGTGAAGCTTCCTGCATGTTTGGCGCTCCCTCAAAGCGTTGGATTTTGGGCGGCTGTTTGAAGACCATTATCGCAGAATCACGGATGCGAAAAAATACGCGGCCAGACATCCAGAGGCTGGGCAATAGGTCTGCGCAAGAAATCAGGCGTAGACCACCTGCCGCCACAAAAATTCCCTGGTGGTCGCAGCAAGTTGGCAAGGGTTTAGCCGGCAGGCTATTTATGCTATTGTTGTGTTCGATAAGCGGTCATTGGCTTGATCAAGAAGCCAAGTTGTCGGGGGTCGTAAATAGGAGGAGATTTTGTTGATGCACTGACAAGGGTATATCGGCCAGTTTTGAGTAAGGTCATGATGAACTATCTCCAGTCCCGGTTCGGGTTCCGGCCAGGGTTCGGGCAGCAGCCAGACCTTGGTCCAGAGCCTGCCCCTGAGCATCAAGCGCCGGAGCCAGTCTATGCCCTAGCGGATCACGCTGACGGTACGCGCCGGACGGGTCCAGGGGTCCCGATGATTGGGGGCCAGGGCCTTGGGCGGTGCCCGCAGGTTGCCTGGGGCGATGCCACGGTCGTTAGCATCCTCCACCCGGGTGCCGTAGGCCAAGGCCAGCAGGGTAGCCACCGAGAGCACCAGCCAGTGGCGGGAGACGCGGGTTGGGTCGGTGCGCCGGGTCTTGTCCCATTTCCAGCCCAGGCTCTTGAGAGCCTTGAAGCCCAGTTCGATCCAGAAGCGCAGCGCGTACCAGCTCACCCCGACCTCCTCCGGAGGCAGGTCGGTGAGGATGATCCAGGGTTCCTCCTGCTCGACGCACCAGACCACCAGCAGGGTGCAACGGCGCTGGGCGGTTGGAGGACCGAAGGCGGTGCCCTGGCCGATCCAGGCGGTGTCGGGGCGGGAAACAAAGGCGCGGGCGGGCAAGCGCTTGCCGCCGTCGGCGCAGAAGGTGATGTTCCTCCTATAGCGCATACCGGGATGCCAGCCCTGGGCGCGAATCTGTTGCCACAGCTTGGGACTGGAGATGCCCCGGTCGCAGAGCACGATGACGGTCATTTCGGGTGGAACCGCTGGGGCCAGTTCCTTGAGCAGTTCCACCGTGGGGTCCATCCAGGAGCCTTTCTGAGTGGCGGGGTGGATATGCCAGGCCACGGGTATGGCGCAACTGCGGTACACCACGCTGATGACGATGGCGGTGGTCTGGTCGCCCTTGAGCGTGGGGTCGATGGCCAGGGCCAGGCGGTCGGAGCGCCACCAGGCGAGCACCCAGCGGAGCAACGGCGCGAAGCAGAGAGTAACGTCCAGTTGGGTCTGGCAGGGGCTGGTCCGGTCGCAGCCGTCGTAGAGCCATTCCCGGAGATACTGGCGGAGGTTGTTCCACTTGCGCCAGGGAGAGAGGGCGGAGGCCACGGCGTTCTGGCAGGCGCTGCCGGCGAGGATGGCCCCACAAACCCACAGCGCCAGGCCGGTCAATTGCGGCTGAGATAGGTGAGGTAAATGCGTTTCAATAGCCTGCTGATTCTGGTACGTTTGCCATGAAAATAACCCGTTCAGGCAGGCGCCAGGGTTACCCTGTGCCCCAGACCCTCCAGACGACGGACGGCCTGGCGGGTGATAGCCGTCCGGTCCCGCTCCTCGAAATACTGCGACCCCAAGTCCACAAAGACCTGTCCCGACCTGATGACGTGGTGAAGTATGACCACGATGCTGTGGGCCACGGCCATGGCCGCCCGGTTGGCCCCGATGCGCCGGGCCAGCCGCCGGTACTGGGCGCCCAGGTAGGTCTTGGTGCGCCCCGCGGCCCTGGCCGCCTCAACCAGGGCCGACCTCAGCCAGTTGTTGGCCTTTCGGGTTGGGCTGGGCTTTCGCTTTTCCCCGCTCTGCCGGTTCCCAGGGCACACTCCGGACCAGGATGCCAAGTGCCCCGACGTGGGGAACCGCGTCATGTCCGCACCGATTTCCGCCATGATCACCTCCGCCGTGCGCCGTCCCACCCCTGGGATGGTGTCCACCGCCGCCACCGTTTCCTCAAAGGGCTGCACCCGGCGGGCCGTCTCCTGGTCCAGCCGTTCAATTTCCGAGTTCAGGAAATCCAGATGGCGCAGTTGAGCCGTGAGCATGAACCGCTGGTGGTCTCCGACAAGACCCCGCAGGGCCTGCTCCAACTCGCCGGTCTTCTCCCGCAGCCGGCCCTTGGCCAGACCGGCCAGCACCTGGGGGTCTTCCTCTCCGGCGGCCAGGGCGGACAGCATGGCGCGCCCCGAAGCTCCAAGCACGTCGGTGGCCACCGACGCCAGCTTGATGTTGGCCCCTTCCAGCAGCTTCTGGACCCGGTTGGCCTCCCGGCTGCGCTCCTGTACCATGCTGCGCCGGTAGCGGGTCAATTCCCGCAACTCCCGCTGCGGCCGGTCCGGGATGAAGCTGGCCCGCAAGAGACCATGCTGCAACAGTTCGGCGATCCACTCGGCGTCCTTCACGTCCGTCTTGCGCCCGGGCACCGCCTTGATGTGGGCGGCGTTCACCATCATGACGGTGAATTCATCCTCCAGAAGGTTGTAGACCGGCTTCCAGTAAACTCCGGTGCTTTCCATGGCCACCTGGCTCACCCTCCGCTCCCGGAGCCAGTCGGCCAGGGTCAGCAGGTCGCCGGTCATGGTGCGGAAGGTGCGGGTTTCCCGGCCTTCCGGGGTGATGGCACAGGCCACTACCGATTTCTTGTGCACGTCCAAACCACAGCATCGCAGGTGAAAAGTATCCATGAGACTGCTCCATAACATAAGAGCTGCCGTCCGGCGGGTGACCAGTTCACTCAAGACTTTGCCATGCGTGCTCACCGCCAAGGCGGGGCGACATTCATACGTGCCTGTTGGTCACACGGGCAATTTCTCGGTCGGGCTCGCGGCGCCAATCGTATCCGCCTTCTGTACCGGCCGGCGCCGCCTCATTTTCATGCTTCATACGTGGCCTCGGCTAGGCCATCAAAATTTCTCGGGGAAGGCGCATGAGGGGTCTCCTGCATCTGGGCGTGTAGCTAACACCAGAATGCCGGATTCCCCGGCGCCTTTCTCGGGGAAGGCGCATGAGGGGTCTCCTGCATCTGGGCGTGTAGCTAACACCAGAATGCCGGATTCCCCGGCGCCTTTCTCGGGGAAGGCGCATGAGGGGTCTCCTGCATCTGGGCGTGTAGCTAACACCAGAATGCCGGATTCCCCGGCGCCTTTC
>JAPPGG010000043.1 GCA_028875055.1 Chloroflexota bacterium
GGGGTGAGGGCAATCCTGCTCTAATGTCCCCTCAAATTGCCCCAGGGCTGGCAGCCAGAAGCCATGTCGCCCTGAGCGCAATCATGTCGCCCTGAGCCTGCCGAAGGGCCTAAACTCCTGGCAGGTAACCGGGGTTCGGCTCCCAATGCCCGACTGGCAGGTAAGAACTTATACACTCCGGCTTCGAGCGGGTAACCGCTCAAAAGTCCCTTCCCCTGGATGGTGGAAGCTTGGGATTGGGGGTGAAACACCGCTCACTGCACCGCTCACCCACCCCGGCCACCAAATACGAAACAGCGGAAAACGAGCGCAAATGACGCCAAAACAGAATTTTTACCCCCATCGGGAGTGGGTCAGGGGAGTGCAGGCAACCCCGCAATAGTCTTCCACCACCCGCAGCGGGTATAATTTGTGCCAGTTACTACCATCGTAAACCGAATACCTGACCAAAAACTATGAAAAGGCGGTGAGCGTTATGGGGAAAGACTACAGCATCTGCGTGGGCGCCGTGGGATTCGGCGGCGGCGTGTGGCACAGTCCCGACACCGGCGAGACCTGGAACCGCATTCGCGACCCCTTTGTCCTGGGCGCCCAGGTCAGGGCCCTGGTTCCCTATCCCGATGACCCCAGCCGCATATTGTGTGGCTCCGACCAGGGCATCTTCCGCAGCGAGGACAAGGGCGCCACCTGGGTCAAGCTGTGGTCGCCTATGGAGGGCGTGCCGATCTGGAACATCGCCATCGACCCCGTGGATACCGCCACCATCTTCGTGGGCATCAAGCCGGCTGCCCTTTTCCGCTCCCGGGACGACGGCCAAAGCTGGACGAAACTGC
This sequence comes from Chloroflexota bacterium, assembly GCA_028875055.1. Taxonomy (GTDB): domain Bacteria; phylum Chloroflexota; class Dehalococcoidia; order Lucifugimonadales; family UBA3495; genus Bin22. The sequence goes on from JAPPGG010000043.1 coordinate 834, forward strand.
CCGTGGAAATGGCCCAGTACTGCCACATCGGGCCGCCAATGGTTACCGCCCTGATGGTGGACCCCAGGGACCACAACACCGTATGGGCCGGCGTGGAAGTCGACGGCGTCTATCGCAGCCTGGACGGCGGCGACTCCTGGACCCACATTGACACCGGCGTGCACCCCGACATTCACGGCATGGCCATCAGCCCCGGTGATGAGCACAGGGTGTTGTTCAGCACTCCCCGCGAGATTTACTACACTACCGACGTGGGCGAAAGCTGGGAGTCCCTGACCACCACCGAGAACTTTCCCCTGCCCTACAGCCGAGGCATTGCCTTCAAGGCCGACGACCCCAACGTCCTCTTCTCGGCCCTGGGCGAGTCGGCCATCAGCAGCGCCGGCGCCCTGCAGCGGTCCACCGACGGCGGCCAAACCTGGGAGACGCGACCCCTGCCCGTGGAGCCCAACTCCAACATCTGGGGTTTCGTCACCCACCCGTCGGACCCGGACTTCATCCTGGCCTCCAGTCTGATGGGCGAGCTCTATTCCAGCGAGGATGCCGGCGATTCCTGGAACAAGCTGAAGCGCGAGTTCACCGAGGTTGGCGCCATGGTCTGGGTACCCAACTAGCCAGCCGGCCCGGGAGTCGCGCCGCACCGCGCGCGCCCGCCAGGTTGCGGACCCTTGTCGGGGGCAGGCCCAGTGGGCAACCCCCGGCATACCGGGCTTCGGGCTCGGAACTAACGCGACCCTTCAATACATTTGAGGACTCTGTACCCGGGAATCCCTGCTGCGCCGCAGGACAATCGCGTCTTGAATGGAGGCTGACAGTTTAAACAGTGGTCATGTCGCCCTGAGCCAGGCCGAAGGGCTCAGAGCGACGGTCAGTCAAGGCGCGATTGCGCCGTGTTGCGCCGCCGCAGCCTTCCCTTGCCCGCCCTTTGGGTGTATCTTACTCTCCAACTTACGCCCGCTATCCCAACCAGGGCGCCGGTTCGCCGGCCAGTGAGTCATATTGGCAGACCCTGAACACATTGCCATCGCCAAGGCGGGATCCAACGCCATCTCTCGCTGGCGGGAACAGACCTTCTGGGTTCCCAACGAGAACCCCATCGTCTATTCCCTGAACTACAGCCTGGGCGACCGGTCCACCGGCGAGACCTTCGAGCAGGAGTACATTCACGGGCGCGCCAAGCTCGACCTGTCCGGCGGCTACCTCAGCGGAATCCGGCTGCCCCAGGCCGACCTGGCCCACGACGACCTGAGCCGGGCCGACCTTACCGGCTGCAATCTCAGGCTGGCCCGACTCGCCGGCGCCAACCTGCAGGCTGCCTCCATATCCCGGGCTAACCTGTCCCACGCTGACCTTACCTTCGCCAACCTGACCGGGTCTTCCCTCATCCGGACCGATCTGAGCAACAGCACCCTGCACTACACCCAGGCATCGGGAGCCAACCTCTCCTACTCCGACCTTCGTATGGCCAACCTGGAGGGGGCTAATCTGGCCGGCGCCAACCTCTCCTACACCGACCTTTCCTGGGCCAACCTGAACGGCGCCAACCTGAGGGGAGCTTCCCTCACCGCCACTACCCTAATGCTGGCCGACCTGACCGGGGCCGACCTGAGGGGGGCGACCATTACCGGCGCGGAACTGGAGAGCGCGGTCTTGATGGACACCCTCCTGGGCTTCACCAGGCTGGTCAACTGCGACCTGAGCAAGACCATCGGGCTGGAAACGTCGCGCCACTCGGGCCCCAGCTCCATATCCCTGGACACCCTGGCCAGTTCCAGGGGAATGATACCTGCCGTCTTCCTGCAGAATGCCGGCGTGGCCCACCCGCTGCTGGCCGCCCAGGACGTAATGCGAAGTGAGAACCGGACCTATCCCACAACGCTGATCGTCGGTTCCCTGGAGGATGAGGAGCTGGCCGGCAGGCTGCGGTCGGGACTGGCCGCCTTCCAGGTTCCCGCCTGGGCCATAGCCGCCGACGATGAAGCCGCCATCCAGTCCGGCGGAATCCTGATGGAACACACGCCCTATTACGACGCGCTGGTCCTGTTGGGCACGGAACCGGCCCTGGACAGCCCCCAGACCAGCACGTACCTGGCCCAGCTTGCCGGCGCTCGCAGCGGCAGCCAGTCGAGCCAGACCATCGTTATCCTGGGCATCGACCACGCCTTCTACCAGCGGGACGACTACCTCTGCAATACCCTCCGCCAGGGACAAGTGCTGGACTTTCGTGGGTGGGATGACCCGGACGCCGGCGGGGAAGCCATCACCTCTCTCGCCAGCCTGCTCACCGAGAGGCGCCTCTGAGCATTAGCCGGCAGCGCAGGTAAAGTCCGCCGACAGCAGGTCGGCAGGGTCCGGGCCGTCATCGGCTTCGGTCATGTCCCGGTCGAACACCCGCAGCGGCGAGTTGCCCGCCAGGTCCTCCAGTTGACGCCCCACCACCAGCCGGTGCCGTCCCTCTGCCCAGGGTAACTCGGGCTCAAACTGCCAGCTCTTCTCATTGGGGCCCGTGGACCCTTTGCCTGCAACCGGCTCACCCTCCGGGCCGCTGACCCCCAGGGACCGCTGCAGCAGGGCATGGTCCAGGGGACGGTCAAACCCGACCTTCAGGGCATGGAGGGTACCGGCGTCGGGCACGGTCAAGCTCCACTTCGCCGGGTCAACCCTCTCCCGAACCTCCGGACCCACGGCGTAGCGCCGTTCGGCTCCAGCCGCCATCGGGCGCCCCTTGGCATCCCGAAACTCCGGACCCAGTCGCAGCCGGAAGGGTACTCCCTCGATAAGCGGGTACCCCACCTCCATGTTGGGGACCAGCCCGTGCTTGATCCGGGCCGGGTCCAGGAGCAGGGTCAGGCGTTGCCTGGCCCCGTCCCACAGCTCCGGGTCCATGGGCACGAAGACGCCGTCTATCGGCTCGCCGGTATCGTCCCGGCAGACGCTGATGGCCCGCTGGGCCCGGCCCTCGCTCATGGGTTCGGAGAAGTGGACGTAGAACTTCAGCAGGTTCACCGGCACTTCATCCACGTCGGGATAGATGGCAACTACCCTGGCGACGGGGGTGGCGTCAACGGCGGGCCGCTGAATGTCCCAGGCACGGGGGCCTTGGCGGGTTCCGTCGGCGGCGGCAATGCCAGCGCCGCTGGAGGGGTAAACCAGGAGAGCGTAGCCCATCCCGGCCACGAAGGGAAAGCGGGGCACAAACCAGACGGCGCCGTCAGCCACTTCGAAGCGTCCCGCAACCACGGGGAGACTGCTTCCGGGCGGACTCTGTAGAAGTCTCCCGGGTCCACGGTCGGTATCCGGGGAACCGTCTGGCTCGTTGCCGCTTTGCAGGGCTTCGGAGGTCAACAGGGCCAGACGGCGGTTCAGTGCATCGCCGTCCGGCCCTTGAAGTTCGGCCAGCTCGGTTTCGGCCCAGCCGGTGGCCTGCAGCGCGTCTCTTCCGTTACGTTCGCGCCAGGCCAGCGCCAGGTCGGGGTAAGCCTCGTGGCCGCCTTGGGTCACAGCTCTCCCACACCGTAGGTATGCAGGTGGAAGTGGCCTTCCCCGTCTTCCTGCAGCATCAGAACAGTGTCGTCGCCCAGGTTGGCCATGCGTCGCACGCCCGGGTGAGGCAGTATCTGGCGAGGCACTCCCACCCCCGGCGTTACCGGGTCGGCGGGACTGTTGTCCAGGGACTCGTCAGGTACCGTCAGAGCGCCCTGCTGGTCGATGTCCACGCAGGCAATCTTGATCAGCGGGTGCCGGTCGTTGGCCACCAGCAGGTATTCCTCGTCGTCGTGCTGGTAGGACACCAGGTCCAGGGGCCGGTTGTGGGCGCCCAGTTCCGCCACCGTCTTGCCGTGGGCCAGTTCCCCGGGCTTGAACTGGCTGACAGAGAACTGCACCACCGGAGTGCAGGTGTAGCTGGCCAGGATGCTGTTGTTCCCCTGGTAGGGTACGAAAGCGCGGATGGGCGCGGCCGTCTCGTACCTGCCGTGGGAGACATGGAAAATCTCCAGGGAGTTGGAACTGGTATCTCCGGAGAATGGGAAGGGGATGCGCCGCAGGGTGGAGGAAAACTCCTCGTTGGAGGTCCCGGCCACAACCAGCAGGCCGTCCACGTAGGACATATCGGTGATGGTCACCGTGCGTAGCTTGACCCGGGTAACCTCCCGGGGGTCGTCTTCATCAGCGGCATCCTCAATGTTCGTCTTAGAGAAACCGATGTTGTCCAGGGCTACGTCGGTGATGCCGCCATCCAGGTCAATGCGCACTATCACCGGTACCGCGGCTTCACCGCTGCCCCGCATTACCGAGAGAAAGACGTTCCTCGAGAGGGGGTGGACCGCCATGTCCCGAATCTGAACGTCCTCCCGGGAACAGCCCATGTAGGATGCCAGCGAAGTGTCCAGGTCTTCCAGGTCCAGGGTTTGGGACTGGCTTCCCGCAGGCGCGTCTCCCACGTCCAGGGCAAAAATAGAGGCGCCAACGTTGTCCCCCACGAAGAGGACCCCTTCCGGGCCGAAGGCCAGGGGCCCGACCGACTTAATGCCCGGCGAACCCATTGCCAGACCGAGTTCCTGTGCGGTGGCTTGATCTACCATAATCTCCTCCCGTATTGTGGCCGTTTGAAACGGGCCGGACTTGGTCTAACGCCGTAATGCAGTAACCTGTAGAGCCCGAATGCTCTATATTCGTTGCCAGTTTAGCATTGGAAAGCCGGATTAGCCACAGACGGACAATACTCCCCGGGGCAATCGCGTTTTAGATTCAGGCTACAGGGGGCGCCAATTCGGCAGGCAAAAGTCATGCCGCCGTGAGCCTTTCGGCCTGGCTCAGGGTAAAATCTGCAACAGGGCCTGAAGTCCTCATCCCCAGCCCGTCCGTCGGCAGTGAAGGTGGTTCCAGGGATAGATCCTGGACGCTTCGGCTGCGCTCAGCATGACATTCAAACAAAGCGCGATTGCCCTGCAACACATCCATGCCAAAGGACTTATCCTCTTCAAAGCCGGAACTACTTCATCCGGCGCACATCGGAGAAAGACGCAAAGGCAAGGATGGCCAGCGCCAGGCTCACTATCCCCACCACCAGCACCACCAGATTGACCCTGTAGAACTCCGCCATCAGCCCCAGGGCCATGCTGGCCAGGGGAGTAAGCCCGTTGTCCAGGTTGTAGATGGCCATCACCCTTCCCCGGAGCGCATCCGGTATGGTGGTCTGGACCAGCGTATTGTTGTTTATCTTGAATACCAGGCGGAAGAAACCCAGGCCGAACATGGCTGCCAGGGAAATCCACAGCCAGGTTGATATACCCAGAACGATGGCGGAAGCGGCCAGGAACATCAGCGCTACCAGCCCCACACCTCCTCCCATCACAGATCTGCCCAGGGAAGCGAAGGAAATCGTCGCGATAATGCCGCCTACCCCCGTAGCCAGCACCAGGAATCCATAGGTCTTCGAGTCCCCTCCCAGCACCACTTCGGCCACGACGGGCATGAGATGCACAATGGGAGCTATCATAATGTCCGAAACGCAGGCCAACAGCATTAAACGAAGCACTACCTGCTCGTTGACTACGTAGCCAAATCCCTGTTTCAGGTTGGCAAGCACCGAGGTCCGCGTTGCCGTGACCGCTTCCCTGAAGGGCAGCGTAATGGGAATCATCACCAGCACCATCAGGATGTAGAAGACGCCTTCGATATAGAAATTAAGCGCCGGTCCCAGCCACGCGATCAACACGCCGCCCAGTCCCGGGCCGACCACCCGCGCCACGTTGCCAGCTATGGAATTCAGCGCGATTGCGTTCCACAAGTCTTCCCTGGGCACGGTATTGGCCACCATGGCATGCCTGACCGGCTGTATCGAGGCGTGGAGCACCCCGGTGATGACCGAGAACACCAGGGCATAAATGACGCCCAGGTTGCCTACCACATACCCCAGGTGGATCGCCGCGGCGAAGGACAGCACCACCACCGCCATGGCCGACTGCACTACCAGCACCATCTTGCGGCGGTCAATCCGGTCGGCAAGCACGCCGGCCATGGGGCCAACAACCAGGAAGGGTATCGAACGCGAGCCGGCCGCGATCCCCACCAGGAAAGGGGAGGCGGAAATTTCCCACACCAGCCAGGGTATCGTTATCTGCTGAAACCACACCGCCGAAGCATTGCAAAGGTTGCTGATCCAAAGCAGCAGGAAGTTCTTGTGCCGCAACGATATGAACGTGTTGAAGCGGGCGGGAGGACGGCCCCGGGGCCTTCGTTCAGGTTCGAGGCGCCGGTTTTCGGGGGGAGCCGTTCCGGCGCCTGGTGATTCTGGAGTTGACGTTTGGAATGCCTCCTGGAGTCCGCCGGGGCGGCAAGTGCGAGCCCGGATTCAGACTGCTCACAGACCGGAATGCCGGCAAGCAGTGAATGCTGGGCCAGGGCCATTATACCCCGTGGGCCACCCTGAGCCTCGAGGCGGACAAATGGCGCTGAAGGATCGCCGGGCAGGGGTCCCTGAAAAAAACGGTTCTATCCGTCACCTGATCTCACTGGCGCTCATTTTGTATCTGGGGCGTTGCCCTCTCCGGGCGGTTTTCGGGGCAGAATGAGTATTCCTGCAGTAGTTATCTCGGGGTTTCGCGCCGCAACACAGGGCGCGGATTCCCGAGTGATTTGCCCGATCTCTTCTGCTCCATTGTCATGGTGGAGGATGGTTGTCCAGGCTGAACAGGGGAAGCTGACAGGAAACGAGACACCGGGCGAGGGAAATTGCGGGGGGGGGGCGACGTTCAAAGGGACGTCCTTCCTGACAACAGGATTCACCGACATGCGGGGATATCAGGGGTCCCGCCAATGGGCTCCCGGAGAGATGCGAGGGATCTCCGGCCTGGCCCGGGCTCACTTGAAGTAGGGCATCACGTGGCGGGCGAAGAGCTTTATGGAGTCCATTATGCGGGAGTGGGCCAGATTGCCCATCTGCATGAAGCACAGAATCTGGTCAACGCCGGCCTCTTCGTATTTCTTCAACACCTTGATTACCGTATCGGGGTCGCCCATGGCAAAGGCGCCTGAGGCGATGTGGTCTTCGGCCGTCTTGTTTACCCGTTCCTCCTGCACCGCGCTCACGGCGAACTGGTAGGAACTGGGCACGTTCCGTCCCTCCCAGGGCTGGTACAGCTCCTCGGCCTTGTTGACGAACCACTCGCCCTCGGGCGAGGCCACCCGCCGGGCCTCCTCGTCATCCTCGCCCACGTGGACCAGGCACAGGGCCGCCACCTGGTCGTTGACGAACCGGCCCACGGGGCTGGCGTTCTTCACCGCCGCCCGGTAGGCGGCAACCCGCTCCTCCATCTGGGCATAGCCGCCCAGGTTGAAACAGAGGACGCCCAGGCCCATTTCGCCGGCGGCGCGGAAGCTGTCGGGCTGGCTGCAGGCCACCCACATAGGGGGATGGGGATCCTGCACGGGCTTGGGGATTACCGAGCGGGGAGGGATAGTATAGAACTGACCTTCGTGGGAAAAGGTCTCCTCGGTCCACATCCGGGGAATCATTCGCACCGCCTCTTCCCACTGGGCGCGGGTGTCTTCCGGGTTAACCTCGAACCCGTCCATCTCGATGAGAGTGGTGGACCGGCCGGTGCCCAGGTCCATGCGTCCGTTGCTGAGGATGTCAAGGACGGCGGCCCTCTCCGCCACCCGTACGGGGTGGTTGTACTGGCCCGGCAAGAGGGCCACGGCATGGCCGATGCGGATACGCCTGGTTCGCTGCGATATGGCGCCGTAGAGGACTTCGGGGGCCGAACAGTGGGAAAACTCACGGAGGAAGTGGTGCTCCACCGTCCAGAAGTAGTCAAACCCCACTTCGTCGGCCAGGTCCACCTGGGCCAGCACCTGGTTATACCTTTCCTGCTCGGAGCCGGGGTGATGAGGCTCCGGTATCTGGATTTCGTACATCAGGCCGAATTTCATACTGCTGCCTCCCTTTCAGAAAAGTCGCCGGTTGTTGGCATTTCCTGCTATAAGACTCAACGGAAACGAAAAAGCGCTATAAATAAAGCCGGTCTTTCCGCAATCCTACGTTCAAGAGCTGTGACTGTCAATTACCGCGCCAGGATGGCAACTTTTCAGAGTTGGAAAGTCCTGATCAGGTGAAAACCCTTCGTTAGCGCGCAGGCGGGGAACATCGCACCTGGACAAGTCTTGGGGTGGGTAGGGGCGCAAGGCCTTGCGCCCCTACGATGCCGGGGGTAGAGGCAGGCAATTTCCCTCAATTCTGAACTCTTGCCCAGGACGGAAGGTTTCCATTTCAGGGGGTATAGCTCGGGCAGAAAGGTCGAAACGCAGCCAGGGCGGGTTTGAAGCCCGCCTCTACCTCCATAAACCACCTGGCTCGCAACGCTGCGACCGTGGAGGGGGAGGGGATAATCGAGAGACCCTGCGGTGGAGTCTGCCGGGTTTGATACCGGGGCGGGGCGCAGGTACAATGCCCGCATTGCGCCGGTTCGGAGGGGGTCAGGGTCAGGGCGGCGAATCCCGTAACACCAGCCGCCGCAAGCGCGTCAATTATCGTCAGAAAAGGGGTATTGGCCTTGAGTTTCGACTGGTCAGCCCGGGTAGATTCGCTGCGGGAACAGTACCACTATGCCTGGATGGTGGTGGGCATGGGCACTGTCCTGCGGGTAACCGCCAATTTCGTCAGCCAGGCCTTTGCCGTAATCCTGGTGGTGCTGCAGCAGGACTTCGCCTGGGGCGTTACCGCCATCATCATAGCCCAGGTATTGCGGAGCGTATCCAACGCCATGCTCTCCCCCGTAGCCGGCTGGGTTGGCGACCGTTACGGCGCGCGCCGTACTCTGCTGGTGGCCGCCACATTGTACGTCTGCGGGATGCTGCTTTTGAGCACCATGGACCAGCTTTGGCAGCTGTACCTCTACTACAGCGTACTGCTGGGGCTGGCCCAGGCCCTGTTCGCCGTCAACATTCCCACCACCGTAGCCGCCTGGTTCAAGAAAAAACTGGGGGTCGCCGTGGGCATCCAGCAGTCGGTGGGCGGCATGGGGGCGTCAATTACCGCCCCGGCCCTGGCATTGCTGGTATCTCAGACAGGCTGGCAGGTGGCCTTCTGGATCATTCCCGCCGTGGGTGGGGTAATTCTGTTCTCGCTGCTGGCCTTCTTCCACAGCGAACCGGCGGACCGGGGCATGCGACCCTACGGCGCCGACGAAAACGACCCGAACCCGGTTCCCAACGACCGGGCCACGGCCAAGCTGCGGAGCAAGGTATTCCTGCAGCACGCCCGCCGCACCAGGGCTTTCTGGAACCTGCCCTTCATCCACTTCCTGGGGTGTGTGGGCCACTCCCTGGTCATATGGCACGTGGTGTTCTTTGCCACCACGCAGGGGCTGTCCCTGGCGGCGGCGGCGTGGATTGTCTCCATCTACACAATGACCAGCGTGAGCAGTCGCCTGTTCATCCCCATCATCGCCGACCGGTGGGGCGCGAAGACGGCCATGGTATTGCCCTACTTCCTGCAGGGCGTGACGGTTCTGATGCTCTTCTGGACCCAGAGCGCGTGGCAGTTCTACGTTTTTGCCGCCCTTTTCGGAATCGGTTTTGGAGGGGAGATGTCCGCCTTCCTGATTGCTAACCGGCAGTATTACGGAATGGGGCCGGTGCGTTCCATCTTCGGGTTCCAGCACCTGGGGTCCGGTTTTGGCATGGCGGCCGGAGGATTGATCGGAGGGCTGATTTACGACTTCCGCCTGAACGATGGCGCGCCGCTGGAACTGCTGGGATTCATCACCCTGGGCGGCGGCTCCTACGACCTGGCGTGGGTCATATCCATCGCGGCCAGCCTGGCGGGGGTGCTGTTCATCGGCCTGCTGGAGCCGACGTCGCGGGTGCTGATTCCCAACTGGGAGGACTCGCTGCCCAGGGAGGCCGAGGCTTCGCCGGCGGCTACGTGATCTAAGAGTCGCACCTTTCGCGGCTATGACAAGTCGGGTTAGGCTCTTTGTGGGAGTTGATCGTTGAGGTCAGTTGGGGTAATGCGCAGTCCAGGTTAGCTGAGTACACTCCAGTAAATTTGGGTGAAAGGCGGAGGCATACAAGGGATGCCGAGAGAGAAGCAGTAGAGACTTATTATGCCATAATGGGGGTGACCTGCCTCGTCACCTGTCACCGACCACTATGTGTCCCCTCTCCCGGCCTTCCACCATCATCGCTTCGGCGATGTTCCACGCCATTCCTGCCAGAGTGCTCATAACTTCTTTAGCATCGCGATCCACATTGCCGCCTTCCGATTTCATATCTAACAGAGCTGACGACCATCTGGGCGACGATAGAATGCCTGCCAGGGCTTGACCGGCGAAATGCTGCCGGAGTTGCTCTTCATTCATTCCAACCTTCCCTACCTGTTGGCCAGGGCACGCAAAAGAACCTCGCCTGATCCCGAATCGTGGATATGAGAGTGGAAGTGGTCCAGAATCTCCTGCTTGCCCTCCAACATTTCCTGCCGGTTCTTGGCTATTTCAGCTAGCAAGTCCGAACGCAGGTCGCGATGTAGCTTGTACATCAAGCCCAGGATGGCGAAAATCGCGATGACCGGGGGTAGCCACCCACTTATCACGTCTGAAACCACTTCCATGTCTACCTCGTGTCTAACCCGGTTGGTTGCCCTTACCTTCTCACTTGCTTTGCCTATATTTACTGCTATAAAAGTATCGTAAGGTATCCATTAGCTGTCAATATCATTTCAGCGCAAACAGATGCTGTCCGGCGTAAATAAGATCCAATGTAGCACTTTGAGAGAATTACAAACCACGCTTGGGATGAGGAGACGACAGTTAGAACGTCTCTCCCCTACAACGGCAGGTAAACCACCCGTCCCTCCTGGGCGCTGCGGTGCACGGCTTCCGTCCATTCCATGTAGTGGACGCCCGTTTCGAAGGCCACCATATCCACCTTCTCCCTGCCCCGGATGGCGTTGGTGAACTGTTCCTCAACGCGGTACCTGGCCTGGGATTCGGGCGGGTTGGGCACCTCGGTCAGTTCCGAGTCGCCCCGCTTGCCGGCCCACACCCTGCGCTGGGGGTCGACGTGGATGGTGCCTTCCGTGCCGAACATCCAGACGTGGTTGCCACCGTTCAAGCCGGAGGTGGCGCTCATCTGCATATGCACCTGGCCGCCGTTGGCCAGTTCGTAGAGAATGTCCACGTGGTCGGGGATGGTAACCGAGGTAAGGTTGCCGTTCTCGTCGCGGCGGTAGGGGACGTTGATTCTGGACATGGCCATGACCCGGTTGCCGCGTCCCAGCCAGCGCATCATGGACTCGTAGGATGCGCCGATGTTGAGGGTGTTGTGGCCGCTTAAGGCTCGGTCGTGACGCCAGTGCAGCGGGCCTTCCAGGTCGGCGAAGTTGTTCTGGAGGGAAGTGAAGTCCACCGAAAGCAGTTCGCCCAGGTGCCCTTCGTCTATTAGGCGCTTCAGCACGTTGTCAATGGTGTAGCTGGTGGAAGTGGGGGTGAGCTGGCAGACCAGTTCCGGGTGGTCCAGGGAAGCCCTGAGCATGTCGCGGGCCTCTTCGGCGGTGTTGGCCATGCGGGCCTCGGTAAGCACGTGCTTACCAGATTCCAGGGCTGCCAGGGTCATGGTTCGGTGGGTGTAAGGCCAGGTGCCGATGCAGACGGCGTTGATGTCCTCGTCCTCCAGCAGTTCCCGCCAGTTTCCATAGACCCGGGGGATGTTGTACTGGTCGGCGATGGCCCGGCCCGACTCTATGCTGCGGTTGGCGACGGCCACCAGTTCGCAGTTGTCCACACCCTGGAATCCGGGGATGTGCCGGTTGCGCACGTTCCCACCGGCGCCAATAAGTCCTACGCGTATGGGTTCTTCAGCCATTGGTAGCCTCCTGTCCGAGTTATCCGGTTAGGGGTTTTGCCCAGAAATATACCCAGGTCAAGTACGTTTGCCGGAGAGAATAGCACCGGCGGCAGCGGTATGCCAGCCCGGGGCCGTGGAATGGACGAAAGGCTTGCTCCGGCTGACAGCAAGCTTGTTACTGCCAGCTACCTGGAACAGGCAAAAGCGGACGGCGCTCCATACGCTATAATCCATTTCCATATGTACAACTGTGTAATCAGCCAGGTACTCACCCAAGTCGAGAGCAAGGTATTCCGCAGGGAAAAGATGGGGCCCAGGTGATGGTTATTGTACGGGCCATAACCCCCCGCCTTCCCAGCATGCGGGCCCTTCGTTACCCCAATTTCCGGTGGTTCTGGATCAGCACTTCAGGGCAGGCCGTGGCCCAGGGAATGCAGTTCCTGATCCTGGGCTGGCTGGTACTGGACCTGACCGGTTCAACCTCGCAGCTGGGCCTTACCATCTTCTTCTACGGCATACCCAACCTTACCCTGGTCCTGTTTGGCGGCATTTTCGCCGACCGAGTCAACCGGCGGAAGCTGCTGCTCTTCTCCCAGTTCGGCGTCACCATGATTATGTTTGTGGTGGCTGCGCTGACGGTGACCGACCTGGTGGCCGTCTGGCAGATCTATGTCGCCTCCTTCCTGCTGGGGACATTGCACGCCATAAACATGCCAACCCGCCTGGCCATGGTGGTCAACCTGGTGGAGCGGGAAGACATTATGAACGCCGTGGTGCTGAATGCCGCTGTAATGAATGCGGGCCGCATCATCGGGCCGGCGGTGGCCGGGTTCGTCATTGACCTGCTGGGCCTCGGGCCGGCCCTCTTCGTCAATGCCGGTTGCTACCTGGGGGCCGCCAGCTGCGTGCTGATGATACGCGGCTTCGTCCAGGATGCGCAGGACCGTCGCACCAATATCCTGGGCGCCCTCAAGGACGGCCTGGTTTATTTCGGCAAGACCCCGCTGGTCTTCACCATCGTCGGGATAGGTTTCGCCTTCGGGTTTTTCGGGATGCCCCACGTGCAGGTTATGCCCGCCTTTGCCAGGGAAGTGCTGGAGGCCACCGCCGGCGAGGCGGGACTGCTGATCACCGCCGCGGGAGTCGGTTCGCTGCTGGCCAATGTGGCGCTGGCGATGCTGGGCAATTTCAGGAAGAAGAACCTGCTGTTGATCGGAGCTCTGCTGCTGTTTGAGGTAGCCCTGTTTGCCTTTGCCTGGTCCCACTGGTTCTGGGTTTCCTGGGCTATTCTGTTGTTTGTGGGGATGGGCAGCATTGGCTACATTTCCCTGGGAACTACGGTGCTGCAACTCTCGGTGCCCCAGGAACTTCAGGGGCGGGTGATGAGTCTGTGGTACGTTTCCGCCGGGTTCATGTTCATTGGGTCCCTGCCCATGGCGCTGGTGGCCGACCTGGTAAGCTGGCCGGTGGCCCTGGGCGGCGGGGCGATCATCTGCTTTGCGTTCACCCTGTGGCTGGCCATCCTGCGGCCCACCCTGAGGCGGCTGGAAGTTTAAGGGGTTTCCGTCACATCAGGAAGCCAGCAGCTCCTTCAGCTGCCGGTCAATGAAAGCGGTGTCCACGGGGTTGCGGCCGGGGCCGCCGCCGGTATGACCCCAGATGGTCTCGATGGGGCGCAACTCGGCATTGGGCATAAGGCTGACCTCAATCTCGTTGTCCTCGGGCGGGAAGTACTGGTCGGTGCGGGAGGGCATAACGAAGGCGCGGGCCCTGATTGAACCCAATGCCTTCTCGAAATCGCCCTGGTAGAGGGGATTGTTGCTGATGTCGCCGGCCTGCCAGGTAGCCACCATGGCCAGGATGTCGTTGGCGTCCAGCTGGAGGTACCTGCCCTCCCAAGCGGTGATCAGGTAGTCTTCCAGGGAAGAGAAACCCAGGTCCAGGTACACCTTTTCCCGGTAGAAAGCCTGGGAAGGGGCCCAGCCGGCGTAAACCCGGGCCATGGCCCGCAAGCCTTTGGTGGGCGGAGAATCGTACCAGCCGTTGTTCCAGGCAGCGTCGGCGCAGAGGGCTGCCTTTACTCCCTCCAGGAAGACGTGGTTATGGCGGGAGATTCGGGCTGATCCACACCAGGGAGCAATGCGCTCCACCATATCCGGATACAAGGCGCCCCAGTGGAAAGTCTGCTGGGCCCCCATGGAGAAGCCGCAGACCAGGGGAAGCCGCTCAATGCCGAATTGTTCGGTAACCAGGCGGTGCTGGAAGCAGATGTTGTCGTAGTAGCTTACCAGGGGGAACCGGGCCCGGTCGTAGGGCTCGGGCGTGTTGCTGGGAGAAGAGGAGAGACCATTGCCAAACAGGCAGGGCACGATGATGAAGTAACGGGATGGGTCCAGGGCCATGCCCGGGCCAATCATGGGTTCGTTGGCCTCGTGACGGGACGAGAAGAAGGTGGGAAAGACGATGGCGTTGTCCCGGCGGGGGTTCAGTTCCCCGTAAGTCTGGTAGGCCAGGCGGGCGTCCCGTAGCCGCAGTCCGCACTGCAGGTCAACGTCTCCCAGCTGGAAGAGCTTGTAGTCGGTCATGCTGCCTCCGAGGTCAGTTCAGAGTTCACCCACATCCTAGCCCCCCGCATGGCAGATGTGAAGGGATAGCAGGGCAATCGCATTTTAGCCATCGTTATTCCGATCCCTTGGGCAGACCCAGGGTAAACTCCGCCGACGAGTCCTGGCCCCATCGATCGAGCCGGCCTGCGTACCCGAACCACGGCTACCCGCCAGGAGTTGAGGCCCTTCGGCTGCGCTCAGGGCGACATGATAGTGGTTAGGGCGACATGATTGCTGGCGGCCAGCCACTGGGGCAATTTGAGCGGACATTAAAGCGGGTTTGCCCTCACCCCCGGCCCCTCTCCCACGAGGAGAGGGGTGAAATTTGGTTTTTGGGTTATTTGTGCTCATTTTCGGCTGTTTTGTATCTGGCGGGCGGGATGGGTGAGCGATGCGGTGAGCGGGGAAGCGCCCCCAATCCCAAGCTTCCCCGTCGCGGGGGAAGGGACTTTTGAGCGGTCTGCCGCTCGAAGCCGGAGTGTATGAGTTCTTACCTGCCAGTCGGGCATTGGGAGCCGAACCAGGATTACCTGGCAGGATTTGAGGCCCTTCGGCTGCGCTCAGGGCGACATGATAGTGGTCAGGGCGACATGATTGCTGGCGGCCAGCCACTGGGGCAATTTGAGGGGGCATTAAAGCGGGATTGCCCTCACCCCCGGCCCCTCTCCCTGAGGGCGAGGGGTGAAATTTGGTTTTTGGGTTATTTGCGCTCATTTCTGCCTGTTTTGTATTTGGCGGGAGGGATGGGTGAGCGTTTTGGTGAGCAGGGCATCAGACCCAATCCCAAGCTTCCGCCGTTGAAGGGAAGGGACTTTTGAGCGGTCTGCCGCTCGAAACCGGAGTGTATGAGTTCTTACCTGCCAGTCGGGCATTGGGAGCCGAACCAGGATTACCTGGCAGGATTTGAGGCCCTTCGGCTGCGCTCAGGGCGACATGATAGTGGTCAGGGCGACATGACCTCTGGCTGCCAGACTTAGGGCAATTTGAGGGGACATTGGAGCAGGATTACCCTCACCCCCGGCCCCTCTCCCTGAGGGCGAGGGGTGAATCTGGTCTTGGTATTGTCATTTGATGGTAGGGGTGGGTTATGCAGCGGGGGAAGGGGGTGGTGTCAGTGGGGTGGGGTTCCTGGGACGGGGGATTGGAGGGAAGGAGTTCAGGCCCTTCGGCTGCGCTCAGGGCGACATACTCTGCGGCCAGGACTACATACCACCACGGGACAGGGCGACATGTCTCTGCGGGGCAGGGGGACATACTTTCCAGGAAGGGTTCCGTTTCAGGTGGTATTGCAGAGGGAGAAGGGTCGAAATGCTGTCAAGAGCGGGTTTGAAACCCGCCCCTGCAGGCTATAGACCACCTGAATCGCAACGCTACCTACTTTCCGATTGTGATTACTTGCCAGTATGGGCCAGATCCGAAACGGGATTGCCCTGTAGGGGATAACGGTGGCATTGGACAGGCGGCGGAAGTGTTCGCGCTGCTTGTGGGGCGCGGGGGGATCCGGGTTGCAAAGGGCTGGAGAAAGGGGGTGATGCAGGGCCGGGGCTACTGTCCGGAGCCGGGCCGGCCGCCGTAAAGTTCCAGCACCAGGCGGCTCATCAGAGAGGAGAGGAAGCCCACGCCGCTGATGGCGCCGGCGTAGCTCATACGGGTGGGGCCTATGACGCAGATGGTGCCGCTGGCGTGCTGGGGTATGCCGTACTGGCACAGGATGACGCCAAAGGGGCGCAGGGGTTCTTCCATGTTTTCGCCGCCAATGAAGACGGCAATGTCGCCGGTTTCGGGCTGCTCGGACAGGAGGCTGTCCAGCAGCACCTGTTCCTCCAGCAGTTCCACCAGTTCCCGGGCCTGGCTGCCCTGGGCCATTTCCGGCTGGTTTAACAGCCAACGGAGACCGTCCACGTAGTGTTCGGGAATGGAATAGGCGTCGGCTTCCCGCAGCAGCGACAGGGTGCTCTGCCGTATTCGTTCCGATATGGGCCCCAAGTCTCCGGACACCCCTTCGATTTCGGGCAGGCTCTGGCCGCTGAAACGGTCGCTAAGGTAGTTGGCGGACTGGTTCAGGACGTCCTGGTCAATGGGTTCATCCAGGGTAAGCAAGCGGCGGAGCAGGCGGGCGTCCTGCAGCACCAGGATCAGCAGGGCCGAATACTCGTCCAGGTAAACCAGCTGGATGTGCCTGACGCGGGGCATCCTGGCCTGGGGCACGGTGACGATGGCCATGTTGGTGGTAATGCGCGACAGGATAAGGGCGCACCGTCGGCTCAACTCGGCCAGGTCGGCATCGGAGCGGTCGAAATCCTGGTGTATCTGCTGGCGGACGCTCTCGGGGAGTGGAGGGACCTCCTCCAGGGTTTCCACGTGGTATCGGTAACCCCGGTCCAGGGGCACGGCGCCGGCGGATACGTGGGGCCTGGAGATGTAACCCTCCTCGGCAAGCAGGGACATGGCGTTTCGGACGGTCGCGGAACTCACCCTGGTAGGGGATAGCCTGGCAATCTCGTCTGACGCCACGGGGTTGGCGGTAGAGATGTACTCGTTGACCAGTATGTTCAATACGCTGCCAGCGCGTTGGGTAAGCATGGCAATTCCCAAAAAGCCAACCGGGTATTACAACGATTATATACGATTCTGCCGAGACTGCAGACTCGCCAGCAGCCAGGGCCAGGGCAATCGCGTTATAGATTCAGTCTGTAGGGAGCACAAATTCAGCGGGCAAAGGTCATGTTGCCCTGAGCTTGCCAAAGGGCCTAAAGTCCTCATCATCAGCCCGGCTGCGGGTCGTGAAGGTGGTTCCAGGGATCGATTTTAGATGCTTCGGCTTCGCTCAGCATGACATTTAATTGAAGCGCGATTGCCCCGCAGCCAAGACGATAGTCACGCAAGGAGCAAACTGTTTTGGGAAAGTAGCACGGGGCCAAAATTGCTGTCAAGCTTGAGGGCCCGAGGTTACTGTTCAGAGTTTAGGGAATTGTCTGCCCATACACCCGTCATATCCCCGACTTCACAGGGGCGCATGGCCATGCGCCCCTACCCAACCCAAGACTTGCACAGGTTCCAGGTTTCCGCGCAGGCGGGAACGACGGGTTTTCCAGCCTTGTAACACACCAAGTCTGAGATCTTCCTCTAGCAATGGAAAGTTGCTGCTTTGGTGGGCCGCACTTATACTCCACAGTGTTCCACCGTTTCGTGAAAGCCGGTGCGCCACGCTTCCACCCCTGAACTGGGCAGGCGCGGCAAGGGAAGCTGGCATCCGGGCCGCAACGTTGCCGCCGCAGAAGTCAATGGGTTGCCGGCGCCTTTGCCGCATTGCTATCACCGGCACGAGTGGCGAACCGGCGGTGGTACGAGGGCGGCTGCTGGAAGGCAATTGACCGGCAACGCCCCCGGCATACTGGGGAGAGGGCAATGGCCCACAGCATTAGCACCTATGCCTTCCTGGCCCTGGCGGCGGTCCTGCTGGTGACCGGAGCCGTGGCAACGGTGCGATACCTGATGGACCCTGTCCCGCCGGATGCGCCAGTCGGAGTATCGGCGCCGGTTTCCAGGGCCGTTCCTGTCGCTCCCGCGCCGGCAGTGCAATCGCGTCCGGAAACCGGCCCAACCCGCGTAACGGTCCGGCCCACTCCCCCGCCGGCGCCGGAGCAGGTCGCGGCCACGCCCTTGCCTCCCGCCACTCCCAACGTGGTAGCAGCCGGTCTGTCGAAGGCGACGCCCGATTCCGGTGAGGGAGCAGCGACAGCGGGGCCGGGTTCCCCGGAGGGTCCCATGGCCGTCGGCGGTGCAGACCCGGGGGTATCCGTGCCCGTGGGCGAAGCTGTGGCCCCGCTGGGAGACAGCCTGGTGGTGGCCTGGCACTACATCGATGCCACCGACGAGTTCGTGTATTACGATCCCGAGCTGCCGGATGAAAGCACCCTCAAGGCCATGACATCAGGGCAAACGTATTTGATTATGGTGGACGAATCCGTTACCGTAGTAATTGACGGGAAGGAACTGCACTTCGTTTGCAACGAAAAAACATGCTGGAACACGGTGGTATGGCCGTGATGAGCCGCTGACCCCGGACCCGCTACAGCTCGAACTCCCGATTCTCGAAATCAGGTACAAGCCTCTTGAACATTAGAGCGCAACAGCCCTTGCCGGTGCTGGCCGACGCCGTACTGCCCGCCAGCGAGGGAAGCAGAAGATTCGCCCAGGACGCAGCGCTGGTTGTGGGAGCCTGTCTCTTCACCGCCCTGCTGGCCCAGGTAAAGATTCCCCTGGGGTTTACCCCGGTACCCATAACCGGCCAGACCTTTGCCGTGCTGGTAGTCGGCGCGGCCCTGGGCAGCCGGCGGGGCGCGACAGCCATGCTGCTGTACCTGGTAGCCGGTACGTGGCTGCCCTTCTACGCCGGGGGAGCTTCAGGCTTCGTATTCAGCATTGCATCGGGGGGCTACATAGTAGGCTTTATTCCGGCGGCGTTCGTGGTGGGCTGGCTTTCGGAACAGGGCTGGGACCGCGGGCCCCGGGTATTGCTGTCCATGCTGGCGGGCAACGTTATTCTCTACGTGCCGGGCCTGCTGTGGCTGGCGACCTTCGCGCCGGCGGAAACCCGCTGGACAACCACGATGGAGTGGGGACTGTACCCGTTTATAATTGGTGACGCAATAAAACTGGTGGCGGCATCGCTATTGCTGCCGGTCGCATGGGAAGCTGTGAATTTGGTGAGGGGGCGAAAACAGTAGCAATGGAAATCATCTGGCTGGGCCACGCGTGCTTTAGACTCCGTTCCGACGACCTTGTGGTGGTCACCGACCCTTATCCCGGCTCCATCGGTCTCCGGCCGGAAACCCGGCCCGCCACCGTGGTGACGGTGAGCAACTCCCACCCCAACCACAGTAACCGCCTGGAAGTGGGCGGATCTCCCCGGATTTTCGATTCCCCGGGGGAGTACGAGTTTTCGGGGATTGCGGCGCGGGGCGTGATGACCAGCCTGAAAGAGGACCAGCCCCAGGGGGAGCGCAACGTGGCCTACTCCATCGTTATGGACAACGTAAACGTGTGCCACCTGGGGGATATTTCCACGCCACTGACCACCCGCCAGGCGGAGGAACTGCAGCCGGTGGATGTGCTGCTGGCCCCGGCCGGCGGTGGCTGCACGCTGGACCTGGAACGGATTCTGCAGCTGATGCAGGACCTGGACCCGAAGATTGTGATACCCATGCACTACCAGATTCCGGGAGTAACGGAACCCCTGGGCAACCTGGATACTTTCCTGCAATTGATGGGCGTAAGCGATGTGCAGCCCCGGCGCAGCCTGACGGTTACCACCGGCAACCTGCCGGCCAACATGCAGGTAACCATCCTGGAGTCAAGGGCGCGCACCGGATAGCACAGGGCTATCGCATGAGTGAGTAAATTGTCATTCTGAGCTTGCCGAAGAATCTAAACTCCTCCCCACCAACTGGCTTTCGGACCCGTAGCGAGGCCGTGGGGAAGGATTTCAGGCCCTTCGGCAAGCTCAGGGCGACATAGCTTTGCCTTGTGGACATTAGCCGGCTGCAGGACGAATCTTTCATGCGAAAGGCCCTGCGGGCTAGCAGCTAAACAAGGGTGCAAAGAAGTACGCGCGGCCGGCACCGTCATTCCGGCCTTGAGCCGGAATCCAGGAAGGTTGCCAAAGGCCAATTGTATAGTGGTGGAGAGTCCCTGGATTCGCTGGACCGCCGTTCCCATCTTCACGGGAACGGCGGTCTCCTTTTGGGGCCGAAGGCAATGCCGGCATGTCTCGGGGCCGGACGCGCCCGGCCTCTACCAGACGATGTGGTTCCAGCAGTGGCCGTTAAGGCAGGAGAGGTTGCGGGTCCGGCCATTGAGAATAGCCTCCGTAGTTTCTTTCACCAGCGCCAGGTAGGTCTCTCCGGCAACCAGAAAATTGAGGGTATTCTCCTCGGTGAAAAGGGGATCGTAATAGGTCCAGGCCTTGGTGTCGTTGTTGAAGTGGAATAGTACCTCCAGCCCATCTCCCAGTTCTGCCAGCCCTTCGGCCACCGGCACAATTGCTCCGGGGGTAACGCCCGGGGGCGCTATCTCGAAGGGGGTGCTGGCGGTTACGCCGGCAATGGTAACCTGGACGGTCTGCAGGCCGGGGTCCAGGCCCGGGGCCGTCACCTCAACCGCGAAGTCGCCAAGGGCGTCGGTAGCTATGGAGCCGCCAGGCGTGACGTCAATATTCCCGAACAGCACCGAGACCACCCGCACGTGCTTGCGGAAGCCGGAACCAGTCAGGGTGAAGGTGGAGCCGGGCGGTCCAGAAGCGGGCTTGACCTGCACGACCGCCCCGGGAACTTCGTGGGGGGCCGAGGTTATGACGGTGATACCGCTGTCGTCATTAAATTCGGCCCGGACCCAGTTGGAAGAAGGGGTGGGCATATTGAGAGGAAGGCGCAACTCCTGAGTGAAATCCCCGTTGGCGTCGGGCTCTGCCGAGGTGATGGCAACGCCGCTGCCAAAGTCGTATATGATGCGAACCGAAACGCTGGACCCGTAATCGTTGCGGCTGGGGAAGCCTGTGCCCGTTACTGTCACAATGGAGCCCGGGAGGCCCCAGATGGGGGTCACCCGCAACTGGCGGGGCGGTACGGTAACCTCCGCGGAACCGGTGCGGCCCCGACTGTCCGTTACTTCCAGAGTGCGCGTCCCGGGGTTCGTGGTGGCCTCGACGATGGGCAGGTTGACGTGTCCCGACCAGTTGCCGTTGCGGTCCACTTCGGAGCCTCCCGCGCCGTTGTTTAGGCGGGAAGGTTTGAGGACATAGCCGCCAATCTTCACCTGGTCAACCACGGTGTCGGGCGAACCGGAGAAACCCAGCCCGGAAAGGGATATCCGCTGGTTGGGAAGAACAGTCTCAGGAAATACCCGCAACAGGGCCTTGGGCTGGCTGATATCCACGATGACTTCGCCGGAGTAGATACAGTCGTCTTCGGAACAGTCTCCCGCTTCGGTTAGTTCCACCCGCAGGTACTGGCGGCCCAGGCGGACGCTGTCCGGCACTGGAACGCTGAAGAAAAGCCTCCCCGACCGGCCAACCCTCAGGCTGTCAATTTCCGCGGGGACGCCGCCGATGGTGACGGAGGTAATGTCGCCCTCGGGAAAGTCGATAATCTCCACCTGGATGTTGCCCCCGGGGCCCTGCACGGTGTCGGCCAGGACCCTGCCCACCAGTTCCAGGGCCTGGTCGGCCTCCAGTATTTTCTCCGTGTCCCTGCCCAGGATGATGGTTGAACCGCCAAGGCCGTCCACCGCGTTGATGAAGTTGCAGTTCAGGTCAGCCTCAACCCCGTTCCAATCTTCGTCAGGGCATTGACCAAAGGTGGGGGAGAATGGGGGCAAGTGTACTACGAAGCTGCAGTAGCCGATGTCGTTGCCTTCCACCTCAATCCGGCACAGTTCGCTCTCGCCACTGTCCCGCCGGCCGTCCACATTGGCGTCGCGCCAGACAGTCAGGGTATGGCCGTTCTTGAAGCCCCGGCCAATGACGGTGATCTCCTCGCCCCGGCCGATTTCCTCGTGGCTTAGCTGGATTTCGCGGTCCACCAGCAAGCCAACATCAGCGTCCTCGTCGCCGCCGGAGGCTGCCACGAAGGCCTTTCTCACCTCCTCCACGGGGTGGGAAGCTTCCACCAGGTTGTCCTCCCCTTCCAGACCCACTTTCCACGAGAAGGCCCCGCCCTCGGTGGGATTGGTAATGCCCGCTCCCTTCTGGAAGGTAACGGTGACGATTGCCTGGGCGGGGATGTTTACCGGAGTTTCGCCCCTTCGTATGGCAGGGGTTACTCTGATGACGGTGGGATGACGGGGATCGTCCTGGTCAGTAAGGGAAACATCGGCGGCTGTGCCGCTGCCCCGGTCGACCTCCATCCCGTCCTGATCAGCGTCCAAGCAGTACTGGATCCTCACCGCAGGTGGAGCGATGCCCCGGGGCACCCGGATATCTTCGTGCAACTCCATTTTGATGGCGTCGGAAAAGAAGGTAATTTCGCTGGAGGTCTTGAATTTTACCTCGTAGCTGGCGCTGGTTGCCGGACTGCGGGAGGATGCCTTAACGGTTGGTACGTCAACCTGCTGCCCCTGACAAGCATCCTGAGCCTCAACGGTGGCCGGCTGGCCGGAAATGGCAAATATGGCAGCCAGAAGGACGAGGACAAGGCCGGCGAGAAACAGGGGAGTGGCTGCGCCACGGAGGAGCTTAAGCATTACTACACTGGATCAAGGGATGGGAGAACGGACCTTCGGGCTGAAAATAGTGGCCTTTGCGCAGCAATCAGTGTGCCTCGGTGCAGGACTTGCAGAGCAGCATTCGGGCCTGGGCCCGCCGGAGTCACAGGGACAGGATACATACCAAATGTGAACAAATTATGGAGATGAATGCGTGCCGGATAAATTATACACCGAAGACTATTGAGCAAGACGGCGCCTGAAAGGCGTAACTGTTCAGACTTGGTGTGCTATTAGGCTGAAAAACCCGTCGTTCCCACGCAGGCGGGAACCTGGAATCTGTACAAGTGGTGGGTTGGGTAGGGGCGCACGGCCGTGCGCCCCTACGAAGTCGGGGGTATGACGGGGTGTATGGGCAGGCAATTCCCTCAGCTCTGAACTGTTACCTAAATGGGTCCGCCCCCGAGACAGGTTACAGCAGCTGCCTGCCTGGAGCCTGGCAGGCGCGGAAGGATTTGAAGCCGAGAGCCGGGGAACGGCAGGGCGGCACTGTCGTGGCCTGCCCGGGGTCCTCCGCTGGTCCTCTGCCGGTCTCTAACCGGCGGGCGCGGACGCCGCCGCTGGGGAGGGTTCGCCGGCGCCAGCGCTTTCCTGGGGCCCTTCTTCGTAAGCTTGGGACTCGTCGGCTTCTTCGGGCGGGGGTTCGGCGGCGCCTGGGGATTCCCTTCGGGCCAGAATGCGCCGGCGGCCGGTAATCAGGAGCATCAGATACCCCATCACAATGCGGAGAACGAACTCCAGGGCCACCAGCAGGACGAATGCATAGAATATCGTCTCCCGGTGGTTGCTTGCATCCCGAATTATCGCCAGAGAATCATCGGCGGCGAAGAAAGAGGCGTCGATGATGAAAACACCCAGCACGGCGAAGGGCAGTATCTTGGACAGGTCACGCGACAGGTCCTCGTGGTAGTAGGCGGTAACGCGAATGGCGCAAACGGTGGCAAGGGCAATCAGCAGCACGTCGGCGAAGGACCGGTCCTTGGACAGAATGGCCAGAATGAGCGTAAGGACCGCCAGCCAGAAGAAGGCGAAGAAGGGGAACACGACAATATACTTCAGCAGGTAGCCAACGGCGTGGATGAGGCCTCGCACGCCCCGAAAACGCGAGCCTTCGTAGCGGGACAGGTCGAAGGTGAACATGTCCCGAGCCGCCAGGAACCGGTAGAAATGGAAGATGAAGACGCCGTAAAGGCAGATGCCAATTATGTAAACGCCTACGTTGAACAGAAGGACCAGCCCATCATCCAGGCTGAGGCCATTGGGGAAGATGAGGTTCAAATAGGAATCGTAATTCATTACGCCACCACCCACCTGAGGTACTATTGCATTGCGCCAACGGGGCCCGAACCGGCTACATTACATAACAATGTTATGTTTGCCAGCCTTCCCCGTCAATACGAACTGCGGCCTTAGGAAGCTTCCCATTTCAGGTCGTATCGCCCAGGCAGAACGCTCGAAATGTAGCCAGGACGGGTTTGAAACCATCTGTTCCAACAAATTCAAGCGTAAATAGGTCTATTGGCTACAGGCTTTGTCATTCTGAACGGAGTGAAGAATCCCAACGGTTTCAGGAAGGACTCATTCCATAGCGCTATTTGGTTGCTTCCTTACCGTTGGGATTCTTCGTCGCTGCACTCCTCAGAATGACAATTCAAGATGACCTGGGTGTCTTCAGAAACAAACCGGCATAATTAGTTGGAGCAAATGGGGTTTGAGACCCGCCTCTGCCGGCATAAGCCACCTAATCCGCAATAATGGTTCGCCCTTAGCGGAAGTGGTGACGGTCATGCCCGGGAAGCCGACGGGATCAGGTATTGCAGCTGGATGCCGGCTCGGCACTCGGCGGGGTTCCCGCCTTCGCGGGAACGGCGAAATGGTACGCTGGGAGAAGTGGTACGCTGGGAGACTTCAATCTTCAATTTGACGGCAGCCGCCAGTAGATCAACCAGATTGTATTGATGGGTTGGGGCTAAACCGTCGTTCCCGCGAAGGCGGGAACCTCGGCTCAACTTGTAAGATCAGGTTCCCACATGAATGGCGATAGACAAGTGCCATCCATCACTCCAATAGCGATACACTACTAGTACTCAGTCAAGGCTGTAATGATAGGAAACGACCCGTTCGCTTTGAGCTTGTCGAAAGGCCATCCGCTGGTGGTTCGACAAGCTCACTAGGAACGGAATTTCGTACAACCCGTTTATTTCTGGCTTGACTACGTACTAGGGAGTGTCGTCAAGTTGGCTGGCGATGCTTGAAAGAGGAGAAATGTTGACTACAGCCCGCGGGGTTCCCGCCTTCGCGGGAACGACGAAATGGGGCGCTGGGAAACTTCAATCTTCGATTTGACGACAGCCGCTAGGAACCCACCGTGGATTCCTGCTCCGTTTCCTCTGGCACTTCGTCTTCCGGCATTTCGCTTTCTGGCACTTCGCCCTCTGCCCCATTCTCGTCAATGCTGATAATCGGCTTTACCAACGGGAGTTGAACCACCATCTGGGTGTATTCGTCCGGCTCCGAGGTAACGGTGATGGAGCCGCCGTGCTCGCGCACAATGTCGCTGGAAATGGCCAGGCCCAGCCCCGTCCCCTGGTCGGTGGGCTTGGTGGTAAAGAAGGGGTTGAAGATCTTGTCAATGACGTCCTGGGGCATGCCGCTGCCGTTGTCCCTGATGGATATTTCCATATCGTTTTCGTTACGGCGGGTTGACAGGAGCAGGGTGGGGAAATAACTCTCGCCCTTTTCGGTGAGGATCTTCCGTTTCTCGTTGGTGGCGTAGCAAGAGTTGCTCACCATGTTCAGGAACACCCGGCCCAGGTCCTGGGGTATCACTTCCAGCTCTCCCATTTCGGGGTCAAGGTCATACTGCAGGTCCAGCTGGAACTCGGAATCGGTTGCCCTGGCGCTGTGGAAGGCCAGCCTGGAGTGTTCGTCAACCAAGCGATTGATGTCCACCATCTGGAATTCGCCGGAGCCCCGGCTCATCATCAGCATGTCGTGGACGATGCGATTGGCCCGGTCGCCGTGGTTCTGGATGCGGTCCATATTGTCATGCAGGTCGTCGGAGATCTCCTGGATCAACCCCTTCTGCTCTTCGCTGAGGTTTTCTCCGGCCTCTTCCAGGACTTCCTGCAGCTCCGACAGGAGTTCCACCGAAGATTCAGAGAAGTTCTTGACGAAGTTGAGGGGGTTCCTGATTTCGTGAGCCACTCCGGCGGTCAGTTCGCCCAGGCTGGCCAGCTTTTGCTGAGTAACTATCTGGTCCTGGGCCCGGCGCAGCTCTTCGAAAGCCGCCTGAAGTTCATCGTTTTTTTCCTGAAGGTCGCCGGCCAAAAGCTCTACCAGGTTAAGCCGCTGCACTTCCAGGGCGTGAAGGCGGAACACTTCCACCGCCGCGGCCATATCCGCCACCTCGTCGTGTCCACCCACGTCAACCTGGGCCTCAAGGTCGCCGGCGGCCATTCTTCTCATCCACGCGGATACCATGCCGATGCGCCGCAGCAGCACCCGCCCAACCAGCAGCCACGCCACCAGGGCGGCAACTACAACGCTGGTCAAGCTGATCACCAGGAGGAAGGTACGACCGGTCAATATGGCCTGGAGAGAGGCTTCCGTGGCTTCACTGGCCGTGGCCCGGGCGATGGTTACCAGTTCATCAACCTCACCGACCAGGTCCAGCGCAGACTCCTGGTTACTTTCAAGAAGCTCGGCCTGCCGCTGAGCCAGGCGCAATTCTTCGGCCAGGAGGTTGAAGCCCGTCCCTTCGGATACCCCCAGCTTTTCCAGATTCTCAAATATGGGCACCAGGTCGTCATGAGTTTCCGTGCCCTCAAGGGAAGCGAGGTTGAATCCGATGCGGTTCATGGCCGCTTCAAACCGTTCCCTGAGGGGCTCGAGGGACGCCGCCTCCGTTACGGCGAAGGCGCTGGCCATCAGTTCGGTAGCGATATTGCCGTCAACCTGCAATTCGGAAAGAAGGCGATACTTGTCAATCTCCCGGGGTGAGGCATGAACCACTTCGGGGTGGGGGGACAGGTCAATGTCATAATAGCCGGTTACAACGTAGAACAGCTGGTCGTCCAGGGCTTCCGTCATGTTGATCTCAAGGCTTCTCCGGACTTCCGACAACTCTTCCCGGAGATTGGCCCGCTTTTCGGCCTGGACAATCAGCTCGGTACGTTGATTCCTGAGAGTCTTGATGTTGGAGGTCAGCAGATTCGCGCCTTCCCGAATTTCCTGGAAGCTGAACTCTTCCAGGTGCGGGTCCAGCGCCGGGGCGGTCCGCTCCAGTTCGGCCAGTTCCACCTCCAGGGCATTGCTGGCCCCGGCTATAACGTAGGCATAAGTCTGGTCCAGTTCCACCACGGTCTGGGCGGTGACGATCCTGGGCGCGGCGGTAACCAGGCTGTTGCTGTACTGGGCGACCTCGAAGGCGGCCACCATCTCCGGAATGCTCTCATCATTCACGTGGCGCTGGGCATTGGCCACGCGGTCGAAGGAGAACCAGCCCACAATGGTGGCCAAAAGGGTGAGGGCCACAATGACGGCGAAGGCCACGTACAGCTGGGTGGAAATCTTTCGACGGCTCTGCAGCAGACGGGGGCCCAGACCGGCTACGAAGTCCCTGGCCGAGTTGAGGCTGTCAGCGCTCAGGGGATTGCTGCCGCGGCGTTCCGGAGCGCCGGCGACACCCGCATCTGCCGGCTCGGGCTGGCTAGGGGCCCCGGTTTCCGGGGTTGGCGTCGATTCATCGGTCATGTCATCGGTCATGGGAAGACTTCTCGCATATTTTCAATTGCCCGGTAACTGCCGTCGGGCCCGATAACTGTGAGAAAGACCTGGTCAGAGCCCTGGTTATCCGCAAATCCATATTTCAGTCCGAACCCGTCCAGTTCAATGGAGTCAAAGGCGGAGATGGAATCGAGGAAACACTCGCGGGAAACCTCGCGACCGCAGGCCCGCAGGCCCTCAATGGCCAGGCGGCCCGCCAGGTAACCCTCAAGGGAAACCCAGCCGGGGCTGGCCTCGGGATCGTAGGCCTCCAGGGAGTTGAGGTAAGAGTCCACTATGGGGAGGGAATCGTCTGTGGGGAAGGGGACCACCTGGGTAACGAAGACATTCTCGCCGTCCCGGTCCAAAAACTTGGCCAGGGCATTGCTGCCCACGAAGGAAATGGTAATGAACACCACATCCTCCATTCCGGCGCGCTTGGCCCAGGAGACAAAGGTGGCAACGGGCTGGTAGGCGCCAACCATTATCACGGCCTCGGGATCGTCGTCCCGAATTTTCAGAATTGCCGACTTTACCGCCAGGGTATTGCGAGGATAAAAGCCCACGGACACGGGCTCCATGTCCCGGCGGTCCAGGGCCCGAGTGGCTCCGGTAAGCCCGGCCAACCCAAAGGAGTCATCCTGGTACAGAACGGCAATGCGCTCGATGCCCAGGTCCTCGGTAAGGCGAGCCACCATCTCCTCGGTTTCCTGGAAATAGGAGGCGCGGAGGTTTACAACATTGGGGTACGTAGTTTCGCGCAGGAAGGCGGCGCCGGTGAAGGGCGCCACATAGGGCACGTCGGCATCCAGGGCAATCGGGACGGCGGAGCGGGAGGTGGGCGTGCCCACGGCCCCGATCAAAGCGAAGATCTGGTTTTCCTCAATCAGCTGGAAGGTGTTGGCGATGGCCGCTTCGGGTTCGTAGGCATCGTCCAGGGCAACCAGGTCCAGTTCCCGACCGTTGACTCCCCCGGCCTTGTTGGCCTCCTGGAAGGCGGCCAGAATGCCCAGCTGCATGTTGGTGCCCAGTTCCCAGGCAGGACCGCTGAAGGCGGCGGACTGGCCAAAGGTTACCTTGTCGTCGGTGACGCCGGGGTTTCGGTCCGGAGCGGGAGCGGAGTCCGGTTCCTGGTCAACGGAGTTTTCCTGGGGGGAAGGCTCGTCGGAATTGTTGCCGCACGCCGTTGCGGCCGGTCCCAGAAGGAGGACAAGGGCCAGCAATGCAAGCAGGAATGGCGCCGAGAAAGCTTTCATAGACCGCTGGACAAGCCCGGAGAAGTTAATCGGACTTGCGAATCACCATCGTGGAATGGTTTCTTGAATCTTCCCGCCGGTACTGGAAATCTTCGGTCATTTCCATGACGAAGTGGATTCCCAGCCCGCCGATTGGTCGTTCACTGATGGCGCCGTCAGTAACGGCGGGGCGGCCATCCTCCAGGGGATTGAAGGGACGACCATCGTCCATGAATTCAATGGTAATGGTATCCGGGCCGGTGGAAACGGAAATGTCGAAGGTATGCAGGCCTTCGTCGTAACCGTAATTCATGATGTTGAGCCCGAACTCCTCGAGGACCAGGTTGGTCTTGAAGACCAGGGCAGGAGACCAGTCCTCTGCCTCTGCCAGCTGCTCCACGGACTGAAAAATGCGCTGCAACTCCTCCGGCCGGGTTTCCACTTTGAGGTCTATCTTGCTGGCCATTATGTAGCCCCCCCTCGGCAAAGGGTAAGGCAGGTTATATCGTCCGACTGAGGCGTATTGCCGGCAAAAGCGCGAACGGCGGCAAACATGGCTTCATTGATATCCATAGGGTCCTGCGACGGAGTGTTGGCTAACACCTCGGCCATGCGCTCCAACCCAAACTCCTCCCCTTCACTGTTCATAGCCTCGGACACGCCATCGGAATAAAAGAATGCGGCGTCGCCTGGCAGCATTTCAAAGCTGTCCTGAGAGTACTCCAGGTCTTCCAATACGCCGATGGCAATGCCGCCGGTAAACGGAAGGGCTATCACGGTCCCATCCGCCCGCCTGACGTAGGGCGTGGTGTGGCCGCCATTTGCGTAGGTAAGCTTTCCATTCTTGGTGTCGTAGATTGCGTAGAGAAGAGTTACGAACATCATTGCCTCGTTGCCTTCGCAGAGGATGTCGTTAACTTCCTTCAGAACGTCGCCCGGTTCGTAGGTGCCTATGGCGGACCCCTTGAGCAGGGTCCTGCTGGACATCATGAACAGGGCCGCCGGAACACCCTTGTCGGACACGTCGGCGATGGCTACGCCAATGCGCTCGTTGTCCAGGCTGATAATGTCGTAGAAGTCGCCGCCCACTTCCCTGGCCGGCTCCATGCTGGCGAATACGGCATAGTCGCTGCCGCGGGGAAACTCGGTGGGCAGGATGGACTGCTGGATTTTGGCGGCAACGTTTAGTTCGTTCTCCAGGCTTACCAGCCGGTCCCGGGAAGAGAGGGCTTCCCGCCATTCCACCAGGTGGGCCAGGGTGCGGTCTATGGTCAACTGGAGGTCATCAAAGTCGAGAGGCTTGGTGACGAAGTCAAAGGCTCCGCGATTCATCGCGGTGCGAATGTTCTTCATATCCCCGTAAGCCGAAATGATGATGGACCTTACATTGGGGTCCACCTTGGGTATCTGCTCAAGGAGGGTAAGTCCGTCCATCTGCGGCATATTGATGTCCGAAATTACCATGTCGATATCATCTTCCTGCCGCAGAACGTCCAGGGCTTCTACGCCGTTATGGGCGAAAACAAAGCTGTATTGCCCGGCCCGGATGCGGCGGCGCATCCGCTGGAGCACCAGTGGCTCCAGGTCCGGTTCGTCATCCACCACTAGAATCTTGAATGCCTCTGGCATCTTTCCCCTTCACTCCACAGTCTTGGTACTCTATATCGTTTATTCTTGTGGCGTTAACTGCATCAAATGGGGCCGGCGGCCAACAGGTCGCCGGAGGAACGCCGAGGATCCCTTACCCAATGGCGCCGATAGCAGCGTCCTGGGAGTCGTGGATGGGGATAATCTTGTCGAAGCCGCTGATAACGAAGACCTCTTTAACCGGCTCGGACAGGGAGCAGGCGGCCATTTTGGCGCCCTGACGCTGGAGGTCCTTGGCAATGAGCAGCACCACGCGCAGACCCGCGCTGCTGATGTAGGTCAGGTCTTCCAGGTCGAGAATTACGGCCCGGTCGTTTTCATCAATTTAGCCTTTCATTGCGTCCTGGAATTCGCTGGCATTGGTGCCATCCACACGTCCATCGGCTTTCAATACCAGATTGGTGCCCTCGCGACGAGACTCTACGTTCATTTATCCAGCCTCCTAACGTTTCGTTTGCAAGCTTAGCCTTGTGTTCTTTTCAGGCGCTTCCCGGCGCAAGGACTGCGGGGAAAGCCTCGGAATTCTACCTATCAATAATAACCCATAGTCAGCTTTCCAACAAACCCCGCAATGGCGGCCCCGAACCGGCGGCCACAGAGACGCACTGCATGGGAGAGGCCTCCGGACGCAAAAGGGCACATCGGGAAGCGGCCGGTACATTTGCCCCTCTGGAGTTCAGCCCATATGGTGGAGTTCAGCCCATATGGTCCTGGAATAAGGGCAATTGCTGGGCGACCGGCTGAGGAAACGAACCGGGGAAGGGCCGGAGAAGAAAATCTCCGGCCACAGGAAGGTATTGGTTCTGGGGAAGAACTCGCCCTGTCGCTGCCAGGCGTCGGCGGACTAGGTACCGATCCAGCCGGAACCGGAAACGTCTATGACCTGTTCATCCGGCCCGCGGAATTTCTCCTCGTAGTAGCCGCGACCGTCGCCGGCATGACCGCCTACGTTAATGCGCATATTCATGGCGCGGGCGCCCTCGGCTTCCAGCTTTTCCTTGATTTCGTCCATATCCTCGACCATGAAGCCGAGGTGGTCAATTCCGGCATAACCGGCGACGTCGCGGACGCTTTCCTCGTTACCCTCGTCAATGGACCTCAGGATGGCCAGGTTGATGTAGCCATCAGAAAGGTAGAGGCCGGAGCCGGCCTTTCCCACCTCTTCCAGGCCAAAGACGTTGATGTAGAACTGGGCGGTTTTTTCCGGGTCAGGAGTTCGAATGGCGATATGTTTGATCCTGGGCATACTCTCCTCCTATCCGATGAGCTTTGTTTCCAGCAGGGTTTCCGGTTGGCTGGGATTATAGTAGGGGGCCAACCCTTTTTCAACTTGACCTAACGGTGCCAGCCCATGCCCTGGAACAGGCCCCGCAGATAGGCGATCTGACCGCCGTGGGCCACGTTGTCCCACACCAATTGTCCCAGGGCCGTATTGAGAGTGTGGTCACGGGTCTCGGCCTCGGGGGGAAAGGTTATCTCGCGCTCCATATCCTCCCAGGTCAGGGTGTTGATATAGTCGCGGGCAGCCTGCCGCACTGCCTCCTGGTACCCGAGAAGGACTTCCATATCCGGCGCCGACCAGCTGGCCAGTTCCTCGGGCGACCAGCCCATGCCGCGGACGTTCTCAGCCATCCCGAACCTTTCGTTCCAGCCTTGGCTGGTCCAGAAGGGCGGCAGCCCCTGTAGCCGCTGGTTGATGAAAGTGTCAATAACGCGATTCATGTGCCACAGAATCCAGGCGATGGAATTGCATTCGGGCGCCGGTTGACGGGCCAAGGTTTCGGCGTCCAACCCCGCCACGGCGGCATCCACCATGTTCCAGTTCCGGCCCAGGGCCCAGAGTACCGCGTCGCCAGCAGCCATGGGCGCACCTCCTCGCTTTCTATAGTCGCCTGCTTTCGCAGAGACAGTATAAGGCATTTGATATCGGCGAAAGCAGAAAAGGCCACCCTGGCCGGGCGGCGGCGGAAAGAAGCTGACGGGGCATTCCTTCAGCCGGTAAGCCAGGTAATCAGCAGCTCCTTCATTGGACAGGGACCCCGCCACAGGGGAAGGTATCCGTCAGGGGTTGACCGGAACAGCCCATCAAATCCGGCTTCAAACAGGTCGCGGGCCCGCTGCCGGTCTGCGGGTTCCAGCCAGACGCTGTCCAGCAGGATTTCGACCGCGTCCTCCCTGGTGGCGGGCAAATCCATCTCCCACCAGGCGGGTTCGGGAAGGACCCGGACATCGGGCAGGATGCCCATTTCCCACAGGGCGGCCAGCAACTCAGCATGTCCCGCGCAGGGGGCCTGCTCTTCACCGTAAACCAGGCTGAACAGGTGACTGTCCCGGCTGGGTGGCGGCACGCTCCACAGGGCAATGATTACCCGGCGTCGGGCGGCGGCCTCCATCTTCCGGATGAAGGCCTCAATGTCGCGGATGAAGTAAACCACGTCGGCGGCGAATACCACGTCGCCCGTGACATCCTCCGCGCCCTGCCAGCCGTCGGGGACGAGCCTGGCGTTTTCCACGCCCGCTTCGGCAGCGGAAGCGGCAAACTCGGCGCGCATGGCGGGGGAGGGTTCCACATTTATGAGTTCCCGGCAGCGCAGGGCCATGGGGAGGCCCACACGCCCCGCGCCGCCGCCCACATCCACGAACACATCGCTGGGCTGAAGGTATTGGGAGATCGCTTCCAGGTTTGGTGTCAGCGTTCGACGCGGGTGGAAGCGAAAAAGCCCGGCCAGGGACCCGCCCCAAATGTCCCTTTCACCCGCAGGACCAAACAGGCGATTCTGCTGTTCTTCGATTCGGTCCTGAAATGCGGCGAACCTTTCCAATGCAGTCACAGCAAACCTCATTTCTTTTCAAAAACCGGATTCAGGCCGAAATTCCCGGGTGGGCGGCAGGATTGATCAGGATTGATATTGTAGGACCAGGTCTTCCTGCGCGCGAGTTGAGGACTGGGTTTCTCCCCTCGGGGCGCACTGCCTGTAGCTTGCAGCGGGAAGGGTATGAGACAATAGCCAGGGGCGAATACCGGTCTCGGACTGAGGCCCCCAATTCGACAGGAGGTGGGAAGAATGGACCTGGTTGACGAACAGTTGCAGAACAGCAAGACCATTGCAGTTGTGGGCATTTCCGATAACCCGGAACGACCCAGCTACGGCGTTTCCCGCTATATGCAGGCCCAGGGCTACCGCATCATTCCGGTCAATCCGATGATTGAAGAAGTTCTGGGAGAGAAGAGCTACCCGGACCTGAAATCGGTGCCGGAGCCCATTGACATGGTGGACATCTTCCGCCGGTCTGAACTGGTGGGTCCGGTGGTGGACGAGGCTATCGAGGTTGGCGCCAGGTACATCTGGATGCAGGACGGGGTGATTAACGAGGAGGCCGCGGCCAAAGCGGAAGCCGCCGGCATTCCCGTGATCATGAATGATTGAACCCTCCGGCAACATCGCCGCCGGTACGGCGGCAGCTAGGCCCCCCGGGGATTTCAGAACAGGTTGAAGCAGGCCCGATTTCCCAGTCAGCAACACGTTCATTGCAGCCGCCGGACATTCAATAAGTCCGGCGGCCTTTTGTTTCAAGACAGTGACCCTGGGGAAAAGGCCCAATTGCACGGCAGAAATCGCCGTCCCCCGACACTTGCAAGTCAATTCCTCGAAAAGACTTAACGTTTTTCGTTTAGTGTACGGCTATAGTGTGCAGTATTTGCAGTTTCTTGACACCAAAATACTCATTGCATAATATGGTGACACACAATCGGTGGCAGAAATCGTATTTCTGAATGCGATTTGGTCTGACCACTTTGCCCCCAACTTCAGCAAAAAATAAAGGAGGTCCGAGGATGGCAAACAACGACATCGCTCTAATGGCTCACCTGATGCGCCGGGCCGGTTTTGGCGCGTCCTACGAGGAGCTGGAAAGGCGGGCCGCCGCCGGCTACGAAGCCACGGTGGAAGACTTGCTGAATCCTGCCAATCGCCCCAGCCTGGAAATGGACGTGCTGGAACGCCGTTTCGTTGACTGGAGGGAGATGAACGCCCTGGAAGTCAACCAGGCCTTCTGGACCTACGCCATGATCAATACGGAGCGGCCCCTGGAAGAGAAGATCGCCCTGTTCTGGCACGGCATCTTCTGCACCGGCAACTCCAAGTGCGAGCACGGCCGTCAGATCAAGCTGCAGATCGACATGTTCCGCCAGCATGGCCTGGGCAGCTTCCGCGACCTCCTGCTGGGCCTGTCCAGCGACCCTTCCATGATTTTCTACCTGGACAACTGCATGAGCCACAAGGACGCCATCAACGAGAACTGGGGCAGGGAACTGCTGGAACTGTTCTCCATGGGCGTGGGCATGGACGGGGAAGCCAACTACAGCGAGGACGACGTTAAGGAATGCGCCCGGGCCTTCACCGGCTGGACCATTACCAACGCCATCCCCCGCTATCCTTATGGCCGCTACGAGGCCGGCTTCATTTACAATCCCGACGACCACGACGAGGACAACAAGACCTTCCTGGGCGAGACGGGCAACTTCAACGGAGACGACATAATTGACATCATCGCCAGGCAGCCTTCCACTGCCCGCTTCATCTCCCGCCACATTTACAACTTCTTCGTGGCCGACGACGTTCAGGTGCCGGCGTGGCAGAACACCCCGCCTCGGGACGAGGAAGCCATCAAGATGCTGGAGGACGAGTACTTCCGCTCCGGCTATAACATCGGCTCCATGCTGCGGGTCCTCTTCAACTCCGACGCCTTCAAGAATGCCCGCTTCGCCAAGGTAAAGAGCCCCGCCGAGGCCGTTATCGGCACAATGCGGGTGGTGAAGGACTTCACCTCGCCCAAGCCGGGCCTGCACAACCTGGCCAGCAACATCCGCTACATGGGCCAGGACCTGATGAATCCCCCAACGGTGGAAGGCTGGCACACCGGCGGCGAGTGGATTGACAGCGGCACGCTGGTGGAGCGCATCAATTTTGCCGCCGACCAGGTGGGCAACCTGGAGCTTCCCGGCGTCCAGGACATGGTGGCCCGGGTGGGCTCCGACGGCCCCTCTACTGCGGAACAGGTGGTTGACCGCTGCCTGGAGCTGCTTGGCGCCTACGAACTGGCCGACGACACCCGCGCCCAGCTTATAGACCACGTGGGCCGGAGCGGCGACCTCATCCCCGGCACGCCCGAGTTCTCCCAGCGGGTGGGACAGACCCTCCAGTTGATCGTCTCCACCCAGGAGTACCAGTTCGCATAATAACCCCGGCAAGCGCAAATCGGCTCCAACAGTCTGAGGAGGAAAGGAAATGACTTCGATAAAGAAAGACCCGGTGCTGGTTGTCCTGCAGCTTTCCGGGGGCAACGACGCACTGAACACGGTGGTCCCCTACGGAGACCCCCTCTATGCCGACAACCGGCCGTCCGTGCGGGTGCCCGACGACCAGGTCTTGAAGCTCAGCGACTACGTGGGCCTCAACCCCAACATGGGGCCCATGAAGCAGCTTTATGACGAAGGCAAGATGGCCATCATCCAGGGTGTGGGTTACCCCAACCCGAACCGGTCGCACTTCCGGTCCATGGACATCTGGCACACCTGCGAGCCCGACAAGGTGGGTACCGAGGGCTGGCTGGGCCGGGCCCTCAAAGAGATTGACCCCAACGCCGAGAACGTGCTGACGGGCGTCAACTTCGGCCGCGGTCTGCCCCGCGCCCTGGCCATGCCCGGCGTGCCGGTGGCCTCGGTGGGCAACCTGGCTACCTACGGGGTTTTGACGGGCATTGAAGAAGATGACCAGCGGGCCGATGCCCTGGACGTCTTCTCCCGCATCTATTCCCCGGCCATGGGCCGGGGCGGCGTGGTGGACTACCTGTCCCGCACGGGTATGGACGCCCTCAAGGGAGCCGACATCCTGAGCACTGCCCCGGAAATGTACTCTTCGACGGTGGAGTACGGCGGCGACGTGGTGGGCCAGTACATGCGCAACATCGCCCAGACCCACCTGGCCGGCTTCGGCACCCGGGTGCTGTACACCACGGCCCCCTATAACAGCTTCGACACCCACGCCGGCGAACTGCAGGCCCACGCCAAGCTGTGGAGCGAGACCTCCCAGGCCGTCGGCGACTTTATGGACGACCTGCGCGAGCATGACGCCACCGACAACGTTACCCTGCTGGTCTTCACCGAGTTTGGTCGCCGCGTGCACGACAACGGTTCCGGCACCGACCACGGTTCGGGCGGCATGGCCTTTGTCATTGGCGAGAACGTCAAGGGCGGGCTGTACGGCGAGTATCCTTCCCTGGAGGCGGACAAGCTGCTGGAAGGCGACCTGCATTTCAACAACGACTTCCGCAGCATCTACAGCACGCTGCTGGAAAACTGGATGGGACTGGATGCCCAGCCCCTGGTCAACGGCAGCTTCGAAAAGTTCGACTTCATCTAAACAGAGCCGGAAATTCCTTTCCCTTAACCGGGGAAGGTTAGCAGGGAACAACCCCCCAAAGCCCTTCCCCCTCCACGGGGGAAGGTCGGGATGGGGGTGAGGGGCAGCCTTACAGGTTGGCCCGGTCCCATTCAACGCCTGACAGGGAGGGCAATATGACGACCACAAGATTTACCGGAATTACGCTGCAGCCCAGCCACACCATCGGCCGGGCAGAGTTCTCCGGCCCCGGCTTCCGCAACCCGGTGGCCATGGTCCGGGGCGAGGACGACACCATGTACGTCGTCAGCCGGTCCTACGATTACCGGCCCGACGGCAAGCGGATAACCATCTGCACCCTGGACGAAGAATACATCGGCGAGTTTGCCCGGGGCGTCACCACCGCCGGCGAGGGCGACCCGTCGGACGCTGACGGCTCCCTCATCTGGCCCACGGCCATTGCTCTTGACAGCGAGGGCAACGTATTTGTGGCCGACGAGTGGCTCAACCGCATTTCCATCTATACCGGCGACGGCGCCTACACCAGCAAGTGGGGGACCCAGGGCTCCGGCGACGGCGAAATCAGCAGCCCCTCGGGCCTGGCTTTCGACCAGGACGACAACCTGCTGCTGGTGGACTGCGACAACCACCGGATCCAGAAGTTCACCAGGGACGGCCAGTACATTTCCCAGTTCGGCAGCAAGGGCGACGGCGACGGGGAGTTCAACATGCCCTGGGGAATTACCGTTGACCGCAACGGCGACATCTTCATCGCCGACTGGCGCAACGACCGCATCCAGAAGTTCGACCGGAACGGCAATTTCCTGATGAAGTTCGGGACTTCCGGTTCGGGCGACGGGGAGCTGGACCGGCCCACCGGCGTGGCGGTGGACAAGGACGGCAACATCTATGTAACCGACTGGGGCAACGACCGCCTGCAGGTCTTCACCTCCGAGGGCGAGTACGTTACCCAGACCACCGGAGACGGTTCCCTGTCCAAGTGGGGCAAGGAGAAGCTGGACGCCAACTCTGAAATGTGGCAGGAACGGGACATTGCCCAGGGACTGGAACGGGAGAGGCTGTTCTGGGGCCCGATAGCGGTCACCGTGGACGATGACGACAATGTTTTCGTCGTTGAGTCGGCCCGCTCCCGGGTTCAGATTTTCCGCCGGCAGGTGCCGGTCTTCTTCGGAGGTCGCCTCTAGGCAGGTCGCCTCTTCCACAAGAAGGTGGATACAGTAAAGGGCCGGTGCAGTTTGAATTGTATCGGCCCTGCTTTCTTTGTTACGAAGCTATTGAGTCAAGGTCCGGAGGAGGCCTTCTCCAGTCCGGGGCACGCACGCTCAGCAACTATCTGAAAACTGATGAATTGCTGATCGAAAGGTTTTCCTGGCAACCTTCTCACTCTCACCCCAGCCTTCCCCCGTCAGGAGCGAGACTGGGAACCCAATACCCCAACCGTCATACAGACTTTCGCCGGAAAGGCGTACCTGTGGGTTGAAAGGCTGGAAAATGCCAACCGTTCTCCCTGGCCTTCAAACCATACAATTAACCCACGGTTCCAGGCCGTGCTGCTACCGGTTGCGGTCTATGATGGCCCGGCGGTGGGTGCCCTCTCCAATTTTGCGGTCTCCGTCGTAGGCCTCCACCTGGAAGTTCAGCCGGTTGCGGTTCACTTCCAGCAGTTCGGCGTGGGCGATAACGGTGGCCCCGATGTCCGAAGGGGCCAGGTGCCGCACATTGACCTCGAATCCCACGGATGTCTGCCCCTCTTCCAGGTGAGGGTCAATGGCCGCAATGGCCGCCCGTTCCATCAGGCTGATCATTGAGGGAGTGCTGAACTTGTCCACGTGCCCCGCCACGTTGTGCTCGCATACCATGGTCTGCCGTTCCCCCTTCAATCCGGGGGCAATACTCTCGCTTGCCATTCCCGATGTGCCTCCTCTGTCCCTCAGATTCAATCAGGGAAAAGGGTAAACAGGATGGCAGAAAATTACAAACGCCCACGGCCACCCGGGTACAGGTGATACACAAGGCCATCGAAAAAGCGTGAGGCGCGGGTCCGAAGCGGGCCCAAAGAGGAAGGGTTGGCGAACCTGGAACTTGGGGGACAGCGAAGTCTTTCCGGCCCCACGCAATGAGTAAAGCAAGGACCTGTTTCGCGAACGGGATATTAAAGGGGCCGTTGGGGTTTGATGAAGTACGCGCTGTCGCCCCTTTGTGCCGCTTCAGCCTCGAGCCGGTTCTTCCGTTCCTGCCGGGGGCTCCGGCTGCCATAAAACATCCCATAGACCGCCGCAGCTACGAAAAACGTCGCAAACAAGGCAAACAGGACATGCAGGAAAATGAAGGCCAGTACGGCGCCTGGAAGAACAACCCCCAACATAACGGCCGCAAACACCAGAAGCCGGATTCTGCCTTTCATTTGCTCCACCTCCGCCCAGGCATCTCTGCAGGAACGAGCTTATCATATAGCAGGGCAATCGCGTTTTAATTGAATGTCATACTGAGCGAAGCCGAAGCATCTAAGATCTATCCCTGGAACCACCTTCACTACCCGCAGCCGGGCTGAGGATGAGGACTTCAGGCCCTTCGGCAAGCTCAGGGCGACATGACTT
The DNA here is from genome assembly GCA_028875055.1 of Chloroflexota bacterium. GTDB lineage: Bacteria > Chloroflexota > Dehalococcoidia > Lucifugimonadales > UBA3495 > Bin22. Next base: position 40,217 of record JAPPGG010000043.1, read on the forward strand.
CTGCCCACCGAATTGTGCCTCCTGTAGCCTGATTCTATAGTGCAATTGCCCTGTATCACATAGGCAAATTCTTGAACACCTGGAGGAATTGATATATGATTGCGCCGCCGGATTGGGGGGCCGAATTTCCATGAATCAGCAGTCTGCTACTCGCCATTTCCTTTCAGTTACCGACATAAGTTCCGAAGAAACTGCGGCCCTGGTCCAGCGGTCCCTTTCGATGAAGCAGACCGAACATGGTGGCGCGTCCAACGCGCTGGCCGGTAAGAAAGTCGCCCTCCTGTTCGAGAAGCCATCCCTGCGCACCAAGGTCAGCTTCATGGTCGGCATCCAGGAAATGGGAGGCTACTCCCTGTACCTGGGCCCCGATGAGGTGGGCCTGGGGTCAAGGGAGCCCGTTTCCGACGTGGCCCGGGTCCTGTCGGGCTACGTGGACTGTATCGTGGCCCGCGTCAACTCCCACAACAGCCTGGAAGAACTGGCCGAATATGGCTCTGTACCGGTTATCAACGCCCTGTCCGAGTGGGAACACCCCTGCCAGATAATGGCGGACCTGCTGACGGTGGCGGAGCACCAGGGGGACCTGGCCGGCCGCAAGCTGGCCTTCATCGGCGACGGCAACAACGTGGCCCGCAGCCTGTGCCTGGCGCTACCGGCGGTGGGCATGGATTTTGCCATTGCCTCGCCCCTGGGCTACATGCTGGAGCGGGAAACGCTGCAAAGGGGCAGGGAGATTGGCGGCAGGCAGGAAGGGATACAGTCGGGGCGGGACCCGGCGGAAGCGGTACGGGACGCCGACATAGTCTATACCGACGTCTGGACCAGCATGGGTGACGAGGCGGAGCGCTACGGCCGCCTGGAGGCCTTTCAGGGCTATACCGTGGGTCCGGAGCTGCTGCGCCAGGCCAAGCCCACGGCCAACTTTATGCACGATATGCCGGCCCATTACGGCGAGGAAGTGCCGCCGGGGATGCTGGAGCACCCCCAGTCCATCGCCTACACCCAGGCCCACAACCGCAAACACGCCCAGAAAGCCGTCCTGGAATTCCTCCTCGCGAAGTAATTTATCCACGAATATGCACGAATAATCACTAATGGATATACTTGCAGAATAGCAGGAATCTATAGGACGAGCTTGTTTTATGGCGGGATTAGTTGCCGGGGACGAAGTGTACGCCATCATGGGCGCTGCCTTCGACGTGCACAATGAGTTGGGCTCGGGCTTCCTTGAGGCGGTTTACCAGGAGGCTATGGAGGCCGAACTACGCCTGCGCGACATTCCCTTTGTAGCCCAGCACCCCATTGGAATTGAATACAAGGGGCAGGCGCTGAAGAATTACTATTACGCAGATTTGCTTTGCTACAACACAATAATAGTCGAGCTAAAGGCGCTCAAGAGCATGAGCGGAGTCGAGGAAGCTCAACTGCTGAATTACCTGAAAGCCACAGGAATCAAGATCGGCCTTCTCGTCAATTTTGGCAAGCATCCCAAGCTGGAATGGAAACGCCTGGTTCTCTAGGATGTGCAGGAGTTAACGGCTTCTGACGGTTATCAGGATAAGTATGGCAAAATTAGTGAACATTTGTGAATATTAGTGGATAAAATATGGTAATGGAAAGTAATCTGGAAAGTGACATGGGTGAAGTGGAGGAGCGGCCGCTGCCGATTGTGGCGGTGGTGGGGCGGCCCAACGTGGGCAAGTCCTCCCTCTTTAACCGCATACTCGCCCGCCGCCACGCCATAGTCTCCGACGTGGCGGGCACCACCCGCGACCGCCTCATGTCCGAGGTGGAATGGGAGGGGCATCGTTTCATCCTGGTGGACACCGGCGGCCTGGAGTCTGACCCCGAGGGCCACATCCGGGAAATGGTGCAGGAACAGGCGGATATGGCCATGTCGGGCGCGGAGGTCATTGTCTTTGTGACCGACGGGGCAGACGGCATGACGCCCACCGACCTGGAAATCGCTGACCGGCTGCGCAGAGCCCAAAGGCCCGTAATTCTGGCCGTTAACAAGATAGACAACGACGGCCGGGAAGTGATGGCCTCCGAGTTCTACCAGATGGGCATCGCGGAAACGGTCATGATCAGCGCCTACCACAACTACGGCATTTACGACCTGATGGACCGGGTCCTCTACCACCTGCCTCCCCCGGAATATGTCCCGCCCCAGGAAGAGGAAGACGAATGGGACGAGGAGTTCGACGAGGAAGACGACATAGACGTCAATCCGCCGATACCCGCCTCCGCCCAGGAAATGAGGCTGGCCATCATAGGGCGCACGAACGTGGGCAAGTCCATGCTGCTGAATGCCATCCTCGGTCAGGAACGGTCCATTGTAAGCAGCGTGGCCGGCACCACCCGGGACGCGCTGGACACGGAAATGACCTACCGCGACCGGTCGGTTACCCTGATAGATACCGCCGGCATCCGGCGGCCGGGGCAGGTGCAGCCGGGCATCGAGAGATACAGCGTGCTGCGCTCGGTGAACGCGGTAAGCCGCGCCGACATCACCCTGCTGATTACCGACGCCTCGGAACTGGCCACGGCCCAGGACGCGCACATTTCCGGCCTGGCCTGGGACCTGTGCAAGGGTATCATCGTGGTGGTGAACAAGTGGGACCTGGTGCCCGATACCAACCGCTATGCCCGGGAAGAAGCCATTGCCCGCATCCAGGACCGGTTCCATTTCATGCCCTACGTGCCGGTGTGCTTCACCTCGGCCCTGAACCGCCAGGGAATCACCACCCTGATGAACACCGCCATCGACCTGTGGGAGGAGCGGATGCGGTGGATTCCGGGGCGGGACCTGCAATACCTGCTGGCCGATGCCCTGTCGGAACACCATCCGCCGCCGGTCAAGGGCAAGGGCATCCGGCGGGGCGAGTTCCTCCGCATCACCCGGGTGAACCAGGTGGGCGTTAACCCGCCCACCTTCCTGTTTTCCTGCAACAACCCCCGACTGGTGCACTTCACCTACCAGCGGTACCTGGAAAACCGGATCCGCGACAAGTTCCGCTTTGACCGCACCCATCTGAAGCTGGTCTTTCGGCGGCGATGAAGGGTTACCTGACGCCCTCAGCCCTAAGTTCCCTGCTCGCCGTGCCGGCGCTGATAGCGGCATCGGTGGCAGCCCTGCTGACCCTGTCCGAGGCGCCAACCCTGTACCGTTACGCCGCCGTCCTGCCCCTGGCCTACATTATGGGGGCGCTGCCCTGGGGGTACGTTGTCCTCCTGATGCACCGGGGCATTGATATTCGGGACTATGGCAGCGGACGGACGGGCGTTTCCAATGCCCTGCGCACCGCCGGCTACCGTCCGGCAGGCATAGTGCTCGCGCTGGACCTGGTCAAGGGGATTTCGGCGGTGATGCTGGCCCGCACCCTTATCGGAGACCCCACATCCGAAGTTGCGGCAGGCCTGGCAGCCCTGGTCGGCCATAACTGGCCCGTGTTCCTCGGCTTTCGCGGGGGACGCGGCATCGCCCCGGGCCTGGGGGGTCTGGCGGTAATGTCTCCCATTGCCGCGGTGTGCGGCGTGGTGGTGTTTCTGCCCGTTTGCGTATTCACCCGGTACCTCTCCCTGGGCTCCATCATGGGGGTGGTATCTGCCTGCGGCGTGCTGGTGGTACTGATTCTGCTGAACTTCAACCCCTGGGGACTGGTGTCCAACCTCTACCTCATCTACGGTCTGCTGGGTGGAACCGTCATAGTTTGGCAGCACCGGGACAATATTCAGCGGCTGCTGGCAGGAACCGAGCGTCGAATAGGCAACCCAGCCGCACGCATAGAAGAGTAGTCCCGCTGCCGGACCACCGGGACCGCTGAAGCGGATTGCGCGGGTGGCCATGGCTCCGCCCATCAGGGCAATTGCGTCTCAAATAGAGGCTGATGCTTTAAACAGTGGTCATGTCGCCCTGAACCCTTCGGCCTGGCTCAGGGTAAACGCTGCCGTGGCCCCCAGGGTGACCGTCAGTTTAGGCTTGATTGCCCTGCCGCCAATACAAGCTGTCCGGCAAGCCGGTTTAGGCTGTGCTATCATTTAAACGAGCCCCCGGGTTCAATTCCGTACGCGTGCACGCCTCTCCCGAGGAATTGCCGGACACGCGCATGACATCGGAACGCTTGTGACCGCTACCGCCGCCATAGTCGGGACAACCACCTGGGGCACCACCCTGGGGATAACCCTGGCCCGCAACGAAGTGCCCGTCACCATCCTGGCGCGTACCCCCGCAGAGGCCGAACTCCTCAACCAGCACCGGGAGAACCGACGGTTTCTGCCCAGCGTACCCTTCCCCGACCTGCTGAAAGTAAGCAGCGATCCGGCGGCAACTATCGGACTCGCCGAACTGGTCATCCTGGCAGTCCCCACCGAGCATTTCCGCCGCAACGTGCAGCAAATCACCCCGCACCTGTCACCGCAGGCCACCGTGGTCAGCGCGTCCAAGGGGCTGGAACTGCCCGAAGGCAACCGCATGAGCCAGGTGCTGGAAACTGAGCTGCCCCCGGAAATGCACGAAGGAATCTGTGTCCTGTCCGGGCCCAACCTGGCCCGGGAAGTGGCCGAAGAGAAGCCCGGAGCTTCCGTTGTGGCGGGCCGCAACGAGGATAGAGCGGCCCTGGTCCAACGCATGCTGATGTCCCAGGCCTTTCGTATCTATACCAGCGACGACGTTATCGGCGTAGAGCTGGGAGGCACCCTGAAAAACATTATCGCCCTGGGGGCCGGCATTGCCGACGGGATGGAAATGGGGCAGAACAGCAAGTCCACGCTGATCACCCGGGGGCTGGCGGAGATTACCCGCCTGGGAACCGCAGCCGGCGCCCAGTCCCTTACCTTTGCGGGACTGGCGGGCCTGGGCGACCTGGTGGCCACCTGCTACAGCCAGTTAAGCCGCAACCGGTTCACGGGCGAACAGCTGGCGCGGGGCCGCACGTGGCTCGAAATCCGGGAAAGGATGGACAACGTGGTGGAAGGCGTCAACACCACCGGCGCCGCCCTGGCCATGGCGGAACGGCTGAACGTGGAAATGCCCATCACCGAAGTCACCTATCGCATCCTCTTTGAGGACCTGCCTCCCAAAGACGCCATAGCCGAGCTGATGGGACGGCCGCCCCACTCGGAGTGGTAAGCGGGGCCTGGGTGAAGCGTTTGCCGGCTATGGATGGTGCATAAACCAGCTTCAGCCACGGCCAAAATGCAGCCAGGGCGGGTTTGAAACCCGCCCCTTGCTGTATAGACCGACTGAATCGCAACGCTGGTCGAGGGCGGACCATACCTGACATTCAGCCATTGAGGGCGTGGGGGTTTGCCCTACGGCCCCTCCACAGGCAAATTGGGGTAGGAAGGTGAGGTGGGGAAGGGCCGGTCCGGGTCCACGCGGCGAAGCTGGTAAGCCTCCGAGGTCATTATTTCGTCCACCTTCGCCGGAAACTCCTCAAACCGGTCGGCAAAGGCCCGGATGAGGCGGCCGGAGAGCGTCCCGCAGTCGTCGCTGCCCAGGAACACGGCCAGCTCCGCCGCCCGTTCAATGGACGCGCCCTGTCCGGAGGTTACCTGAACGCCCCGCCGGTAGGTGGCCATATCGCCGATGGCCAGCGCCAGGTCGCGATTCTCCTCCCACATCCGGGTGTGGATGGAACCGGGGCTGATGGCGTTGACGGTTATCGGCGTTCCCTGCAGTTCCAGGGCCAGGTTCTCCGTCAGGTTGACTATGCCCGTCTTGGCGGCATCGTACGCTGAGGAGTTGGGGCCGCCCACACCCGACATATTGACGATACGGCCCCGTCCCCGATCCAGCATCCCCGGGATCACGGCATGGCACCCGTAGAAGACGCCCATCAGGTGCACCGCGATGGTACGCGCCCATTCTCCGGGATCGTTGTCCCATACCCGCCCTACGGGGCCGATATTTCCGGCGTTGTTGACCAGCACGTCAATGCAGCCATAGTGGTCCAGGGCCCCGGCGACGGCCTGCCGGACCTGGTCGCAATCGGTCACGTCGGCGATGGCGGTGATGGCTTCGGCGCCGTGCTCGTCCCTCACGAGGCTGGCGGTTTCCTCCAGCTCGGCAGCAGTGCGGGCGACCAGGGCCAGGCGGGCCCCTTCCGCGGCATAGGCCCGGGCTATGGCCCGCCCGATGCCGCGGCCGCCACCCGTAATGAGGGCAACACGCTCTGCCAGCCTCTGCGATTCAGCCATAGGAAAGCCTCCTGGTGCGCCGGTTGTGGCGGGTGTGGGACTCGGCTTTGCTAAGGCGTGTCGTCAAATTGCGCCGTCATTCCTGCAAAAGCAGAAATCTTGACTTCAGCCAGCGAGGTTCCCGCCTTCGCGGGAACGACGGAAAGGGACGCTGGGATATTGCTACTTTCAATTTGACGACAGCCCCTATTCCTCTACCTCGACGATCATTTCAATCTCAATGGGCATTCCGCCGGGCAGGGTGGCCATGCCAACGGCGGACCTGGCGTGCCGGCCCCGGTCGCCGTAGAGGCTGATGAGCAGGTCCGATGCCCCGTTGGCCACCCTGGGCGTGTCGCCAAAGTCGGGGGTCGAATTGACCATGCACAGCAGCTTGACGATGCGCTTCACCTTGTCCAGGTCGCCAATTTCTCCCTTCAGGTTGGTCAGCAGGTTCAGCATGGTCTGGCGGGCGCAGTCGTAGCCCTGCTCCACCGTTACTTCTCCGCCCAGCTTGCCCACGTGCAGCATTCCGCCGCCGGGCAGGCCGGGGCCGGTGCCCGAAAGGAAGACCAGGTTGCCGGTGCGCACCAGGGGAATGATGTTGCCGGCGCCGGGAGCGCGGGGCGGCGGCAGCTCGTAACCCAGTTCATTGAGCTTGTTCTCGATTTCGGGCATTTGAACACTCCTTGTCAGGTGATTTGCGGGAGTAGCGCGGTCCATACCCCGGCAAGGTCAATTGTAAATGACCAGCGCATTGTGGCAACCCGTTAGCGGCGCCCGTCCGGGGCACTCGGGTTTTATGGTAATGGGGAGTCCAGCGATTGCCGTAGTGACGGGTTTGAAACCCGGCCCTGCCCAAAGGGTAAAATGAACCCGCATCGCCGCCACTGCAAAATCGGGGCAGTTGAACTTGAAACAGGCTGCCCACTTTGCCCTTTGACAAACAACCGAGAGGGGCTTGCCCAGCACTCGAGGTTCCTGCCTCGGCAGGAACGACGGGTCAGACCCAAAGCTGAAATGCGACGGCCCTGCCGCAATATGCTCCCGCTTGTGCCGCAACTACTGCCCGAGTATCATACGCCTCAATCAGGGGGCTTCACGAACCCCCGTGGACGGGAAGCAAGCGGAGCTGGATCGAAGGGGTAAGCGATGCCAAGGAAGAGTTTCTGGGCCTGGGGAATGGAAGCCGATGAACCCACCGAGGCGCAGCGCCGCGACCTGGCCGCCAGCCTTTCCGGCAAGTACGGGGTTTCCATAGACGTCCCGCCCGTACCGTCCAGCAGCGACCTGGACCTGCGCAAACCCCGCATTGCCGTGCCCGACTCCCTGGCATCCATCTGCTCCACCGATACGCACGAGCGGGCAGTCCACACCTACGGCCGCAGCTTTGGCGACCGCATACGGGCCTTCAGCCTGCAATTCCCCAACCCACCTGACGTGGTGGCCTTCCCCAGGACGGAAGAGGATGTGACGGCCCTGCTGGACTGGTGCTCGGGCCGGGGCTATGCCGCCATTCCCTACGGCGGGGGAAGTTCGGTGGTCGGCGGCTTTGAGCCGCCCGAGGACTATGACGGCGTGGTGTCCATTGACCTGGGCGGCCTGGACCAGGTGCTGGAGCTTGATGAAGTTTCCCGTGCGGCCCGAATCCAGGCGGGCATTTACGGGCCCGCCCTGGAGGAAAAGCTTCGACCCCACGGCTACACCCTGCGCCATTTTCCCCAGAGCTTCGAGTTTTCCACGCTGGGCGGCTGGATCGCCACCCGGTCCGGCGGACACTATGCCACCAATCAGACCCATATTGACGACTTTGTGGAGTCGGTCCGCATGGTCACTCCCCAGGGCGTATGGGAGTCCCGCCGCCTTCCCGGCAGCGGCGCCGGTCCCAGTCCCGACAGGATTGTGCTGGGCAGCGAAGGCGCATTGGGCATCATCACCGAGGCCTGGATGCGGATTCAGGCCCGGCCGCGCTTCCGGGCCTCGGCCGCCGTTACCTTTCCCACCTTTGAGACGGGCGGCGAGGCGGTGCGGCAGATTGTCCAGACCAAGCTGTGGCCGGCCAACTGCCGCCTGCTGGACCCCGGCGAGGCCGCCGACGCCCTGGGCTACGACGGCACGCAGGCCATCCTGGTGCTGGGGTTTGAGTCCTCGGACCTGCCCCAGGGCGAGCAAATGCGCCAGGTCATAGACATCGCCCGTGAGTGCGGGGGCTCGGTCAGCGACGACCAGGTGCGAATAATAGACGGCAGCAGCGAGGAGGCCCGCCGCCCCGAGGCGGTGGGGGCGTGGCGCAACTCCTTTATCGGGGCCCCCTACCAGCGGAACATTGCCATGGGCATGGGGCTGGTGGCGGAGACCCTGGAGACCTCCATCACCTGGGACCGCTGGCATGAAATGGACGCGGCGGTCAGGGGCGCTTTGCAGGATGCCCTTGACCGGGTCTGCGGCGGCGGAAGGGTCACCTGCCGGTTTACCCACGTTTACCCGGACGGGCCTGCCCCCTACTTTACCTTTGAGGGAATGGGACGGCCCGGCGCTGAACTGGAGATGCACGAGGAAATCAAGCAGGCCGCTTCCGACGCCATCATCGCCCACGGCGGCACCATCACCCACCACCATGCCGTGGGCCGGGTGCACCGTCCCTGGTACGACCAGCAGCGCCCCGACCCCTTCGCCGCCGCCCTGCGGGCCGCCAAGTCCGCCGTGGACCCCAACTGGGTGCTTAACCCCGGAATCTTGATTGACCGGTAGCGTACCCATAATCCTGTGGCTAAGGTGAATCCGGTGAAGTTTAGAAAGGCGTCTCCCCCACCGATAAGCAGGCAGGTGAATACCACTACCGAAACATTCTTCAATTCCCGACTTTCTTCAAGCAAGGAGGGCAGATGGGTATTTCCAACGAGACCATGCGAGCCATAATCCGGGATTACGGCGGCTTCGAACTGTCCGACGAGGAACTGGAACAGGTACGGCCCGAAGTGGACAGCTACATCGAGGCTATGGCGGAAATAGCGGAACTGGACCTATCGGACATCATGTCCAGCCGGCTGCTCCGCGCCGCCGAAGGAGGCGCCCAGGATGCCTGACGAAGCGTTGCTCGACCTGACCATCAGCGAACTGGCCCCCAGGATAGCATCCGGAGAGGTTTCTCCCGTGGCAGTCACCGAGGCTGCCCTGGCCCGGGCGGAACGCCTCCAGCCCGTCCTTAACTCCTTCATCACCCTGCTGTCGGAACGTGCCCTGGCCCGGGCGCGGGAACTGGAGGCGGAAGTGGCCGATGGCAAGTATCGCGGCCCCCTTCACGGCATTCCCATCGGCATCAAGGACAACATCGCCACCCGGGGCATACGCACCACCGTGGGCAGCCTGGTCCTTTCCGACAACATCCCCGACGAAGACGCGCAGGTGGTCGCGCTCTGCGAAGAGGCCGGCGCCATCATCCTGGGCAAGGAGAACCTGGAAGAGTTTGCCGCCGGCGCCACCTCCAACAATCCCCACTACGGCGCCGTTCACAACCCCTGGGGCCTGGACCACATCCCAGGCGGCTCCAGCGGCGGCGGCGGGGCCAACGTGGCAGCGGGAATCACCTTTGCTTCCCTGGGTACCGACCTGGGTGGTTCGGTGCGGCTGCCCGGTACCTTTTGCGGCGTGGTTGGACTGAAGCAGACCTTCGGACGGGTCAGCCAGCGGGGCCTGCTGGTTACCAGTTTCAACGGCGACCATATAGGCCCTATGACCCGCTCCGTGGCCGACAGCGCCCTGGTACTGCAGGCCATAGCTGGCTACGACGCGCTGGATCCCAGCACCGTACCCGTGCCGGTTCCCGATTACCTGGAAGGGCTGGGGTCTTCCCTGGCCGGACTGAAGGCGGGAGTCCCCTCCAATTACTTCTTCGACGAGGTTGACCCGGAGGTGGAGACCAGCGTCCGGAACGCCATCGCCGCCCTGCAGGAACTGGGCGTGGAGGTGGTGGAGGTCAGCCTGCCCAGCATGCAGTACGTGGGAGCGCTGCGGGCAGCCAGCCTGTCCGACGGTATCGTCACCCACGAACCCTACCTGGCCAGCGCCCGGGACAAGTACGGGCCCAACGTGGTTAACCGTACCATGGCCGGGCAGTTTGTGCTGGGCCGGGACTACTCCAGGGCAATGAAGGTGCAGCGCATTATCAAGGAAGAGTACGCCCGGGTTTTGCAGGAGGTTGACTTCCTGGTGACTCCCACCGCGCCCATTCCCGCGCCCCGCATTGATGCGGTGGATATTGACGTCAACGGCGAGACCCACCGGGTTCGGGGCCCCGGCTCGGGCTTTATCTCCCGCAACACCAGCCCCATGAACGGCAATGGCCTCCCCGCCATCACAGTGCCCTGCGGATTCAGCGGCAACGGCCTCCCCATAGGCGTGCAGTTCATCGGCAGCCCCTTTGAAGAGGGCCTGCTGTTCCAGGTAGCGTCAAGCTACGAGCAGGTCTCGCCCAGCAAGGGAGTCAAGCCGGACCTGTAGGCCAGAGACGTCCGTACCGGCGGGGTCACACGGTCCCGCCGGTACGGCCCGGCCGGCTGGGGGAACTTCGGGTCTCCCCGTATCATCACCCCCTCGTCTTCGACAGGGTCAGGATGGCCTGACCACCTGCCGCCAGCCCTGCCGCAATCTGAGCGGAAATTAACATGCTCTCGTCCTGACTTTCCTGAAAGCGTTCCATTTCAGGTGGCATGGCACAGACAGAACGGTGGAAATGCAGCCAGGGCGGGTTTGAAACCCGCCCCTACCCACCATAAACCAACTGAATCGCAACTCTACCGACTTTCCTTCACAAATTTCCCCGCCCTTGGGAGCGTGCTATAGTATGAGCAGTGCAATCCCCGGGAATTGTCGAGCGTTATCCAATCTCCCAAAGGAAATTGACCGAAGGAAAACAAGCTATGCCCCAACGCATAAACCTTAGAGTGAATGGCGAGGACCGGGAGGTTGAAGCTCCGGCCCGCCGCCTGCTGGTGGACCTGCTGCGGTACGACCTGGGACTGACCGGCACCAAGGAAGGCTGCAGCGTCGGTGTCTGCGGCGCCTGCACCGTCCTGGTGGACGGGGAAATGGTGGCTTCCTGCATAACCCTGGCCGCTGCCGTGGACGGCTCGGAAATCACCACCATCGAAGGGCTGGCCCAGGATGGCAGGCTCCATCCCGTCCAGCAGGCCTTCATTGACTACGGCGGGTTCCAGTGCGGCATCTGCACCCCCGGCCAGGTAATGGCCGCCAAGGCGCTGCTGGACGAGAATGCCGAACCGACCGAGGAAGAGATTCGTGGCTGGATGATGGGCAACCTGTGCCGCTGCACCGGCTATTACAAAATCCTGGAATCGGTGGTAGCCGCCATGAGCCCCGCCAGCTCAAATGGGGAGGGGCAAGGCAGCTGATGATTGATTTCGAATTTCACCAGGCCAGCGACCTGGACCATGCCTTTGCCCTGCTGGCTGACTACGGCGACGACGCCAGGCTCATGTCCGGCGGTACCGCTTTGGTATTGCAAATGAAGCAGCGCTTCTCTCAGCCGGGGCACGTCATCGGACTAAGGCGCATCCCCGGCCTGGGCTCCATTGAGAAAACTGACGCCGGCGCGGTACGTATCGGGGCCCTTTGCACCCAGCGGCAGGTGGAAAACCATCCCCTGGTGGCCCAGCGCCTTCCCCTGGTGGCCGGAGCTTACCGCCACGTGGCAACGCCCCGGATCCGCAACATGGCCACGGTAGGTGGCGGCCTGGCCCACGGCGATCCCAACCAGGACCCGCCGCCTTCCCTCATAGCCCTCGGCGCATCAGTGGTATTGTCCTCGGCCGGCGGCGAAGAGCGCATCGTAGCTGCCGAAGACCTGTTCGTGGACTACTTTGAGACCGATGTTCGACCGGGCGAGATAATCACCGGCCTGGTGGTACCTCCCGCTCCGGAGGGATCGGGAGCCGCCTATCTGAAATTCCTGCCCCGCACCGCCGACGACTACGCGACGGTATCGGTGGCCGTCGTGGTTACGCCGGATGAGGCTGGCAACTGTGGCGACATCCGCATTGTGCTGGGGTCGGTGGGCCTGACGCCCATCCGGGCCACCGCCGCCGAGGATGCGCTGCGCGGTCAGCCCCTGAACGACGAAACCATGCGCGCGGCAGCAGCCACAGTCCAGGATGCGGTGGACCCGCTGGAAGACCACCGGGGTTCCACGGAGTACAAGCGGGAAATGGCCGAGGTCTTCACCCGCCGGGCCGTCCGCCAGGCCATGACCGACACCGGGATGGTGTAGGTCCATGAAGCTGGAGAACCGCTGCGTGGTTCCCGTTGACCGGGATACGGCCTGGAACCTGGTGATGGACCTGCCCCGGGTGGCGCCCTGCGTCCCCGGCCTGTCGGCGCTGGAGGCTGACGGTGATGACCAGTACTCGGGGACCCTGCAGGCCCAGGCTGGCCCCATGCGGGTGAATTTGTCGGGCAAAGTGCGGGTAACAGCAAAGGACTCTGATAAAGGCGAGGCCCACTTCCTGCTGGAGGCCGCGGACCGTCGCATTGGAGGTTCGGTCAAGACCTCCATGACCCTGCAACTGGCATCCACCGATGATGGCCAGACCGAACTGACCATCAACACCGACACCGCCTTCATGGGCGCCCTCGGCACCCTGGGCCAACCCATAATCCGCCGCAAAGCCGCCGCCACCGTCGAGGAGTTTGCCCGCAACCTGGCGGGGCTGGTAGCAAGCACGGGGTAGGGTAATGGAACCGGCCAGCAAGATCGAGTCCATCAAGATCCAGGGCTTCCGGTCGCTTGCCGATGTGGAACTTACCGACTTGCCCAACGCCGCCGTGCTAATCGGCCCCAACGGTTCGGGCAAGTCCAACGTCTTCCTGTTCCTGGAAATGCTGCGGCAGATGCTGCGCTACCGCCGGCTGGGCGAATTTGTGGCCAGGCACGGCGGGGCGGACGACCAATTGTTTGGGGGGAGTGCCGTAACCTCCACTCTTTCCGGTGAACTCCAAGTGGACGCCGGTACTGGTCGCTATTGCCATAGGTTCAGCCTGTCGTACATTCAACCTGACCGGTTTTTTGTAGACAAAGAGAGCATTGACTTCGCTCCCTCGAGACACTCTGGACCCATGGGACGGCTGGTCTTTAACATGGATACAGAAAGCGGTCTCCTGGATTTGGACGACATTGACGAATCTAGCAATGAAGTTGCCAATAAGGAACTTAAACAGGCTTTGAACCAAATCAGGGAAATTTTTGGCAATCTTGCCTTCCACCAATTCCACAACACCGACTTTAACTCCAACATCAAGAAAAGCTGGGACGTAACTGACAGTGTCCGACTCCGGCCGGATGGCGGCAACCTGGCGGCGGTGCTTTACCGGCTGGAACGGGAGGATGCGAAGCGGTACGACTACATCTGCAGCCATATCCCGCGCATACTTCCCAATTTTGACCGGTTTGACCTGGAGGAAAGCTACGGCAAGGTCCTGCTGCGCTGGAAGGCCAAAGGGTCCGACAAGACTATGGGCGCCCACCTTACGTCCGACGGCTCCCTGCGCTACTTCTGCCTGGTGACGCTGCTGAACCTGCCCGAGGAGATGCTGCCCAGCGTCATCCTGCTGGACGAACCGGAACTGGGCCTGCATCCTTCCGCCGTGGGGCTGGTGGGGGCGATGATCAAGCGAATGTCCAGACACAGGCAGGTAATAGTGGCTACCCAATCGCCTCTGATGTTAAACGAGTTCGATTTGGGAGAGGTTTATGTCTTTGACTTGAATGACGGTCAGACCAGGGTTCATCGTCCGGACGAAGAAGGCTTAAAGAACTGGGGGGAAGAGTATTCAACGGGCGAAATATGGCTCACTAATCTCATAGGCGGACGCCCGTGGTCCGTCTGGCCGTAGTGGTCGAAGGGGAAACCGAAGGGGACTTCGTGGACCAGGTGCTTGCGCCCTATCTCTTGGAATGTGGCGTATATGCGAAGCCCACTTCCCTGGGGGGAAGGATTTCGGTAGTACGGTTAGCTGGTAGAATTGCGGAACTTTTCCAGAATTTTGACTTTGTAACTTCGCTGGTTGACTTCTATGGGTTCAGAGACAGGGGAACCAGAACTGTTGACCAGCTGGAACGGGACATTGTTCAGGGCGTAGATGGAAGGCTGCGGCCAAATTGGGACAGCAGGAGAGTAATTCCCTACGTCCAACTGCACGAGTTTGAAGGACTGCTCTTCTCCCAGGTCAGCGGGTTCCTTAACGTTCCCGGCGCGGACCAGGCAGCCATCCGCCAATTGGAGAGCATTCGTGGTCAATTTCCCTCTCCTGAAGAAATCAACGATGACCCCAATACCGCCCCCAGCAGACGCATCTTGCAGGTGCTGCCAGACTATGTAAAGAGAGTCGACGGCCCCCAAATAGCCCAGGCCATCGGCATCGCCACCATCCGCCGCGAAAGCCCCCGCTTCAACTGTTGGCTGACTCGCCTGGAATCCCTCGCCACCTAATCGCCTCCCAGAAGAAGATGCGCCCGGGAGTTCAACTCCCGGGCGTAATGGTTCCTTGGCAAGTTTTCCCCTATACCCGTATCACCCCCACCAGGTCCCCGTTCTCTTCCTCAATGGATATCTCGGTGCCGAAGGGCTTGGAGACTTCCTGCAGCCAGGTAAGGGTTTCGCGAGCTATGGGTTCTTCGGCCAGGACGGGGCGGCCCCGCTGGGGGATGGGGCGGCCGAACCCCATATCTATGGGGTAGAGAATCACTTCCCGCAGGTCTCCTCCGGCGTAGTTGCAGACCGCCACCACGCTCTGCCAGAAGACCGGGTCGGCGGCGAAGGCGCGGGTGCCGCTGCCGGAACGGGTGTCCAGGTAGTCGCCGGGGGTGCTGTTGAAGTCCAGGCCGAATCGGCGGTAGGCCTCGTGGGGCAGCCACAGGACGCTCTCGTTCTGGAAGATGAAGTTGCCCAGGCTGTAGAAGATGGGCCGGTTCTTGTAGATCTCAATGCCCCGCAGGAAGTGGGGGCCATGGCCCACGAAGGCGGCGCAGCCCTGGTCAATGGTCCAGTGGGCGAAGTCCGTCAGGAAGTGGGGCGGCGACAGCCGGGAGTGCCCGTGGAAGTCGCCGTCGGGGCCGCTTTCGTGGCAATGGACGCCGTACACCTGCCAGTCCGACTGCTTCTGCGTTCCCCGAATCCAGTTGCCGATGCCCAGCCGGTCATCCTCATTCAGGGCGGTGCGGATGGCATATTCCTCGTCGAGAATGAATTTGTTATCCAGGAAATCTATCTCGGTGTTGTGGTCCGGCTCGTTTTCGTTGCCCCGGAACCCGAAGTGGCGGTGGAAGGCGTGTTCCTCCTCGTAACCAAGTTCCAGGTTGGCCTTGCGCAGGGCGTCGAAAACGTCCTGCTGTACGTGGTGAGTAATGTCGTGGCGGAGGGCGTTGACCCCGGGGCGGCCGCGGAAGTCGGGACGGCCGGCGCCGGCGCGGGACTGCTCGCTATAGGTGCTGGTGGCGCCCATTACCGCCACCCTGCCCCTGGCCGAGTCCACGTAGGCGGGGGCGCGGGCCTCGTCCAGGTCGCGGCCGCCGCCGGCGTAGGGCAGGTCAATCTCCCGGCAGTGCTCCAGGGTGGTCAGAAAACCGCCCTCCGAGTAGTCGAATGAGTGGTTGTTGGCGGCGGTTACGGCGTTGATGCCCATCCACTTCAGCTCGTCCAGGTTATGGGGATCGGAGCGGGTGTAGGTGGCGCTGCTCCACTGCCAGCTGCTCTCGAAGTCGTGAAAAAGCATTTCCAGGTTGACCAGGGACACGTCGGCGCCCCGCAGGATGTCCACCAGCTTCAGGAAACGGGGTTCCTGGAAGGCCCGCATCCGGCGGGTTATCATGGCGTCGCCGCCCAGGGCAATGGAAATATCGCGGCACTCGGCATCATAGATGGTAGTCATGGCTTCCTCCTTGCAGTATGGGAGCCGGGGTGGCTTGGGTGGGGGCATTTTAGCAGATTTGGGGTGGGGGGTTGCGTTTACTGTTTATCCACGAAGGGACACGAAGAAACACGAAGCAGGCGCGGGTCTGGCCTGGATTCGAGATACAGGCCATTCCCGCTGTAGTAGAATGGGCCGACAAGGTGTCCCGGGGAGGAGTACCCATGACCACCGACGCCAACAACAGCCTGGAACAGGACCTGCTTTTCGCCATTGTCAAGGAAAGGTACGGCCACCTTCTGACTGGCGAACAGCTGGACGGGGTCAGAACTGCCATCATCGGCCAGCGGGATGTGTTCCGTCCCATACGGGAGCACCGGTTGACCAACGATGTGGAGCCCTTCGCCAGCTTCACCCCTTTCCGGGGGGATTAGCATGGTAAATTCCTTCGTCTTCAAGCCAATCCGGGAGCTTGCGGGCCTCATCGCCAGCAAAGAGATTTCTCCCGTCGAGTTGACCCAGACCTTTCTGGACCGGCTGGAAGAGTTTGGCCCCCACTACAACTCCCTGGTTGCCCTGACCGCCGAAAGGGCCTACCGGACGGCCCGACTGGCAGAGGCGGACATCGCAGCCGGCCGCAGCCGGGGGTTGCTGCATGGCATCCCCTGGGGAGCCAAGGACCTGCTGGCCACCAGCGGGGGTATTCCCACTACCTGGGGCGCAGCGCCTTTCAGGGACCAGCAGTTCGATTACGATGCCACCGTGGTATCGAAGCTGGAAGCGGCTGGCGCTCCCCTGGCGGGCAAGCTGGCGATGATTGAACTGGCCGGGGGCATGGGCTACATCCACCCCGACGCGTCCCTGACCGGCCCGCCCAAAAATCCCTGGGACACGGGCCGCTGGACGGGAGGCTCCTCCAGCGGGTCCGGGGCGGCGGTGGCGGCTGGGCTGGTCCCCTTTGCCATCGGTTCGGAGACCTGGGGTTCCATCCTCGTTCCGGCCAACAACTGCGGGCTGGCCGGCCTGCGCCCCACCTACGGACGGGTAAGCCGGTACGGGGCCATGGCCCTGTGCTGGACCCTGGACAAGCTGGGGCCCCTGTGCCTTACCGCCGATGACTGCGGCATTGTCCTGGAAACCCTTTCCGGACCGGACCCGAAGGACGGTTCTACCCACCCGCAGCCGTTCAGCTACAACCCGGACTTCAACCCGGGACGCCGCTTCCGAATTGGCATCATCAGCGGCGTTATGGGCGAGGCGGCGGACGCGGTCAGGGAGAACTTCGAGACCGCCGTATCTGTCCTGGCAGACGTGGCCGACTTTGAGGAGGTGCGGTTGCCCGAACTCCCCTACGTGGAGGTAACGTCAACCGTCCTGATGGTGGAGTCGGCCAGCGCCTTTGAGGACTTTCTGGCCGAGGGAGGCCCGCTGGAACTTTCCGGTACCGGGTGGCACGGCCGCAGTCCCTACGCCCGGCCCGCCGTCCTGGCCACCGATTACATCAAGGCCCTGCGACTGCGAGGCGTTATTGCCCGAGAGGTTGACGGGGTGATGTCCGGTTACGACGCCCTGGCCGCGCCAACGGCCATGAACACCGCAACGCCCATAGACGAGGAGTTTCGCAGCCGGTCCATGACCTCGGCAGGGGCCGGCGACCTGATGGGCTCCATCGGCAATGGCTGTGGCCTGCCCTCCATTTCAGTGCCCAGCGGCTTCGACGGCGACGGCCTGCCCACGGGCATCCAGTTCATGTCCCGCGCCTACGACGAGAACGTCTGCCTGGCCATAGCCCGCGAATACCAGGCAAGGACGGAGTGGCACCGGCAGCGCCCGCCGGAGCCGATAACATAGGATTGCAGCGCCCTTGCTTGAATAGAGCAGCTACTGAAGTGATCGGGCTACTTTGATGAGCTCCTCCGGGGAAATACGGCTCTCGACCCAAACGTAAACACGGCGGCCAGGGTCGTCCCAGATCAAATTGAAGGTGCCGCCCGAGCTTAGGCTTGCCTCGGCTTCAATCCCTCCAACGTCAACCGGGGGACGCTCCAACGAATTCATGATGGACATTTCCGCCTTCGTACCAGCATTCTGCTTTATGAGAATGGAGGGGGCCTCCCGGGAAGCGTTGTCAGCGCCTTCCTTCTGGTATTGCAGGAATACCCCCTTGACGCGACTGGTGTCGGTCAGTTCTTTCTGAACGAACACCTTCTGCAAGGGTTCATAACCCTCGGGCAAATACGATGGGGTCATGATGTAGAAAGGCACCGCGTCCCGGGCGCTCGCCAGGCTCATCTCCTCGTGAAAGGGGCCGGAGGCAGGTCCGGTCTCAGAATGATCCTGGGGCGGGTTAGCCGCGAAGAATTCTTCGCGCGCGTCGGTACCCGCTCGGGTCATGTAAACAGTGGCAATCACGAACAGGAGAAGGACGGCCAGTATTCCATAGTTTGTGTAGTTCATAAGAAATGCGGCCGCATTTCTGAAAATAGGACTCCCCGCCCAGGTTGGCGGGGAGTTCCAGTTTTACCGTATAGGTGTGGGGAACGAGAGTGAAAGCCTAGAAGGCGAAGCTGTCCATCAGTTCCTCGACGGAACGACGGGGGGCCTTGGCCTTGATTTCCTCCAGCCGCTGCTGCAGGGAGGGGCGGGTCTCATCCTTGTAAATAACGCCCACCGGCATTCCTCGCTGCTGGACCAGGTTGTAGGCCGCCCCCTTGTCGGAAACGTCGTGCTCTTCAGGAATGTCGTACATCAGGGGCTCGATACCCTTGCGGGCGTTGCCTTTCATCAGTTCGTAGGTGTCGTTGTAGGTGGTGCAGGGCGACTGGACGTGGACCATGGCAAAGCCCTCGTGGTCCATGCCCTGGTTGATCAGCTTGGCCAGCTCCCGGGGCTGACCGGAGAACCCGGAGGCTATGAAGGTGGCGCCCAGGGTCAGGTACAGTTCCAGGGGGTCGGCTTCCGCCTCGATCTTGCCGTAGGGAGTGGAACTGGTTACAGTTCCCAACTGGGTGGTGGGGGAGCTCTGGCCCTTGGTCAGTCCATACACCCCGTTGTCCATTATCACGGCGCAGATGTTCAGGTTCCGGGCAGCCTGGGGGCCGATGTGCTCGCCGCCGATGCTGAGGAAGTCACCGTCGCCGGCAACTACCACCACGTTGAGCTCCGGGCGGGCCATTTTGACGCCCATGGCCACGGGCAGGGTCCGACCGTGAATCCCGTGGAAGCCGTAGGGCTGCTGGCCTTCCAGCAGGTGGACCAGGTTGCCGGAGCAACCGATGCCGGCCACCACCACGTTATTCTCCATGGGCAGGCCGGTCTCCTCCAGCCGATTGATCATGGCGAATTCAATGGCGCGACGAACGCCGAAGTCACCGCAACCGGGGCACCATTTGAAATCGTATTCGGGATTCTTCTTGCTCATGCTCGCACCATCTCCTTGCGATGGGAATTGTTCATTTCGGTGATGCGCTCCACCAGGTCCCGTACCTTGAAGGGAAGGCCGGTGTACTGGGTAATGGAAACCGCATTCACGCCCTGGGAGCGGAGAATGCCGGAGAACTGGCCCTGGTAGTTAAGCTCGGGGACGATGACCAGTTCCTTCTGCTTCAATTCTTCCAGCATCTGGGGCGGCAGGGGGCTCAACAGCATGGTGTAGTACCAGCCTACGGGAACTCCCTGCTCCCGCAACTGGTTATAGGCCTCCAGGGCAGGGCCCTTGGACCCACCCCAGGGCATTACCACCACGGGTTCGTCTGCGTTTTCAGCTTCGTACTCGTTCTCTTCCAGCAGCTTGAGCTTGCTGAAGCGCCTCTCCGTCATCTGGACATGGCGGCTGGGCAGGTGAGTGGTGTCGCCCATCTCGTCATGCTCGCTGCCGTTGGCCACGTAGGCGCCGGGGCTGCCGGGCAGGGGCATGGGCGAAATCTCGTATCCCTGGTACCGGTTGTAGCCATTACTTCCGTCATAGACCATTCGCCGCTCGGGCTGGACCTTGGACAGGTCGGGGCGGTGAATGTTCTGCACCCGCTCGGCCAGGGCCATTTCCGTCATCAGGATTACCGGCCCCTGGTATCGTTCCGCCCAGTTCAACGCCTTAACGGCGCCGTGGAAGCACTCTTCAACGGTTCCGACGGCGATAACTGGAAGCTTTACATCGCCGTGGGCCGGGTACATGCAGGCCAGCAAGTCGGACTGTTCCGTCTTGGTGGGAAGACCGGTAGCCGGGCCACCCCGCTGCACGTCCACTACCACCAGCGGTATCTCAGCCATCCAGCCCAGGCCAAGACCCTCGCTCATCAGCGAGAAGCCGGGGCCGGCAGTGGCAGTCATGGCCTTCTTGCCGGCATAGCCGCCACCAAGAAGGGCGGTGATGGATTCAATCTCGGAGCTGACCTGGTAGGCAAACTTGCCCTCGCCGACCAGGTTGCGTTCCATGAAGACCAGGATGGTGGTTGCGGGGGAGATGGGGTAGCCGACGTAGAAGTCGAGCCCTGCGGCCAGGGCGCCCAGGCAGATTGCCTCGTTGCCTTTCAGCATTACCTGGGGATACTCGGGCATTTCAGGAGGGGTAAGGTCGCCCAGGACAAAGCCACTTTGGGAGGTTTCGTCCCGACCCAGTTTCAGGGCCAGGTTGTTGGAGTCGATGATTTCGTCGTCGTTGGCCCGGCCCCGTCGGAAGCGAGCTTCTACAAACTCTTCCAGGTACGCCTGGGGCATGTTCACCAGGTGGGCCAGGGCGCCCATGATAACCATGTTGGCCGCCCGGTTGTTGCCGGTGGAACGGGCCAGTTCGTCTATGGGGAGGCCGTAGCTGCGGTCATCGCCGTCCAGCTGAAAGTCGTTGGAATTGTAGATGACCAGGCCGCCCTCCCGAACCTCTTCCCGGTGGGAGTCGTAGGCTTCGCGATTGAACGCGACCAGCACATCGACGTCGTCACCGGCGCTGAGGATGGGGTCCACCGAAACCCGGGCCTGGGTCCAGGTGGGACCGCCCAGAATCTGCGATGGGAAAGTGGCGTAGGTGAGGGCGTGGTAACCTACCTGGGTCGAGGCCTGGGCCAGACCTTCCGCCGATGTCACTACGCCTTGTCCGCCTTCACCGGCGAAGCGGACGACAAAGTCGCGCATCTGCATTGCCTATCTCCTCCTGATCCTAATGCTCAGGACTTGGTTATCAGACTTTTCCACCTTGCGGCCTACCGCAGTAGTGCAAGGAATGGCCCACTGAGCTATTCCGGAAAAAAGGGCAGCCTAAATTCTGACCGTGCAAGGCAACAGGTCAGGAAAATACAAAAGGGAAGACTCTAGAACAAAATTAATGCCCCGAGGATGGGGGCTGGAGGATTTCCCGGTGGCTGTCATTTTCTATAGCGGAACTATACCCAGGGCCCGCGCCGTTGTTTAACTTTCCAACCCCAGGTGCCGGGCCAGTTATGGACGCCGGGCCGAAGGCCTCCGGTATTGCGCCGGAGAGCGCCCAGCCAAGCCGGAAACGTGCTGGGGTCAATTAGGCAGAGTTTAACATCGGCGCATATTTGTTGTCAACGAAATTTCAATTGGCGACATCGGGTTATCGACAGCCCGATGGGCGCATTTCGTAACCTTTCCAATCCCCGGGGGAGGCGGGGAGGCCGGTCGAGGCTGCTGCGGCCATGCCAGTCGGCCAGCGGAGTGGAGGGCCCCGGCAGCGAAACGGCTGGCTTTGCTTGACCGCCCACGGGGTAAATGCAAAAATTGGGATATGAGCAACCTATTCTGCGACGACCCTGAACGGAGGAATTAGCTATGAAGTGGTGCAGATTCCAGACCGCGGACGGCCCGTCTTACGGCATCATCGAGGGCGACAACGTTATCCAGGTCAGCGGCGACCCCATTCGCGGGACCTACGAAAGGACGAGCAACAGCCAGCCTCTCAGCGACGCCAGGCTGCTGGTGCCCGTTATTCCCCCAACCTTCTACGCGGCAGGCATTAACTTCCGGGAGCATGTGGCGGAGATGGCAGCCAAGCGCGGCGAGGAACCCCAGTACCCGGACGCCGCCGACGTGGGCTACCGGGCCAACAACGCGCTGGTGGCCGATGGCGAGGCAATTGTGGTGCCCAGCGACGCCCATGAACAGCTGCAGTACGAGGGCGAACTGGTGGTAATAATCGGCAAGCAGTGCAGGAACGTCTCCGAAGAGGAAGCGCTGGACTATGTCTTTGGCTACACCATCGGCAACGATGTCAGCGAGCGGCACTGGCAGCGGAACGACCGCACCATGTGGCGGGGCAAGAACGCCGACACCTTCAAGCCCATGGGACCCTGGATAGTCACCGACGGAGTGGACCCGGAGGACTGCGAGGTCCGCATCGTTCTGAACGGCAAGTTCATCAGCAAGTACAATATGTCGGGAGCCATATTTGGGGTCAAACACTACATCAGCCGGATGAGCAAGTACCTGACCCTGTACCCGGGGGATGTGATCTGGATGGGAACAGATGGCGCGCCCGAGAACATGAAGCATGGCGATGTCATCAACATTGAGGTTGACGGCATAGGCACCCTGAGCAACCCGGTGGTGTGGGAGAAGTAACGGCTGCCCTGCAGGCCAGGCAAATTAAGGGGCCGGGGTTTCCACCTGAGGGGCCCCGGCCTTATTTTGTCTGATGATTGCAGATACCCGTTTTTGGAGGGGATGGCGGGCGAAAGGGTTTTCCGAGGTGGAGAGAAATCAGTACGGGCAGCCGTTTGGGCTGCCCGTCTATTTAACTGTTGTTTTTCCCGTCTCGTCTTCTGACGAATCGTCAGGGTCAGGAGATCGAAAATCTTTCTTCACCACCCTGACAGCAGGAATCCCGCCCGGAGTGCGCCCAAAATACAGGCGCCAGGAATCTTTGGGCTGGTTGCTTGCAGAGTCCACTTCCCTGGCTTTGTCATTCCCCTGTTTTCTGAATGAGGACGTCATGCTGTTCACTCCCTGGCGCTGGTGAACTCTGATTGGTTCACCAATATATCATACACTGAGGTAATTCCCCATCCTTGTCCGTGGTCTGTCGAATGGGTCGAGTCATAGAAGAAGTAGTGTATTAGCACGGCAGTAACTTCAACAGGGATCATGAATTGCAGTACCTCCTGGAGAGACTGACCTGGTTCAATGATCAACACTTCGTCTCCCAGGTCAAAAGTAGCTTCATCCAGGATCTGCCAAGGGGGATAGAGCATGGTTGTTTCGGTGAAACCGCCCCCGTTCGGTACGGGTTCAATGCTTTGCAGCACGTAGTAGCCTTCCTGTAGCACGACCCTGACTTTTGAACTGTTGAGCAATGATGCCGTTACATCGATATGAACGTAACTGGCTCCCAGTCGCCGGTGATTAATGGTGTGGGTAATAGTCAAGTGGGGTTCGAAGTCCCGAAACAATTCGAACTTTACGGCAGCAAATAGTCCGCCGAACAATATGGCGAGAATAGTAACCAGGGCCAGCACGATATCTGCCCAGTCACCCAGGGGGGCTGCATCCGGCAGGACCCAGTCGAGCAGGGCGACCAGCAGGAACAAGCCAACTACTCCTGCCAATACGCCTAACAGGATTTCAACAAGCTTGTCCAGCATCCCGCAAGAATCCTTTCACACCGGAGTTAAGAACGCCCCCGGAGGCCAAAACTGCTCCGGGGGCGTAAGTACCTGTCTTAAAAGAGTAGGCGGCCTAGAAGCTGGAGCGGCGGGCCTCCAGGTTGGTGTGGATGTCTATCAGGACGGTTCGCCCTTCGGCGTTATGCTGGCGGGCCTGCATCAGGGCGCCGGCCACCTCGCCGGGCTGGGTGACGGTGATTCCCACCGCGCCCATGCCCTCGGCAATCTGGGCGTAATTGCCCGACATTCGGGTGGCGCCGTACAGCTCATTGGCGGTGGGGTAGCCGCCGGGGTAGGTGGCCATGCCGCCGTTGTTCAGGACGACGGTGGTGATGGGAGCGCCGGCCCGTACCGCGGTCTCAATGTCGAGGCCGGACATTCCGAAAGCGCCGTCGCCCATGAAGTTGAGGCAGAACTTGTCGGGGCGGGCCAGCTTGGCGCCGATCATCAGGGGTATGCCATATCCCAGGTGGGTGGTCTTGCCCCAGCCGATGTAGCTGTGGGGGGTGGTGCCGGTGTAGAAGGGCATCATGGTGTCCCGGGGCGCTCCGGCATCGTGGGTAACGATGCTGTTGACCTTGTCCAGGGTGCGCTCCATTTCGCCGATGACCCGATAGTGGCTGATGGGCGACTCGTCGGTCTTGAGGACGTCTTCCCACTCGGCCATCCAGGTGTCGCGGAGCTTGGAGATCTGGTCGGCGATGTCGGTAGTGCCCTTGCGGCCATTGTCACCGGCCTGGATCTTCACCTCGGCAATCATGGCCTTGAGGGCCAGCTTCGCGTCGCCGGGCAGGCCCACGTCCACCGAGAAGTCCTTGTTGATGTCGTCAATGCTCTCCACGTTGTGGATGATTACCTTGCCGTCGGGAATGGGCTGGCCGTAGCTGGTGCGGGTCATGCTGGAACCCACGGCAAAGAGGACATCGGACTCCTGGAGCCAGGTACGGGCGGGCAGGGAAGTGGCGCTGCTGCCGGAACCCAGGGCCAGGGGGTGCCGCTCGTCGAAGGAGGACTTGCCGGGCATGGTGCAGTAAACGGGAATCTCGGTGAGTTCGGCGAACTCGCGCAGTTCCTCGGTGGCGTCGGCCATGAGGACGCCCATGCCGGACCAGATTACGGGCTTGCGGGCGTTGAGGAGCAGGTTGACGGCTTCCTTGACGTCGCTGGCCTCGGGAGACTGGCGCATGCGCCTGGGCGGGTTGTAGGACATGGCGGCTTCGGGTACTTCCTGGGTGCCCACGTCGGCGGGAATCTCAACAATGACCGGGCCGGGGCGGCCGTTTCGCAGGGCGTGGAAGGCGCGGCGCATAACGCTGGCCACCTGGCCGGGCTGGGTGACTACCTCGCCGGACTTGGTGACGGAGGCATAGGTGCGAACGGGGGAGAAGTTGGGCTTGACCGAGTACTGGGAGAGGGCCGGTCCGCCGGGCAGGTAAAGAATGGGCACATTGTCGCTGTAGGCCTGGGCCAACCCGCCCATGGAGTTTTCGGAACCGGGGCCGCCCTGGGTGATGGTGACGCCGAATTTCTGACGGCCGTTGAGGCGGCTGTAGCCGTCGGCTGCCATGAGGGCGCCCCGCTCCTGGCGGAACATAATGGTGCGGATGCCTTCCTGGGCGACGTGCTCGATAAGCTGGTTGGATGGGAAGCAGGAGACCCACTCCACTCCTTCCAGTTTCAGGATTCGGGCCACGGCCTGCATAACATTCATGCTGGTAAGTCCTCCATAGCTACAATTTTCGTTTTTCCAGTTCCGTTTTTCTGGCCGAAGGTGATTTTAACACAGGGTCGGGCTGCCGTTCCGGCGGGGGATTTTCCACGAGGGTCACTAAGGGGCCCGAAGAGGGATGAGCCCCTGCCCCCGACTCTTCGGCCGGTGAGGAGAGAAAAACACTTTTTTGCGCCGTCTGATCTCATTTGCCTCATTTTGTATGGGGGACCCTCGCGCCGGGGACAGACGTTCTCAAGTTGGACAAAGGGAGAAATGGGACCAATCCGGCCTCTGACGCTGTTTTTTTGGTCCTTTCCTGGTTGCCTTCAGGAAGGGGCCGTCATCCCCGGCCCTCACCCGCCGGGAGCGGGAGAAAAACGGTTTATGGCGCCATTTGCGTTCAATTCCGGGCGGTCCGTATTTGGGGCCGGTCGTCCTAACCATGCGGGTGAGCGGCGATGGCATTGTTTTGGGCTCCGCCTCTGAATACGGAGTGGCGGGGTGAAGCTACCCCGGGTGCGATGTTGAGCGCTTTCCGGCGGGGGTAATCCCGGCGCTTCAGTGTGGGACTCGTCACCTTGTTCAGAATGGCCGGATGACGGGGGTTGACGGGTCTCATCCCTGGCTCCGGTTATTTTCTCTAGATGGTAGGGGTGGGTCATCCAGGGTGGGAAGGGCCTGGTGTCAGTGGAGCAGAGAGTTGATCCACGAAAGGAACGAAGGGCGCGAAGGCGATCAAGGGCAGATGGCCACCAGTCAACTATCTCAAGACTGGCAAGTTTCAAATCAGCGGGTTGACCCGGCAATCCCTTCAACCTCCGCCACAGCAGGTCAGCAGAATTGTAATGAAGAGCGGGCCGGTCGTATCGCCGTAGGCTGGTTCAAGGGGGAAGTACAGGGTGGATGGCTAGTGGGGAAACCGATCAGGACCGATGTGTCAGTCCCGTAGCGCAGGGTCATAGGTCCCTTCCCGGAATGCCCCGGCGTCGAAGACCGGGTGGTCCGGAGGTACCCGGTCTTTCAAGGCAGCCAGGCGGGCTTCGTCTATGCGCCTGGGTCTGACGAGAAAGCCCCCCGGAGCCTCCGATATCTCCAGGTAATCGCCGGGTTTGGCACCCATGGCGTCCAGAACGTGAGCCGGAAGAGTTTACCTGCCTTTTCGATGTAATCTTGACAAGCACAGCTTCCTCCTTAACCAACATGGTCATCTTGGTAAGGGCAAGTTGTCAATGGGCCCAGCACAAGACCAGGGTCTTTCGAGCATTGCGTATTGCGGGCGCCTTGTCCCGCTTTAATTGGCGGGGCGAATTCCGCATCGGGCCGAGCGGCCGCCCTGGTATATTTCACCCCAATGCTGGCTCAACCCCCACCAAGATGGCCCTCCTCCCTGGTTAGGGAGGAGGCACTGATGATTTTCAGGCGTGGCAGGCGCCGTTGTGGTGGGCGGAGGGAGGCACGTCGAGGACCGGATTGGTGTCGAAGAACCCCACGGGCTTGAGGCTGAAGCCGCAATAGGCCACCGGGGAGATGGGCCAGTCCTCGGGCCGGGGCACGTGGTGGTAGCCCAGGGTGTACCACAGCACCAGGTCGGTATTCTCCACATTACGGTCATTCCTGGTGTACTCGGGCAGGCCCGCGCCCCCGGGGTGCTGGTTGGGGTAGGGGCCCGTGGCGGACAGTTCGCCGGGGGCGTAGGGGGTAACCCACAGGTGCTTGCTCATGAATCCGGCCCGCTTCATGATGCTGGCGCTGGGGTGGGCAAAGGGCAGGATGTTCTCGCCGGGCATCAGCTTGTAGCCCACGGGCTGGCCCAGGGCGTTCCTGACCTGGGGGTTGGTAACCACCCAGTAACGGCCGCTCATGGGGTCCACCACCCGCCGGGCCTCCAGTTCCGACTTCAGGGGCGTTGCCTCGGCATGGAAGGCGTTGGCGTGGGGGTTATCGGGCCCCAGGGGGTCGGCCACCGTGTTGACCTCGAGGACGGTATTGGCCTGGCCGTCCACGTCCAAATCCAGCCGGAAGTTGAAGAAGTGCTGGTGGATGTGGGCGTTGAGCAGGGGGGCCACCAGGGTGCCGTGCCGGGGAGTTTCCCCCTCGGCTATGCCGGCGGTGTTGATGATGCCGGTGAGCTTTATTTCCAGCTGGATGCCGCCGTCCTGGTAGAGATACCAGAAGAAGCCATACTCGTAGTTGCCCACCGTGGCTACGCTGGAAATGACCAGCCGTCGGGAGCGGCGGACCTCCACCTGGCCGGTGCGCCAGTCGGTGTGCTTCCAGAGGATGCCGTAGTCTTCCTCGTGCATGCACACAGCGTTGGGGATGGTGAAGGCGTCGCCGCTGCCGGTGTTGAGGTGGGCGTCGAAGTAGCGGATCTCGCCCAGGCAGTCGCAGCCCAGGGTCAGGGAGTTGGTCAGGGATCCGATGCCGTACTCCCCGGCGTCAAAGGCGTTCTTCCGGTAGTGGTCCGTGCCGGGGTCGCCGTAGGGGACTACCATGTCGGACAGGGCGGCGCGGTGCAGGATGGGGCGGATGCGGCCCTGGTCTTCGTAGCCAACCTGGTGGAGGACCAGGCCCTCCCTGGGGGTGAACCCCACGCGCAGGTGCCACTTCTGCCAGGTTACGCCGTGGCCGTCGATGGTAAAGCTGGGGCCCTCGGGCTGGGTGATTTCCAGGGGCTTCAGGTCCTGGCGGAACCCGTCAACGAACTCGGCGGCGTAGTTGCCCGGATTGGGGGGAAGGGGAATGACGCCGTAATCGTCAATACGCATGATTTCCATCTTGTTCAGGTCCACCAGCGCGCTGAGGCCCTCGATGGGCCGGGCGTAACCGTTGTCGGTGGGACTGGAGCGGAGGAAATTGCGGGCCAGTGCCAGGCGGCGGCCCTCTTCGTCCTCGTAGCCGTAGTAACCGGCGGACCAGGGGTCAACCATGACCAGGTCGGGGTCGGTGATGCCGCGTTTGCGGAGGGCAGCCTGGAACCGGGGGTCGGCCCGGACCGTAGCCTCGCATTCGGCAAACTCGTCGAACATGATCCGGGGCTGCACTCCGGGGACGTGCTTCCAGGAATTTACCTTCGCTTCGTTGAGGGAGATGACAGCCTCCCAGGTGGAGGCGTCCTCATTGTCCAGGATGACCAGGAAGGCTTCACGGAGCAGGGGGTCGCCGGAGGAAAATCCGGCCACGACGGCCTTGTCCGGCTCGTTGAGGACGATGGTCTCGAAGCGCACCCGGGGGCCAAGCTGGCGTTGCTCCCTGAGAATGCTGGCGGCGAGGACTATTTCTTCGGACGTGAGAGGGTCCAGGGGGTGGTTTACCTGCTGGTCCATGTATGAGACGCTGCTGTGCTCGACGGGAATGGCCATGACGACCTCCTCCAGGCGACGCTGGGTGGACATTGTGCTGCGAGGTATCCGACGATGTTATTGCAAAGGACGTTAGCACCGCCACGGGCGATGGTCAACAAGGGTCAACAAGGGTCAACAAGCGTCAACAAGGGTCAACAAGCGTCAACAAGGGTGGTTGGGGCGTAACAATTCAGAGTTGAGGGAATTGCCTGCCCATACACCCGTCATACCCCCGACTTCTTAAGGGCGCATGGCCATGCGCCCCTACCCAACCGACGACTGGCACAGGTTCCAGGTTCCCGCCGGCGCGGGAACGACGGGTTATCCAATCTTGTAACACACCGAGTCTGAACAGTTACGTTGGGTTGGCGGCGTTCCAGACCGGACAGTTTCGGCGTTGTAGCAGGGCAGGCGCCCGGGTCCGCGCTCGCAAGCCAGCGGGAGGGGACCAGGGCTAGAGGGTGGCCCAGGGACGGGAGCGGGCCATAACCCGAACCTCCCGGGGCGTGGTTATGGGGGCGAGGCAGCGGTCGCCCATGCAGGCGTACAGGGCCGCCTCCCCGCGCGGCGGAAAGCCCAGGTCGCGAATCATATCTATGTCCCGGTTAATGTCGAGGGGCAGGACTACCCGGTGGGGGGCGTATATACGCTGGGCAGCGCGGTGGAGGCGCCGGTACTGGCCGGTGGAGGGATCGCCCACCAGGACCAGGCGGACCGGCCCGCTGGTCTGCATGTCCCTGGCCCGGCCCCAGGCGGAACCTGCGGGGAGGAAGAGGGCCTCTTCGTCCTCCTCCATGCGGCGGGAGGCGTGGCTGCCCAGGTAGCTGCGCCCGGGGATAACCGCCTCGAAGACCGCCAGGGCAGCAGCAGCCAGGCGACCGTATTCACTGTCCCCGGTAAGCAGTTCGA
The DNA here is from genome assembly GCA_028875055.1 of Chloroflexota bacterium. Taxonomy (GTDB): domain Bacteria; phylum Chloroflexota; class Dehalococcoidia; order Lucifugimonadales; family UBA3495; genus Bin22. The sequence continues at coordinate 69,895 of JAPPGG010000043.1, forward strand.
GGGCCAGCAGGGCCTCGGCCCAGTGGCCGTTGTCGAGAACGGGTTGCTCGCGGGGCAGAAAGGCCGCCTCAAAGGAACGGGGCGCTACCGTGTCGTAGCAGCCGCCCTCGGAGGAGCCAAAGAGGCGCTGGGTGGCGGCGGCGACTTCCACCGCCCTGGCCAGGCGTACCGGGTCGCCCGTGGCCTGGTAAGAGGCCAGCCAGGCGCGAAGGAAGCTGACCTGGTCTGCCAGCGCGGGCGGGGCGTTTCCGGCTTGGCCAGCGACATGGGCCAGTCCGCCGGCGGGCGTCCAGCTTTCGCGCCAGAGCTTATCCAGGATGGCGTGGCCCATATCCCGGTATCGGGCAATGCCCAGCGCGCCGGAGGCGTAGAAAAGGGTATGGGCGGTGAGGGCGTTCCAGCCGGCGTAGAAGGTATGATCAATGGGCGGAAGGTGCGAGGCTTCGCGGTCCTTCCAGGACATCCGGTAATAGGGTTCGTCGGCGTCCTGGCTGGCGAAGCAGAGCCCCTGTTCAGAAGAATGCAGGGTGTTCAGCAGGTAATTGAGGACACCGTCCGTAGCCTCGCGGCAAAACCTTTTGCCGGTAACCTGGTAAGCCTCCAGGAAGGCTATGGCCAGGCTGGCGTTGCCGACAAGCATTTTTTCGTAGTGGGGCGTCTTCCAGTCACGGCTGACCGAGTAGCGGAAGAAGCCCTGGTCCTTGCGGTCGTAGATGCCGTGCCACATGCCCTGGAGGGTGCGCTCCACCATGGCGAGGGCCGCGCGGTCGCCGGAAAGGGAGAAGCGGGCCAGCAAAAACCGAAGGGCTTCCCACGGCGGTTGCTTGGGCTCGAAGCCGAAGCCGCCGAATTCCTCGTCGTACAGTTCGGCCAGGCGGTCAAGCACGCTGCCGGTTGAGGGGTTGCCGGCGAGACGTCCCTGCGGCGGCGAGGCGGCAGGACGGGTTTCGGCGGAGGGGATTTCACCGGCGGAGACCTGCTGCAGGAGGGCGACCATTTCGTCGGGCGGCGTGTAGGGGCGGCCGGCCAGGAACCGGCCATCGCCGGCCAGGAAGGCCACCGAGGGGAACCCGCCCTGGTTGTAGCGGAGGGAGATGTCGGGACGCTGGTCCACGTCCACGCGCACGGGGATGAAACGGGAGTTGACCAGCGAAATTACCCGCTGGTCGGAGTAGGCCAGGTCGTCCATTACGTGGCACCAGTGACACCAGGTGGCGCCCAGGGTCAGGAGCACGGGCTTGCCCTCGTCCCTGGCCGCGGCAAAGGCTGATTCGTCCCAGTCCCTCCAGGCAATGGCGTCCCCGCCCGCGTGCTGGCTCATGTGCGCGTCTCCCACATTTTCTGCTATGGACTGGTTTGCCGTCTCTGTGTTCAGGGGCGCCAGGCGGACCAGGGAGAATCGTCAAATTGGCCCGTCATTCCTGCAAGAGGAGAATTCCTGGCTATAGCCGGTGAGGTTCCCGCCTTCGCGGGAACGACGGTTAAGCCCCAACCCATCAATGCAATTCTGTCCGATCACTATAGGGCCTGGGCCAGGTCTTCCATGAGGTCGTCGATGTTTTCCAGGCCGACGGACACCCGCAGCAAATTGTCCGGCGTAGCGCTGTCGGAGCCCTCGGTGGAGGCGCGGTGTTCGATGAGGCTCTGGGTGCCGCCCAGGCTGGTGGCGCGTACGAATACGTTCACGCCCGCGGCTACACCGAAGGCCGCCTCGATTCCTCCCCTGACCTGGAAGGATAGCATTCCGCCGTAGGCCGACATCTGGGCGCTGGCAATGGCGTGGCCGGGATGGTCGGGCAGGCCGGGGTAGTGGACCGTTTCAACCCGGGGCTGGTCCTTGAGGAAGCGGGCTATCTGCAGGGCCCGTTCGCTGTGGGCGGGCATGCGAAGGGCGAGGGTGCGGATGCCCCGCATTACCAGCCAGCAGTCAAAGGGCGATGGCACCGCTCCGTACCGGCTCTGGATGGCCCGGATTCTCCGGAGAAAGTCAGAGTCCTGGCGGCCGACGACCACACCGCCGAGGACGTCCTCGTGCCCGCCCAGGTACTTGGTGGTGGAGTGGACCACTAGGTCCGCGCCCAGGGCCAGGGGCTGCTGGAGTATGGGGCTGGCCCAGGTGTTGTCGCTGACGCACAGGGCGCCGGCGTCGTGGGCGATGGCCGCAATTCCGGCCAGGTCGGTAATTTTCAGGACGGGGTTGGAGGGCGTTTCGGTCCAGATGATGCGGGTGCTGGGGAGAAGGGCGCGACTTACCTGCTCGGGGTCGGTCATATCCACCGTCGTGGCTTTCAGTCCCCAGTCGGAAAAGACATCCCGGACGACCTGGGAGGTGCCGTGGTAGCAGTCGCTGGGGAGCAGGATATGGTCGCCCGGGGAAAGGGCCTGGAAGACGGAGGATATGGCCGCCATGCCCGATGAGAAGGCCACGGCGGAGTGTCCCCCTTCCAGGAGGGCCATGCACTCTTCCAGGGATTGGCGGTTGGGGTTGTTGGAACGGGAGTAAACGAAGCCGCGCCCGTACTGGCCGTCGGCGTCCCGCTCGTAGGTGGTTGACAGGTAGATGGGCGGGGCCACGGCGCCGGTGGCGGAATCAATCTTGTGGGCGGCCTGAGCGGCAATTGTTTCAATGTTCATACGCCTTCTCCCCGGGTCACTGGCGTGGTATGGAGGGCTGGTTGCGCTGGAACTGCTGCCGGAAATGCCGGAATAACCGGAGCTACTGGAGGAACTGCCGGTGGAATCGTACCACATTGCGGCTCAGGGGGCTGGCGGCGATGGCGCCTTGACTGTGAGCCAGGCCGAAGGTCACGGGATGACAGTCATTTAAGGTGAGATTGCCCTGCGCCAAATACGCGCATTCTTGACACTCCCCGGAGCCGGTTGTATCCTTTTGGCCGATAGTCAAAGGGAGGTTTTACCTTGTCCACCCCTGCCAATTTCCTTACCGAAGAGATGCGCCAGCAGGCGATTGGCGTGGAGAGTCCGCCGGTAACTTTTGAAGTGGAGAAGGGGCACATCCTCCGTTTTGCCGAAGCCATCGGCGATCCCAATCCCCAGTACACCGACGAGGCCGAAGCCCGTAGGGGCCGGAACGGGGGCCTGGTAGCGCCGCCGACTTTCCTGCGTTCCGTGCGGGGAGTTAACCTGGAGTTGCCCTTCGAGCTTTCCTTCAGCCGGAGGCTGGACGGCGGCAGCGACTGGGAATACTTCCATCCGGTGCGCCCGGGGGACCGCATCACCGCAGTGGCCCGCGTGGCCGAAATGACCGAGCGGTCCGGCCGGCTGGGCACGATGGTCTTTATGACGACCATTACTACCTACTCCAACCAGTTTGAAGAAGTGGTAGCCACCCAGACCAACACACTGATAGCATATTAGTCAGCACGGCGTTCCTGTGCGTTTCCCCCGAGGGAAGTCGCTTCACCTTAGAGGCGCAAAGGGCGCCAGATTCGCAGAGGTTCGCAATGGCCGACCAGGTTTACTGGGAAGACGTAACCGAGGGCATGGAGTTGCCCTCGATAGTCAAGGAGCCCACCACTCGCCAGCTGGTGCAGTACGCCGGCGCCTCCGGTGATTTCTACGAGATCCACTACGACAAGGACTTTGCCATCGGCAACCAGCTGGATGGGCCCATACTGCACGGCGCCCTGAAGAGCGCCTTCCTGGGGCAGCTGGTAACCGACTGGATTGGCCCGCTGGGCACGTTGAAGCGCCTGCAGTGCCAGTACCGGGGCATGGACGCCCCGGGCAACCCCATTACGGCCAGGGGCACCGTCACCCGCAAGTACGAGGAAGACGGCCTGCGCCTGGTGGACTGCGAAATTCGCCTGGAAAACGCCGAGGGGCAAAACACTACCCCCGGGTATGCCACGGTGATTTTACCCAGCCGGAACGGGTAGCGGCTATGAGCGTACCAGCGATACCGGCCCCGAGACCAGGTGGGCACACCCCTGAAGGCTACCTGCAGATGAGCAACCATTACTTGGAGCAATCCAAGGTGGAGTTGCAGGCGGGCGACTTGGTTCAAGCGTCCGAAAAGCTCTCTGGTTCCGTAGCAACCGCATTGAAAGCTATAGCCCAGCAGAGGGAGTGGCGGCATGACAGTCATGCTCTGCGGCATGCAGTAGTCTCTCAGCTAGGAACAGAACTGGGACCGTCCACTCCATCGGCTCAAGCTTTGTACCAAGGCAGGGATGCAGGAGACATCCACCATGAGAGTTTTTTTGAAAACTTTCTTTACGAGGACGATGTTCTCTATGCAATTGAAGCCACTGAATCTTTTGTGCGAACGATAGAACAACTTATGGACCTCCCACCCAGACCTTTCACGGTAGCCAGGCCTCTGGACAGCCACCGCATCGCCCAATTAACCGGCTACGAACCCGACTTGGGCGCCACCGATGCCCTTGGATTCGCCAACTTTGCGGGTGAAGTTCGGGAAGGTTAGTCCTGCCCCAACCCTTAATCGTTAATCAAAACCGAGGTTGAGAACACTTATGGCAGACATACTTAGAGACAAGGTAGCCATTGTTACCGGCTCAGGCCGGGGCGTGGGCCGGGGCGTCGCCAAGCTCATGGCCCAGGAAGGCGCGCAGGTTGTGGTGGTGGACCCGGGGGTGAACGTGGACGGCACGGGCTCCGATCAGTCCATCGCCGAGCAGGTGGTGTCGGAAATCCGGCAGGAAGGAGGGACCGCGGTCGCCTGCCTGGAGTCGGTGGCGACCATGGACGGCGGCGAGAAAATAGTCCAGACCGCCATAGACAATTTTGGCCGGCTGGACATTGTAGTAACCTGCGCCGGCATCCTCCGTGACCGCATGATTTTCAACATGACAGAGCAGGAATGGGACGACGTGATAGCAGTCCACCTGAAGGGCACCTTCAGCGTGGTAAAGAGCGCATGCATCCTGTTCCGGCAGCAGCGGTCAGGACGGATTGTCACCTTCAGCAGCCAGTCGGGCCTGCAGGGAAACTCGGGCCAGGCCAACTACGGGGCGGCCAAATCGGGCATCGCCGGCTTCACCAAGGTGGTGGCGCGGGACATGGGCCGCTACGGCGTTACCGCCAACTCCATCGCCCCCAGGGCTACCACCCGCATGATCGGGGCCATCCCCGACAGCGCGGCGGAAATTCGAGCCCGGGGCGGCGTACAGACCCTGGACCAGGGCAATGAACCCGAGACCATGGACCCGGACGACATCGCCCCCTTCGTCTGCTACCTGGCCAGCGACTATGCGGCCAACATCAACGGCCAGACCTTCCTGGTCTATGCCAGCGAGATTTCCCTGATGTCCCAGCCCAGGCCGGAACGATCCATTTACAACGACGGGCACTGGACCATGGAGGACATCGCTCCCCAGGCCAGGAACCACCTTACCCGGGGCATCTACAACCCGGCCCCGCCCAGGGCTTAGGGGAGTTCCCCGCCAGTTAAAGGCACTAGAGGAGACCGCCGTGGTTAGACAAATGACAATTGAAGATCACTTGCAAACCGCCCTGGAATTTCTGGAGCGATCTCGGCAGGAGTTTGCCGAAGGAGATGAAATGCAAGGGTCTGAAAAGCTATGGGGGTCTGCTTCCCATGCGGTGATGGCGTTGGCACTGCGGCGCGGCTGGCCCATCAACAAGCACAGCGACCTTAAGAGAGCGGTTAATGACTTGTCACAGGAAACTGGCGACCAAGCCATGAAAGCGAACTTTGCCGTTGCCGAAAAGTTCCATGCCAACTACTACCACGGCTTTATGGATGACTTTCAAATTGTGGATGACAGGCCCTTGGTAGAAGACTTCGTATCTCAACTGCTGGCTCTGGCTGCTTAAGGTCAGGCTTTCTGAATCGTATTGGGAGACAGTCCGTCAAATCAAGGAAATTAAACAGTTCGGAGCGCATAAATGCCCAACCTTCTTGAGAACAAAGTTGCAATCGTAACCGGCTCCGGCCGTGGCGTCGGCAAGGGCGTGGCCCTGCAGATGGCCGCCGAGGGAGCCAGGGTGGTGGTCGTTGACCCCGGGGTAAACCTGGACGGCAGCGGCTCTGACCAGTCCATCGCCGAGCAGGTGGCGGCGGAGATTCGCGAGTCCGGCGGCGAGGCTGTGGCCTGCCAGGAGTCGGTGGCCACCATGGAGGGCGGCGAGACCATCGTCCAGACCGCCATTGACGCCTACGGCAAGCTGGACGCCGTCGTCACCTGCCACGGAATCCTGCGGGACCGGATGATCTTCAATATGAGCGAGCAGGAGTGGGACGACGTCATTGCGGTGCACCTCAAGGGCACCTTTACCGTCATCAAGCACGCCTGCATTCTCTTCCGGCAGCAGCGGTCGGGCCGGGTAATCACCTTCAGTTCCACCTCCGGCCTGTACGGCAATTCGGGCCAGGCCAACTACGGCGCGGCCAAGGACGGCATAGCCGGGTTTACGCGGGTGGTGTCCCGGGACATGGGACGCTACGGCGTTACCGCCAACTCCATCGCCCCCAGCGCCCAGACCCGGATGATCGGCAGCGTACCCGACGAGGCCCGGGACCTGAGGGCGTCGCGGGGCATGAGCGGCGGCAACGTGGGCGGACTGCGGGGAGAGCCCGAGGATGTGGCCCCCTTCGTAACGTGGCTGGCCTCCGATGAAGCGGCCCACGTCAACGGCCATGTTTTCTACGTCACCGAGGGCCTGGTGAGCATGCTCAACGAACCGGAACCGGTCCGGACCATGCACAAGGACGGCCGCTGGACGGTAGAGGAAATTATTCGGGTATTCCCCGCCACCCTGGGCGTGGAGTTGCATAACCCCGCGCCTGCGCCGCCGCCGGCGGTGTAGGGCGGGGCGACGCTAGAAAGAGTAATCTGAAGACCAACAGTTGACCCGGAAGGTGGGTTTTGAGCACCACAATCTTCAAGAAAGTAGATTATGAGCTATCGGGTTTAGTCAATGACATTGGTATAGGAAGAATAGGATTACCCGACATTCAACGCCCCTTTGTATGGAGGAATGTTAAGGTTCGGGACTTGTTCGATTCCATGTACAAGGGATTTCCGGTAGGTTATCTGCTTCTTTGGGAAAATGGCACGGGAGATGGCAACCGCCATATAGGTACAGACAGCAAACAAGTTGCCCCCCAATTGGTAATCGTTGATGGACAGCAGCGCCTTACGTCTCTTTATGCGGTCGTCAGGGATGTACCGGTGTTGCGGGAAAATTATCGCTCCGAAAACATTCGCATAGCCTTCAACCCCGTCGAGGAAAAGTTTGAGGTCACTAATGCCGCCATCCGCAGGAATAAGTCCTACATTCCAGATATTTCACAAGTTTGGAGCAATGAAACAGATATATTTCAGGTAGTTGACGATTACCTAGAAGGACTCAGAACTTTACAGGAAGTTTCTCGTGAGGAGCAGGCAAGAATCAGGAGTTCATTCATAAGGCTTCAGGGACTTAGCAGCTTCCCTTTTACTGCATTGCAGTTGGATGCCAACGTATCGGAGCAGGATGTGTCCGACGTTTTTGTCCGCATCAACAGTCAGGGTGCTACGCTTAATCAAGCGGATTTCATTCTGACCTTGATGTCCGTGTTCTGGGACGAAGGGCGGTCCGAGCTGGAGGAGTTCTGTCGCCAGGCCCGTCAACCTACGAGTTTGGGACAGAGTTCTCCTTTCAACTACTTCGTAGAACCCTCCCCTGATCAGTTGCTTCGAGTTAGTGTAGGAGTTGCCTTTAAGCGAGCCAGATTAGAGTACATTTACTCAATACTCCGAGGAAAGGACCTTGAAAGCGGTGAGTTTAGTGATGCCCGCAGAGACGCCCAGTTTGACTTGCTAAAGGCGTCCCAAGCCAAGGTCTTGAATTTAAACCACTGGAAAGGGTTCTTGGCTTGCATCCGTCAGGCTGGCTTCCGGAGCCGTCGCAACATAATGTCTCAGGTCGCACTCTTTTATTCCTACGTGTTATACCTAATAGGAAAGACTGAGTGCCGGGTTGAAGAACAAACTTTGCGCCGCCTTATTGCTCAATGGTTCTACATGGCGTCCCTTACTGGTCGATACACCGGAAACTCAGAGACAGCTATGGAAGCCGATCTGGCTTTGCTTCGAGGGGTCACTGAACCCGAGAGATTTGTCGAACGTCTTCGGAGTGTTTGCGCCACAGTTTTGACTAACGACTTTTGGAATGTTACTTTGCCCAATAGCTTGGCAACTCAAACGGCCCGGAGCCCTTCTCTCTTTGCTTATGAGGCTTCGTTGGTTCTTTTGGACGCCAAGGTTCTGTTTTCCGAGGCTAAAGTCTCTGAATTGCTGGACCCGGTAGCTCAGGGAACCAGGGCGGCCTTGGAACGCCATCACTTGTTTCCTAGGGCTTACCTCGAAAGACAGGGGATATCTGGAACTCAGCATTCTAATCAGATTGCGAATTTCGCCTACCTGGAATGGGGTGATAACGTTCGAATTTCTGATCGACCGCCCGCAGAGTATGTTCCCACGGTAAGCGAGAATTTCCGTGCCGATGAGCTGAGCAGAATGTACTATTGGCATGCTCTACCCAATGGCTGGGAAACCATGGCCTACGAGTCTTTCTTGCCATTGCGTCGTGACTTAATGGCAAAAGTTACCCGGGAAGGCTACCAGCGCCTGTCCGTTTGGGATGGGGAAGAAGAGCCTGATCTGCCTGTCAATGTGGCTACTGGAACATACGAATTAGTAGAGAGCGGGGAAACAGACGCCGTAGAGTTCAAGTCCACACTACGCACCAACCTGCGAACCAACAGCAAAGACAGCCGAATGGAACAAACCGTGCTGAAAACCTTAGCTGCTTTCTTGAACACAAACGGAGGAACGTTGCTAATCGGTGTGGCAGACGATGGTGCTCCAGTGGGTATTGAAGCAGACGGGTTTTCCAGTGAAGACGATATGAGCCTACACTTGGTAAATATTGTCAACAGTCGTATGAGCCCTCAGGCTATGGCACGAACACACGTTAGCTTCGACGATTATGAGGATGTGCGGGTAATGCGAATAAATTGCCAGCGGTCGATGGCTCCCGTATATGTTAGAGAGAATAGCAACGAATCTTTCTTTATTCGGACGGGACCTTCATCTCGTGAACTAACAATCAGTGAAGCTCAAGACTATATTGCTCACAGATTTAGTTCCTAATCTATAGTTAGTAGATTGGCCCCACATCTGTTCGCATTGCCAAGGGCTCTACAATAGTTAGGCAAGAAAATCTATCTGGATGATTAGAGGTTTTACCCATGTTTCGCAGTTTTAGCGCTTCCTATGCCGGGCACGTGGTGGACGACAACCTGGGCTTCGAGGGCACCCCGGCCAACGACCGCAACTATCCCAACGAGAAGCTGGCCGCCGCCTTTGACTGGGCCCTGGACTTCTCGCGTCACCTGGAGAGCCTGGGCTATGATGAGTTCTGGATGGCGGAGCACCACTTCCAGCCGGAAGGGTACGAGTGCATCCCCAACCTGCTGATGCTGAGCCTCTACCTGGCATCCAACACCGACCGGCTCAAGTACGGCTGCGGCTTCAACATCACCCCCATGTGGCATCCCCTGCGGCTGGCCGAGGACTTTGCCATGGCCGACATTCTGACCAGGGGCCGGGTAATTTTCGGCGTGGGTCGCGGGTACCACACCCGCGAGGTGGAAACTTTTGCCGCTCCCATGCTGGACGGCGACGCCAACCGGGAACTGTTCGAGGAGCAGATCGAGGTACTGGTAAAGGCCTTTTCCCAGGAGTTCTTCTCCCACGAGGGCAAGCATTACAAGTTCCCCGCCGACGTTCCCTACCGCGGCTACCAGCTGGAGAAGATCAGCCTGGTGCCCCGGCCCATAAGCCAGCCGGTGGAAATCTGGCAGCCGCTGGTCAGCGGCAATCCCAAGGGTGTGGACTTCATGGGCAAGATGGGCATCAAGGCCCTGATCGCCAATACTCCGGAGCCCGTTTTGCACGAGCGCCTGGAGATGTACCAACAGGGCGCCGCGGCCCACGGCCGGGAAATCGCCCTGGGCGAGGACGTGGCCCTGGGGTACCGGTTCTTTATCGGCGACACCAGGGAGAAGGCGATTGAAGAGGCGCGCCCCTACTTTGAAGAGGCGATGAAGTTTGCAGCGCCCCTGGGGCTGATGCGCCTGAGCCAGGAGCAGATTGACGAGGTAGCCAGGCCCGGGCGTCCCCAGGGCATCGAGCTGCCGACGCTGGAAGAGGCTGTGGAAAACAACGTGTGGCTGTGCGGCCCCGCCGAACAGATAGCGGAGCACCTGATGAGCGTTGAGGAAAAGTACCCCGGCGTGGAGAGGGTGAACCTGGGCGCGGTAATGGGCATGCCGCAGAAGGTTTTCAAGGACCAGCTTACCAAGTTCGCCGAGGGGGTGTTCCCCCTGATGCAGGGCCGGTAACCGCCAGCAACCTGCCCTGGAGCATTTTCATCCCCGAAAGGCGCGAAGAGACACTAAGGGTCCGTACCTTCCCCTGGTGTCTCTTCGCCTTTTTCGTGGAACTGAATTTCCGTTGGCCCGGTGGGGTAAAGGGGATGGGTCAGGTAGTGCCAGGTCAGCACGCCGCGCAGGCCCTGGAAGAAGAGGTAGGCGAAGACCAGGTTGAGGACCAGGGACACGGGATTGAGGTTGCCGGGCCCCAATCCTGCCAGCGCCAGTCCGAACAGGACGGACTTGCTGATCAGTTGATACCCCAGCAGCGCCGCGGCCATCGCCCGATTTCGCCTGAGAACACCGACGGCCAGGGCCGCAACCAGTCCCGCTTCCACCAGGACGAAGATGAACTCCCCTCGGCTGGGCCGGACCACCCCCTCAACGCCCGAGTCGCCCACAAAGTAGGTGGACATTATCACGATGAAGTTGATGGTGGCTGCCGCCAGCCCCGCGCCGAACCCCCACCGAATCCGTTTACGGGCCTGCAGCAAGTCCGTGCCTATCAGCCACGGGTTGGGGCTCGAAGCCGGCGTCAAGGCATGATCGCTTTCGGTGGAGTCCGGGTCCGCTTCCTGCCTGTTTTGCTCCTCCATTCCTGGCCTAACCCCGCAGCCGCTTGAAGGCGGCGATGGCGGCGGTGGCCCCGTCTCCGGCGGCGGCAACAAGCTGGGCCGCCGAATGCTGGCGGACGTCGCCCACGGCGTAGAGCCCCGGTTCGACAGTCTCCATGGACAGGTTGACCGGAATGTGCCCCCCGTTGTCCGTCTCCACCAGGCCGCGCACCAGTCCGGAGTTAGGCTCCAGCCCCACGTAAACGAAAAGGCTGCTCAAATCTACGTGGCTCTCTTCGCCGGTGGCCGTGTTGAGGATTCGGGCGCCGGTGACCATGCTGTCACCCAGCACCTCGGTAACCGTGGTATTCCAGTGGATTGTGACCTTCGGGTGTTCCTGGAGTCGCTGCTGCAGGACGTGCTGGGCCCGCAACTGGTCCCGCCGGTGGAAGAGCAAAACCTTGTCGGCGTACTCGGTAAGGGTCAGCGCCTCATCGGCGGCCGAATCGCCGCCCCCGACCACGCCCACCGTCTGGCCCATGCTCATGGGGCCGTCGCAGGTGGCGCAGTGGGAAACGCCCCGGTCGCGATACTCCTCCTCGCCCGGTATTCCTGCCGAACGAAGACTGGAACCGGTGGCAATTATCACGGCCCGGGCCCGATAGCTGCCGCTGTAGCCGGTAACCTGCTTGAAGTCGCCATCGCGGGAGACCTCGGTAGCCTCGTCCATGATGAACCGCATACCCGCGTTCATGGCCTGCTCCTGCAGCAGGGGACCGAGTTCGGCGCCCGAAACGCCTTCAGGGAAGCCGGGGAAGTTCTCGATACGCTCTACGTTGATTATCTGGGCGCCGCCTATCATCTGCTCGATGAGGGCGGTGGACAGGCCGTAGCGGGCGGCGTACATGCCCGCCGTCAGGCCGGCCAGGCCGCCGCCAACTATCAGAAGGTCATAGGTGTCAGTACCGGCCACGTCGGTACCTCCGGTAGGCAAAGGTGCCAGCTACTATAGCTGTGGCCCGAAATTGGTGTCAACGCGGGAGAGGGGGAGGACAGGGCAGTCGCGCTTTAATTGAATGTCATGCTGAGCGAAGCCGAAGCATCTAAAATCTATCCCTGGAACCAACTTCACTACCCGCAACCGCCCTGAAGAGAAGGACTATAGGCCCTTCGGCAGGCTCAGGGCGACATGACTCTTGCCTACCGAATTTGTGCCCCCTATAGCCAGAATCTATAACGCCTTTGCCCTGAGAGGGAGGGGCTTTCGATTGTTGGGAGGCGTTGCCCTGCTCCAATCAGTGAGACGAATTCCGTATTGGGTCGCAGGATTCCTGCAAGGATTTCACCCCCCATCCTAACCTTCCCCTTGAAGGGGGAAGGGACTCTTGGGATAGTTTCTTGATCCCCTAAAATTCGGCGTTTTTGGGGGTTCTTGGGAAGGGGATTACGTCGCGGATGTTCTGCATGCCGGTGGCGAACTGGACGGTGCGCTCGAAGCCCAGGCCAAACCCGGCGTGGGGGACGGTGCCGTAGCGGCGCAGGTCCAGGTACCACCAGTAGTTCTCCGCGTCCAGCCCCGACTGTCGCATGCGGTCCAGGAGAACGTCCTCCCGTTCTTCCCGCTGGCTGCCGCCGATAATTTCCCCGATGCGGGGCACCAGGACGTCCATGGCCCGCACGGTTTCGCCGTCGTCGTTCATGCGCATGTAGAAGGCCTTGATATCCCTGGGGTAGTCGGTTACCACCACCGGCCGGCCGATGCGCTTTTCGGTGATGTACCGCTCGTGCTCGGACTGGAGGTCCAGGCCCCAGGAGACGGGGAACTCGAAAGTTTCGCCCGAGGATTCCAGCAGCTTGATGGCCTCGGTGTAGGTCAGGCGCTCGAAGCTGGAGTTGATGATGCCCTCCAGGGTGGAAATGGCGGTGTTGTCGTACCACTGATTGAAGAAAGCCATGTCCTCGGGGCACTTGTCCAGGGCCGAGCTGAAGACGTACTTGAGGAAGTCCTCGGCCAGTTCGGCGAGACCGTCCAGGTCGCAGAAGGCCACCTCGGGTTCCACCATCCAGAACTCGGCCAGGTGGCGGGAGGTGTTGGAGTTTTCAGCGCGGAAGGTGGGGCCGAAGGTATAGACGTCGGTCATTGCCAGGGCGAAGATTTCCGCTTCCAGCTGGCCGCTGACGGTGAGGAAGGTGGGCTGACCGAAGAAGTCCTCGGCGGTGTCCACCAGGCCTTCGCGGCGGGGCGGGTCCTGCAGGTCCAGGGTGGTTACCCGGAACATGGAACCGGCGCCCTCGGCATCGCTGGCGGTAATCATGGGGGTCTGGATGTACTGGAAGCCGCGTTCCTGGAAGAAGCTGTGGATGGCGTAGGCCATGGTGTTGCGTACCCGGGCCATGGCGCCGAAGGTATTGGTGCGGGGCCGCAGGTGGGCAATTTCCCGCAGGAACTCCAGGGTGTGACGCTTTTTCTGGAGGGGGTATTCCTCGGGGTCGGCCTGGCCCAGCACTTCCAGCTTGGTGGCGTTGATTTCGTACTTCTGGTTCCGGCCCTGGGACTCCAGCAGCTCGCCGACCACGCTGACGCTGCAGCCGGTGTTGAGGGTTTCCACCAGGGCATAGTCGGGCGATGACTGCTCCACCACGATTTGCAGGTCCCTGAGGGTTGAACCGTCGCTGATCTGGATGAAAGAGACGGCGCCTGAGGAACGGCGGGTCTTCACCCACCCCTGGACCATCACCTCGCCGCCGGCGGTTTCGCGATCAAGGATGTCCTTGACTCTGGTACGCTGCCCGGAATATTGCATGGTAGTCCCTCCTGCCGTACCAATTGCCCCGATTCTAGCATTGCGGGGCAGCAGGGGCAAAGGGCGGAGGCCCCACCGTGGGACCCGCCCCGCCGGGGCCTGGCCTATTGCGCCTGGCGCCGGTTACGGAGGCGTTCCTCTTCCTCCGGGGGGCGGACGTTGCGGAACATAAAGAAAAGGGACAGGTCGTAGCCGATCTTGAGGAGGGCGGAGCCCACCAGGGGCACCCAGGCGGCGGTGATGTTCCAGATGGCCGTGGTCACCGAAGGGCCCATTGCCCCCGCGGCGCTCCGCGTCACCATGTTGATGCTGGCCATGGCGACCCGTTCCTCGGAATTGATGACCGACATATTGTAGGAATCCCTGGTGGGAACATCCATCTGGCTCAGGAAGGCGCGGCACTGCCAGAACACAATCGCCAGCGGGGCCGTGGGCGCGAAGGCGGCGGCCAGCAGAAAGAAGCTGGATGGAATATGGGTGAATACCATCGTATTCAGAAGGCCGATCCGGTTTGCTATCTTGGCTGATATCCACAGGGATGATGCGGTCAGGAGGTGGGACAAGGAGAAGACCAGGGCCAGGGATTCAACCGGCAGGCCGAATTTCGTGTAAAACCAGTAGGCGACCAGGCTCTGCATTACCATGGAGGTAGTGAAGGTGTCCACGCTGTAAAGGGTAATCAGGGTGAATATTCTGCGCCGGGACGGCAGGCTGAACGGGTTTTGCCACTGCTGGCGGGCGGCGGCCCCTTCCACGCTCGACGAGACGAAAAGATACAGGGCCGCCCCGGCAAGCTGGCACAAGGCAAAACCAAGGAACATCGCCTTGTAGGAGGAAAGGAGGGACAGGCCCAGGACATCCTGAAGCAGGACGGGCATCCCGGCCGCCAGGGCTCCCAGGAAAGTACCGGTGCGGGCCACAATGCTGTAGATGGCAAAGATGTCGGTGCGCCTTTCGGGAGGGCCGGTATCGGGGAGGATGGCAACTTCCAGGGGCTGCGCCGGGCTTTCGCCACCGCCGCCGCCCGTGGACAGGCTTCCCAGGAAGGCGATGATCAGCAGGGGGACGAAGGCCTCGGCGAAGTACATGCCTACTCCGGCCGCCGCCGCCAACAGGGAGAAGAGCACCAGCAGACGCCGGCGCCCCACCCTTTCACTGATCAGACCCACCACCAGGGCAAAGAAGGATACGCCGGCAACGCCCACGGTAAGGACCGCGCCAATCTGCACCAGGCTGAAGCCCAGCTCGGCGAGATAGATTGCCATGATTACGGCAATGAAGCTCTGAGAAAAGGTGCGGACACCCCGGGCCAGGGTTATCAGCCTGGCGTCGCGGTTCATCCAGGACAGGGAGGTACGGAGCCGGGCGATCATGGTTGGGACCCTTGGGGAGTGTTGTGTCGGAGACTGGCCTATGGAACCGCGGGAACTATCTTTTCTTGCCTGGCGTGCGTAGGTCGCTATTCATCGAGAGGCCATTCTAATTCAAGAGTTGCAAGTCCGAATCGGAATGCCCAAACGAAATTGAAAGCTTCCAAAATGGGCTGCCACGAAGGGCCGACACAGCTAATCAATGGCTGCCCCTAATCTCTCATCTTGGAATCGCCGTTATCTACTGAAAGACTTCCTGGGCAGTCCTGATTGACGAATCATGCTACTGAGTGTCCCCGCTTTAATATCCTGGTTCCGTCGAGAGTAGCTTACAGTGACTGACTTTCGCTGCCCGTTAACGTAACCTTCGTATATGTGATGAGATCCTCTCTGCTATCAAGGTGAAAACCGTTAACTACCAATATATCCACGAACCTGCCATAACTCACGTCGTAGCATATTCAAAAGTTTCCTGGACAGTGCCTTTCGGCCCATTGTTGGAAACAGGTCTGAGGAGGCCAGTTATCCTGGACAACAGCACCAACTTAATGCGAATGGCAAGGGGAGAGCGACGAGTCAAGAACTTCAAACGCTCATGTTGTGGAAGGGAGTGAACGTATTCCACATAAGTTTCAATGGCGCCTTTTAGCTGCTCAAAGGCCTCCTCATAGGTTTCGCCTTGGGCGGCTATATCAAAGTCCACGCAAAGAGCTTCCCATTCGTCATCGCTTCGCCAAAGGTAACACTTGAGAACAGTGCTTACCACAGCAAAAACCTCCGGTCGCGTATCTGTGGGGGGATCTCCCGCCGCAAGAGTTATCTTGCCAACTTCACGCGTTGATTCCACCTTTCCTTACCCTTCCTGCCTGCCTCGTGGTGGGAGCGTTTGCGAGTTGGTTGCTCACCCTAAACCACGATGTGCCCTTTGGACATGGGGGCCTAGAAAGGATTGATCCTTCAAAGCCAAAACAATAGAGGCTACACCAGAAGGGCGTCGGTGGGGATTAAGCGCTGGCCCGCGGGGTCAACCGCCAGGAGGGCGCGCTCCAAGGTGTAGACGCCCAGCAGCGCATCGGCGTTGTCATCTCCGAAGACAACCACGGTGTTAACGATTTGACCCTCGAGGCGAACCTGGGTTTCACCGATGGCCCGCTGTATTGTGGATCCGTTTGCCAGGCGGAACCTGACGTTTTCGGTGGGTTGGACGCCCAGATTGCGAAGCAAAGTTGCGGGTACCTGCGTGAAGGTAGCTCCGGTGTCAACCAGGGCCATTACTTCCTGGAACTCGCTGGCGTTGGGGCCAGTGATTTCCAACGGGTAATGGAAGATGCTCATCTCAAACCTCCGCAGGGTATCCACATTATAGCATTGCGGCAGCCTAAAGCCCCGGCCGGGCCTTGTGCCAGTCGGTGGCCTGCTCGTAGGCGCAGGCCACGTTCAGCAGCGTGCTTTCGGACAGGTGGGGGCCGATGAGCTGCATCCCCACCGGCAGGCCGTCGGAGAAGCCGCAGGGCACGGACATTGCCGGCAGACCGGCGATGTTGATGGGCAGGGTGCAGACGTCAATCAGGTACATCTGCACCGGGTCGGCGGTCTTTTCGCCAATGGGGAAGGCCACCACCGGTGAGGTGGGGGTGACCAGGGCGTCCACCTGCTTGAAGACACGGGCAAAGTCCTGTCGGATGAGCGTGCGAACCTGCTGGGCCTTGAGATAGTAGGCATCGTAGTAGCCGGCGGACAGGGCGTAGGCGCCCAGCATTATCCGTCGCTTGACCTCGGGGCCAAACCCCTGCTGGCGGGTGGTTTCCATGGCCTGCCACATATCCGTCGTGTCCTGGTAGGAGTAGCCGAACTTTACGCCGTCGTAGCGGGCCAGGTTTGCCGAGCACTCGGAGGGTGCGATGATGTAATAACAGGCCAGGGCGTATTCGGTAGTGGGCAGGGAAACGGGTTCCACCGAGGCCCCCAATCCCTCCAGCTCGCTGATTGCCGCCTCCACCGCCGCCCTCACTCCCGGCTCCATCCCGTCCACGAAATACTCCCCGGGAATGCCCAGGCGCAGGCCCTTTATGTCTCCGGTCAGGCCGGCGGTAAAGTCGGTGGCTGGCAGGTCCAGGGAAGTAGAATCCCTGGAGTCGTAGCCGGCGATGGCGTTCAGGGTGATGGCGCAGTCCATTGCGCTCTTGCCCACGGGACCGATCTGGTCCAGGGACGAAGCGAAGGCAACCAGGCCGTAGCGGCTGACGCGACCATAGGTGGGCTTGAGGCCCACCACGCCGCAAAGGGAGGCTGGCTGGCGGATGCTGCCGCCGGTATCGGAACCCAGGGCCACGATGGCCTCGTCGGCGGCCACCGAGGCCGCGGCTCCACCGCTGCTGCCGCCCGGAACCCGGTCCAGGTCCCAGGGATTGTGGGTGGGAAAGAAGGCCGAGTTTTCGCAGGAGGACCCCATGGCGAACTCGTCCATGTTGCCCTTGCCCAGCAGCACGGCGTCCTGCCGCGACAGTTTCTCCCAGACGGTGGCGTCATACACCGGCACGTAGTTTTCCAGCATGCGCGAGGAGCAGGTGGTGGGTATGCCCCGGGTGCTGATAAGGTCCTTTACCTGCACCGGAATGCCGGTCATGGGTCCGCCCCGGCCCTGGGCCAGGGTCTTGTCGGCTTCCCCGGCCTGCCGCAGGGCGTGGGATTCGGTGAGGGTGACGTAGGCCTTGACCCGTTCCTCCACCTGCCCGATGCGTTCGAAGCAGGAACGGGCCAGGTCCACGGCGCTGAAAGACCCGGAATCCAGTCCGGCCCGGGCCTCGTGTAAAGTCAACTGCCAAAGTTCAGGCAAGGGGACTTACTCCTCCAAAACGGCCTTTACGCGGAACAGGTCGCCCTCGCGACGGGGTGCGTTCAGCAGGGTGTCCTCGGGGTCCAGGGGTTCGTCGGGCACGTCTTCACGCATGACAGAGCTTACTTCCACGGCGTGGCCGGTGGGTTCCACCGCGCTGGTGTCCAACTGCTTCAGCAACTCAAACTGTTCCAGGATGTTGGACAACTGCTCCTGGAAGGTGGTTATTTCCTCGTCGGACAGGCCGATGCGGGCCAGGGCAGCTATGTGTTCAACGTCGGCGCGGTCAAGGGGCATATATTTCCCTTTCTATCCACGAATGGGCACGAATAGACACTAATGGAATTTAGCAAATAACATTCTTGCCTATTCGGGTGTATTCGTGGATGAGTTTCTAGTTCATCTCCGAGCCGCCGGAGACGCTGATGGAGAGACCGGTCATATAGTCGGACTCGGCGGAGGACAGGAAGGCGGCCATATTGGCGATGTCGCCGCCCTGGGCAATACGGCCCATGGGCACCCGGGTGGAGCGTTCCTGCACCATCAGGGCCCGGTGTTCTTCGGCCGACTCGCCCTCGGCGGCCAGGGCGGCGGCGATGAAGTCCACGCGCTCGGTATCCACCAGGCCGGGGCAGATGGCGTTGACATTGACCCTGTGGGACGCCATCTCCTGGGCCAGGGCCTGGGTGAAGCCCACCAGGGCAAACTTGGAAGCACAGTAAACGGCGTAACGGGCGATGCCCCGCTTGCCGGCGCCCGAGGAGATGATGATTATCTTGCCGCCGCCGCCCCGGGCCACCATGTGGCGGGACACGGCGCGGGAACACAGGTAGGTGCCGCGGACGTTGACCCGCATCACCTCGTCGAAGGCGTCCTCCTCCAGGTCCACCACCAGGACCCGGTCCCTGCCGGGGCGGGAACCGGCGTTGTTGACCAGGATGTCTATCTTGCCGAAGCGGTCCAGCACCTGCCTGACCATGTCGTCCACCTGGCCGCTGTCGGAAACGTCGGAAAAGATGCCCAGGGCCTGACGACCTTCGGCCTCGATTTCCTGGACCACGCTGGGCAAGCCTTCCCAGCCTTCGGCCCGGTCCTCGGCGCGGATGGCTGTTACGGATTCAGGGATGTCGGTTACCACCACGTCGGCGCCCTCGCGGGCGAGGCGGGTGGCGATGGCGCGGCCAATTCCGTGACGGCCGCCGGCGCCGGTTACCAAGGCTACTTTGCCGCTGAGGTCATACATCACTTACCTCTCAATCTGCCACGAAGGAACGCGAAGAATAACGAAGGGGGAGTCGGCCACGAAGGCTTCTCTGGGGGCCTTTTCCAAAGATTAGCGCTTATTCGTGGACTCTGGACTATTCGCTGTTGCTGGGCAGGGCAATTATGGCCGTTCCGCCTACGTACCGCTCGCCTGCTTCGCCCATCATCAGCACGTCGCACTCAATCAGGTTTTCCCCATCTTCTTCCCTGGTGTCGGTAATGGTGGCGGACACGAGCAGGGGTTTGTTATGGGGGACGGGCTGGCGGAACACCAGGTCCAGGTCCTTCAGGGCTTCGGGGCCCGCCCAGTCGGTGAGGGCCTGGCTCATAATGGCCATGCTCATAACGCCGGGGACTATGGGGCCGGGGAGGCCGGACTTTTCGGCTATTTCCTGGCTGGTGAAGCGGTTGGGCATGGGGTTGCCCCACAGTGCGCAGAAGTTGGCGACATTATCGTCAGTGGCCACCAACTCTATCGGGCCGATTTCATCGCCCAGGTCAATGTCTTCAAAGAAGGGTCCATTGTGGTCAGGCATGGGTGGTCTTACTCCCGGGACGCGTAGGATTCCTGGACGTCGGCCACGACCAGGCCGTCCTGGTTGGTGAAGGTGGTCTCCCAGACGGTGAAAACCATGGTGCCGCTGCGGCCGGTTTTGGGGTACACCTCCTTCAAATGAGAGGAGGCCATCAGGCTGTCGCCAGCCACGATGGGAGCGCGGGACTGGACCCGCTGCCCGGCGTGGAAGCGCACGACACCGAAATTCAGTTCAATGTCAGGAAGCTCCACGTTCCGCACCAGCATGGTGACCAGGGTGGGGGGCGCCAGAACGCCGGAGTACCCTGCCGCCTGGGCCGTGGCGTGGTCGGTGAACATGGCGTTGGTCTCGCCGATGCTGCGGTTGAAAGTCTGGATCAGTTCGGGGGTAATTTCAAAGGGACCGGCCTCGTGTTCGACGCCGTACAGGTCCCGGTTGTATTCCAGTTCCATCGTCATTGAGGGAAGCTCCTCTGTCTTATCCACGAATCGTCAGGAATTATCATTAATGATCGTTGCCATTGGCAGGTACTTGTGGTGATCAGTATGGATTCGCGGATCAGTTATTCTGCTGGATGTCCTTCAGCCACACGGGGGTAAAGTCGCCGGCCAGCAGGGCATCCACCAGCTGGCGCTCGTTCTTGATGTCGGTTGGGAAGGAGGTCATACAGGTTCCCAGGTGGCTGGCCAGGTGAGCGTCGCTGCCGCCGGTGCCCAGGTAGCTGTGATCCCGGCACAGGGTGTCGGCGCGTT
This sequence comes from Chloroflexota bacterium, assembly GCA_028875055.1. Taxonomy (GTDB): domain Bacteria; phylum Chloroflexota; class Dehalococcoidia; order Lucifugimonadales; family UBA3495; genus Bin22. The sequence goes on from JAPPGG010000043.1 coordinate 90,436, forward strand.
CATTCTCTCCGGCCCGGCTGCCGCCGTTTATCCGCTCCACTATGTCGAGGCCGGGAAAGGTTTCCCCCTGCTCCATATATTCCACCAGGCCAATGCCAAAGCGTCCCGGGTGGGCGGGAACGGCGATGGCCCCGTGGTGGCGGGCGGCCTTTATCAGCTCCCGCGCGTCCATTTTCACGTCGCCCAGGTCAATGTCCTTCGCCAGTCCTTCGTTAACGCCGTACACCAGGACGTGGCCGCAGCGGGTATCGAGTTCCGACGCTTTCATTATGAGGACGTTGTATTCGGCCGCCAACTGGGAATAGTCCTTGTCAAAGTCGAACTTGCGGTGCTCGGTGAGCACGAAGCCGTCAATGGTGCAGCCCCGCTTGTCCCGGAGAACCTGGACCCATTTTACGTACTGCTCAACAGTGGCGCGGGAATCGTCGGACGAAACGGAATGGCTGTGCAGGTCAATATACATCGGTTGCGAACTATGCTCCAGGCAGCGGTTTCCGGCAGTGCTCCAGCCGGATTGCGCCGCCCCCTTGGGCCGCCCGTACCCGCGCTGAAGTTGCTCTTAGCTACGGCAACAATAATAGCGTTTGGGCCGTTATTCGGCAACCAAACGCAGGAACGAAGGGGGGCGTACGGCCCTGGCATACCAAGGCGACGGGGCGGGCAGTCCGTTTATTGACTACCTATGGGCCCCTTAATATAATGGGGCAGATTTGAAGCCAAATTCGGTCCCGTGAGGAGAGTTAATGACAACCTACGATTCAGTGTTGCACCCACCGGCAATCATTGCCGAGTTGAAGAAGAACAACATTACCCACGTGGTCTGGCTGCCGGACAGCGAGACCAATTTCATGTACCAGCTCTTGAACGACGAGGACTCGCTGGACCTGGTGCCCGTGTGCCGCGAAGGCGAGACAATGGCCATCGCCGCCGGTCTGTGGGTGGGCGGCAAGAAGCCCGTAGTCCTGATCCAGAACACGGGCATTTTCGAGTCCGGCGACTCCATTCGGGGGCTGGGCCTGGACATTAACCAGCCGCTGGTGATGCTCATCGGCTACCGGGGCTGGACGCGCCGGGGCCCCACGCCCGATTCGGCGGCCCGCTATATTGAGCCCATACTGCACACCTGGGGCATCAACTGCTACCTGATTGAAACCGATGACGACGCCGACCGCATCAGCATTGCCTGCGAAGAGGCGGAGCGCACCCAGAAGCCCGTCGGTGTCCTGGTCGGCACCGAATTCGGCGTCTAGCCCGTTACTGAGGAGATAGAGAGCATGATTAACAACACCGACGCCGTAAAGCTTATCGACAGCAAGCGGACCGATTCGGTTATTGTACCTACAATGAACGCCAACAACGTGGGCTTCGGACTGCCCAGCGTTACCAGCAACCAGGACCTGGACCTGCCCCTTTCCGGCGCCATGGGCAAGGCCTCCAACCTGGGCCTGGGAATCGCCCTGGCCCAGCCCGACCGCAAGGTTATGGTGCTGGACGGGGACGGCAGCCTTCTGATGAACCTGGGCGCCATGGTAACCTCGGCCAACAAGGCCCCCACCAATTTCTACCACTTCCTGTTCAACAACAAGGTCTATGCCGTTACCGGCGGGCAGCCCATTCCGGGCTCCGAGTGCCAGGACTGGGAAGGAATGGCCAAGGCAGCGGGATATGCCGCCGTCTTTTCCTACGACAACCTGGAAGACTTCACCACCGGCATTGACGAAGCGCTGGCCGCCACCGGCCCGGTGTTCATTCACCTGTCCATTGAGCCGCAGATTGAGAACACGCCGGTGCAGTTCCGCCAGCGTTCTCCCCGCACGGTCAAGATGGCCTTTGACGAAGTACCGGCGGCCCTGGGTGTCGGCTCCGACTAAGGTCGGGCAGCGCCTTTTTTCCGGAAGCAACATTTGGCGGGGCGGCCCCTTGCTGGCCGCCCCGCTTTGTTTGTATATTGAACCCGTAAGGCCGGGGCAGTAACAGTTCAGGGTTGCTGAGTTGCAGTGGCCTGGCAAGCGTCATCGCGGCGCAGGCCGGAATCCAGCAAGGCTGACGGCGCATAAGGCAAGCATAGCAAGGATTCCCGGATTCCGGGCGAAGGCCGGTATGACGGCGCTGGCTGGCAGGGAAATTTCACCCATTCTGAACTCTTGCGCGGGGCAAGGGACGGTCGCCAGGGTTTGGAAACGGTTGTAGCAATTGATTAAGGACTTGAGCAGGAGCCTGCTGGGGCGGCTGATCAGCCTGGGCGTTTTTGCCCTGGGGTTCTGGGTGCTGTACCAGGGACTGCTGCGGGACGACAACCTGCTGCTGCTGGCCCTGGGCGTGGTATCGGGCAGCGCGCTCATCCTGGGGGGCCTGTACCTAATGGCCACCACGAGACGCCTGGCTGCCCGGGCGGCAGCGCAGCGGGAAAAGGAACTGGAGGAGACGACCGGTGATTCCCTCGAAGGAAGCGGCAAGGGCGATTAGTTTCCACCGGCAGGACGCGCTGGTGGTATCGACCTCGGCGGCGCTGCGGGACTGGAACCAGGTTTCGGAACGGCGGGAACTGGATATTGACCTGACGGACTGCATGGACCGGGCCCCGGCGGTGGGCCTGGGCCTGTCGCTGGCCCAGCCGGAACGCAAGGTGCTGGTGCTGGACTGCGACGCCACCCTGCGCACGGACCTGGGGTCCCTGGCGACCATTGGCGAGTCGCGGCCGGAAAACCTGGTCCACTTCGTATTTGACGATGCCACCCACCTTTCCACCGACGGAATTCCGGTGGAGGGCCTGGACAACGTGAACTTCGCTTCCATGGCCGAGGGGGCCGGCTACACCCGCACCTACCGGTTCGAAAACCCGGAGGAACTGTTCATCGGGCTGGAAGAGGTGATGAAAGAAACCGGCCCGGTGTTCGTGGTGGTGAAGGTGCTGCGGGATGAGGCATTGGCTCCCTTCCCGGAGCGGCGAATGGCCGAAGGCTGGGCGGAAGTAAGGGAGACGCTGCTTTCAGGAGGGTAACGGTCTTCGGACAGCTGGAGAAAGCATTTCAGGGAGGCCTGGAGACATTTGGTCCCGGCGAAAGTCAATCCGAGCGGCATAACCGGCTAATCTGCGCGTCATTGGGGAGTGAGTTATGGCAGCAGCAACCGACTACCTGCGAATCCTCGGAGACCTGGGAATCGACACAGACCAATCGGGACCAAGGCAGGACAACTCGAGCCGGATACTGCGGGGCAAGGACGGCCGGCGGTACTCCGGCCTGCACTTGAACCGGCAGGCGGGCATCACCTACTTCGTGGTAAGTCCTGGCGCAGCGGCGGCGGAAATTGACTGGAACCTGTGGCAGGAGGCGCCGCCTTCGGTATCCATACCCCGCTTTGACCTGGACAAGCAAAACATTGTCCCCAAACCGGGGCAGGAGCGGCGGGCGCTGCAGAGCTTGCTGGGGGTGTCCTCGAGCGGGGGCCTGTTGAATTTCCTCAAGGGCCTGTTCGGCCGCTAAAGCCCGGGCGGGCCAGCCAGCTGCCGGACGTCAGGCCTGCTCGACCTCCGCATCGGCGGGCCGCACCAGAATCTGTCCCGCCACGTTGAAGCCCATGGACACCTGGTCCGTGGGCGTGGCCACCGTCATTACCCCCAGGAAGGGCGTGGCCTCCGCCACACTCACCCTGCTCTCCGGCACAATCTGCGCGCTGTCCAGAAACCGCAACAGGTTGGGGTCGTCTTCGGGAATGCGTTCCACCACGTATTCGGTGTTCTGCGAGGCGGCGTCCAGGGTGATACAGTTGGGCGGAAGGGCCGGGGCCCCGGCGCCGGGAATAGGACGGCCAAAGGGCGACTTTTCGGGGTGGCCCAGCCTTTCCCTTAGCCTGGCCTCCAGTTCCCCGGAAATGCCGTGCTCCAGGCGGTGTGCCTCAATATGGGCGGACGCCAGGCTCATGCCCAGCAGGCGTACCACCAGCCATTCGGCCAGCCGGTGACGGCGGGCAATATCCTCGCCGCCCTCGAAGCCCTTCCCGGTCAGGCGGATACGCTTGTCCGACCCGATGTCCACCAGCCCCTGCTTCTGCATCCGGCGAGTCATACCGGCCACGGAAGGTACCGAGGAGCCCAGGCCTTCGGTAGGAGGAAGCTGCTTGATGGCGTCGGTAAGCTGGGTCACCGTTGGCGTTACGGCGTCTTCCCACAGCCGGTAAAGGCAGAGCAGGTAGTTTTCCGTAACCGCGGAAAAGCGTTCCAGCCCATCTTCTCCGTCTTCGAGCACTGCTTCGGCGCGTTCCCGCGGCTTCCTGGCCCTGGGCATGGCGATACCTCGCTAAAGGGGGTGGCGGCTCAATTCCCGCAGGCTATAACGTCACTTAATCCGGCGGATAGCTTGGAATGTATGGATTATACAACGGGTCAGCGGCAATGGTAAAAGAGCAGCCCACGGGCGAAGTCGGGCAAGGGCGGACGAGGCTGGCCCTGCGGAGCCGTCTTTCGCCGGCATCAAGGTTTCAGAAAGAAAAACTCCAAAGTGTATGCAGCTGCCCACACGGCTTCACGCAGCCTGGCTCTTGCCGGGATTGCACAGAGGCCATCGGGTACACAGCTGCCGGTCTTCCGCTGACCGCAGGAATGGCAGGTGGGCAAGAACCCGGTCGAGGGGCCGGTTGATATCTGTCCCGGAAGCGGCGGAAGCGGAGACTACGCAGGGCTGGACGGCCCAGGGCGGCTGAGACTGCCCGCCTGTCAGCCAAAGCCGAAGCTGGCGCCATTGCCGGGGACAGATACCGGCCCAGGCCGGGACAGGTCGAGGTGGTAGGTGCGGGTTGTCACACCGTCCCGGGCTTGAACGGTAACGGAAAACCGGGTGACGGCGCCTTCCGCCACGGAAACGTCGGCGGAAAGCCGGTTGCCGGGCGGGTCCTGGGCAGTGGTTTCATCGCCGATGGTGGTGGCAACAATGCGTGCGCCGACTACCGTAGTCTCGGCGACCACGTTGACGGCGGCAGCATTGACCGTAAGTCCGTAGTGGGTTACATCCGGGTGGAACCCCGGCGCCAACACGGACCCGGTCCCGTCCTCGACGACGACCAATGACATCAGGGAGGCATCCTCCAGGGCGGGAACCGGCGGCGTCACCGGCGTGGAGGGAGCGGGCCGGTCCGTTACGGTGGGCAAGGCTGGGACCAGGCCATTGAAGCGCGGTTCCGACGAGGCCAGTCCCTCCAGCGAGAAGGAAATTACCCGGAGGTCTGCGGGCAGGCTGCTGTCGGTACTGTCATATTCCGGCGCCACCACCGCCGGGGGGAACAGAGAGGAACTAACCGAGTCCTGATGAGTCTCGGCTTGCCCGGTTCCGGTTGCCTGTGGACCAGGCGGGGCAATGCCGGCTACCGGGGACGGTGAGGCGCAAAGGGTTGATATGGTGAATACGACGACAAGCAGGAAAAGGCTCAGGCCCGCCACCAGGGTGGTGACATCAGGTCCCCGTGAATTTGAGGTTCCCGCTTCCATCGTTTGAGTCTCCCTTCGCTGGCTGGCAGATCGCCGGATTTGCCGCCAGCATCGTAGTTGAGCGTCATATCCGGGGCCGTCAGGGTCTCTGAGCCCGAAGGCGAGGGCTTCGATTACCGTGGATGCCTTGCCTCGTTTCAGTCAGTGGGACTAATTTCGCGTTGGGCCGCGGGCTTCCGGCGAGAATTTCACCCCCACCCTGAGCCTCATCCCTCAAAGGGGAACGGGATAATCGAAAGACCCGGGCCCGAAGGGGGACAGGGAATCAAGACCCTGATTAGCTCCAAATAATTATGAATAATGTTAGATTACTATAGTATTTATTATACTATATTATAATAAGCCGGGCAACGGTGGCAGCCCGGGCTGTTACCCAGCCAAGAGTCAGCTGAAATGAGGGAGTGAGCGGGAACCGCCAACCCTGGCGATCTCCAGGGCGGGCGGACTGTGGCAAGTTCAACGGAATCGGGGGGTAAATGGAAGGGAAGGGGAATCAGGGTCCGGCGGCCTGTCCTGGAAGCCGTCTCCAGGGCTGGTGAGGGCTGGCGCCTGTTTCCTGTGGCAACGCACGCAAGGGCGTCAACGCCAGCCCGGCCCTCCCCAAGCGAGGGAAAGGGTTGGGGAAATGGGTCCTAGTCCTCGATGGCGACCCCGTCAACAAAGGGACGAAGGGAGTGGCCGCAGCGAACCTGGGCGCTTACCCGGACGCCGACTTCATACTCGTCGGTATGGGAGAGCAGGCTGCGAACCGTCACGCCGCAGTCCAGGGCAACCCAGTACAGGTAGAAGGCGCCCCGGAACTCCCGCTCCACGATGACACCGTTGCCTTCCGCCGAAGGGTAGCAGTCGATACAGTCGGGGCGGACCATGGCCTCCAGGACACCCTCCCGACGCAGGCCGGACCGCCACCGGGTGGAGCCTATGGAGGTTGAGAAGGTTTCGCCATCCCGCTGGCCGGGTACGAAGTCCACCATTCCGATGAATTCGGCGACGAACTTGCTGCGGGGGCGGTGGAAAATCTCCTCGGGGGTCCCCTGCTGCTCGATGCGGCCCCGGTTCATAACAGCGATGGTGTCGCCCACGTACATTGCCTCTTCCTGGTCGTGGGTTACGAAGACGGCGGTGATGCCGCTGGAACGCAGGATGGCAACGACGTCGCGGCGCACCTGCTCGCGGAGACCGGGGTCCAGGTTGGAGAAAGGCTCGTCCAGGAGAAGCAGCTCGGGACGGGGAGCCAGGGCCCGGGCCAGGGCCACCCGCTGCTGTTGGCCACCGGAAAGTTCGTAGGGCATGCGCTGGGTCAGGCCTTCCAGGCCGGTCAGCTGCACAACTTCGGCCACCCGCTGGGAGCGGTCCTCACCCTTGGGAAGCCCGTAGGCAATGTTCTGCTCCACGGTCAGGTGGGGAAAGAGCGCGCCTTCCTGGAACACCATGCCAACCCGGCGCTTTTCGGGGGGAGTGCAGACGCCCTGATCATAAACGGTCTCGGAGGCCACCTTGATGGCGCCCGCGTCGGGGTTGGAGAATCCGGCCATCAGGCGAAGGGCCGTGGTCTTGCCGCAGCCGCTGGGACCCAGAAGGGCCAGAATGCGACCCCTGGCAACCTGGACGCTGAAACCGTCAAGGGCGACTACGCCGTTGAACCGCTTTACCAGGTCGAGGCATTCCACCATAGGTTCGTCTTCGCCCCCACCCAACTCCCAATCTGCGGCGCCGCTGCTGGAATCCGCTTCTTGAATCGGCTCCTGCGGGGAAGTGGCGGCAAGTAGTTCCCTGATTACCAAAGACAGCCTCCGTACACTACAGGGCTTCGATAGACCACTGATATCACCGCATCAGCAATCCTGCCCTGTAAGCGCATTATATCTTCATCGTCTATTCATCGCCATCTTTTAAGCCGACACAATAATATCGGTTATGACAGACGAATGCAATAGTTTTCGCATATTGATTGGCCGGAACATACCGCAGTTTGTTTCAAGTGAATTACGCCAACTATCCTCTTATGGTTGGCTATCCGGCGCTGTGTTTCTAAACTGCAATTGTTCGCAATTTCACTAATTCGGCAACTGGCAGGGATGGCGTAAGCAGACCAACCCTTGGGCTTTTAACCCCGCTCTCCAGAGCCCCCGACGGGGTGTAAAGTAAGAGGTCTCAAGCCCCGATTCCAGGCCAGACCTCCCTTACCAGCAGTGATTGAGGGCCGCGCAGGGCACAGGTCCCTTTCTGCAATATTGAAACCGGTTTGCGCTCAGGCTCACTGCCGGCAACACAGGCCAATACCGGTCAAGTATGTTGACACTAATAACTAACAGTGTTATAGTCAGCAATCAGTTCAATAGATATAGTAACTAAAAAACAATGTATATACTTATACCCAGTATTCAGGCAGACCGTTTCATCTCCTTTGGCAGCATTCCTCCCTGGCAGTGGGGATGGTCTTCCTCCAGGTATTTTGAGCAAGGCGGCGACTGGTAGCGGGAGGAGATTCTGCAGATCTATTGAGGCGAAAAGGAGGGTATGAATGACTGGAGTTTTGCTTAATGGCCGTTTGGCCTTGTTGATGATGATAACCGCCGGCTGTCTGGCTCTGCTTGTGAGCGGGTGCACCCGCGAGGTTATCAAGGAAGTGCCCGTAGAGGTTGTGGTAGAAAAGGAAGTGGACCCCGGGAAGCTGGTGGTTTACTCCGGCCGCAGTGAGTCGCTGGTGGACAATATCATCCAGCAGTTCGCCGAGGCTACCGGCATCGACGTGGAGGTGAGATACGCCAACACGGGCCAGCTGGCGGCCACGCTGCTGGAAGAGGGGGATAACTCGCCCGCGGACCTCTTCTTCGCCCAGGACCCCGGCGGCCTGGGGGCCGTGGACTCCATGCTGGAAACCCTGCCGGCGGACCTGCTGCAACAGGTGCCGGAGTGGGCAAGGTCGCCCCAGGGCAACTGGGTAGGCATATCCGGACGTGCCCGGACGGTGGTTTACAATACCGACAACCTGGATGAGGCGGACCTGCCCGACGACATGTCCGGCTTTACGGACCCGGCATGGCGGGACCGCATTGGCTGGGCCCCCACCAACGCCTCATTCCAGACCATGGTGACGGCCATGCGCAGCCAGTGGGGAGAAGAGCGGACGCGGGAATGGCTGGAGGGGGTTCAGGCCAACAACCCCAAGGTTTACCCCAAGAACACGCCCCAGGTGGCGGCGGCGGCCTCGGGCGAAATTGACGTGGGTTTCGTTAACCATTACTACCTGTTCCGGTTCCTGGCCGAGGAGGGCGACGACTTTTCGGCGCGCAATTACCACCCCAGGGCCGGCGGGCCGGGCGCCATGGTAATGGTGGCCGGGGCCGGCATTCTCACCGGCGCCGAAAACGAGGAAAACGCCGAGAGGTTCCTGGAGTTCATGCTGTCGCCGGTGGCCCAGCAGTACTTCGCCGGTCAAACTTTCGAATACCCGCTGGTGGAAGGGGTCAAGACCCAGCGAATCCTGATAGAGCTGGACGACATTGTGAAGCCCGACCTGACCGCGGGAGACCTGACGGACCTGGCCGGTACCCAGGCCATGTTGCAGGAGACGGGAGTTCTGCCATAATTGGCACAATTCCCGCCTATGCAAGGACGCGTTCATCCCTTGGCTGCACTGGTACTGAAAATTCTCGCCCCGACCCTGCGCCGGGTCGGGGTCATTGACGGCCCCTCTCCTTTCCTGTGGCTTCCGGCCCTGGCCATCGGGCTGTTGCTCTTGATGTCTCCGGCTTACCTGGTAGTTCGTTCCCTGGGAGCGGGCCAGGAATTCATGGAAGCCTTGCTGCGATGGAGAGTGCTGGAGCTGCTCCTCCGTACCTTGCTGCTGGTGGGCGTGGTGACCTTCGCATCCCTGTTGATAGCCCTGCCCCTGGCCTGGCTGACGGTACGTTCCGACCTGCCCATGGCAAGGATCTGGGGAGTGCTGGTAACTCTGCCCCTGGTTATTCCCAGCTACGTTGCCGGCTTCGCCGTTGTTGTTGCGCTGGGGCCCCGGGGTATGCTGCAGGGGTTCCTGGAAGGACTGGTGGGGCTGGAACGCTTGCCAGACATCAACGGCTTCCCCGGGGCGGCACTGACCCTGACCCTCCTGAGCTATCCCTACGTGTTCCTGACGGTTCGCGCCGCCATGCTGAGGCTGGACCCCAGCCTGGAAGAATCCTCCCGGGGGCTTGGCTACAGCTGGCGGGCCACCTTCTGGCGAGTCTCGGTACCCCTGCTGCGGCCGGCTATGGCCGCCGGAAGCCTGCTGGTGGGTCTTTACACCCTGAGCGATTTCGGAGCCGTTTCCCTGCTGCGATACGAGACCTTCACCTGGGCAATTTTCATTCAGTACGAATCGGCCCTGGACCGTACCCTGGGCGCCGCCTTTTCCCTTTTCCTGGTGGCGCTGGCCCTGGCGTTCCTGCTGCTCGAGTACTTCACCCGGGGAAGGACGCGCTACTACCGGGTGGACCAGGGAGTCGCCCGTCCGGCGCAGACGGTGCCCCTGGGCCGGTGGAAGTGGCCTTCCTTTGCGTTCTGTGGCCTGGTCGCGCTGGTATCCCTGGTTCTCCCCATGGCGGTCCTGGCCTACTGGGTAGTGAGGGGCGTAGCGGCGGGGGAGCCCCTGCTGCTGCTGTGGGAAGCGGCAGGCAACTCCCTGCTGGTGTCCGCGCTGGCCGCGGGATTCGCGGTGCTGGCGGCCTTTCCCATAGCCACCCTGGCGGTACGCCATTCGGGACTTTTGAGTTCCTTGCTGGAGCGCATTACCTACGTGGGGTTTGCCCTGCCCGGCATAGCGGTGGCGCTGGGGCTGGTGTTTTTCGGGGCCAACTTTGCCCGGTTGCTTTACCAGAACCTGGCCCTGTTGATTTTCGCCTACGTGGTGCTGTTTCTGCCCGCCGCCGTGGGGTCTGTCAGGTCGTCGGTCCTGCAGGTGAACCCCCGGGTGGAGGACGCGGCCCGCAGCCTGGGCCGGACACCGCCCCAGGTTTTTGCGTCCATCACCCTGCCGCTGGTGCGTCCGGGGCTGCTTTCCGGGGCGGCGCTGGTGTTCCTGCTGACGATGAAGGAACTGCCGGCCACGCTTATCCTGCGGCCCACCGGGTTCCCCACGCTGGCCACATCCATATGGAGCGCAGCCTCCGAGGCCTTCTTCGCCCAGGCGGCGGCCCCGGCCCTGCTGCTGATCCTGGCCTCTTCAGTGCCGCTGGCATTCCTGATGCTGCGGGGACGCCAGTAAGCCAAACTTTCCAAAAGCTTGCGCCCCGCCGTGTTTGCCTTCGGCAGCACGGCGGGGCGCCTTTTCATTTTTTCATGGACCATTGAGGCGGCGCATCAGGGTTGATGCGGGTGGACTTAGATGGTCAATTCCAGGATGTAGAGGCCACCCTTGAGGCGGTCCACCACGTACATAATGCCGTTTTCGTCCACGTACACGTCGTTAATGCCGTTGGAGGGGGCGCCGTCGGGGATCTCCGGCACGAAGTAGGCAACCTCCTCGGGGCGGAAGGGGTCGCTGGTGTCGTAAACGCGTACGCCGGCGTTGAACAGGGTAGCGAAAATCAGGTTGTCGGAGAAAAAGCAGGTGGACCCGGGCTGATTCTCGTAAACGTTATGGGCGCCGAAGCGGCCGGGGCGGTTGAAGAAGTCGTCCGTATCCGGCATGGGCAGGGTGCTGATGATGATAGGGTTGGTCTCGTCGCGAATGTCCATCATCCACATCAGCTTGGGGTAGTCCTCGCCGCCCAGCCGCACCGCTTCCTGGGTCACCAGCATCAGGTCGCGGTTGAACAGGGGCAGAACCGTGTGGGTGAAGCCCGGGAAGGGCGGGGCGTAGTTAATGTGGCTGACCATCCTGGGGTTGGCCTTGTCCTCGATATCCAGGATGACCACGCCGGAATCCATGTAGGCGCAGTAGGCCCGGTCGGGCCGCTCGGGATAGACGTTGCCGTTGTGCAGGCGGTGGCCGGCATCGAACTGGGGGTGGCGGGCCGGCATGGGATCGGAGTCCCCTTCGCGGGTTCCGGGGAACCACCAGCGGCCCGCTTCCTGCGGCGAAGTCGGGTCGGAGACGTCCACGATCATGTAAAACTGATCGTCCTTCTGGTTGCGGGGCTGGAAGTCGGCGGCGCCGGTGGAAAGGTGGGCATAGTTGCCTTCGACCCACCAGAGGCAGTGGCAGCCGCGGGAGTACTCGCCGCCCAGGTCCATGAAGCCTATCTGGCGGGGTTCCTCGGGGTTGCTGATGTTGTACACGCCCATGCCCGTGCCGGGCTGCCCGGGTTCCAGGGACTGGTAGGCCACCAGCATGGTGTCGTCCACGATGGACAGGGAGTTGGAACGCAGGTGACCATAAGCCAGTTCCGTCTGGGACAGCAGCCTGGGGTTGGCAATGTCGGTGACGTCCACGCTGGTGATGTCCTTGGGCGCGCTCTCGTGGGCCATATACAGCACGCGGCGGCCGTCGGAAGTCTCGTGCAGGTGGACGCCTTCGCCGATGTTCCCGTAGCCATTGAGGTCGTGATGGGAGATTAGCCGCATGTTCCTGATTTCCTGCGTTTGTGTCGCCATTATTCCTCCATTACCTTCATTACTTTTTGCCAAGGATGGGATACGCGAGGTCCTTTCTCCGGTCAGGGTTAGTCTATCCACGAAAAATGGATTCAATGAGGATCCTGCTCGAGGGCTATACCTCTAGGCGCCGCCATGGCCATTGCCACGCGGTTCCGATCCCGGTGGGGGTTCGTTGAAGGGCAAACCGTCGCGGAGGGCCTGCTGCTGACGCTGATACCAGGCTTGCCAGGCCTGGCGTTCTTTTTCCTGCCCTTCTTTTCGGCCAATTTCGTAGCGATGTTCTTTATATTTTTCTACCAGAAGTTCAAAAACCAAGACCGACACTCCTCAAGCGAGGTTTATGAGCTTTTCCGCCAGATAAACTATGCCGCCGGCTACTCCCAAGCCACCGAGCGAGATGGCCAGGATGGTCAAGCCTCGCTGCCTGGATTCCAGGGGAGCCACAACGACGCTCAGCCAGGCAATTCCGGCGGCTAACGCGATTCCGAAGCAAATGCTATGGCATAAACAGAAATCCTGAGCGCTCTAATTGTAACAGCCTCCCCGGGATTTTTCCGGCCTACCTGAATTGCGGGTTGCAAGCATCACACAGTATTTCATAGCAATCAAGAAGCCTCCCGAGGTACTCTCGGGAGGCCACCAGTGTCTTGCTATGGCCCTGAGTACCAGGGCGCCCAATGAGCAGCGGTTTACTGGGCTGCGCGAAGCAGGTTCCAGTGGCTGGTCTTTGAACCGGCGGTGCCGGGGAAGGTCCAGCTCTCAACCACGTCGGGGTTGAACATGACCGTCAGGCTGAACCAGAAGAAGGGGATGTCGGCAAAGTTGTAGAACTTGTCGTCGCCCACTTCCAGGAGCAGCTCGTTGATCCGGTCGTAGTCCGCGGTATCCAGGGCCTGGTAAGCGGCATAATTGCGCTCAATGATGTCGGAGTAGTATCCGGCGCCGCCCACGCCCTGCGCGGAGGACCAGCTGCGCAGCCGGTTGGTCAGGGACCGCATGGTGATTACGTTGCCCCAACCGCCCTTCTTGATGAAGTCGGTGCGCTCACGGTAGTTCTTGCGGACGGTACCCCACTCGCTGTCCAGCAGGGTGACGTCGATGCCGATGGGCTCCCAGTAGTTGATGAGAGCTTCCAGCATTACCGCGGTTTCCGGCTCATCAGCGGAGAAGTAGTTGTAGGAAGTGAAGGGCATGGGGTTGTCCGGGCTGAAGCCAGCCTGGGCCATAAGCTGCTTTGCCGCTTCCTGGTCGTAGCCATAATACTCTTCCCAGTCCGCTTCCCACTGTTCGTTCCAGGTACCGAGGACGGGGTGATACTGGGTCAGCAGCATCAGTTCGCCGTCGCCCTTAAGGACGTGGTCCAGCATTTCCTGCCGGTTGATGGCCTTGTTCATGGCCTGGCGTACCATCTTGCCGGTTTCGGGGCTTGCCCAGGGTACGCTGGGGTCATAGTCATCCTGGTAGGCGCCGTAGTACTGGCCGCCCAGGAACATGGTCAGGTAGTTGGTGGGCACGCCGGCCGCGGCGGGCTGCATGCCGCGCCTTCCGGCTTCCAGCTGCAGTTCGCGAGACAGGGCCGCGACGTGAATCTCGCCGGTGAGCAGGGCCGCCAGGCGAGTCAGGTCCTCGCGGACCCAGCGCAGTTCCACTTCATCGAAGTCGGGATTCTCGCCGCGCCAGTGGGGCTGGGCGGCCTTCTCGAACCAGATGCTCTGGCCCAGGGTCTTGCCGCCGTACTGGTAGGAACCGGTGCCGGCCGGCTGTTCGTCGAAGCCCTCGACGCCAACGTCGTCAAACTGCTTCTTGCTGAGCATCATAATTTCGCCGCCGCCAAAGCCGCGGGAAACGATGGAGGGCGTGTCCAGGGCGATGGACGGGAAGGTCAGTTCCACGGTGTAGTCGTCCAGCGCCTGGTAGGTGGCCCCATTGAAGAATGAGACCGCGGATACCTGCGAATCTTCACCGAGAATCCGGTCAAAGGACGATACAACGTCCGCAGAGGTGAATTCCCCGTAATCGAAGTGGAAGGGAACTCCCTCTTCCAGGTGGAAGGTCCAGACCCGGCCGTCGGGAGAGGACTCCCAGGACTTGGCCAGGCGGGGGATGCGCTCGTTGGTCTGGGCGTCCAGGCCAATCAGGGTTTCCGAGTAGGGGTCAAACTGATAGTAGGAAGGTCGGCCGACGGTCCAGTGCCGGTTGGTTTCCTGCACTTCGCCCAGGGCGTAGATTACGCGTTCGACCTTTGCCTCAACCTCTTCCATCATTGCGGGGATGGGGGTCGGGGTGGCGATGACTGTCTTTTCGACGACGGTTTCCTTGGGTACTTCCTTCAGCACCTCAACTTCCTTGACAACCTCGACTTCCCTGACTACCTCTCTCTCTACCTCTACGGGTACCTCGACTTCCTTGACAACCTCGACTTCCTTGGGGACCTCTACGGTTACCTCTCTGACAACCTCCTTTTCGATAACCTCGGGGGCAGCGGAACCGCAGGCCACCACGAAGGCGAGCACACTAATCAAGACACCAGCTAATAGTGCGCGGGGTCCCTTTTTCGACCAAAAACCCATTATAAAGTTACCTCCCCAATTCTTAACTTGGGATACAAGCTTCCGGAAGGCGAAGACGCCTTGTCCTCCCGGAAATCTGCCCGAGTATAGACCCTCGTTTTTTGGGGTGTCAATTGCACATATTCCGTTATATTTGCGGGTTCTTAAATGCATTGGTGTACAGTTTCACGACATATTGCGATAAATCACACAATAAAAGACGGCTTACGTGAACAATTCAGTAAGCCGTCTGATATCTAAAGCGGTACGGCGATCTGGCAGACCGCCGTTGGCGAGAATATCGCTACTGGGTTGCCTTCAACAGGTCCCAGTGGCTGGTCTTGGATGAAGCGGTGCCAGGGAAAGTCCAGCTCTCCACCACTTCAGGATTGAACATCACCGTCAGCCGGAACCAGAAGAAGGGAATATCGGCAAAATTGTAGAACCGGTCGTCGCCGATCTCCCGGATCAACAGGTCTATGGCCTCCCGGTCAACCGTCTCCAGGCCGATGTATTTCAGGTAGTTCTGGTCCTGGAGGTCGGTCTCGTAACCGCCGCCGTTGCCGGTGGCGGCAAAGCTCCACACCCGCAGACGGGTGGTCAGGGACCGCATGGTGATAACGTTGCCCCAGCCGCCCTTCTTGATGAAGTCGCCCTTGGCCCGGTACTCCTTGCGCACCGTTCCCCATTCGCTGTCCAGCAGGGTAACGTCAATGCCTACCGGCTCCCAGTAATTGATCAGGGCTTCCAGCATTACCGCGGTTTCCGGTTCGTCCGCCGAGAAGTAGTTGTAAGACGTGAAGGGCATGGGGTTGTCCTGGCTGTACCCGGCCTGGGCCATCAGGCTTGTGGCCGCTTCCACGTCGTACCCGTAGAGTTCTTCCCAGTCATCTTCCCACTGGGGATTGTAGCCGTTGCCCAGGACGGGGTGGTAGGCGGTGTTGTACATCAACTCACCGTCGCCCTTGAGGACGTGATTCAGCATCTCTTCCCGGTTGATGGCCTTGTTCATGGCCTGCCGGATGAGAATGCCCGTGGTGGGGTTGGCCCACGGCACGTTGGCGTCGTAAGCCGGGTCCCCGTCCGAGAAGTACATGCCGCCCAGGAACAGGCTAAGATAGTTGGTTGGCACGCCGGCGGCCGCTGGCAGCATGCCGCGCCGGCCGGCCTCCAGTTGCAGTTCGCGGGAGAGGGCTGCCACGTGAATTTCACCGGTCAGCAGGGCGGCCAGGCGGGTAAGGTCCTCGCGAACCCACCGCAGCTCAACCTCCTGGAAGTCGGGATTTTCGCCGCGCCAGTGGGGCCCGGGCGCCTTCTCGAACCAGATGCCCTGTCCTGCCTCGCGGCCCAGGTACTGGTAAGACCCGGTACCGGCGGGTTTGGCGTCAAAGCCTTCCAGCCCCTCGGTGTCGAACTGGTTCTTGCTGAGCATCAGCACTTCCCCGCCGCCGAAACCGCGGGATAGAATGGCCGGCGTGTCCAGCGACAACCCGGGGAAAGTATATTTGACGGTGTAGTCGTCGATAGCCTCGGCGGTGGCGTCGCCAAAGAAGGAGGCGGCGCTGGACTGGGAGTCCTCGCCTATAGTGCGGTGGTGAGCCGCCACCGCGTCGTGGGCGGTGAATTCACCGTATCCAAAGTGGAAGGGCACGCCCTCCACCAGATTGAAGGTCCACTCACGGCCGTCTTCGCTCCACTCCCAGCTCTTGGCCAGTCGCGGAATACGCTCGTTGGTGTTGGCGTCCAGACCTACCAGGGTTTCCCCGTAGGGGTCGAACTGGTAGTAGGAGGGGCGGCTGACGGTCCAGTGCCGGTTGGTTTCCTGCACCTCGCCCAGGGCGTAGATGACGCGGTCAACCTTGGCTTGCACCGTCTCCATCGCCACCGGTATGGGTGTGGGAGTGGCGATAACGGTCTTTTCAACCACCGTTTCCTTGGGGATTTCCTTCAGTACCTCGACCTCCTTGACCACCTCCACTTCCTTCAGAACTTCCCTCTCCACCTCCACGGGGACTTCAACTTGCCTGACTACTTCAACCTCTTTGGGAACCTCAACCTGAACTTCCTTGATAACCTCCCTCTCCACCACCTCAGGAGCGGCAGTGCCGCAGGCCACCAGGAAAGTCAGTGCCAGAATCAGGGAACCTATAAGTGCCGACCTGGGTATGTTCCACCAATGGTGCGCCATGGATGTCACCTCCCAATTTCAGGGCTTCGAGTTCAGGGTTCCGCCGCTGTGGTCAGGTATGAATCCGCGTTGGGTAGAACGACCCTTTACGAATTTCGGGCAGTATATTTTATGCCTTTGTTAATTGTCAACACGCCATAGTTTTTTAATTAGTGGCTTGTTTCATTATATTTTAGGCTATTAGTCACGATTTCCTCATATTATTAACTGAATAAAAGCGGATTTTACGTCACCATTATATACTCGATTCCCGGTGATATATAGTTGTTACCCTATGCTTATCGTAACTATTTCTGGAGTAATGAGCTTTATCAGTTCAACAGCAATGCATTGCTGCGACCAGGCAGGTTACGGCGGCCTTTTGGGGAAAAATCGCGTCGAAAGGGCCCTGCCAGCCCTTCGGTGGAGAGGCGTTACGGTGGCAGGGCAATTGCACTATGGAAACAGGCTACAGGGGGCACAATTCGGTGGGCAGATGTCATGTCGCCCTGAGCGTGCCGAAGGGCCTGAAGTCCTCATCCTCAGCCCGGCTGCGGGTAGTGAAGGTGGTTCCAGGGATAGATCTTAGATGCTTCGGCTTCGCTCAGCATGACATTCAATTAAAACGCTATTGCCCTGGTTACGGTCGGCAGTGCCGAGTATTGACATACCCATATCGGTAGAATATATTGCCTAAACGCCAAGGCCAGGCGGAATTGACAACTCTTGGCCCTGTTGTTGTGCCTTCTTTCGGATAGCCAGGCGGGCGTGTCCAGGTAGCAGCCGACCCGTCCTGGGGCCTTCAGGAAAAGCGATATGCAACGCTTCATATTGGTCCGTATCTTCCACTCGATCATCGCCCTGGTGGCGGTGAGCATTATTGTGTTCGGCCTGGGACGCATGTCCGGAGACCCGCTGGACACCCTGCTGGACGTGGATGCCACTGCTGAAGACTACGCCAGGGTTCGGGCCTACTGGGGACTGGACAAGCCCCTTCACATCCAGTACCTCACCTACATCGGCAACTTTGCCACCGGCAAGTTCGGCGAATCCATCCGGTTCGCCGGTCAGGACGCGCGTGAACTGCTGTGGCAGCGGCTTCCCGCAACCCTGGAACTGGCGGCCATCGCCCTGGTGGTCAGCGCGATAATTGCCGTCCCGCTTGGCGTGATAGTGGCCGTAAAGAAGGATACGGGCATAGATTTTGCCGGCAAAATTGTTGCCCTTTTGGGCCAGTCCCTTCCCAACTTCTGGATTGCGCTGATGCTGATGTGGGTGTTTGCCGTCCAGCTTGAGTGGCTGCCCACCTCGGGCCGGGGCACCTGGAAGCACCTGCTGATGCCCGGCATTGCGCTGGGTTATTTCCAGGTGGCGGCCCTGATGCGGCTGACCCGCTCCTCCATGCTGGAGGTGCTGGACACCGAATACGTAAAACTGGCGCGCATCAAGGGCCTGCGCGAGAGCACCGTTATCTGGAAGCACTCCCTCCGCAACGCCCTGATCGCCCCCATTACCTATTTTGGCCTGATTCTCGGCGGCGCCATGACCGGCTCGGTGGTAATCGAGTCCATTTTCTCCTGGCCCGGTGTGGGGCTGCTGGCTATCGACGCGTTGAGAGCCAAGGATTTCTCGGTGGTTCAGTCGGTAGTGATTTTCTTCGCTGCCATTTACATTGGCGCCAACCTGCTGGTGGATATTGCCTACGCATACCTGGACCCGCGCATACGCTACACCCACTAGGTGGTCGGCGAAGGCGGAGGAGAGTTAGATCCTATGGCAAATTTGGCAGTTCGGGGCACCGTTCCCGGCGCAAGGACCGCGGGCAACGTCTGGCGCGCGCTGGGCACGGCCCGGCGATACCCGGTTTTCCCGGTGGCCATCCTGCTTTTTGTCCTGGTCCTGCCAGCCATCTTCGCAGGCTGGGTCGCTCCCCACGATCCGGTGGTGGGCAGCCTCAGCGACCGGCTGGCTCCGCCCTTCTGGGTTGAAGCTGAAGGGGAAGGCATTTATGCCACGCCTGGCGGGTCCACCAAGCATCTCCTGGGTACCGACAAGCAGGGCCGGGACATTCTCAGCCGCATCGTTTACGGGGCCCGGGTATCGCTGACGGTAGCGGCCATATCCATATTCCTGGCTGGCACCATTGGCACCATCCTGGGAATGATCGCCGGTTATTTCGGCGGCAACATAGACCACATTGTTATGCGGGCGGTGGACATCTGCCTCTCCATGCCGGCTATTCTCTTCGCCCTGGTCCTGGCGGTGGTGCTGGGGCCAAGCTTCCAAACGGTTATCATCGTAATTGTGACTATTTTCTGGTCGCGTTACGCCCGCCTGGTGCGGGGCGAAACCCTGAGCATCAAGGCCCAGGACTTTGTGGCCCGCGCCAAGGTTGCGGGGGCGTCCAACGTGCGGATAATCTTCCGCCACGTCTTCCCCAACATCGTGAACACCATCATCGTGCTGGCCACCCTGGAAGTGGGCCAGGTTATATTGCTGGAATCTACCCTCAGCTTCCTGGGCGCCGGTCTGCCCCGGCCCACGCCGGCCTGGGGCCTGATGGTGGCCGACGGCAGGGAACTGCTGGTGACGTCGTGGTGGCTGACGGTGTGGCCCGGGACCGCAATACTGCTGTCCGTCCTGTCCATGAACCTGCTGGGCGACTGGCTGCGCGACCGCCTTGACCCCAAGCTGCGCAACGTCTAGATCCACAAGGTTCCCGAAAAACCGCCTGCCCCCGCCGCCCGTTGACGGATTGCGGGGGCAAGCTTTATTGCCGGGAAAAGGGCGACCACGGATTCTTTCCATCGGCGGCCTCTGATGGGGCAAATCCTGGAGGCTCTTCCCGCCGTACAAATGGTAAACCTCTCTTAAGTGGCGGAAATTCATATGAGCACTGTTACTCGTAAAGTCCACTCCATCTTCACCGCCGCCGCCCTTCTGGCTCTGTTGTGGCTGGGCGGCGCCGCATGCTTCCCCGGGGCGCCCACGGCCACGCCTGAGGTCGCCGCGCCCGCGGAGCAGGTACGGGAAGCGGCCGCCGTCCCGACAACGCCACCCACAGTCGCGCCGCCGCCAAGTCCTCCCACTGCGGTCCCCGCGCCGACACAGGCAGCCCCGGTAGTACCGACCGAAAACCCCCAGCAAATGGCTGAAGCCACGGCGCCGGTTACGGAACCCGTTACGGAGCCTGCTGAGGCAGAGCCGTCCGCGGCCAGCAAGGCGATATTTGACAACATTGGCGAGCTGGAGGACCGGGCATTCGGCTACCTCAGCGAGCTGGCGGAGGAACTGGGGCCCCGGACCAGCGGCACGGACCTGGAGCTGGAAGCGGCGGAATTCCTGGAGCATCGACTTGAGGAACTGGGTTATGAACCCGTGGCGCAGGACTTCTCCTGGGACTCGCCCACGGCCAGCATCAACACCGACGCGCCGGACCATGAGGCGCCGGACACCAACATACTGAGCGGAACCGCCAGCGGCCAGGCCTCCGCGCCGCTGGTGTTTGTGAGCCTGGCCAAGCCGGAAGACATGCCTCCGGAAGGGCTGCAGGGCAAAATCGCCCTGATCGAGCGGGGGGAGATTACCTTCGGCAGCAAAGTAGCCCAGGTAGCGGGCGAGGGAGCCGTGGCCGCCGTAATTTTCAACAACGTCTCAGGACCCTTCCGGGGCACGCTGGGTGGACGCAGCCAGATTCCGGCCATGTCCCTTTCCCGGGCCGACGGGCTGGCGCTGAAGGCTCTGCTGGACCAGGGCGAGACGGTCGAGGCGACGGTGGCGGTTGAGGACAACGCAGTTCCCTCCCGCAACCTGATAGCGGAAATCCCCGGCAGCGGCGAGGGAGTCATAGTGGTCGGGGCGCACTACGATACCGTGCCCAACTCCGTGGGGGCGTCGGACAATGCATCCGGCATGGGCGCGCTGCTGGCTGTTGCCGAAGCCGTCGCCGGGCGTTCCTTCCCCTTCACCCTGCGGTTCATCGCCTTTGGCTCCGAGGAAACCGGCCTGCACGGCAGCGAATACTACGTGGAAAGCCTGCCTGCGTCCGACCTGGACGACATTTACCTGATGATTAACCTGGACTCGGTGGGGTCCGGCGCCTACCTGCGTGTTTCCGGAGACCGCTGGGCCGCCAGCCACGTGCTGGAGACGGGCCAGCGGGAAGACCTATCCATCGCGGGAAGGACGGGCAGCGCGCGGGGGTCCAGCGACCATCTTCCCTTCCGGGAAGCCTGGGTGCCCATCATTTACTTCCAGGCCGACGACCTTCAACGCATCAACTCGCCGCAGGACACGATGGAGCACATCAACCCCCAACTGCTGGGCGACGTAACGGCCCTGGTGCTGGACCTGCTGGAGAACGCCGACCAGCTGCCAGGATACGGCGAATAGATTCTGATTCCGTCAAGACACGGATGGCATTGGGACCGGAGCAGGTCGGAAACCGGGCCCTGCTCCTCTGTTTTCCAGCAGCGTAAGCCACCCGCAGCAGTAGAGCGCCTGATCGAGACGCAGGGCAATCGCGTTTTAATTGAATGTCATGCTGAGCGAAGCCGAAGCATCTAAAATCTATCCCTGGAACCACCTTCACTACCCGCAGCCGGGCTGAGGATGAGGACTTCAGGCCCTTCGGCAAGCTCAGGGCGGCATGACTTCTGCCTACCGAACTGGCGCCCCCTGTAGCCTGAATGCATAACGCGATTGCCCTGGATCGAGACAGGCCGGGAGTCCCGCAACGGGCGGGTTGTGATAGACTCAACACCGAGCGACGGCACAGCCGACGACCCCAATGTTGAGGAGAGAAACCATGGCCCGCACTCCCGCCACTCGCATCCAGCGAGTGCAGCCGCCGGCCACCCTTACCGCCGGAGAAAAAGCCCGTCAACTGGCAGGACAGGGCTACGACGTAATTGACCTGGGCCAGTCCAGCCCCCACCACGTTACCCCGCAGCACATCATAGATGCTGGCATCCAGGCCCTGAACCAGGGTCTGACCAACATCAGCTCCTCCCGGGGCCTGCCCGAGTGGCGGCAGGCCATGGCCGAAAAGCTGCGGACCCGCAACGGCCGCACGGTGGACCCTGACACGGACATCCTGGTGACCCCCGGCAGCAAGATGGGCCTCTACGACGCCATCAACGCCTACATTGAGCGGGGCGACGAGGTTCTGGTGCTGGAGCCCACCTGGGTCAGCTTCCGCCAGCAGGTGGAGATGGCGGAAGGGACGCCCGTAGCAGTACCCCTGAGCGAGGAGGAGGAGTACTACATCAGCTACGAGCAGCTGAAGGAGTACGTCACTCCCCAGACCAGGATGATCATCATCAACAACCCCAACAACCCCACGGGGCGGGTTTATACGCTGGAAGAGCTGGAGGCAGTGGCCCGGGTAGCCCAGGAGCACGACCTGCTGGTGGTCTGCGACGAGACCTACGAGTACTTCACCTACGATTCCAGCAGCCACCTGACCATCGCCACCCTGGACGGCATGGCTGAGCGGACCCTGACCAGCTACACCTTCACCAAGGCCTACTCCATGGCCGGCTGGCGGCTGGGGTGCATTGTGGCCCAGTCCGACCTGCTGGAACCGCTGCTGAAAGTCCAGGAACAGACGGCGAGTTTCGTTTCTCCCTTTGTGCAGATGGCCGGGGTGGCAGCGTTGCAGGGGCCGCAGGGCCACGTGGCCCGGTGGCGCGAGGACTGCAACGAACTGCGCATCAGGAGCGCCGACCGCCTTTACCAGGTCCCTGGCGTTCATTGCCCCTTGCCCGAAGGGGCCACCTTCCTGTTCCCCCGTTACTCGGCGGACCTGACCTCAGCCGAGCTGGCGGACCTGCTGGTGGAGCGGGAGGGCGTGGTCGTAACCCCCGGAGCGGGCTTCGGGGAGAGCGGCGAGGGCCATTTCCGCATTGCCCTGATGCGCTCCCCGGCGGAACGGGTGCTGGAAGGCGTTGAACGCATCGCCCGCGTCCTCGAAACCCTACAATAAGCTAATCCACGAATGGGCACGAATGCTCACTAATGAATATCCAATATTAGTGGGTATTCGTGCCCATTCGTGTATAGAAATAGGAAAAAGATGAAAGTTCACCTGGTTGACGGCACTTATGAGCTGTTTCGGGCCTACTTCGCCATGCCCTCCATTTCGGCGCCGGACGGCCGCGAGGTGGGGGCGGTTCGGGGCCTGGTGCAGACCCTCATCAGCCTGCTGCGGCAGGACGACGTTTCCCACGTTGCCGTGGCGTTCGACAGCGAAATCCTGTCCTTCCGCAACCAATTGTTTGACGGTTACAAAACGGGCGAGGGCACGCCGCCGGAGCTGCTGGCCCAGTTTCCCCTGGCCGAACGGGCGGCGGCAGCCCTGGGCCTGGTGGTTTGGCCGATGACGGAGTTCGAGGCGGACGATGCCCTGGGCGCGGCGGCGGTGCGTTGGCAGGACGAGCCCGGCGTGGAGCAGATAGTCCTGTGTTCGCCGGACAAGGACCTGTCGCAGGTCATTTGGGGCGACCGCGTGGTGGCCCTGGACCGGCGCCGGGACATTGTGACCAACGAGGATGGCGTGCGGGAAAAGTTCGGGGTAGGCCCTGCGTCCATCCCCGATTACCTGGGGCTGGTGGGCGATAGTGCCGACGGAATCCCCGGCATTCCCCGCTGGGGAGCCAAGGGCACTGCCCAGGTGCTGGCCCACTACGGCCACATCGAGCAAATCCCTCCCGATGCCGCCGACTGGGCTATCAACGTGCGCGGAGCCAAGTCCCTGACCGCCAGCCTGGCCGACAACATGGAGGCCGCCCTCCTCTACCGCCAGCTGGCCACCCTCCGGCTGGATGTCCCCATTGCCGAAAGCGTCCCCGACCTCCAATGGCAAGGCGCCCACCAGGAACCTTACCAGCAGCTATGCGATGAACTGGGGTTTGGGCGGCTGCGGGAAGGGGTGGGGCGGTGGAGTGGGGGTAGATAGTTTCCAACTGTGTATAATCTTTGTAGGTCTCCAATTGGGGTATCGCCCTTCCACCAGGCTCAGTTATGTTGCTAAATTCGATAAAGATTAATGGAATGCTTTCCTTCCGAGATGTGGAACTTGAAATGCGTCCATTGAACGTCCTGGTAGGCCCCAATGCTTCGGGGAAGTCAAACTTCATCGAGATTATGGCACTCCTGCAGGCCTTGCCCAGGGACATGGCGTCCTTCTTCCGGCAATCTGGAGGAATTAATGACTGGTTTTGGAAGGGACAAGGAAAGTTCTCACCCCATTACTCCACATGTTCCGTGGAAACAGTTCTGCAGCACCAACTCGACCCTTTGCAACTCCGCTACCGGTTATTTCTGGAGCAATCTGGTCAGCAATGGTGCGTTTTACGGGAAGAATTGGACGAGGAAGTGCGGTTAGGCCAGGGCCAAGTAGAGTCGTCCAGTCTGTTTAAGCTTATAGACGGAACCGGCAACCTGGCGGTGAGACAATCGCCTGAGTCCACCCGGGATCAAGAGTTCAGTTTCATCCGTCAGGGGGATTTGACTGCCGGTCAGTCAATTCTGCGGGAGAGAAGAGACCCTGGCCTTTATCCCGAAATGCACTTCTTGAGCCAGCAGTTTGACTCAATCCGGCTGTACCGGGACTGGAACATGGGGCGTAACAGTTTCATTCGCCGCCCCCAACCTACAGATGCGCCCACCGCCCACCTATACGAGGATTTTTCAAATTT
Organism: Chloroflexota bacterium; assembly: GCA_028875055.1. GTDB lineage: Bacteria > Chloroflexota > Dehalococcoidia > Lucifugimonadales > UBA3495 > Bin22. Next base: position 114,916 of record JAPPGG010000043.1, read on the forward strand.
GGCCCTGGTACTGAATCGGTTGCAGCGGGAACCGGTTATGCCAACAATTGAGAAACAGCTTGGCCAATTCTACGAAACCTACGAAAGCTTGGGAGTGGATATTTTTGCTAACACCGCCCAATTGTGGATTCGGGAAAAGGGCCTGGCCAACCCGGTGCCCGCAACCCGACTCTCCGACGGCACCCTCCGCTTCCTGGCCCTGCTTTCCATTCTTTGTCATCCCTATCCTCCGCCTTTGGTCTGCATAGAAGAACCGGAACTGGGCCTGCACCCCGACGTAATTCACCAGGTCGCCAAGTTACTGATTGAGGCCTCCCAACGCACCCAAATAATAGTCACAACCCACTCGGCGGAGTTGATTGACCATCTTTGGGAAGATACGGAGAGTGTTGTTGTCTGTGAACGCTACCCGGATAGCGGGACCGAGTTCAATAGGTTAAAGAAGGAAGAGCTCGAGTCTTACCTGGAGCGGTACAAGTTAGGGGAACTGTGGTTGCACGGGCATATTGGGGGAACCAGGTTCTGAATGGCGATAGCTGTCAGGGTATATTTCGAGGGAGACCGGAGCCTGCGAATAGGGTTCAGTAAGTTCTTTGAAGGGTTGAGACTGCCCGGCATCAGAATTGCCCCGGTGCCTTGCAAGGCCAACGCCATAGCCGATTTTATGTCCGGCCTGAAGAGCTATCCCGAGGCGGTTAATGTCCTATTGATCGACGCCGAGAAACCGTATGCCGCCAATCTCTTTCAGGAAGTTCGTCAACATGACCACTGGGACTACGCCACAGGTTCAAATATATCTGACGACCGTATCCACTTCATGGTGCAGGTTATGGAATCCTGGTTTCTGGCTGACAAGCAAGCCCTCAGCGCTTATTATGGTCGAGCTTTCTCGGCTAACCGCCTCCCTGCCAATTCGGCCATCGAGGAAATTCCCAAAGATGACGTGCTGAGCGGGTTGGCCGAAGCCACAAGGGCCACCACTAAAGGCCGGTATCACAAAACTAACCATGGTCCCCGCTTGTTGGAAGCCATAGACCCTGCCAAGGTCTGCGCAGCCGCGCCCAACTGTTCACGCCTGTTTGATTTCCTGAATTCTCTCGTCTCACAATCCCCGTAAGTCGAAAAGGAGGCCCCCTATGACCACCAACCGCAGCGACCGGCACGTGGATACCATTGTCGTCGGAGGTCGGATTGTTACCTCCTCCCAGGTTTATGAGGCCTCCATTGCCATTGACGGAGGGGAAATCGCCGCCATTGGGCCGGAAAATCTGCTGCCCCCGGCCGACAAGTACATTGACGCCTCGGGAATGTACGTGCTGCCCGGGCTGATTGACTGCCACGTCCACCTGGACGGCCACGACAACTATGCCCTGGGGTCGCTGGCGGCCGCCCACGCCGGCCTGACCACCCTGGTCCCCTTCGGTACCTACAACCTGGAGGGCGACGAGACCCTGCCAGAGGCCATCAACCGCTGCCGCGAGGAAGTGGAGCGTACGGCGGTTACCGACTTCGCCTTCCATTTCATCCTGCAGAACCGCCCCAGCATCCTGAACAGCCTGCCCGAGGCGCTGGAAATGGGCGTCAAGTCGTACAAAATGTTCATGACTTACAAGAAGCGCCCCTACCGCATGTGCGACGACGACTATATCTGCGAGTCAATGGAAATGGTGGCGAAGGGCGGCGGGGTGCTGCAGCTTCACTGCGAGAGCGGCAACATCATCGAGTACCTGGAGAACAAGCTGCTGTCGGAGGGGCACACCCACCCCACCGACTTCCCGTCGGCCTGCCCCGACTGGGCCGAGGAGGAGGCCATCAACCGGGCCATAAAGATGGCCGGGGCAACCAACTGCCCCACCTACGTGGTGCACCTCAGCACCCAGCTGGGCCTGGAACGAATCAAGCAGGCTCAGGCCCTGGGACAGCGCATCTGGACCGAGTCCTGCCCCCAGTACCTGCTGCTTTCCGACGAGGAAATGGCCAAGTACGGCCCCTTGGCCAAGATCGGCCCGCCCCTGCGTCCGGCCGACGGCCCGGACCAGGACGCACTGTGGCGCGGCCTGGAACAGGGACACATCTCCATCACCGCCAGCGACCATGCTCCCTACCCCCAGGAGCTGAAACAGGTGGGGTGGGACAACATTTTCGTGGACGTCAACGGCGCCTCGGTTCCCTTCGGGTCCCCGGGCGTGGAGACCCTGGTGCCCCTGATGTACAGCGAGGGCGTGGTGAAGCGGGGACTGCCCATCTGGTGGCTGGCGCGGGTAATGTCGGAGAACCCGGCTCGCATCTTCGGCCTCTACCCCCGCAAGGGAGTTATCCAGGTGGGCTCCGACGCCGACCTGTTGATACTGGACCCGGGGAGCGACCGGATCATTACCTCCAGGGACCACCGCAGCAACGCCGGCTACACCCTCTTTGAGGGCTGGCAGGTGCAGGGACGCCCCCACATGACCCTGTTGCGGGGAGAGGTTCTGCTCAACCAGGGAGAACTGGAACAGCAGCCCGGCTACGGCAGCTTCCTGGAAAGCGGTTCACCCCGTTCACCCCTGGGCGGTCCGGTGAGGTAGGGGCCTACGCTCCCCTTTGTCTCCAAGAAGTAATTTGCTCTTGGAGTAAAGTAAGGAACGTAAGCCCCTCCCCATGGGTACGTTCCGCTTCTCGTTTACCCACTAAGCGGGCAATATCGGAGGGAGTTCTGCCAATTTCTCGGGAAAGTTCTTCTACCGCGACTTTAGCCGGGTCCTGTTGCTGGACCATTCCAGACGCCAACTGTTGAATATTGCGCATTCTTTCGTCTAAGTCGGATACTCCGATTCCTAGATCCAAGGCATATTCTGATTTCCATTCTTCCAGAACATCCCAAATCCAACCCTCGGGCGGCCCATCTCCCGGCAAGAACAAGGGCTGTAAGGTTGCGTGATATTCAGAGGCAGCCGTCAAGAGGTCAGTTTCTTTTGACTTGGAATCACCATCGAGGACAACCAGGAAATCGTCAAGTTTGCCAAATTTCCCAAGCGTGCGGATATGTGCGGGGAATTCATCCCTTCCTGTGTCTCTTCCGATGACTACATCATCGTGTCGGAGTTCAAGCCTTAAGTTCAAGACATCAAGAAATCCTCTGATAATGCCTTCCGCAATTTGATCTTCACAAAGGATAGAGAGTTGTTCTCGAGATTGTCCGTATAGAGCCTTTTGCAAAATATCTCGATACGGTGGTACGAGTCTGACTTCTGCAGAATCCTCGTCCCTATCCAAGAAGAGCCGAGCCTCTTCAGGTACACTCTCAAGTACAACAGGGCTGTGAGAGGCCACTATTATTTGTAGACGGTTCCTCAATGCTATGCGCTGAAACTCCAGCATAGCCTGTTGTTGAGTATATGGATGAAGGCCTGCTTCTACCTCGTCGATAAGTATAAGTGCATCCGTCAGACTAGAAATGTCCTTCGATATCCGGAGTATGGCTCTTTCGCCTGAAGACATGTGGAACTCAGAGTATTTCGCCGCACTTGTTCCCTCTAATTCTGCAAAGAGCAAGTCCCGTGTTTGCGTCGTTATTCTGGAAAGAGCTCGGTATCTCCTCGGCAAAATACGATGAGCGAATATTAGCAAGTCTTCAGTAATTTGCTCAGTGGAGAGTTCCTTTCTTGCTAGTTGAAGAATACTTCGTACTTCAGATGGATTAGTCAGGTTCGCTAGGGTTCGCATATAAAGCTGTCGTTCAGGTTGCTCACCACCTTTTCTTCCCATGAAGCTTCGATTCCACGATTTACCTCGCCTCCACATCATGGATATACGCTCATTTTCATGTAGGTAATGGAACTCTATCTCTGTCTGACCTGCAACGTCCTCAAATTCAGTGCCCCCTCCTTTGAAATTCGGGAATAGACTGGATGGCACATAATCCCTTGGGCCGCGGTCAGGAACCACATAAGCACATGCACATCCAAATAGCACTGTGGACTTGCCGCATCCGTTAGGACCTGCGAGAACAGAAACAGGATAATTGAATGGAATTCTAAGATCTTTTATCCCTCTCAGATTCCTAATTCTGATCTCAGCTAGTGACTTGGTACGCTGGTTACCCTGCGCTCGCAAAGCATCCCACACTTCGTGAAGTTGTCTATCCAATAGTGGCATACCTTTCACCTTCTCTTGAACTGACCTGGGGACGTAGCCGAGAACTAAATGTCGTCGGAGTTAAGGGCCCTCAAAAGTCAAGCCGACATCCATTGATCATCTCTATTATAACGAAAACGCCCCCGGACCAAATGGTCCGGGGGCGTTTTGCTTGACCGGTTAAACGGTAAAGGGGTCGGCTGCTTACTGCGTCCAGGTCATGGTGTTGATCAGGATGCGGCGGCCGCCGGGCATGTTGACGAACTCCAGGTCCTTGTTGACGCCCCAGACAGAAACGATCTCCATCATGGGAAGCTGCAGCAGGTTCTCGGAGAACAGGTTGTAGGCTTCGGTCATCAGCTCGCGCCGATCATCGCCGGTGGATGCCAGGGCCTGCTGACCGAGGGCGTGCCACTCGGCGTTGCAGTTCTTGGAACGGTTGGAGGCGCAGCTCATGTAGAAGTTGATCTGGCGACCGAAGTCGAAGTACTCGCCACCCGGGGCGAAGAAGACCAGTCCGGGGGAAGCGCCGGTGCGCGGCGGGTCGTTCTGCGGCACCGCGGCGGCAGCCTCTTCGGAGGAAGAGCCGGCGTCAATCTGCGCGTCGTAGGTGACGGCGGGGCCGGTAAGGTGACGGTCACGCCACACGCTGCCCTCCACGATCTGGGCTTCCACGTTCAGGCCCACGTCCTGCCAGAAGGTAATCAGGGACTCGGTGATTTCCACGTCCTTGGCATAGCGGCCGGCGCGGGTCCAGAACTGGATGGTGTTTTCGGGGTTGTAGTTGGCCTGGACCAGGAGTTCCCGGGCCCGCTCGGGGTCATAGCCGTAGATGGGCTGCCAGTTGTCCTCGTTCACGCCCAGGGTGCCGGGGATGCCGTTGGGACCGCTGGAGCAGCGGGACTCGGGGCCGAAGAAGGCCAGGGCCAGTTCTTCGCAGTTGATGGCGTGGGTCAGGGCCTGGCGCACTTCCAGCTTCTGCAGTTCGGGGTGCCAGATGGTGTCCACGTTGATGGTGTAAACCTCGCCGGACACTACCTTGACCGTCTTGCCGTGGTCGCTGTTGTTGATCGGCTCGGCCTGGTCAATGGATACGGCCCAGGACAGGTCGGCTTCGCCGGTCTGAATCATGGCGGAGCGGACGGTTTCCTCTTCGCGCCAGATGTAAGTGGCGTCCTTGATGGAGGGCGCCTGGGTGATGAAGTCGATGGGCTGAGGCTCAACATAGTTCTCGTTGGCGGTCAGCGTAATGGACTCGCCGCGAACGTACTCATCCCAGACATAGGGACCCCAGCCGATCACCTGGCCGGAGGCATCCCGCTCTTCCTGGGAGACGTTCTGGTGGTAGCCGGGGGCTACGAATATGTGGAACTGCCCGAAGCGGGGCAATACCGGGCAGCCGGCGGCGCTGGTGCAGACAAAGTCCACGGTCATGTCGTCAATAATTTCGGCGTGGGCTTCGCGTACCTGCGAGTAGGGCTGGTATTCAACGTTGCCGCCCAGCTGGTTGATGGTATAGGCGGCGGCTTCGGCGTTCCACGCCTCGCCATTGTGGAACTGAACGCCCTCGCGAAGGGACAGGCGCCACTTGTTGGGCTCTATCTGTTCAAAACCGGTGAAGCCGGCAGTGGCGGTGTCGGTGAAGTCCGGCCCGAAAAAGGAAATGGGCTGGGCAATGTTGTGGATTATCTGGTTGGGGTACAGGGTAGTGCTGATCCAGGGGTCGGGAATCGAAGGCTCTTCGTTGATTACGATGACTACGTCATCCCGGGCGGCCACCACCATGGCCTCGGTAGGACGGGGCGTAGGCTGGACCGTAGGTACCGGAGTGTTGGTCGGAGCCGGCTGGCTTTCCATGGACTCGGAAGAGGAGCTGGAATCGGTCATGGCCTCGCCGCTGGAATCGGTCATGGAACCGGAATCCATGCTTTCGGCGGGAGCGGCAGGCTCTGCGGCTGCGGCCGGCGCCTCAGCAGGGGGGGCGGCGGGAGCGGTGGTCGGCGATTCGGCTCCGCCACAGGCAATCAGTAAAATGGATGTTATAGCTGTCAAAGTGACCAGCCAGCGCCCTATGCGCCGCCGGCCATCGGTTCTCGGAGTCACTGAGTATATTCCTCCCTAATTCTTAAAAGTTGAGCTTTCCGTTAACCCCTTTCGGATAATCCGCAAATACGATATAGCCAAATACCGATTAAGTCAATGGAATGACGTAATTCGTTAAATTATTCACTTTCATAGCCGAGCGTCCTTCACGTTTGGCCCCACAGTTACCTTATGCAGGGAACCGGCGGCAATTCACGAAGGCGATCGGAAGAAAGACCGGGGTCAGACAAGCCTCAAGAAAGAGCGTCAGGCTGGCGAAAGGGCTGCAATGCCTGGCCAGTCTGGAGCCGCGAAGGGAAAACGGGGACCAGGGGCGGCCCGCCCGCAGCCGGCGCTATGCTCGCTCCCTCGCCAGGGGAAGCCGTTCCTGCTCCAGCTGCAGCAGTCGGGCCTTTACCGACAGGCCGCCGGCGCCGTAGCCGTGCAGGTCACCGTTGCTGCCGATGACCCGGTGGCAGGGTATTACCAGGGCCAGGGGATTTTTTGCCATGGCCTGGCCGGCGGCACGCGCCGCGTTGGGCCGCCCCGCCTCGGCGGCCAGCCAGGCGTAACTGCGGGTTTCGCCGGCGGGAATTCCCCGGCAGGCTTCCCAGGCAGCGGCAAAGAAGGGGGGCGCGCCGCTCAGGTCCAGGACTATCTCGGAAAGGGCGCCGGTATCGCCCTGAAAGTACCGTTCCAGGCACTGGCGGGCCTGGGGGAAGGCCGAGTCGTCCTGCTCGGAACCCCGTATATCGTTCTCCAGGTCCTCCAGCAGTTCTTCCGGCGTGGGTTTCATGGAAAGGCGTGACAACCCGTCGTCGCTGCCGGCCATGCCAATCCAGCCCTGGGGTCCCGGGAAAATGCAATGCTTTCTGGCGTTCATGCCTGGGCTCCCTCGGTGGTTTGCCTGCGACTCCGCAGCAGGTGGAACAGCAGCGGCATCCGGATTTCCAGCCAGGCCTGCACCAGGCGCTCCCCGTCCTCTTCCGAAGGCTCCCGCCGTCCGTACAGGTGGCCCACGTAGGTGCGGCCAATGACCGACAGCTGCTGGCGGTGGTCCGGCAATTCCCCGTAGAGGCGTTCCATATACTGGAAGGGAGTCTGGTAGCTGGCGGGGCCCACGGCGTTCAGCCGGCCCAGGTTGGCCAGGCGGCGGAAGGCAACCTCGGGGTCGGGCGATGGCGACAGGAACCTGCGCCACAGGAACCATACTACAAGCCCCGCGGCCGCCAGGAATGCGAGGACGCCGGCGATCCAGGGCAGGTATTGTTCCAGCAATTGAATAATCTGCCCCGTCTCCTGCAGGCCGGCCGGGCTCTCGGGAATGAACTCTTCCTCGCAGTCTTCCTCGTCTTCAAATTCGCACAGGGGTATTTCCAGCGCCGTCGAGGTCAGGCCGGAAAGATCCGGGCCCTCCACCGGGGCCGGCCGCGTCGCCACGGGAATGGTGGCGCCAGGGGTTGGCTCGAAGCTGATCCACCCGTAACGGGGGAAGAACACCTCCACCCAACCGTGGCTGTGGCTGTCGGTAACCACGTATATGTCATGGTCCGGTACCGGGTTGCCCACGGTATAACCCGTAACCATCCGGGCGGGTATGCCCTGGGTACGGAGCAGAACGGTCATGGCCGAGGCGAAGTACTCGCTGTAACCCATCTTCTGCTCGAACAGGAAATAGTCCACGCCGTCGGCATCGTAGGGCGGCGGATTGATGGACAGCGAATAAGGCAGGGTCTTCAGGTACGCCTCGACGGCCTTGGCCTTCTCATAGGGTGTGTCGGCCTCCGCCGCCAACTCCCGACCCAGGTCGCGGACACGCTGGGGAAGATCCGGCGGCAGCGCCGTGTACTTGTCCAGCGCCCAGGTGGGATAGTCCAGGCCGGCCAGGCGCAAATCCTCTGCAGTGGCCAGCGATACGGACGAGGTAACCTCGTAGGTCTCGCCCTGCTTGAACTCCTTGTCTGCGGAGCGGAGGGACAGGGTGTCGGGCTGTTCGGGCAGTATCTCCGCCAGGGCCACCCCCTGCACGTGATCCCCCTCCCTGGCGACGTCCACCAGGTGGAAGCCGTCGGGCACCGACTGGGCCAGCTGGGACCGCCCCGCCATCGGACCGGCCTCGCGCAGTACCCGGTCCAAGTTGACGGAAGCAATGTCCAGCTTGGGGTATGTCTGGCCCAGCTGCAGGGGTCCGCTCAGGTCAATGTTATAGACGGGTGAGTCGTAGGTTTCGATCCGCACATCCCTGTCGGAAGAAATAATCTGCCCTCCGGCAAAGAGGTTGCGGGTGCGGTAGTTGGGCGTCAGGGTATGGGTGACCTCGAACCGTTTCTCGTAGGGTTGGGGGGCGGAATGGGTGGGCGTCCAGTTCGTGGGCTGCAGCTCCGTGTTCTCGGAAATCCAGCCCTTGGGAGTATAGGTGCCGTAGCTGCGCGCCTTCCAGTACATGGCCACCGGCGAGTCCACCTGGAGCACCGGCGTGGTGGTGGGGTTGATGGTGCCCTGGAAGGCCATCACATCGCTCCAGATGCGGTAGGGCAGGGGTTTGCGCGCGGGCAGACCTGCGAAAAGGCGGTTAAAGTCCTCCTCAAACTGTACGTAGGGAGACCGGGTGTACTCGTAAACGTTGTGGGCCTCCTGCCAGAACCGGTCGCCGGGCACAATCCTGGGAACTATCAGGAACGCGACCAGCAGCACCATGAAGGTCACAATCACGCTGTCCGAAACCGACAGTATCCCCAGGTGGCTGTCGGCCTGGAAGCCGCGTTCCCGCCACTCGTTCAGGCGTCGAACCGCCTGTACGCGGGCCACCAGCAGCAGGCCGGTGAACAGGTAGAACACGAGATAGGTGATTCCCTCTGAGGGCAGGAAGGTGAGGTTGCTTAGCAGCGCAGCGCCGCCCAGCACGAAGACGCCCCAGAAGCTGCGGTAGCGGGAGAACACCCAGGCAGCCAGATAGCCGGCCAGCCAGGTGAGGCACATCAGGGCAAAGGCGAAGGGCACCCGGTCTATGTTGATGCCGCCCGTTTCCGCCGCCGCCCACCACAGGCTCAGCCGGTCGTAGAGTTCGGCGGCGCTGGCCAGCTCGATGCCTTCACCCTCAAAGCCGACGAGCTGCGCCGTAATGACCCAGAGGCCGATGACCAGGCCCAGCGGCAGCAGCAATGCTCCCCAGACAGGTATCCGGGACAGCGCCACCCCCGTCGCCATTGCTATCAGTATCAGGGCCTCCAGGCTGGGCGTGGGCACCCAGTCGCCTCCCCGGTCCACCGACCAGGCCACCACCAGCAGGTTGAGGGCCAGCAGGAACACCGCGGCCCAGCCGTCGGCGGGACGGCCATGGCGCCACAGCCAGAGGGCCCCCTGTACTACGGGGGCAACGGACAGCTTCCTCCCCTCCGTTGACGGGACGGCAGGGCTGGCGGCGGGCTGGCGGGCCGCTGTCTGGGTGGCGCTGGTCACGGCGAACTCCCGGAGTCGTCAGGCTCGCTGGCGCCCTGGTACGAGTACTGTGGCTGCGCAGGAGACGTTGGGGACATTGAGGACATGGAATCGGGCGCCTGCCCGCTGCCGTTCTCCTCTCTTCCACCCATCTCCTGGCGGGGAGCGAAGAAGGCATAGGGCTGGTCAAACACAGGTACCTGCAATGCTTCATTCAGGGGACGGCCCCGCCGCACCAGGTACACGGGGATGTCGTTGGAATGCAGAAAGTCCATCGGCGACTGGACTTCCTCGGGGGCGCCGAAGTCCGTGGGTTCCACGTAAATCACCGCGACGTTCACCCCGTCCCGTCGCAGGCTGGCCAGGGCGGGTATCCACTCGGAACGGCGGGAGGGGGTTATTACCGTCAGGGCATTAAAACGGCTCAGGTGGGGCTGCAGGTCATAGATGAATCGCTCCAGGGTCAGGTTGCCCCGCGCCCTTACGCCGGCCAGCGCCTCCATCAGGTTGCCCACGTGGCTGGGCCCGGATCCAGGGCGCATCAGCCAGGTCTGGTCGCCGTTGGTGGCCATGCCCACCGGCATGGAAAGCTGGTCGAACCGCTCGATGAGGGAGGCCGCAACGGTTACGGCCAGCTCCTCGCTGTTGTCCACCGGGTCGTCGCCCACGTGGGAACTGCGCTGCATATCCACCAGCACCCAGCTTTCGGCGGAAATGCCCATGTCAAATTCCTTGACCATCAGGCTGTTCATGCGGGCGGTGTAGGGCCAGTGGATCTGGCGGAAGCTGTCGCCGTAAACGTACTCCCGCACCCCCGAGGACTCGGGAGTAATGTGGTCCGAGCGACGGGTTACGCGGTGGTCGCTGGGCAGAAAAGCGAAGCGGGGGTCCAGGTCAGGCAGCGGCTCCGTGGACGGAAACACCACGTACTGCTCCGACTCCAGGAACCGCCGGCTGAGCCGGAACAGCCCGAAGGGATCCTGGCTGGTAACCTCAACTACTCCGGTATTGAAGACGCCCCTGCGGGCCAGGTAGGTCTCAATGCGCCAGCTGCGGGACTGGTCCCGCACCATGGCGATGCCCCGACCGGTGGTGTAGCCGGGTACGTCGGTAACCTCCCGCACTTCCAGCCAGGACTTGGGAAACCGGAAGCGGTTGGTTACCTGCAGCTGGCCCTCCAGGTAGCCGCCCACCTGACCCCGGTGGGAAAGGCGGGTCAGCCGAACCTGGAGACCCTGCAGGTTAATCCAGGCCCAGAAAAGTCCGAAAGCCAGGACCAGGGCAATTACGTACAGGAAACGGTAGAAGAAGGAAAAGCCCGTGCCCAGGGTGTAGAAGGTGACTACCCCCAGCAGGATCAGAATGCCGATAGTCCGCTTGCTCACAGTCCGGTTACCTGAAGGTTTACGTTCGGCTGGAAATTAGCTGGCAAAGAATACCATATATTGTGGCGAACCAGAAGCACGGCCCGTCGTATCAAAGGTCACCGCGCCAGGGGAGCGGTTCCGGCAGGCCAGGCCGGACAATACCGGTTCAGCCGCCGCTCCCTAGACCTGGGCCATGCCGGGAACGGTAATCTGGTTGAGCAGGTCGTTGATAAGCTCGTCGGCGCGGATGCCCCGCATCCTGGCCGAAGGGGACAGGACCAGGCGGTGGGCCAGCACCGAGGTAGCCAGCGACTTGACGTCGTCGGGAATCACGTAGTCCCGGTCTTGCACCAGGGCCATGGCCCGGGCGATGCGGAACAGGCCCAGCGTGGCCCGGGGCGAAGCCCCCAGGGCCACGTCCCGGTGGTTTCGCGTCGATTCGGTCAGGGATACGATGTACTGGCGGACCAGCCGGTCCACGTACACCTCCTTGGCGGCTTCCTGCAGGGCCGTCACCTCTTCCGGAGTGGCCACCGGCTCCAGGGAGTCGATGGGATGGGTAAGCTCCTGCCGCTCGATGATGGCCATTTCTTCGTTGAAGTCGGGATACCCCAGGCTGAGGCGCATCAGGAACCGGTCCAGCTCCGCCTCGGGCAGGGGAAAGGTGCCTTCGTACTCGATGGGATTCTGGGTGGCCACCACCATGAAGGGCGGCGCCAGGGTGTGGGAAACGCCGTCCACCGTTACCTGCAGTTCCTCCATGGCTTCCAGCAGGGCCGCCTGGGTTTTAGGGGTGGCGCGGTTGATTTCGTCGGCCAGCACCACCTGGGACATTATGGGACCGGGGCGGAAGGCAAAGTCCCCGCTCTGCTGGTTATAAACGGAAATGCCGGTCACGTCGCTGGGCAACAGGTCCGGGGTGAACTGGATGCGCTGGAAGGAACAGCCCACGGAGATGGCCAGCGCCTTGGACAGGGTGGTCTTGCCCACCCCCGGCACGTCTTCCACCAGGATGTGGCCCTGGGCTATGAGGGTGGCGAGGGCCTGCTGCACCGCCGAGGTTTTGCCGACAATAACCTTGCCCACATTCTCCACGATGCGATGGCCCACAGCGGCCAGAGAAGCGGTATCCTGCAAGTTGGCCTCCGATATACGTTCATATGCGGGCTGAGGAGGTTCTCATCCTGCCCAAATGCCCAAGGATTTTAACACAAGCAGCAAGGCAACACACCTAACTCTCGGTGCTATCGCATGAGTGAGTAAATTGTCATTCTGAGCTTGCCGAAGAATCTAAACTCCTCCCCACCAACTGGCTTTCGGACCCGTAGCGAGGCCGTGGGGAAGGATTTCAGGCCCTTCGGCAAGCTCAGGGCGACATAGCTTTGCCTTGCGGATATTAGCCGACTGCAGGACGAATCTTTCATGCGATTGCCCTGACCTAACTCTCAAGCTGGGCAACAGTTCGGGGTTGATATTCACGGAGGCCTGTAACTCGTCATTCCGGCCTGCGCCGGAATCCGGCAAGGCTGACAGTGAATCCAGGTCAAGCGGGGCAAGAAGTCCTGGATACCGGCGAAAGCAGGTATGATGGGGCAGGCGGGCAGGGGAATCCCATACCAACTCTTAACTCTTGCCTCCGGCGCGCCGAATCAGCCGGGCCTCACCATCTCTGGTATCATTTCGAGGCGGGCGGCAACCGCCTTGCGCCGACATCCACCAGGTTTTCTGCTGCGTATAATAAATACGATCAGCCATCGCAAACTATTCGCAGCCCAAGGAGCATCAAGTGAACCACTCCTGTCGTACCCGAAAGCGCGGGGGCCCCTGGCGCCAGGGCCGGAGAGTTGCCGCCGCCTTGCTGTCGCTTATGCTGATCCCGGCCCTGGCCTGCGGCTCCAGCGCCGCGCCGGAAGCCCCTGCGCCAGCGGCAGAGACGGCTCCCTTGCCCACGGCCGCCAGCGTTCAGGCTGTCTCCGAGGCCGTCGCGGCAACCCCGGCCGAACCCGCCGAGGTCCTTCCCGTCACCACCCAATCAATGGAGGAATCGAGCCCGGCCGAAGCAGTATCAGAACCGGCAGCCGGGTCCGAGCCGGAACCCACGGCAGCCGCCGAGGTCAAGCCCGAGCCGGCTCCGTCGCCCACCGTTTCCGTCGGCGACCTGGCCGCCATCGTGGAGGCCAGTCCCGTGGCAGACGCGGTGGTGGAACCGGAGCCGGAACCCACCGCCGAGGTCCAGAGGGAACGGGCCGAGGGACCCCTGGCCGCCGAACCGGTGGGCATCAACGCCTGGATTAACAGCGACCCCCTGACCCTGGAACAGCTACGGGGGAAGGTCGTCCTGGTGGACTTCTGGACCTATACCTGCGTCAACTGTATCCGGACCTTCCCCTTCCTGAAGCTCTGGCACTCCCGCTATGCCGACGACGGGCTGGTCATCCTGGGGGTGCACACTCCCGAGTTCGAGTTCGAAAAGGACTACGCCAACGTCCTGCAGGCTACCGAGGAAAACGGCATCGAGTGGCCCGTGGCCCAGGACAATGATTTTGCTACCTGGCTGGCCTACGAAAACCGCTACTGGCCGGCCAAGTACCTTATTGACCAGGACGGGGTTATCCGTTACACCCACTTCGGCGAGGGACAGTACGCCGAAACCGAGGAGGAAATCCGCAAGCTGCTGGAGGAATCGGGCGCCGACCTGTCCGACGACGTGGTCCTGCCCGAAGACCAGATGCTTGACCCGCTCTTCCTCCAGAGCACGTCGGCCGACGTTACTCCCGAGCTTTACGCCGGCTACCAGCGCAACTACAACACCATAACCAGCGGCTTCCTGCCCTACGTTATCCAGTATGACTACTATGATGCCGTGGACACGGTGGTGAACCTGGTGGCGCCTCTCGAACTGGAACGCCACCACCTGTATTTTCACGGCACGTGGCAGGTGGGCCGGGAATACGTCAAGCACGGCCGCACCACCCGGAATTTCGAGGACTACATTGCCCTGGAGTATTCCGCCAGGAGCGTCAACGCGGTCCTTACCTCCGACTCCGGCGAGCCTTACCAGGTGCGCATTACCCTGGACGGCGAATACCTGACCGAGGACAATGCGGGGGCCGACATTCACTTTGATGAAGAGGGCCGTAGCTTCCTGATGGTGGACCAGCCGCGCCTGTACGCGATTATCGACAGCCCCACCTACACCCAGGGACAGACGCTGCTGATGAGTTCCAATTCCGACAACTTTGGCGTGTTTGCCTTTACCTTCGGCATTTACACGGAGGGTCCGTAATGTTGCGCCTGCCGGACAGGCTTGACTTTCGAGGGCGCCGCTGGAGGCCGTGGCCGGCCCTGGGAGCAGCGGTCCTGTTCCTGGCCATAGCCTGCGCCGCCGCCGCTCCCGAACCGACGCCGGCCCCGATCCCAACCCCGGCGCCCCCGACGTCCACCGCCGTTACCGCCTCCGAATCCGGGCCCACGCCGGCAGAGGCGGCCCCGCGGGGCAACCCCATGGTCAGCGAAGAGGCTATCACGCCCATCCTGGCCACCACCCTGCTCAACCCCGGCGAGCAGCGGGTGTCCTTCCTGCTGGCCGGCGAACGGGCCATCATCAAGGCCCCCGAGGCCGCGGTTACCGCCACCTACCTGGGAGAGGGAGCAACTGATGCCCAGGAGGCAAATGCCACGTACCACGACTGGCCCTACGGCATTCGGGGCGCCTACAGCACGGCCATGACCTTCGACCGGGCCGGGCCCTGGCAGCTCCAGGTTTCCGTTGATGACGGCGAGGTGGCCGGCTCTGCCTTGATTGACCTGGAGGTTGTGGAGGAGTCACCCGTTCCGGCCATCGGGGAAGCCCCACCCCGGAGTGAAACCAAGACCCTGGACAAGGTGGAAGCAGTGGAGTTCCTCACGACGGACTATAACGCCGACGAAGACCTCTACCGGCTCAGCGTGGCCGAAGCTATCAAGAACCCCCGGCCGGCGGTGGTGGTGTTCGCTTCCCCCACCTTTTGCACCAGCCCCACCTGCGGGCCCCAGGTCGATACGGTCAAGGAGCTGAAGGCCGCCTTCCAGAACCAGGCCGACTTTGTCCACGTCGAGATTTACGACGAGCCCCAGGAAATCCAGGGCGACCTGTCCCGGGCGACCGTGGTTGCGGCGGTTGAGGAATGGGGATTTACCGCTCTTCCCCACTGGCTCAACGAGTCCTGGGTGTTCATAATTAACGGCGAAGGCATTGTGGAGCAGCGGTTTGAGGGCTACGTAACGCTGACCGAACTGGAGGCTTCCCTGCAGTCCGTTCTGGACAAGGGCTAGGCTGGAAAACAGTCGGCGCCCGGAGTATCCGGGCCCTTGGCCGGGGATTCACCAGGGAGCCGCCACCGGCGGGTCGGCCCGCCGAAGGGGAAGCCTCCGGCATTCCCCTCAACCCCTTGCCGGTAGCTGGCGCGGTGGGGTAGGATAGCGCAAGAATTCGCACCAGGAGTTTTTTGCATGGCAACCGCCGGCAGGTACCACACCGCAGACCTGACCCTCAACGTCAACGGCCAGAGCCACCAGCTGCAGGTGCGCCACCACTGGACGCTGCTGGACGTGATACGGGAACAGCTGGACTTGACCGGGTCCAAGAAGGGTTGCGACCGGGGCGAATGCGGTTCCTGCACCGTATTGCTGGGGGGTAAACCGGTGTACGCCTGCCAGATTCTGGCGGTACAGGTGGGCAGCAAACCCGTCATCACCATCGAGGGACTGGGCGACGGCTCTCCCGATCCCGAGAACATGGACCTGGTCCAGCGGGCCTTCCTGGAGAACGACGGCGGCCAGTGCGGTTTCTGTACCCCCGGCTTTGTAATGTCCACCCGCGCCCTGCTCGACAGCAACCCCAACCCCACCGACGAGGAAATCCGCCAGGCCCTGTCCGGCAACCTGTGCCGCTGCAACGCCTACGGACGCATCCTGGAGTCGGTTCGGGCCGCCCGGCAGGCATGACGGCAAGATTTATCCCCTTCCCAACCCGTTAGGTCTCGATTGATTAACCGGCTGCTTGACTACAGGCAGCCGGTCCGCTTTCTCCTCTCCACGCCTCCCGCGGACAGCGCCTTCCGTCCACCACCTCTCTTTCCCTCCTTCAAGCCATAAAGAATATTGACTGTGCCGGGGTTATATATTAAACTGATATTATAGTAAGGATAATAGTTATCAACACAGTCTATGTCGGGAGTTCCGATCAGGACCCTCCAGCGGCCTGGAAGGGAGGTAAGACAGTATGAATTCCCGTGCGGGGAGGGCCTCAGGCTCCGTATTCTATGAAACGCACTCCACCAGGAGCCTGGTCCGAACTTTCCTGGTGTCCCTCGCCATACTTGCATTCGTAATTGCGTCACTGGCCTTTGGCTACCGGTCCGGATTTGCCATCGGTCCCGAAGCGGCGGGAAACTGTCTGCCGGGCTGCGCTGAAGGTCAGCAGCTGGAAGTCAGCCTGGGGGAAAGGGAAGGGTAAGCTGTCGGGAACCATTGAGGATCTGCGTGAGGTGGCGACGGACTTTATCAAGGCGTGGAAAGACTTGCCTGAGGATGAACACGCAGACGAATGCGAGGATGATTAGAGAAGCTGTCTCTTGACAGTTTGCCGCTCCTTGCAATCTTGACACTGGAAGGTAGATACTGTATATATCCCCAATAGCTTGAACGAGGTACAAAAGGGACACGATATGAAGAATTATCATTTGGAATATGTTCTTCACGATCCCTCTGAGGACACTGGTTGGATGTATATGGCTGAGATTCCAGCTTTACCGGGTTGTAAGGCGTGGGTTGAATCTAAGGAAACTCTGAATATAGGGGGGATTGTGGCATACTGAAGGTAGAGCAACC
>JAPPGG010000059.1 GCA_028875055.1 Chloroflexota bacterium
TTTCAGCCTTGCTGGATTCCGGCCTGCGCCGGAATGACGAATCCCAGGCCCCCGCAAATATCAACTCTGAACTGTTACGGCCAATGAGCATCAAACCATTAGTGAAAATTCGTGACTGATCGTGGATACACCCGGGTCCGGGGGTGAGGGCTACCCTTACTTCCCGTCCTTGATATGGTCGGCGATTTTCTCCCCGATAGCCAGGGTGGTGACGTTGGTATTGGCGCGGATGCAGTCGGGCATTATGGACGCGTCCACAATTCGCAGACCCTCCAGCCCGTACACCTTGCCGTACTGGTCCACCACCGCCATGGGGTCATCGGCCGGACCCATCTTGCAGGTGCAGGAAATGTGCTGGGACGTGGTAACTTCCCGCCGCATCCAGGCGTCCAGCGCCTCGTCGGAAGCCAGGTCTTCGTCCCTGGGCGATACCCGCTCCTCGATTATGTCCTTGAAGGCTTCGTCGTTGCCCAGGTCAACGCAGACACGGACCGACTCCCGCAGCCTGCGGACGTCAAAGTCCTCCTGCAGGTAGTTGTAGTCCAGAATGGGCTGCTCCGTCGGGTCGGCCGAGGCAAGCCGCAGCTCCCCCGCTCCCACCGCCAGGTAGATTCCGGCGGTCATGCGGATGCCCAGGGGGACCATCCGGTTGCCGCCCAGGTTCACCCGCTCGGTGGCGAAAGACTGCATGGTTATCTTCATATCGTTGCGCAGGTCCGAATTCTCCGCGGTGTAGCGCAGGGTGAGCTGGGCCCTGGGTTTCAGGCCGTCCAGTTCAAATCCCTCCTTGGTGCGCCAGGTAACCCACACGCCGGGATGGTCCCTCAGGTTCTGGCCCACGCCGGGCTTGTCCAGCACCACCGGAATGCCCAGGCTGTTCAGGTGGTCGGCAGGACCAACTCCGGACAGCATCATTATCTGCGGCGACCCGATGGCCCCGGCGGACAGGATGATCTCTTCTCCTTCCACCACGAAGGTCTCGCCGCCGCTTTCCACCTCCACGCCCTTGGCTCGATTCCCGTCGAATACCAAGCGGTGTACCAGGCAGTTGGGACGGATGGTCAGGTTCATTCGGTGCCTGGCCTGGTCCAGGTATCCCATGGCCGTGCTGATGCGGATGCCGTTGGGGTTGTTCAGTGGCGTGGGCCCCACCCCGCTGGTATCCGGGTGATTGTGGTCCGGGCAGTCGGGATAGCCGGCGGCAATGGCGGCGCTGTAGAAAGCCTGCTGGGCCGGCAGCCAGTCTTCCTGCTTGAAGCGGTGCATTACTATGGGGCCGTCGCCGCCGTGGAAGTCGTCGCCGCCGTAGTCCGTATCCGTTTCTATGCGGCGGAAATAGGGCAGCAGGTTGGTAAAGGTCCACTCGTTGTTGCCGAAGGATGCCCAGGTGTCGTAGTCCTCGGGCACGCCGCGCAGGAAGACCTGGCCGTTGATGGCGCTGGACCCGCCGGTCACCTTGCCCCGGGGCACCATCATGGGCGGCGCCTCGTCGGTGGCCCTGCCCACGAACTGCCAGTTATGGTCGCTGGTCATCACGTCGGCCTCGGTGGCGTACCCGAACTTCACCTCTTCGGGCAGGTCCTCGAAGTTGGCGTAGTCAGCCCCCGCCTCCAGCAGCAGCACCGATTTGCTGGGGTCCTCGGTCAGCCGCGTCGCCAGGATTGCGCCCGCGGATCCGGCGCCAATAATCACGTAATCGTACTTCATTAGCCGCCTCCGTGTTTCCCACTGGCTGGTTTGATTTCAGGATGGGCGTAGCGTAATAGTCGGCCAAAGCGGTGTCAATGACGCCTTCAGCAACAAATTCACTGCCCGTGGCGAAAATACCCCCTTCCAGCAAGACCCTGCGCCAGAACCGCCCAACCGTGGCCTGCGAAATACCCTGTGGCCCTGATGCAACAGCGAGACTTCCAATGATGACGCTCTCCCCTTCCCGTCCCGCAAAACCCTTGACTACCATGAAAATGGACTAGGAAAGGAAAATGGACTGAGAAAAACTGGATAAAGGCCTGAGAAATCTGGCGCCCATTCGGCCCAGGGTCCCGGAACTCTGGTAAAACAGCGGCGGAACACCCGCTCATCGGCCCCGGATTTGCCGCTCAATGAAAGAGACTCGCAGATACAAAATGATAAGAAACGAGCGGAATTGGCTGGGGAAAAGGATTTTTCTTCGAGTGGCTTTGCACAATGAATGGGAAACAACGGGAACTTGAACGCATCCCGTGCAACGAATCAGAATGAAAAGAGACCCATCATGTCAGGTCAACCCCCAGGACCAATGCGCAGGGCAATCGCGTTATGGATTCAGGCTACATTGGGCGCCAGTTGGGTAGGCAAAGGTCATGTCGCCCTGAGCTTGCCGAAGGGCCTGAAGTCCTCATCCTCAGCCCTGCTGCGGGTGATGGAGGTGGTTTCAGGGATAGACTCCAGATGCTTCGGCGCAGTTTATCCTGAGCCTGCAGTAGGGCTCAGCATGACATTCAATTAAAGCGCGATTGCCCTGGACCAATGCGCCGTAACCCGCTTCGACGGTCGGGACCGTGCTATAATCGCCACTCGGACGTCCTGGCACACACTCACAAGGACACCAGCCCATGCAGCAGCAGCCACTGGAAGAGAGATTAGCCGCCCTGGCGACCTCAGCCGAGCGTCACGAGCAGACCATTGCGCGCCTGACAACCATCGCAGAGGACCACGACCAGCTCCTGGAACGCCTCGTCGCCAATCAGGAGTACCTGCAGGAAAATCTGAAAACCCTTCAGGCCAGCCAGGACAGGATGCAGGCTAATCACGAAGCCATCCTGAGCCTCCTGGAGGAACTCACCCGCGACGCCGCCAACACCCGCCGCCTGTGGCTCCGCCTGGCCCAACGCTACGGCTGGATAGACGACGAGCAGAACGGCAACCAGCCGGAAACATCCGCATAACCGTCAAACGCCGCCCCCCGGCGCCACGGACTACAACCATTGGATGAGCACAGCCCCTGCACAAAAGATCCATTCTAATTCTGATTCATTGTGCAAGGCCTCCCCGGGCGCCTCCAGCGTGCCCCCCGGATTACCCTGTTGCCCTGGCCCCACTTCAGGGCCATCGAATTTCAAAACTGGGGCAAGCACGAAGTTACCCCTGTGGGCGGGAACCTCGAACTTGAGGGAAACAACATTGGGGGTGAAGCTCTCCAAATGCGACAACCCCGGCCACCACTTCCCCTCCAATGCAGCAGCCAGCCAATTACGCTATACTAGGCCCCGCAATTTCCTGCTTCAATTCATTGCCATTCCTTGCTTCGGGGAGCTTTGTATGGATCTGGGTCTGACCGAAATTCAGTTGATGCTTAAAAACAGCGCCAGGGAGTTCCTTTCCCAGGAATGTCCCCTCACGCTGGTGCGCGAAATGGAAGAGGACGAACGCGGGTTCACCGACGAACTCTGGCGGCAGATTGCCGGCCTGGGCTGGCCCGGCATCGCCTTTCCCGAGCAGTACGGCGGCACCGGCGGCAGCTTCCTGGACCTGACCGTCCTGCTGGAAGAGATTGGCCGGTCCCTCACCCCCGGTCCCTTCTTCTCCACCGTCGTGCTGGGCGGCTTTACCGTGCTGGACGCGGGAACCGACGCCCAGAAACAGTACATCCTGCCCGGCATCTGCAGCGGGCAGACTCTGATGACCCTGGCCCTTACCGAGGCTTCCGCCACCTACGAACCCTGGGGCATCGAGGCCACCGCCACCCGCCAGGGGGACGGGTTCCGCATCAGTGGCCAGAAGCTCTTCGTACCCGACGCCCACGCCGCCGATATCATCCTGGTCGCCGCCCGTACCAGCCGGTCCGAAGACCCGGCCCAAGGCATAACCCTGTTCTTCGTCAACTCCAACACCCCCGGGTTGACGGTAACGCAGCTGAGCACCATATCCTCCGACCGGCAGTGCGAAATCAGCCTGGATGACGTCTCCGTCCCCGCTGATGCCGTACTGGGCGAGGTGGACGGGGGCTGGCCCATCATTCAGCGGGCCCTGCATCGCGCCACCGCCGCCAAGTGCATTGAAATGCTGGGCGGGGCCGACGCCGTGGTTGAAATGACCGTGGAGTACGCCAAGCAGCGCGCCCAGTTCGGGCGGCCGGTGGGTACCTTCCAGGCAGTCCAGCACCACTGCGCCAACATGGCCACCGACGTGGAGGGCTGCCGCCAGATTGCCTACCACGCGGCCTGGAAAGTATCTGAGGGTGAACCCGCCGAGCGCGAGGTAGCCATGGCCAAGGCCTGGGTCAGCGCCGCCTACCAGCGGGTCTGCAACCTGGCCCACCAGTGCCACGGCGCCATCGGCTTCACTAAGGAACACGACCTCCAGCTCTACACCCGCCGCGCCAAGGTCCAGGAACTCACCTACGGCGACGTAAACCACCACAAGGAAGTGGCCATGCGGCAAATCGAGGCGGCGTGAGGTCAGTCCATTCGCATGCCGGATTTGGAATAAACTGTCGTTCCCGCCGGCGCGGGAACTTCGACAGGCTGGACTCCAGGTTCCCGCCCGCGCAGGAATGAGGGGTTAAATGTGACGACACCTTCTGAACCAACGCCGAATTCGCAAGCATAGAGCCAGCCTCTTGCCAGAGCCGCAGCCAAGAGCGTCTTTCTCTATCAGAGAGTAGTGATCTTAAGGAGCGCCCCAATGACCATGATTCCCGCCCGCAGTTCCCCCTTCGCCGCCATGGCCAGCGACCCGGCCCACCCCGACGTCATATACCGGGATGACCGCTGCTTTGTAGTGCGAGACATTAATCCCCAGGCCCCGGTCCATCTGCTCATCATCCCAAATATGCCCATCAACGGCCTGGACTACATCAGCCCGGCCATGGAAGCCACCATGGGGCACATCTTTGTGGTGGCCGCGGAAATGGCTCGCCGGGAAGGCGTGACCATCAGCGGCTACCGGCTGGTCCTAAACAACGGCTCCGCCGCCGGCCAGACCATTGCCTGGCCCCACGTGCATCTCCTGGGCGGCCGCGAGCTGGGGGCAATGGGGTAAATCCGCTTATGCAACCGCAGCCCGACGCCGGCCAAATTGCCACCGCCGTAGAGTCCCGCATCCAGCAGCGGGTAGCCGCGCTGCCCGCCGGCTTGCGGGCCCACATTGTCCGCGCGCAACAGGTGGCCCGCGAACTGGCGCCCTTCCACAACGTTGACCCCGACCGGGCTGCCCTGGGCATCCTGGCCCACGACGTGGCCCGCGCCATGCCAGGACGGGAGCTTATCGCTCGCGCAACCCGCTTCCGGCTGCCCATAATATCCGTTGAGGAAAATATGCCCCTTCTGTTGCACGGTCCGGTGGGCGCGGAAATCCTGCGGGTGGAGGACGGCCTGGCAGCCCAGGGCGACGAGGCGGACCTGTACCAGGCCGTTTACTGGCACACCACCTTCCACCCCACCCTGGTGGATGAACTGGGCAAGGTGGTCTTCCTGGCCGACAAGCTGGACCCCAACAAGCGGAAGCGAATCCCCTACCAACCCGAGATAATGGATCTGGCCCTGGAAAACCTGGACGCCGCCATTCTCGAGTTCCTGCGCCGCCAGGTCCAGGACCTGACCGCCGCCGGCAGGGAAGTCCACCCCGTGATGCTGGAAGCCAGGGACGCCCTGGCGCTCCGAGTCAGCGGGACACTTCCCTGAGGTAGGCTCCAGCCCCTGAAGAAAGCAGGGCGGTCAGGTGGGTGTACAGGTAGGTGACTCCCTGGTCCAGGTACCCCTGGGTGGCGGCCGCGTTGCCGGCCGAGCCGGATATCTTTCCCTTCGAGCGGACGGTGGAAAACACGTGCTCCATCGCCTCCCGCACCTCGGGCGTCTCCGGCCTGCCCGGGTACCCCAGCGACTGTGATAGGTCTGAGGGCCCGACAAAGTAAACGTCAACCCCCTCCACGCTCATAATCTCATCCACGTTCCGTACGGCCTGCCCCTCCTCCAGCTGAACGCACACCAGCGTCTCCCGGTTGGACTCCTCGGCATACTCGGACATGGAGACACCGAAGCCGTAGGAGGACGACCTGAGCCCGGCCGCCAGCCCCCGTTCGCCCATGGGGTGGTACTTGACCGCCTCCACCGTCCCTCGCGCATCCGCCGCGTTGTTGACGTGGGGCGCCTGAATTCCCATCACTCCCCGGTCCATCAGCTGGCAAATGGCCTCGAAGGAATTCACCTGGGGCCTGGCAATGGGCGTAACGCCGGCCGCCTCCGCCGCCAGTACCATCAACTCGACGCTCTCCACCGAAATGGAACCGTGCTCGCAGTCGATGAGCACCCAGTCAAACCCCAGGCGTCCCACCATATCCACCACGTGGGGCGACGGGAACATCACCGATACCCCAAAGGCCGGCTGGCCGGAAAGCAGCTTGCGCTTCATTCGGTTCTCGTTCATAAGCCAGTACACCAACCTCGCCGGATGCTCCTCGCCGCGGTTGCCCCCACAGCGGCAGGCCAGGCGCCTCCGGGAACTCTAAAGACCGT
This sequence comes from Chloroflexota bacterium, assembly GCA_028875055.1. Lineage (GTDB taxonomy): Bacteria > Chloroflexota > Dehalococcoidia > Lucifugimonadales > UBA3495 > Bin22. Next base: position 6,495 of record JAPPGG010000059.1, read on the forward strand.
TGTAATTCACGAAGGCGTTCAGCGCCTCCAGGGAAGTGTAGCCAAACCGGAAATCCAGCGTCTGCTTGATCTTGCCGGTACCCATAATTATCGGATAGCGGGTGGTGTGCAGGTTCCAGTTGCCGGTATTGGGCAAGCCCCTCCTCGACGAAATCCAGTCCACCGGATAGGCCAGCGGCGGCGGCAGCTGGGTCAGCTTCCTGCGGGTTACGTCCGATAGCTCTCTGAGGAATACAACGCCCTCTCCCGCCACGTTATACACCCCGTCCGCCTCCTGCTGAATCACCGCCTCCAGCAGCCTCGCCATATCCACCTCGTGCAGAAACTGGTAGGGAGGGTTCTCGCCCGCCCCCCAGAACCGGTAGGGGAATATGCGTTCCACCCGCTGGTGGTCATCCGAATAGCCCAGCACCGGGCAGGTCCGGAGAATTGCCACCTTGATACGCTGGTCTTCCCCTGCAGCCAGATGCCTCTCGCGAAACTCCAGCATTGACAAGTCTGCATTGAAGCTGGCCTGCCCCAGGAAATCGCCTGGCCTGGTACGGATGGGCGACGATTCGGTCAGGGGAATGGGATTGTCGGCAAAGGCCCCGTAAACCGTGTGTGAACTCAGGAAAATCGCGTGCTTCACCCCCGCCGCCACACAGGCATCCTGGATCGAGTCCAGAATCGCTATATCCTCGGCGCTTTCCCTCGCCCAGTCCTGGTAGGTGCTGGTGTGACTGTAGGCGCTGGCCAGGTGCACCATGGTCTCCACCTGGTGTCGCATCAGGTATTGCGTTATGCCACTGGTAATATCCTCCTGGTGAAAGGATATATTGTGGATCGGAAAGGGCAGGGGGTCCTTGTCGAAGGCCACCAGCCGGCCCACGTTCATGTTGGATTCCAGCTGCAACAGCAGCCGGGTGCCAATATACCCGGCTGCCCCGGTGACAGCTACCACTTTAGGGAGTTTTTGCATCCGCTTCCCGCTTCAGGAAATCAATGGCCGCTCCGGCGGCATTGTAGCCGCTGCGGACCGCCCCTTCCATAGTAGAAGGCCAGCCCGTCTGAGTCCACTCCCCGGCCAGGAAGAGGTTCAGTACGGGAGTAACCGGTTCCGGCCGCAAAAGGTTGGCCCCGGGCAGGCAGCGGAAGGTCGCCTCCCGCTGCTTGACGACGCAGATATTCAGCACGGCCGCATTCCCGGCTTCAGGAAATACCCCGGCCATTTCCGCTGCCAGCTCGGCGCCAATGGCTTCCCGGGACAGGTTTATATGCTTCCAGGCTGCGCTGACCGAGATGGTGACCATATGCCCGCCGGACCTGGGAGCCTGCCCGGTCGTCTGCCCGTGATTGAACACCCACTGCAGCGGGCTGTCCACGAAAACGCAGAAGGGTTCGTCCATCACGGGGCGGTCGTAGCATATGTGCGCGTTAACTATGGGCGACCACTGCAAGTATCCTGCATTGGCGAAGGAGCCCATACCCTCGGTTCCAGCGGGGAGCGCTCTCAGCAACGCCGGGAAGGGGAGGGCGCTTACAAGAGCCCGACCGCTTACCTTTCTCCCCGAAGCCAGCGCGGCCCCGCCTGCTAAGTCCGGGCCCCTGCCGCCACCGGCCCCGCCGCTCAGCTGAATGCTTCGTACCGGGTCTCCCAGTACCAGGTTGACGCCAAGCCTTTCCAGCAGGTTGCGGGCCGGCTCACCCAGCGCATCGGACAGCGCCTCCGTCGCATAACCCATGTTTGCGCCGTCCTTCGCCGAAAGCATGCCGTCCTGGACCACAAACAGGCCCATGGCCGCGCTGACGTCCCTGACGTTGTCGTTCAGTATGGGTTCCACAACCAGGTTCCAGAGGTTGCGGATGGCTCGGTCCGACTGCCCGTTTTCCCGAAGCCACTGGTAGAAGGTCTTCTCCTCCAGGTCCGGGGCGTACCGATTGGCCAGCCGTGCTTTCACCAGGCCCCAGCTTACCCTGATCTTGTCCACCGCGGACAGGTGGGGGTAGGAAAGGAAAGAGGGCGCCAGGTGGAAGGGCGCGGGCAGGCGCGATGCGGCCAGCGCTCCCCGCTTCCCGTCGCGGCTGAGAACGGGGATGCGGAGCCTGTCCTGCAGGAACCAGCTCTCGCGTACGCCCAGCCGTTCCAGGAAGCCCTGAAAGTGAGTGCAACAGGTCACAAAGACGTGCTGCCCGTTGTCCAGGTTAATGCCCGTAGCGGCATCGGCAAAGGAGAAAACGCGACCGCCCAGGAAGCGGCGGGCTTCCACCAGTGTGACCGTCCTGCCGGCGTCCAGCAGTTCCAGGGCAGCGGCGATTCCCGCAATGCCACCCCCAAGAACAACTGCGTCGGCATCTGCATCCGATTCGGGATGTGGCATTTCCGGCAGGTGGTCCGCTAGTGGGGTCCGGGCAGCCGGCGTGGCCACATGCTCACAATCCAGGACTGGGCCATGACTGCCAGCTTTTCGGAGGTGGACAGGCTCACCCGGCGGCTGAACACGTCGTAGTTGGCTGTTTCTATACGGTCCAGCAGCCCGCTGTAAATCCTGCCGAGAACCCCCACGCAGGCTCGGGACCTGGGGTTGAGATAGGGGAGCAGCTGAAAACCGCTGTGAAAGTACTCCCGCGCCCGCTGGGTATGGAACCTCATCAATTCCCTGAAGGGGTCGTTGACTTCCCCGGACAGCAGGTCCTCCTCGGTGCAGCCGAAGCGGGCCAGCTCGTCCTGGGGCAGATAGATGCGCCCGAATGCCAGGTCTTCCTTGACATCTCGCGCTATGTTGGTCAACTGCATGGCCAGCCCCAGGTCTATGGCGTGGGCCTCGGCCCGGGCGTCCTTGAACCCAAAGATATGGATGCAGATCAGGCCAACCGCTGAAGCTACCTGGTAACAGTACTGGCGAAGCTCATCGAAATTCTGGTACCGGGACTTGACCAGGTCCGCTTCCATACCCGAAAGCACCTCATCAAAGTACTCCCGGGGTATGGAATATTCCCTGACCACCTGGGACAGCCCGGTAAAGACGGGCCCGCTGACCTGGCCCTGGTAGCACTGTTCCAGCTGCTGGCGCAGTTCGCCCAGGCGGACCAGCTTCTCCTCGGTGGAGGCCTCCGAGTCCACGGCATCGTCACAATAGCGGCAAAAGGCGTAGGCTACATAGATGGCCCTGCGCCGCGCCGGGGGAAGAAGGACAAAGGCGTAGTAGAAGTTCCGGGCTTCACGCCGGGTAATTTGCTGGCATTCCTGGTAGGCCGTTTCCAGGTCGATCACGGCAAACTCCCGTTCACTCATGCGTATTGGGCGCACCCGGAATATGGCTGGACTCAGTGCCCTGGGTCAGCGTGGCCCGGGCAGGCCGAGTCCCAGTCCCAGCTTCCAGCTGGCCCAGGTTGAAAGGAAAAGGCCGGCTTTGCGAGCGCGGGACAAACGGGGCCGTTCGGTCAAAACATCATAGCTTTGTTTCTCGATGGCTTCAAGCACGGCCATGCCGCCCCGGGTGAAGAGGGCTACGTCCAGCCGGACTGTACCCTCCAGGGTGGAGGCCAAGGGGGCCCCGACCCGAAACAGGTCCATGGCCCGGTCAACTTCAAAGGCCATCAGCTGGCGAAAGGCCGGGGTCGCTGTTCCCCGGTCCAGTTCCCTTTCGGTATAGCCAAAGCGCTCCATGTCCTCCAGCGGAATGTAGATTCGGCCCTTCCGGTAATCCCTTGCCACGTCCTGCCAGAAGTTGGTCAGTTGCAGGGCCGTGCAGGTGGCGTCGGACAGGCTCCCACGTCCCTCATCCCGGTAACCGAAAAGACCCAGGACCAGGCGTCCCACGGGATTGGCCGAATGCTCACAGTAATGGAGCAGGTCACGGTAGGTGGGGTAGCGGTGGTTGTGCTGGTCCATCCGGTTGGCTTCGATCAGCTTGAGGAATGGCTCCGGCGGCAGTTCAAACTCCTCAATGGTTTCCTGCAGGGCCACCATCACCGGGTGCACGGGCTTGGACGAGTAGCACGCCTCCAGCTCCGACTGCCACAGGGCCAGCAGGGACAGGCGGTAAGACCGTTCATCCTGCCCCTTTTCCCCGCCCATTTCGGGCAGGAACGCCGCCAGGCGAGCCACGGCATCCGGTTGCGCCGGCTCCGCCGGACCCGTTGGTCCAGTTCGTCCGGATGGAGGCCCCTCCAGGTTCCGGGTTGTCGCCTCATCACCCAGGTCATCCACCGTGCGACAGTAGGCATAGATTGCATACATGTGGCGCAGCTTGTCCCTGGGTATCAGCCAGGAGCCTACGGTGAAGTTCTCATAGTGAGAGCGGGCCAGGCGCTGGCAGTAGTCGAACGCGGCCTTGTGGGTCCAGGCATCTGGTGTGAATGTAAGTCTGTTGGCCATCGTCCTGGTTGATGTGCCTGCCCCGGGTCAGGATCGCTCCCCGCTTCAGGAGCCATCGAAGCGGCCTGTTAGTACTGGCGGTGGGCCAGGAAGTCCACCAGTTGGTCAACTTCACCGCGCACCCATTCCGGCAGTTCGATGTTCTCCAGGGCGCTGAGGGCCAGGTCGGCGCTTTCCGCCGTAATCCGGTCGGCGTGCTGCGGTGCGCCCAGTTCATCCATTATGGTCATCACCCTTTCCACATCGGAGTCGTCCAGCTCTTCCTGGGCGTAAATGCGGTGCAGGTCGTCGCGGGCCGCCCCGCTGGCCCGGTCCAGGGCGAATACGGCGGGGAAGGACTTCTTCCGCCGCCTGATGTCATTGTCGGTGGACTTTCCGGTGGCGGCCTCGTCCCCCCAGACGCCCAGGTAATCATCCCTGATCTGAAAGGCCCGACCCAGGTAATTGCCGAAGCTGGCGAAGGCCCCGGTGATGGCGGGGTCATCGTTGGCCAGCAGGGCGCCAATCTCCACTGCGCTGCGTATCAGCGCGCCCGTCTTGCAGGCAATCATGTGCAGGTATTCGTCGATGGTTATGGCGGTCCGCTCTTCGAAGCCCAGGTCCAGGCACTGGCCCTCGAACATTTCCATGTAGGCCTCCGTGAGGATTCGGGACACGCTGACGGCCGTCCGGGGTGACACTCCCCGCTGGGCGCCGCGCAGCATGCTCAGGTCTCCCAGGCAGTGCATGGAGTCGCCGGCGACCAGGGCTCTTGGCTGGCCCCAGAGGGACCACACCGTTGGCTGGTGGCGGCGCTCCACGTCCTGGTCCTGGATGTCGTCATGGATCAGGGAGAAGTTGTGGATCAACTCGATGGACGCCGCGGCGCAGATGGCATGGTTCAGGTCGCCGTCCAGGGCGTCACAGGCAAACATGCACAGGGTGGGACGCAGGGCCTTGCCCTGGGAAGAGGGGGTAGCGGCGGGGCTGCCGTCCTTGTCCGTCCACCCCAGGTGGTACTGCAACGGGATGTTCAGGTCGGCCAGGTCCAGCGTCGGGTCGGGCAGGGCGGCGGACAGTCCCTGTTCCACCAGGTCTTTGTACCTGGCGAACATGCCGGGAAGCGGGGGGCCGGGAGGGGCGCCGGGGGCACTTTGACTGCTCATACTGTTTCGCCAAAGCAGGATACGCTGGAAATTTACTGATTCAGGTTACCATATCTGGCCGCGAGGCGGGTAGCTGCCCATCGCCCGGGGTCAGGGTCTTTCGATTGTCCCCTACCCCTCGACGGGGGCGCATTGGCTGTGCATCAAGAGTCTCTGTTGGAGGCGCATTTTGGGCCAGGATGGGAAGTCTTGATTCAGTACTGTTTCTTGAAAAGAAACATGGCGGCTGATTCGGAGGGGCGAAACCTTGCCCGACTTGGAGGTTTGCTCAAGTCAGACTCCACCATTGCAAGTGTCAGCGTCACTCCACTTGCCGTTTTGCACAATGAATCTTTTTTAATTTGGATTCGTTGTGCAGAATCTGTTTTATTGGTTGGAGGTTGGCGTCCGTGATGGAAGACCCAGGTCCGGTGTTGTCTCCGTAGGTTGCTGTCTGGTCTTTCCTTTTTGGCCTGCCGGTGTCCTGGGCGTTGACGTGCCTTTTTATCAGAGCCTCATCCTTCCGTCTGCCAGGCGGGGAGTAAGATGCAATTTGCCTTGTGCCTTGTCGTACAGTATCCGGCAGCGGTCTATTATGTCCCTGCCTAACAGGGATGGCAGGTCCCTGCTGCTTCGGTTGGGCATAGCTATGTTGAGTTCCGTCCTGAAGTAGACCAGTCGGGTCTTTCGCCATGGCCATGGTCTTTCCTCGAATGCAATGAAGGCGGGAATTGTTGCGTATCTGGCGTAGCCTCCGATTCCTATGCTTATCCCCGTTGGAGTCAGGTCTCTTGTGTTTATTCCCAGTGTGGTTGCTCCGGAGGGTTGAATGGAGGTTCTGTCTGCGCCGGTGTCCAACAGTAACGTGATTGGTTTGAGGGTCAGTAGCAGGTCCGGTATTGCGATGTATGCGCTGACGTGCGGCCGGCCTCTGAGGTCGAAGTGTCCTTGGATCACAGAATCAATACCTCTTCTCCGGAGTCTATGTATTGGATCAGGCATCCTGCCCTATCGCTTCCGGATTCATCTATCATTTCGAACAGTCTGTTGATGGCTTTTTCCTGATCTTCTTCCGACGGGTTCTCGGGGAGTGGGACGTTGGCTACCAGGCCTTCAGGCCCCACGGCTATCCAGTGCCGTGAGTACTGTTCGAGGATACGGCTTTGTTCCTTCTCCAGGTGGGCCTGGGCGAGCCGCAGGCTCTTTAATCCCGCCCTTATTGCTTTTGGTCCACCGGCTCGATCTACCGCTTGCTTGAAGTCGTCATGGGTGAGAACTCGGGTGTTCTTCTCCTGGTTCATCTTCCCCTCCGGTGTCTGGCTGGCCGGCGCTCTGTACGGCCGGTTTTTCGGTAGACTGGTTATACTGCACATCCGATTATACCGCTTGAAGCGGCGTGTCCTTCAATCTTGGGATGACCTAAACCCAGCTCCATCTGGAACCCCTTTGTTGAGATTTCTCAGTGAATCCTTCTGGCCTCGATTCGTTGTGCAGGATTGTTTTAATTCGCGCCAGTTCCTGTTCACTGTGCAAAGCCCCACTTGCCGTTTTGAAGTACGAAGACAATTCAGATTCAAGAGTCGTCATATTGCGGTTTTCCCGATTGAATGCGCCCACAAGAAGGTAGTCTGAGTCAACAAACGCGCGGCGGGCGTCATAGTGTTCGTCATTTGCAAGCAGAAGTCCACCGGAGCCAATGAACTGTTTGCAGGCTTGGGAAACAAGCCCGGCGTTTAGCGAAATGAGCAAGTCAAAGGTTTCATCTGGCTCTGCATTGAAGGTGTGATAATCCTGCTGATAGCAACGAATGTCAGCCTTCTCTTGGTAGAGCTTGTTTTGAGCTATATACTCCCGCAAGACGGAATCTGCCATCAAATCGGCAATGCCGGATAGGGCATCAACGTAAACAACGTGAGGGAAGAAGAGGGACTGGGTGATATCCACGTAGCTGCCAGGGTAAAGAACCCGGCGAACCGTAAATTCTCTGCTTATCTGTAGCAGGGCAGAATATATGCCTCCATTTCCTTTAGAGTTCGTCTCATAAGAGTCCTTGTATGTGTCCAGAGGACTAATTGGCGACATTCTGAACTACCCTCGCCACTTATGATTCAGGAAGCACTTTTAATGCAAAGCCGGGGCGCGTTAGGGTGGGGGTGAAATTCCTGCGCAAGGCCCCCAGGCTCAATACAGTGTTCGTCTCACTGATTTAAGCGGACCAATGCCTCCCTGATAATCGAAAGGCCCACCACCCGGGGTAGCGTCGCGATTCAGGTGGATTAGAGCCGGCAGGGTCGGGTTTGAAGCCCGCCCGGCTGCATTTCGACCATTCTGCCCGTGCCATACACTTGAAATGGAACACTCCCGCCTTCCAGCGGGCGTCGCGGCTCCATAGAACGACTTCCAGCTGTTCCCGGGGCGGGCCCGGAAGTTGCTAACGTCTGCCCCGGGCCCTCCGGCGCAGAGCGCGTCGCGACCGGGCGGGTGTTGTTGTCGCGTCGGCGGCGGGTGAAGGGGCGGGACGCGCCGCTTCCATTATCCGGTGGCGGTTCCTGATCCAGTGGGCCTGGGTCACGACCGTAAAGACAAGCCCCGGGGCGATCCAGGCTACCGTGCTGAGGGCCACGGTCCCGCCCTCCTGCATCCTGAAGTAGGTCAGCCCCCCGCCGACAATCAGCCACGCCCAGGCCAGGGCGCCCATCACCAGTCCGTTGTGCCAGGGGGAGCGGATTACCAGTATGGACCACAGGGGCCAGAAAGGAATCATAGGGTAGAGGAACCAGTACTGGTAGTACCAGGGCTTGGATTCCTCGGGTGGCGCGGCCGGAGACTCCTCGGCCTGTTCTCCCTGATGGGGTGGGGATTCCCGGTTTTCCTGGCTCATGACTGAGAAACTGTCTCTAGACCCGCAAGTTGCCGGTCAAAAGGTTCTTCTACCAACCCGTTCACCCCCGCCCCGACCCTCTCCGTTTAATGGGGAGGGAATTCTTGAAATAGTCCCGCGAGAATTGGCTTCCCCTCGGGGTCGGTTCCTTACCGTTGGCAGCGGAAATTCCACGGTCTCCACGTCTGCGTGCGGGTTTGTGGCGCCGTATTGGCGTCATCAGCAAGGCCCCGGACATTGTTCCGGGTGCGGCGGATGAGTCCGTAGCTGCCCCTGTTCCATGAGTACCGTGCCCTGCCAGCCGTCCCGAACCGTGGACTGCCCGCCCCGCCGCCAACGCATTGTAGTTCCCGCTCCCTTCATTCCTGGAAGCCCCCTGGAAACTCACCGGCCGCCGGCGGCGGCGTTCAGGGTCCGCTCCTGGAAGCGGGTCGCTGCAACCAATTCCTCACACCTCAAGGGAGAAGGGACTTGGCAATGGCTTCCAGGCCAACACTTACCCCTCGGCCAGGGGCACGGCCAGGGAAACCCGGAACTCGTCGCCGATGCTGCGTGCTATGTGGCCGTGGCCGGTTACGTCCTCGGCAATCAGAACATCGCCGGGGTGGAGCCGCTTGACCGTGCCGTCGGCGGTTTCAAACTCGGCTATTCCGGCCAGGTTCATTACATACTGGCGCCTGGGCGCGGTATGGTAGTCGGAAAAGCTGGGCGACGGTCGGGCGTTGAGGGTAATGTCCCCGGGGCCCACCCGGTTAACTATTTCCGCGAACTGCTCAACCGTCAGGTCTTCGAAGTGGGACTCCCCGTCATCACCGGCGTAAACCCGTACTATCTGCATGGGGAAAGCCTCCGATACAGCGCTAAATTTGGTTGCTCCAGGGTCCTATCCTACCATAATGCCGACCGGGGTTGGCGGATACCCGGGACTGGGGAGCAGCCCCTTTCGCATGAAAGATTCGTCCTACAGCCGGCTAATATCCACAAGGCAAAGCTATGTCGCCCTGAGCTTGCCGAAGGGCCCAAAATCCTTCCCCACGGCCTCGCTACGGGTCCGAAAGCCAGTTGGTGGGCAGGAGTTTAGATTCTTCGACAAGCTCAGAATGACGATTTACTCACTCATGCGATTGCCCCGGGACTGGGGATCAGCCCCTTTCCCTTACCCCCTCCCCATCTCCCAGGTTGCACAGTAGGGGGGTGAAATTCTTGCGAAAGGCCCCGAATCCCAATACAGCATACGTCTCACTGATTGAAGCTGACCAATGCCTCCCCATTAATTGAAAGGCCCTGGTTGCCCGGGGTGCCAGCGAGGTTTGCCAAACGGGTATGGTATATACTTGAAGAAGCTGCACAATAAGCAACTGTCTCAACAATCCCCTCCCCCTCCACAAGCGAGGGTCAGGGTTGGGGGTGACCAGGTTGCCGGGAGAACCTCGGCGCTGCGGCTGACCAGTCTTGGGACGGTTTCCAACTGGTGATGGAGAGATGATCGCGGGCGTATTGTTCCTGGTCGGACTGTTGGTGGTGGTTTTCTTCATAGCCCAGGATCCCAGGCGGGTATTCTGGCGGGACGCCCGCCGCCGGGACAGCCGGGGGTCGCACCTGCCCATCCGGTTCTTCTGGTGGTGACCTTTCTGCTGGTGACACGTCAGCAGGTCAACCCCATCTTCCCTTGTCCGGACGTGGGAATCGGACAATTGGCTGGCGGGAGTCACCCTCATCCCGGCCTTAGCCTGCCGAGGGGAAACGGTATTGAAACGGCTTTTCGAAGGCTTGCGTCCCCGCTGAGGTGAAGGAGTCCCGTTGGTTGCCGGCAAGCTGAAGGACCTCTCGGCGCAACAGCGCAAAGTCATCCGGGCCTGGTGCATGTATGACTGGGCCAATTCCGGATACGCCACCGCCGGCGGCGCGGCCATCTTTCCCGTCTATTTCGTCTTCCTCTTCAAGGACGCCCTCGGCGAGTCGGTGTCCATTCTGGGCATCGACTTCACCGGAAGCTCCACCTGGAGCCTGGCCATTGCCTTCGCCACCGCCCTGGTGGCCATTTCCAGTCCCGCCCTGGGAGTTATCGCCGACCGGGTTGCCATCAAAAAGGCGCTGCTGTGGATTTACACCATTGTCGGCTCGTCGGCCACCTGCCTGATGTTCTTTTCGGCCTACACGGGACAGCCGTGGCTGTGGTTCCTGGCCATGTTCATCATTGCCAACATCGGCTTTGCCGGCTGCCTGGTGTTCTACAACACCTTCCTGCCCCATATCTCCCCCAGGGAACTCCTGGACGACGTGAGCAGCCGCGGGTTTGCCTACGGCTACGTGGGCGGGGGTCTGCTGCTGGCGGTGCACCTGGCAATGATCCTGGCAACCCGCGACACCCAGTGGGCAGACCTGGTGACACGAATTGCCATCTCTACCATCGGCCTGTGGTGGTTTGGCTGGGCCCTGTGGACCTTCAGGATCGTGCCCGAACCCCACATCCCCAACGCAATGCACGGGCTCCGGCCGGGTCGGGCGATGGGCCTGGCCTGCCGGGAGCTGGCCCATACCTTCCGGGAGATAAAAGGATTCCGCGTAATCGTCATCTACCTGGTCTCCTACCTGCTGTTCAACGACGGCATCCAGACTGTGCTGAACGTGGCCGGGGCCTACGGCGCGGATACCATCGGCATTCCCCTGGTCTTCAACATGGCCACCATATTGATAATCCAGTTCGTAGCCGCCGTCGGGGCCATGCTTTTTTCGTGGCTGGCGGGCCGTATCGGCACCAAGGGGGCGCTGGGAGTTTCACTGGTGGGCTGGTCGGTGGTGGTGCTGTTCGGCGTGGCGGTGGCTCCGCTGGCCCCGGAGCAGCACCGGGACTTTGACTACCAGTTGAGGTACCACCCGGAGGAGCGGCGCTACCTGGTGGAGGCGGCCCCCGGCGAGGTGCAGTCGGTGGCGGACCGGGTCTGGCGCGAGGAACTCCAGGCCGCCGGGGTGGCCGCCGGTGCGGGCGGCCTCCTGCAGGAAGGCGACGCCCTTTCCCTGGCGGCGGCCATGTCCTTGCTGTCGGCGGTGCGGCAGTCGGACCAGGCCCTCTACGGAGTTTCGCTGGCGGGCGGAGAGCTGGACGGCGAGACTGCGGTGGGCGCGGGTCACACCTCCAACTTGGGACAGGGCAGCATCGACTGGTGGCCAAGGGAAGTCCGGAGCCGCGTCTGGAAGCCCCTGGGGCTGGACGCTCCCTACCAGTGGTTGCTGCTGGGAGTGGGCGTGGGGCTGGTAATGGGCGGCAGCCAGGCCCTGGCCCGCAGCCTGTTTGCCCAGATTGTTCCCCATACCAGGAGCGGCGAGTTCTTTGCCTTCTTCGGCTTTATGGGGCGCGTCTCCACCGTCTTCGGTCCCCTGGTTTACGTGGTGGTGACCGGAGTGGTGGATACCAGGGTGGCCGTGCTGTCCCTTCTCTTGCTGATAATCTCCGGCGGCATACTGCTGAAGTGGGTGGACGTGGTGACCGGCGCCCGGGCGGCGGACGAAGAGGACGCCCGACACTATGCGGAGGCGCGAGAGGCGCTTCCGGACTGAAGCATGGCGGACACCGAAGCGAAAAAGTGGGTGATTTACTACGACGGGGAGTGCGGGTTCTGCACCCTCTGCGTACGGGCGCTGAAGCCCTGCGACTTCTTCCGCCGGGTGGCCTGGCTGCCGTACCAGGACTTGCACGGGCCCCCCGGGGGGCTGACGTGGGATGACCTGGACCGGGCCGCTTACCTGGAGGTGCGAAAGGGTGGTGCTGCGGGGCGCGAAGGCGACTCCGCAACCCGGCTTTACCGGGGCTTCTATGCCTTCAGGATGCTCACGCTGCGGCTGCCGCCCCTGTTTCCGCTGGCCATTGTGGCCTGGCTGCCGGGGGTTGACCGCCTTGGAGAGCGGGCGTATGCGTGGGTGGCCGCGAACCGCTACCGCATCAGCAGGCGTTGCCGGTTAAAGGCGGGCCCCTAGAAGACAGGCCGGATGTAGACAGGCCGGCAGAAACGGGAACAGCTGAAGGCCGTAACTCCGTGTTCCCCTCGGCGCCGCATTCTGCCCCTGCGTTATACCATCGCGCTTTGACCCTCTCCGGCTGCGGGGGAAAGCCATCTGGAGCCGCTTTGGGCGTTCCTGGCGCTGGCTAGCGGAGTACCCCTGTGAATAGGTGGCCGCCGTAGCCTCCTTCGAACCCGGGGAGGCGGACCAGTTCCCCGTCAAAGCCGGCTTCTTCCATCAGCCGTAGCCAGGTGGTCGAGGGGAACAGGCCGGAGGTGTGGCGGTCTTCCACGACTTCCGGACCGTCTTCTCCGTGGATGATGAAAAAGAAAATGGACTCTATCGTCGTGTCCGTCGGGTCGGGGTCGAAGCAGTACTCAATGACGGTGAAGGGGGGAGTGGCGTGGTCGCACACCCAGTGGAGCACCCGGGGGCCGGTGAAGCTCTCCTGGATAAAATCGGGGGTCAGCAGCAGCGCTCCCCCGGGCTTCAGGTGCGCCCGGGCCGTCGCCAGGGTGTCCAGCAGGTCCTGCTCATTAAGGAGGTAGCAGACGGCATCGTGGATGGCCACGGCGTCGAAGGTCTGTTGGAGCCGGACGGTGCGCATATCGCCCTGGTGGTGGGGGATTCCAGGGTTGAGGTCCCGCGACAGGGCCAGCATCTGGGGCGAAAGGTCAACGGCCGTCACCTGGAACTCGCCGGCCAGGTGGCTCAGCGTGTGGCCGCCGCCCGACCCCAACTCCAGCACCGAATGGCGGCCGGGGCCCAGCTTTTGGCGCAGGACCTCCCGCCAGTGGCCGGCGTCCTCCGCGTAGTCCTCGGGCGGACTGAAAGCGGGCCACAGGTAGGCCAGGTCGGTGTATAGCCGATGCGGTGCTGTCACTATGCTATTATACGGAAACTCAGGCCACATACAGGACCGGATAGCGGAAAGGTAGCGGAAAATGGGAAAACTCGACGGCAAGGTTGTGGTGGTAACGGGCGCCAGCCGCGGCATTGGAGCCGAAATTTCGGCGAGGTTTGCGGCGGAGGGCGGCCGTATTGTCTGCGCGGCCCGGACCCTGCGCGAAGGGGACCATCCACTGGAAGGTTCCCTCGAAAAGACGGTGGCCGACATCCGGGAGGCCGGGGGCGAGGCGACGGCGGTGGCGGTTAACCTGGCCCAGGCTGAGGAGTGCGAGCGGCTGATTGACGAGGCCCAGGCCATTTACGGGCCGGTGGACGTGCTGGTCAATAACGCTGCTCTCACCTACTTTATACCCGTCAAGGACTTTCCCACCAGCCGGTGGGTCCGCTCGTGGGAGGTGAACTTCCACGCTCCCTTCATATTGAGCAAGGCCTCCCTGGGACAGATGGTTCCCCGGGGTTCGGGCAGCATCGTCAATATTTCATCCGGAGCCGCGGTGGGGCCCGGCCGGGGACCCTACGGCGACAGCGCCAGCCTGGCCGGGGGTACCTGCTACGGGGCGGAGAAGGCGGCCCTGGAGCGGTTTACCCAGGGGCTGGCCAGCGAAGTTTACGAGTTCGGAATTTCGGTCACCTGCCTTTCGCCCTCCCTGGTGGTGCCCACACCGGGCACCGTCTATCACAACCTGGTGACCGGCATGGACGACCCCAAGGGGGAGCCGCCGGCGCTGATGGCCGACGCTGCCCTGCTGCTGGCCACGGAACCCCTGGACGCGGTGACCGGTCGGGTGACGTACAGCCAGCAGATTCTGCAGGAGTTCGGCTGGATTTCCCAGGCGCAGGGGCGGGGGGTTACGCTGCCGGGGACGGGGTTCAGCGAAATTTAGGCGGCCCGGTACGGCAGGTGGCGCGAGTGAAATGCCGGCCACCCTCACCCGCCGCTACATTGGGGTTCAGGCTGAGTAAAGGCTCCGAATTGGTGGGATTTCCGTGCCTGCCAGCCCCGTCATACCGGCTTGCGCCGGTATCCAGGAATCCCATAGCTATCGCATGAAAGATTCGTCCTACAGCCGGCCAGTATCCAAGAGGCAAGGCTATGTCGCCCTGAGCTTGCCGAAGGGCCTAAAATCCTTCCCCACCGCCTCGCTACGGTTCCGAAAGCCAGTTGGTGGGGAAAGGAGTTTAGATTCTTCGGCAAGCTCAGAATGACAATTTACCCACTCATGCGATAGCCCTGCCAGGAAGCCCTAACGCGCTTGACCTGAATGCATTGTCAGCCTTGCTGGCTTTCGGCGCATGCTTGAACGGCCCCTCCAGGTCACTGTGACTCAACCGCTTTGAACACTTCCGGCGGCGAACATCTCGTTGAGCCCTATCTGGCCCCGTGTTAGAATTTCCCCGATTTCCCCAACGAGGATTTGGTCCCATGGCAACAATTCTTGACGGTGTGGAGCTGGGCCGGGAAGTACGGGCCGAGGTGGCCGCCGGCGTGGCCGAAATGCAGGCGAGGCACGGCGTAACCCCGGGCCTGGCGGCGGTGCTGGTGGGCGGCGACCCGGCTTCCGCCATCTACGTCCGCAACAAGGGCCGCGCCTGCGACGAAGCCGGCATGTTCAGCGAGATCTTCCACCTCGCCGAGGATACCACCCAGGCGGAACTGCTGGACCTGGTGGCCCGCTTGAACACCGACGACCGCTTTCACGGCATCCTGGTCCAGCTTCCCCTGCCTCCCCAGATCGAGGAAACGGTCATCATCGAGGCCCTCAATCCCGCCAAGGACGTGGACGGGCTGCACCCCTTTAATCTGGGCAAGCTGCTGCAGGGCGTCCCCGACTTCATTCCCGCCACCCCGGCCGGCATCCAGCAGATCCTCCTCCGCCACGGCTACGACCCATCCGGCAAGCACGTGGTGGTCTGCGGACGCAGTAATATTGTCGGCAAGCCCCTGGCCACCCTGCTGCTGCAGCGGCGGGAAGGCTCCAATGCCACCGTCACCGTCACCCACACCCGCACCGCCAATCTGCCCGAAATCACCCGCCAGGCCGACATCCTGGTGGCCGCCATAGGCCAGCCCAGGGCCATTACTGCTGACATGGTCAAGGACGGCGTGGTGGTGATTGACGTGGGCGTAAACCGGGTGGACGACCCCAGCCGCCGCCGTGGGTACCGTCTGGAAGGGGACGTGGACTTCGAGCCCGTGTCGGCCAGGGCCGAGGCCATCACCCCCGTCCCCGGGGGCGTCGGCCCCATGACCATTGCCATGCTGCTGGTCAACACCCTTACCGCCGCCCGCATCAGCATTCACGGCCGTTAGACCGGCGGTAGCGTTGCGATTCAGGTGGTCTGCAGCAGGTAGGGGTGGGTTTCAAACCCACCCTGACAGGATTTCGGCCGTTCTGCCTGTGCGATACCGCCGAAAATGGAAACCTTCCCTAAGCATCTGGAGTCGTGACATACCGACCCATGGGCGGCCCTCAAGGCCGCTCTGCCCGAACAATTAGACCCCGGGAACGCCCATTAATAAGGAGCGCCAACCCCCATGACCGAACCGCAGCAACCCGCCGAAGAGAGCCAGGACTTCCAGCTTCCGCCCCCCGGCAGCATAGCCTGGCAGGACCTTACCGTTCCCAACGCCCCGGAAATTCTCGACTTCTACTGCCAGGTTGTGGGCTGGACCTATACCGACCACGACATGGGCGACTATGCCGACTACAACATCAACCTGGCCGACGGCGGCCCGGCCGTGGCCGGCATCTGCCACGCCCGTGGTTCCAACGCCGGCATTCCGCCCCAGTGGCTGGTTTACATCGTGGTTGAGGACGTGGGCCAAAGCGCCCAAAAATGCGTTGACCTGGGGGGCAAGCTGATTGACGGCCCCAGGGACATGGGCGGCCAGTCTTTCTGCGTAATCCAGGACCCCGCCGGCGCTGTTGCCGCTCTTATCGGTGGCTGACCGGAGTGGCCGGTCCCGCTGACCCCATGCGCACCGACGACTTCGACTACCACCTGCCGCCGGAGTTGATCGCCCAGGCCCCGGTGGAGCCCCGCGACGCATCCCGCCTGCTGGTGCTGGACCGGGCCACCGGCGGCATGCAGCACCGTCGGTTCACCGATATCCTGGAACTCATACCACCCAACGCCGTGCTGGTGCTGAACCACAGCCGAGTTATTCCCGCCCGCCTCTACGGCAGGCGCAGGGATACCGGCGGCCGGGTGGAACTCCTCCTGTTGCGCCGCGAGGCGGAAGGCATCTGGCAGGCCCTGGGTCGGCCAGGACGGGGCCTGCGCCCGGGGTCCGTCATCCAGTTGGAACCGCCGGATTCTTCGGCAAACCACCCCAACCAGGCAGGCTTCCCGGTCTCCGTGCCCTCGCCAGGGGAACCCGTGGAGGCTGAGGTTATCTCGGTAGAAAACGAGGGAATCAGGCGCATCCGCCTTTCCGTGGAGTCGGGAATTCACCGGCTGGGCGAAATGCCGCTGCCGCCCTACATCCACCAGCCGCTGACCGACCCGGAACGCTACCAGACCGTGTACTCTCGCGAGCCGGGCAGCGCGGCGGCCCCAACGGCCGGCCTTCACTTTACCCCTCAACTCCTGGATGCCCTGCGAGCCCGGGGTGTCAGGACCGCCTTCCTGACTCTGCACGTGGGACTGGATACTTTCCGGCCCGTCTCCGAGGACAACCCCCGGGAACACACCATCCACACCGAATACTACGAGCTTCCAGCCCAGGCCGCGGAAATCCTCTCCGACGCCAGGGCCCGGGGCGGACCCATCATCGCCGTGGGCACAACGTCGGTGCGAACGCTGGAGCAGGTGGGCAAAGACCTGGCCGAGTCGGGAGAACCGGAGGGAGCTTCCATAAAACCGGTCAGCGGCCAGGCCGACCTCTACATCCTGCCTGGGCATCAATTCCGGCTGGTGGACGGTATGATCACCAACTTCCATCTGCCTCGTTCCACCCTGGTTATGCTGGTGTCGGCCTTTGCCGGCAGGCAGAACATCCTGGCAGCCTACCAGGAGGCCATTCAGGAGAAATACCGCTTTTACAGCTTCGGGGACGCCATGTTTATCTGGTGACTACTCCTTCTCATGGGGTCCACCAGCATGAGGCGGCGGCTCCTCAAAATCCTCACCACGTTCCCGGGCTTCCAGCATCCGCCTGTACCATGCGCCCCATTCATCGTAAGCCTGTTCTCGGCCGGTATCCAGGCCTTCCTCGCGCCCCTCCTTAATCCCCTCTTGTCGTCCCTCTTCTCGACCTCTCTCCAGGCCCGTTTCCAGGCCCTTGGCCTCACCCTCGGTGAACCGGTTCGCCAGGTATTTTTCCAGGATCAGTTTGTGCAGCACCAGGAACCCCTTACTCCCCAGCCTGGCCGCGGAAGGCTTGAGGCGGCGGCTCCTCAAAATCCTCACCCCGTTCCCGGGCTTCCAGCATCCGGCCATACCATGCGCCCCACTCATCGTAAGCCTGTTCTCGGCCGGTATCCACCCCTTCCTCTCGCCCCTCTCGCCGGCCTCTTTCCAGGCCCCTTGCCTCACCCTCGTTGAACCGGTTCGCCAGGTATTTTTCCAGAATCAGCTTGTGCAGCACCATAACCGCCTCTATCGTACCCACAATCCAGATTGCCACCGCAGTAGCCGCAGCGGCATCCAGGTATATTGCCTTGATCGTTTCCGTGGTGGAGTCGCTTGCCACGTAGTATATCTCATACCAGATTGCCACCGCGGTCAGCAGGTTGGCAATGAGGATCGCCGTCAGAACAAAAAATGAAAAGTCTCCGATTCTTTGATACAAGCCGCTGTCACCGTTCGCCAGGGTGTCTGGTTCTACGCAGGCAACAGGCTAATGCAGGTCGGACCCTGCGGGCAACAGCCGGCCGTCAGTAGTTATACGAGGTAATGAAGAAGCTATTCGGGGAACTGGAGCATTTGCAGGACGTTGCCGTCGGGGTCCTTGAAGGTAGCAACCCAGCCGCCCCAGTGCTCCTGCTCGGGAGGCCGCAGAAACTCCACGCCGGCCTGGGCCAGGCGCTGGTGTTCCCCATGAATCTCCTCCACGCGCAGGTGCGGCATCATCCGGAAGGGATCGCCGCTGGCGCCGCTCACCCCGTCGTGAATGCCAATGTTAAAGCGCATGTTGTCGCCCAACTGGAAGGATATAAAGTCGCCGTGGTTGGAGTGCAGGGGCAAGCGCAGCAGCTCGTGGTAGAACCGGTACAGCCGGTCCAGGTCGTCGGTCCAGACAGTAATGCCAACCACGCTGGTAATCATGGTCAATTATTCCCCGTCTCGGTAAGCTGGAATCGACTGCCCGTTGGCCACGGTGGGCATCCGCCCCCTAAACCTGGGAGGCCTCTTCCCTGTCCCGACGTTCCGAGGCGCAGCGGCGGCACCACCCGTGAAAGTCCACGCGCTGCCAAGCCACGTCGAAGTTGGACTCCTCGGAAATCAACGCCTTCAACCGCAGCACCGCCTCCTGCCCCAGGCTGGTATCCACCACGTTGCCGCATTCGATGCACACCAGGTTTACGTGGGGTTCCAGGTTGGACTCGTAACGTGACAGCTTGGCAAAGGGCAGTTCCTGGATCAGCCCGCTCTTTTCCAGCACTCCCAGCGTGGAATATATGGTGGCCAGCGTCATTGAGGGGAAATGGTCCCTCACCCGCTCGTAGATCTGCTGTACCGAGGGATGGTCCGTCGAGTTAAGCACCGCCTCCGCGATGGCCAGCCGCTGCGGCGTCACCCGAACTCCCCAGTCCCGAAGCCAGGCGACCAGTTCCTGCTGAGTCATATGCGCTCCAGGGCGGCCCTGTTCCCCGCCCCACGGGCGATGTCTTGGCTTGCCGACACCGGCCCTTCAAATGAAAAACTACTGCCAATCAACTATAAACCCGCGTCACCCGGTACGCAAGTTCAGCCCGCCGCCAGGACAATCGCGTCTCAAATGGAGACTGGTGCTTTGAACAGTGGTCAGGACGCCCCGAGCCCCACGGCCTGCCTCAGGGTAAACGCTGCCGAAAGGCCCAGCACGACATTCTCAAGGCCTTATCGCCCCGGCCGCCTGCCCAGTTTGGCTGCCTCCGCGCTGGACGTGTTAATATTCTCGAAAATAACCCGTTTCCACTCCCCGCTGAGTGCTTACTCTTACCCCAGGCTTCAGGCATGTGCCACTTTCCAGTAAGGAGGAGATGAAATGAGCGCGGCGAAAACCATCTATGTCGGCATGCACGACGGCGTATGCTCAATTACCAGCGAGGACGGCGGGTCCTCCTGGCGCCAGGGCCCCGTTACCGCCTTGCCCCACGCTGCGGCCCGGCTGGCGGCCAGTCCCTTAAATCCCCAGCGGGCCTACCTGGCGGCCTACGAAGCCGGCGTTTACCGCACCGACGACGGCGGGAACAGCTGGACCCACCTCGCCTCCTACCCCTCCCCGTACGCCCACAGCGTCCTGGCCCACCCCACCGAGGAGGATACCCTGTTCGTGGGCAGCGAACCGGCCACGGTATATCGTTCCCGCGACGGCGGAGAGACCTGGTCGGAGCTGGAGGGATTCACTCGGGTTCCCGAGGCCGTTGACTGGGGATTCCATTCCCCCACCCGTGACTCTCATGTCCGCGACCTGCGCGTTGCACCCAACGACGCCAACCGCCTGTACGCCGGCATTGAGGTGGGCGGCATGGTCTGCTCCGGCGACGGTGGCGCCAACTGGCGGCAATTGCCGGGACTGAACGACGACATTCACTGTGTCGCCCTGAGCGACGCCCGGCCCGACAGCGTCTATGTGGCCACGGCACGCGCCCCCTATCGCTCCAGTGATGGTGGCGCCAACTGGCAGCCCATCAATGAGGGACTGGACCGGCGCTACACCCTGCACATCTCCCCCGCTCCCGACGATGCCAACCTGGTGCTGGTTACCGTGTCGGAAAATGCCCGCCGGCTCAATCCCATGTTCTACCGCTCAACCGATGGCGGCGATTCCTGGCAGTTGGTGGATGAAGTTGGCCAGGGCACCGAGCCTGCCCAGATGGTCGTGGCCTTCGAGTGGGACCCCGCCGATCCCAGCCGGGTGTATGCCGGCGCCGATGGAGGCCAGCTGTACCAGAGCTCCGATCGGGGACTAACCTGGGAGGAGCTGCCCGTGCACCTATCTTCCGTAGCCGTTGGAGCCTTGGCCGTAAGCCCCGGCTAAAGCCTTGCCGCAACTGAACCGCCGGCGGACGAGCAAGACTGTATTGATGGCTTGGGTTTTAGCCGTCCTTACATTGCGGGAGCTGACTTCCCGGGGATTCGTGGTCCCTGGTTAGCGCCGGCGCGGCAGTACGCCCTTTCTGGCTGTCATTTGAAAACAGTAGGACTGCTGGAGCAAAAAAGACAGCGGGCTGCCCGTGGACAGCCCGCTGTTGCTGCTCCCGTTGAGTAAAGGACTACTTGTCCGACAGGCAGGCCTCGCAGTTGACGTAAAACTCGAAGCGGTGGCCCACAATCTCCCCCGGAATCTGCTCGCTCAGCGCCCGCATCAGGTTTTCGATGTTGGCAGCCCTGAACTCCCCTACATTCCCGCACTTGACGCAGATCGTGTGGTGGTGGTGCTCCACGCTGGAAAGGCTGTATCTCGGGGCGCCGTCCAGCATGTTGAGCCGGCACAGCACTCCCGCGTTCAACAGCAGCTTGACCGTCCGGAAGACCGTGGCTCGACCAACCTGGGGCAGCTCAATGCTGATCTCTTCAGCAGTGAACCCTTCCTTCTTGCCTTCCAGCAGTTCTATGATGGAACGCCTGGGAGCGGTGGCCCGATAACCCCGATTCTCCAGAATCGACATTATCTCGGTGCGCGTGGTAAGCGGAGCCGTCATAAGATTTCTTAACGCTGCCCTGGTAAATTATTCCTCACTACAGGGTAGCTCCTGTCGTGATATTAGCAATACCGCAAACCACCGTCAACTGTATTGATTCGCGAGGTAGGGTCTTTCGATTATCCCCTCCCCATCGACGGGGGAGGGCCAGGGTGGGGGTGAATTTCCTGCGGGAGGCCCCGAGACCCAATACAGTGTTCCTGTCACTGATTGAAGCGGACCAATCCCTCCCTGATAATCGAAAGGCCCTGATTCGCGAGGCAGGGTAGTCGCAATATACGTTCAGACTACAAGAGGGCAGAAATTCGGCCGGCGAAGGTCATGTCGCCCTGCGCATCACCCCGTCACCCTGAACCCGCTATCCCGTCACCCTGAACCCGCTATCCCGTCATCCTGAACGAAGCCGAAGGATCCAAACTCCCTCCCCTCCAACCCCCCTCCGGAACCCCACCCCATTCGTGCCCATTCGTGGATAAAACTTCCCCCTCCCGCATAAACCACTGACACCTCCCCCTTCCCCCGCAGGATAACCCACCCCTACCATCAAATCACAATCCCAAAACCAGTTTCACCCCTCGCCCTCAGGGAGA
>JAPPGG010000026.1 GCA_028875055.1 Chloroflexota bacterium
CTTCCCAAGCTAATTCCAAACCAATTTTGACCCTTACATACCCCTGTCAGCCCGTTGAGGGGGAAGGCATTTTTATGTCGCCTCGGGTCAGCCCTCGAAGATGTCCAGGGGCAGGAAGGCGGAGACGACGAAGTTGGGCACGTCAACCACTTCGCTGACCTTGAGGTCCACCGCCACGCTGCAGATGCAGTAGGCCTGCTCGCGGGACCAGCCCCGTTCCATCAGCAGGTGAATCATGTTCAGCAGCGCCTGGCGGGAGGCCAGGGTGGCGTGTTCCGACTCGTTGGCTCCATCGGAAATGCACATTCCGGTTGACGCCAGGAAGCGGCGGGGAGCGGCCATTTCGGGGGAAGTGAAGTAGTCATCGCGCTCGAAGTAGGGGAAGTTGATGCCCCGACCGGCGGCTTCGCCCTTCCTGACTTCGAAGCTGACGTGCAGGGTGCAGTCCATTTCTATGGCCGTACCGCAGCACTCGGAGTCGCCCTGGGCGTAGTGAGCGTCTCCGGCGGAGAAGAGCGCACCTTCGGTGAAAACGGGCAGGTAAAGGCGGGTGCCGCCGGTAAGTTGCTTAATGTCCACATTGCCGCCGTTTTCGCGGGGCGGGATTGTTCGCAGCCCCTCCGAGGCGAAGGGCTCATGGGCCGGGACCGCCCCGGCCGGAGTTGGTCCCACCACCATTCCCCCTCGGCGGAGCAGTTCATCCTCCCGCAGCAGGATTTCCTGGCGCAGGGCCCGGGACGGCGCAACTCCGATGGTGCCCATGAAGGACGCCTCGGGCACCCGAACACCTGGCAGCTGCTCGGACTGGGCAAAGCCGTCGCGCATCTCCCAGTGGACAATGTAGGGTTCGGTGTACAGGTCCCGCAGGAAACCGAAACCGGGCAGGATGGTGGTGAATCCCCAGCCGGCCGGTTCGATGTTCAGGACGTCCACCTGGAGCAGGTCGCCGGCTTCGGCGCCATTGACGTACACGGGTCCGGTCAGGGGATGGACCAGATTCAGGTCGGCATTCAACAGGTCGGGCGCCTGGGTGGCCGGGTTAATCTGCATATCGAAGGCATTGCGGGTCTGCATCACCACTTCTTCACCGGGGTCGGCGGTCACTGCGGGGGGAATGTCGGGATGCCACCGGTTGTGTCCCTTCGTGGGCTCGTCGCCGCACTGGCGGGTGTAGTCCAGTTCGATAGTCTTCATAGCCCTCCTCCTGAAATGCAAGGGTCGGGGACGGCCGCATTATAACCAGGCCCTGCGGGTCGGGACCGGTTCCGGTTCGGGCCAGGGATGCCAGGGGCCAGTTACCTGCAGCGGTAGCGAACCAGCAGCGGTACCCTCTTCCCGGTTTAAGCCTGTTGAGAATGAAATTGCGAGGCGCTGGCCCCAGCGATCAACTGCTTCCATTCCGGGCCAACGTTCCATTCCAGGTGGTATGGCACGATCAGAACGGTCGAAATGCAGCCAGGGCGGGTTTGAAACCCGCCCCTGCCTCGATAAACCACCTGAATCGGAATGCTATCCATACCCAGGTATCGCGGATGACCAATTGGGCAGGGACGACTTCGCCTCTGCCGCCGGTCAAGCCCCTATTGTGGGAAGCAGGTTCCTCCCCGGCAACATTAGCCGCCCGCCATCCTCGGCACGGTAAAAGCAGGTATATCCGGGCCTGGTGCTGGCCAACGTCTGAGACTCTCAGGCAAAACGACTCACTCCTGAGTTTCCTCTATTACCTGAAGATATACGAAGGCGCCGGTAAAGCATGTGGCGTCTTCACAGTGTCCGCCGACAATTTCGCCCGATGGTTTTGCAGCGGCCACGTGCAGATGGACGTACACCCCTCCGTCCTCCAAGGGCTGAATGTAACCGTCAGCGGTGACCAACTCCATGATCTCGTCGATTGTTTCCCTCTCGTGGTCCCTTTCGAGGCTGCAGAGATTACGGCGTTTGAGTTGGGTCAGGCTCCCGATGCATGACATTACGGAGGCTTCACGGATGCCTTCTGAATGAGCGAGGGACTCGATGCTTCCGATAAGGGATGCGCCTGCTGGCAGGCGGTGGTAAACGACCCGGGATGTGGTAGTGGCCCAGTTCTTTATAGCCATGCGTCCTCCCGCTGATGTGTGTGGCAGTCATTATACACACACGGAACATACGGGCGATCAATTCGGGATTCTCGCCCCAGGGCAATCGCGTTTTAATTGAATGTCATGCTGAGCGAAGCCGAAGCATCTAAGATCTATCCCTGGAACCACCTTCACTACCCGCAGCCGGGCTGAGGATGAGGACTTCAGGCCCTTCGGCAAGCTCAGGGCGACATGACTTCTGCCCACCGCATTGTGCCCCCTGTAGCCTGATTCTATAGTGCAATTGCCCTGGATTCTCGCCCCAGGTCTATGTCCCGCCCGGAGTCGGTGTCTTGGCCCAACACCGCAGGCGCAGCCCGATGGGTGGACTTTCCCTGGTCGTCGGCGCGCCCTTAAGGCGCCGGCCTCAAGGCTGTTACAATTAGCCCGTAACCCGCGATCTAACTAAACTCTTGGAGGGTAGTCATGGCCGTTTCCACCGGAGTATCAAATGCGCTGGAACGCAACTGGGGTATGGTAGATCGTGCCATAGACGGGCTAAGTGACGAAACACTGGCGCGCCGGATGTCCGACAACGACAATTCCATTGGTTGGCTCCTCTTTCACATGAGCCGGGTGGTGGACGTATTTATGAATACCCGGTTCCAGGGCAAGCCCCAGGTATGGATAGAAGACGGCTGGTGCGAGAAATTCGGCCTGAGCGACGACCCGGAGACGACCGGCCAGGGCTGGGACGCGGCGCGGGTAGCCGCATGGCCGCTTCCACCCAGAGACATCCTGGTAGGGTACTACGAGGCCATGAAGGCCTGCTGCCGGGAGTATATGTCCTCCGTAACCAACGAGGAGTTAAGCGTCACCATGAGCCTGAGGCCCGGTTTGGACCCGGAGCCGAAAGAGACCCTGATGGGTGTAATGGTTTATGACAACATCGTCCACGGAGGCCAGATAGCCTACCTGCGCGGCCACTGGGAAGGCATGGGGTGGTTCGTATAGCCCGGATGCAGGCTTTTCCCGGAGCGGACGCATAGCCTAATCGAAGAGCACGGCTTGAGTTCGCCGTGCTCTTCCTTGAAGTTCGCGCCCGCCGAGAACGGGCGGGTTTCGGCCATATACGGGCGTAAGCCAGGAGGCGTCGCCCCGTCAGGGGGTCTGGCAGGCCTCCCGCAGCCACTCTCGGTCCCCTTCCTCCAGCATGGGAGAAATGGTATCCCAGACCTGCCGGTGGTATCCCTCCAGCCACTGGCGTTCCTCACCGGAGAGCTGGTCCCAGTCAATGAGTTCCTTGTCGAAGGGAATCAGCGTCAGGGACTCCATCTGAAGCCACTTCCGGCCGTCGGGATGCCTTGGCATCTCATCGTCGGGGACGACAACGTACAGGTTTTCCAGGCGCACTCCGCCCCACCCCGCCTCGTAGTAGCCAGGTTCGTTGGAAACAATCATCCCGGTCTTGAAGGGCTCGTCGGCCCCCCTAGGCGTAATTCGCTGCGGTCCTTCGTGGACGTTCAGAAAGGCGCCGACGCCGTGGCCGGTGCCGTGCCCGTAGTCGAGCCCGGCATTCCACAGGAAGGTGCGGGCCAGGGCGTCCAGGGCGATGCCGCCGGTCCCCTCGGGGAACTTCTGCATTGCGAGGTTGATGTGGCCTTTCAATACCAGGGTATAGACTTCCTTCTGGCGCTGGGAGGGTTCGCCGACGATTACCGTGCGGGTGTCGTCGGTAGTGCCGCCCTGCAACTGTACGCCGGAGTCAACCAGGAACATCTCACCGTCGCGGAGCGGTACGTCGGGGCTGGCGTCGGAGTAGTGGACGATGGCCCCGTTGGGTCCTGCGGCGGCGATGGTGGTGAAGCTGAGGTCGTAGAAGCCCTCCTCGCTGGCATACTCTTCGTACAGTATCTGGCTGTATCCCGCCTCGCTGACGGTCTCGCCCGCCTTTATGGAGTCCTGCAGGCGCTTGAAGCTGCGGATTTTGGCGGCGGCGGCGTGCCGGTGGGAGTTTCGTGAGGCGGCGATTTCCGTTTCGTTCTTGATGGCCTTGAGCGCCACAGTGGGATTGGGTTTCTCGAGCAGCTTCTGGTCCTCGTGAAGCATCAGCCTGGTACCCATCGTGGTCCCGCTGGGGTCCAGCCACACCATGCCCGATGCTTCGGCGCCGTGGCGGCTCATGGCGTCGGCGTAGGCGGCGTAGGGTTCAAAGCTGACTAACGAGGCCAGGGCATCGGTCACATCGCGGGGAGGCGAAACCCGGGTGAAGCAGGTAGCGCTCTCCCGGCCAATGACCAGGTAGCCCTCGAACACGGGATTGTAGGCGATATCCGTGCCCCGGAGGTTCGTTACCCACGCAATCTCGTCCAGCTTGGTCAGGACCAGCAGGGTAGCCCCGGCATCCTCCATCTCTTTGCGAATATCGGACAGCTTCTCGGCGACACCGCAACCGGTGAGATCGTCCGGCAGCTGATATATGGGATTGGCGGGCGGTGGCGGCTGGTCGTCCCACACGGCGTCCACCAGGTTGTCGTTGACCGGCTCCAGGGAGGAATCAGGGGACTTCAAGGCGGCCTGGTAGGCCGAGTAGGCCTGCATCGAGACCACGAAGGGGTCGAAGCCTACGCGCAAGCTGCCCCGCTCCCTTTCCATCTCGGTCAACCACTGGCTCAGGGTCTTTTCCCCAGCCAGCCCCAGCTTGTGGACGCGGAAACTGTCGAGGTCCACCTCGTCGTCCGCCTGAAGGTGGTAACGGGAGTCAACGAACAGATGGCTCCCATCCCGGCAGATCAGGGCGTCGCCGGCGGAGCCTCGGAACCCGGTGATGGCGACCCGGCGGCGCGTGTAATCGGGCACATACTCGTTCAGGTGGGCGTCGGAGGAGGGCACAAGATACGCGTCCACCTGGGCTTCTTCCATCCGCTGGTGGAGTCTGGCTAGCCGGCTTGAAAGGGTCTGCGTGGAGTCTGCCATGATTATCAATGCTCCTGTGAAATCAATCTGGGCCCCGGCGCCCGTAGGAAGGTCTGGCGGGGCAGGCCAAACGGCCTGCGGCGGGGCTGGGCCCGAAGGGAGTTCGCCCAGGGCCCGGGACCTTTCTTCCGGCTTATGGCGATCCCTATCGTGAGAGACCTACGGCTGCCAGCGCATCCGGCCTTACAGGAGCGCCTGGCCCTGCCGTCCCCTCCACCAGTCCGGGTACGGATTCCTGGGTTGGCTGCAGGTAGCCTGGCGCGCCGCTGGGCGCTGGTTCTCGACAGGGTCGCGCGACGCCAACCGACATCCCCCGGATTGGCGCCTTCTAACAACCTATATCCTATTTGCTGAGAAAGGATCGGGCAACCCCGGCGGCTCGGCGGTAACAGTTCAGAGTTGAGGGGAATGCCCTCACCCCCTGCCCCTCTCCCATAGGGAGAGGGGTGATCATCGCTGATGGTGGATTCGTCCCAGTCAATTGCCTCTGTATTTGGTAACCTATCCGGCCGCGCCTCTCGTAAGGAGAATATTTCTCCCCTCTCCCTCAGGGAGAGGGGCCTGGGGGTGAGGGTTACACGCCAAGCCTGAACAGTTACGCTCGGTGCGGCAGGTCAATCGGGATATAGTTACCGCTCAAATTGGGCCGGGGCTGGCGGCAAAAGGCCGTGCCACCCCGGGCGCTATCCCGGCGCCCCAGAGTTGCCGAAGGGCCTGAATTCCTGGCTGGGCGCCCAGGGCCCGGGCATCCTGCCTGTCAGCCAAGCAGGGATCCGGTTGCCTGGACTTTGCTCAGCATTACATCATACAACACGCGGTGCCCCTGGCCGCCCAATTATTGCACTTTCCAATAACTTACCTTTTTTGTTATACTCCCCTGCGGCGTCCGCCTCGACTGAGGGAGGCGGACAAGCTTTGTAACAAATGGAGGCACAATGCCGGCTTTTGCCGTAATTGGCGGACAGTGGGGAGACGAGGGCAAGGGCAAGGTTATTGACTACCTTGCCGGCCGAGTCTCCGCAGTGGTCCGTTATGCCGGTGGCAACAACGCGGGCCACACCGTGGTCAACGATAAGGGGGAATTCTCGCTTCACCTGGTCCCCTCCGGCATTTGCTGGCCCGATGTGTATGGGATCATCGGCAACGGCGTAGTGGTGGACCCGGAAGTGTTGATGGGCGAGCTGAACGAGCTTTCCGAGCGGGGCATCGAAACCGACAAGCTCTGCATCAGCGACCGTGCCCACGTAGTAATGCCCTACCACGTGCTGCTGGACAGGCTGGAGGAAGAGTCCCGAGGCAATGCCGCCATTGGCACCACCGGGCGGGGCATTGGCCCTGCCTACGTGGACAAGACCGCCCGCATGGGCATCCGCGTGGGAGACCTGCTGGACCCGGAGTCCCTGCGCCCCCGCCTGGAACAGACCCTGAATATCAAGAACAAGCTGATTTCCGCAGTTTACGGCGCCGAGCCCCTTTCCGCGGAAGAAATCATGGAGAAGTCGCTGGAGTGGGGCAACCAGTTGAGGCCCTACGTCCATGCGACGGAGCAGCTGGTACAGGACCTGCTGGAGCAGGACCAGAATATCCTGCTGGAAGGCGCCCAGGGAACGCTGCTGGACCTGGACCACGGCTCCTATCCCTACGTCACCTCATCGTCGCCGTCCATCGGGGGCGCCTGCACCGGACTGGGCCTGAATCCCCAGGCCATCAAGGGTGTGCTGGGGGTCTATAAGGCTTACTCCACGCGGGTAGGCGGCGGCCCCATGGCCACGGAGGTTTTCGGAGAAGCCGCCGACGCCTGGCGGGACATGGCCAACGAATTTGGCGCAACCACCGGTCGGGCCCGCAGGGTAGGCTGGTTCGATGCCGTAGCGGGCAGGTACAGCCGCCAGGTAAACGGGCTTACCGGAATGGTCATTACCCGCCTGGACATTCTGGATGGCTTCCCGTCGGTCAAGATTTGCGTGGGTTACCGCGCCAACGGGCAGGAGGTAAGCCGATTCCCGTCGGATACTCGGGTGCTGGAGCAGTGTGTACCGGTGTACGAGGAAATGCCGGGATGGGACGAGCCCACCGCCAGCGCCACATCGCTGGACCAGCTGCCGCAAAACGCCCTGGCCTACGTGCGCCGCATCGAGGAACTGGTAGGCTGCCCCGCCCAGGTGATTTCCACGGGCCCCAGCCGGGATGAGACCATCCTGGTAGAGCAAGTAATACCCTGACCCCGGTTGCGGGATGCCATACCCCTGCCTCGGACCGGACGTTCTCCCCGGCATGGCGCAGGGACAGGAAAGGGGACAAGATCAAAACCATGCAGCACCTGTCCAAGTTCGGAATATACCTGAATGCCGCCGAGGGCAAGGTGGTCCGCATTAACTCCCCCTACTGGTTTCCGGAGGAGCCGGACTGGGTCTTGCTTACCAACGAGGTAAACGCCACCCTGCTCCAGGTTCGGGACCTGGCCCGCGAACAGGGCGCGTCCAGCGACCCCGATTCCATAGTCTGGGGAAGGCTGCCGCTGCTGGACTAGCCTGTTCCCCTTCATCTCTACTTTCGCAAACCTGCCCCCCCTCCCCCGCTTTCCCGCCGCAGACGCCGAAGCGCGCAACGTTGAATGTCATCCCGTACTTCTTTGGCAAGCGTGGACGGTAGCAGGGCGTACCGCCGGAAAGAGCGGACAGCCCCAAGCCCCGTCCCCGCTTCGGTCCTTCCTGATAGACGGAGTGTTGGGGGACCATCTCAGGCAATAATACTTAAAGAAGGTCATTCCGGGCCCCTGGGCAAGCTCAGGGAGACGCGAATCATTGCCGACAGCCCTGGCGCAATTTGAGTGAAAGTTCCTGCGCGAATGACCCCGGGGGCCAGACGAGGGCTATCGCATGAAAGATTAGTCCTACAGCCGGCTATTATCCACAAGGAAAAGCTATGTCGCCCTGAGCTTGCCGAAGGGCCTGAAGTCCTTCCCACGGCCTCGCTACGGTCCAGAAAGCCAGTTGGTGGGGAGGAGTTCAGATTCTTCGGCAAGCTCAGAATAACAACTTACTCACTCTTGCGATAGCCCTTGGAACCTGGCGGGTCCACATTGCGCCCCGCCTACCGCTGCCCTACAATGACCGCATTGACCCCGTACCCTCACGCTCGCAGCCGACTTAAGGAGGAACCTCCCCATGATAGTGGACCTGATTACGATTACCAGCCGGGACGGGATGAGCCTGGACGCCGCCTTTTTTGAGCCGGCCGCGGGAGTGACGCCCAAGGGTCCGGTGGACGCCATGCTGCTGATACACGGTTCGGGAGGCAATTTCTACCGGACTGCCACCAAGGCCATGGCGGAAGACCTGCGCAGCCAGGGCTATGCATGCCTGGCCATCAATACCAAGGGGCACGACACGGTCTGGTCTCCCCAGGGTTCGGGAGAGTATTACGGCAACGCCCTGGAGATACTGGACAACAGTCGTCACGACCTGGCCGCCGGAATTGATTACCTGTGGGAAAAGGGTTACCGCAGCATCGGGCTGCTGGGCCACAGCATGGGCGCGGTGAAAGTCGGCTACTATGCCGCCACCGAGGGGGATGAGCGGATTGTTACCGTTATTCCCATTTCGCCGGTGCGGCTCTCCTATTCCTACTATATGCAGTCGGAGGACGCCGAGGAGTTTCGGAGCATCATCGAACGCGCCGACCAGATGGAGGCGGAAGACCGGGCCCTGGAATTGATGGAGGTCCGCTTCCCCATAGCTCAGATGTTCAGCGCCGCGTCGTACCTGGACAAGCACGGCCCGGCCGAGCGGTACAACCTGGTGGCCCTGTCGCCCCGGATTTCGGCGCCCATGCTGGTTATGGGAGGCGAGCAGGAGACCCACACGCGGCTGAAGGACTGCCCCCAGGACATGGTGACGGCAGCAGTCAACAGCCCCCGCGCCGAGTATGTAATCATCCCCGGCGGGAACCACTCCCTGCTGAACAGCATGGACCAGGCCTCGGCCACGGTGCTGGACTGGCTGGCATCGCTGGCGCCGGTCTCCGCGGGGGTATAGGGGCGCAAAGTACCATTGGCCCACGCATGAACACCGGTATTCACCAACGCGGCGGCCAGTGGAGCAGGACGGGTGTGGGATAATGCCGGTGCAAGCAACTATGGTAAGACCTGCGAAGGGAATCGACTCAGCAAGCACCCCAGAACCCCGGGGCTATCGCATGAAAAATTCGTCCTGCAGCCGGCAAATGTCCACAAGGCAAAGCTATGTCGCCCTGAGCTTGCCGAAGGGCCTGAAATCCTTCCCCACGGCCTCGCTTCGGGTCCGAAAGCCAGTTGGTAGGGAGGAGTTTAGATTCTTCGGCAAGCTCAGAAAGACAATTTACTCACTCATGCGATAACCCTGCCCAGAACGCGGAGTTCCCTGCGCGCCTCAAATTCTTAGCTGGCTGGTGAACTGACTTGGCAAGAACCGATGACCGTGATGTCGCCGCTGTGACCTTCACCCCCATCGGCGTGGTGGAGAGCGAGTTCGGCGGCTACGCCCCCTCGGACGAAATGCGGAAGCGGCCTTCGCGCATAGTCCTGAGGCCGGAGATGGCCCCGGGGTTGATGGGGCTGGAGGAAGAGACGCACATCCTGGTCCTGTTCAACCTGCACCGGGCCACCGAGTATAAGTTGCAGCTGCACCCCGGCCACAATCCCGCCAATCCCATACGGGGCGTGTTCGCCACCCGCAGCCAGTACCGGCCCAACGCCATCGCGGCGACGGTAGCCGAAATAGTGTCGGTGGAGGATAATGTAATCGCCGTAACGGGCCTGGATGCCCAGGACGGTTCGCCGGTACTGGACATCAAGCCCTACCACCCCCGCTATGACCAGGCGGAGCAGAGCGGATAGGCCGTCCGCCGGACAGCCAAAGCACAAATTTGGCAGACTGTTGCAGCAAACGGTATAGACTTTGTCCCAGGGCAGGTATTATCATCCTGCAAAGTGAAGAATAAGGATATGAAACATGGGGTAGAGGTAAAGGAGGCCAACGTCCTCCTTGACAAGGTTTCCCGATATCTGCCCAGGGAAGCGGTAGAGCAGGTAGAACGCGCCTACCTGTATGCCGAGGACTGCCACGACGGGCAGATGCGCAAGTCCGGCGAACCCTACATCATTCACCCTTTGCAGGCTGCCTCCTTTCTGGCCGACCTGAATCTGGACTGCGATACCATCTGCGCCGCCCTCCTTCATGACGTAATGGAGGACTGCGGGGTTACCTACGAGGATATCAGCAAGTCCTTCGACCCCGAAGTCGCCAAGCTGGTGGACGGGGTTACCAAGCTGACCCGCATGGATTACCGCATGCCCGGGTCGGATGCCGCTTCTCTATACCCCTCGGATGACCCTGACAAGCTATATGCGGAAAGCCTGCGCAAAATGCTGGTGGCCATGGCGGAAGACATCCGCGTGGTGCTCATCAAGCTGGCCGACCGCCTCCACAACATGAAGACCCTGGACGCGCTCCCCACCGCCAAGCGCAAGACCATCGCCCAGGAGACCCTGGACATTTACTCGCCATTGGCCCATCGCCTGGGCATCTGGGAGATCAAGTGGCAGCTGGACGATCTGGCCTTCCGCCACTTGAACGAGGACCGGTACCGGGAAATCTCGAGAATGCTGGCCGTCCGGCGGGCAGAACGGGAAGAGTACGTCGGGCAGGTATGCGAGCGGCTCCGCGAGGTACTGGGCAAGTCGGACCTGCAGGCCGAGGTTTACGGCCGGCCCAAGGGCATTTACAGCATCTACAACAAGATGCAGAAATACGCCGCCCAGGGCGATGAGCTTCGGGACATTCTGGACCTGTACGCCCTGCGAGTAATCGTGGAAACTGAAAGCGACTGCTACCGGGCCCTGGGCCTGATTCACCAGGTGTGGAGTCCCATCCCCGGGCAGTTCGACGACTACGTGGCCACTCCCAAAGAGAATATGTACCAGGCCCTTCACACCACCGTTATCTGCCAGGGAGGGCAACCCCTGGAGGTGCAGATCAAGACCACTGAAATGCACCAGGTGGCCGAGTACGGCGTGGCGGCCCACTGGCGGTACAAGGAAGGCCGGGCCAGGGACCTGAAGTTCGAAGAGAAGATGACCTGGATGCGCCAGCTGCTGGAGTGGCAGCGGGAAGCGGCGGAAACCGAGGACTTCATCGAGTCGGTGAAGCAGGACATCTTCCGGGACCAGGTGTTTGTCTATACGCCCAAGGGCGACATAGTGGAGTTGGCCGCCAGTTCCACGCCGGTGGACTTCGCCTACAAGATTCACACGGAACTGGGCCACCACTGCATGGGCGGCAAGGTCAACGGTCGCCTGGTGGGCCTGGATACGCCGCTGCAGAACGGCGATACCGTTGAAATAATGACCACCAAGTCCAATCGGGGCCCCAGTCCCGACTGGCTCAACCCCAACCTGGGATACGTCAAATCGGCCAGCGCGCGCCAGAAGGTACGCCAGTGGTTTAACCACCAGGCCCGGGGCAGCAACATCGAGCGGGGCAGGGACAAACTGCGCAAGGAAATGCGTCGCCTGAACCTCAACCTGGACGATGCGGAAATCCTCAGCCTGGTCCGGTTCGAGACCATGGACGATTTGCTGGTAAACCTGGGTTCCGGCGGGTTGACGGATGGTCAACTGGCCCACCGGCTTTCCCAGGCAGTGCGTCCCGAGCCGGAGTTTCCCCAGCCCAGGCCGAACCTGCCCTTGTCCAGCCCCAGTTCGGGCATCTCGGTACTGGGCGTGGGCGACCTGCTGACGCGCATGGCCCAGTGCTGCAATCCCATCCCCGGCGACGAAATTTCCGGTTTCGTAACCCGCGCCCGGGGCGTTACGGTGCACAAGCACGACTGCAAGAGCCTGCTGAACGAGGATGAACCCGAGCGCATCGTTCCCGTATCGTGGGGTGAGGCCAAGGAGCTTTACCCGGTGCGGGTCTGCATCGAGGCCTACGACCGCGTGGGCCTGCTGCGGGACGTTACGGTGCGGGTGTCTGAGGAACGGGTGAACATCGCTTCGGTGGTTACCCAAGAGCGGTCGGACGGCACGGTGATAATGGAGTTGACGCTCCACACCACGGGAATGGAGCAGCTGGGCAAGCTGTTCGCCAAGCTGGAAGGGGTCAAGAGCGTAACCTCCGTAACCCGGGCCAGCAGCCCGATACCGGCGCAGGTTTAGGGCAAAGTCGTAACTCAAGGAACTACATGGCCAAGCGTATTAGCATCATAAACTTTAAGGGCGGTGTCGGTAAGACCACTCTTGCTTTCCATCTTGGTACGGGGCTGGCATGTCTGAATAATGATCGAGTACTGTTGATAGACGTGGATCATCAGAGTAGTCTCTCTATACTCTGTTTGAGGTCTAACGGATGGGAGAGAGCAGTCAACGAGGGGCGCTCGGTAAGTGAGATCTTTGGAACCTTTGTTGGGTCTGAATCGAAATTGCCAGGCACTGAGGTGATTGTAGAATCGCCGATGCGCAACATAGACCCAGACTACAATACGATGGACGTATTGCCAGCTAGCCTGCAACTTGACGATATCGAAATTGAACTTACTGCAACGCACCAAGGCAACGCCATTCGGTCCGAATGGAATAAGAGGACGCTACTTTGCCGCTGGATAGAAGAGTCAGGAATAGACGATACCTATGATTACATTATCTTCGACTGTCCACCTGCTACAAAGATAGTTTCCCAAAATGCCATTGCTGCCAGCCACGGTTACGTCATTCCAGTCATACCTGAAGCTGTTATGGAGCGCGGCACTCCGCACCTTAAAGATATGATTCAGTCTGGCATTGATGCGCGACTAAAGGCATTAGCGCCAATGGGCGACCAAAGGTCTATGTATGTGCCTGATACCGAGTTGGTTGGTTTGGTGATTACTCAAATACGTACCTCAGGCAGTCATAGTGGATATACGAACGATCATACTCAGCATTTAGGATCATTGCAGAGGCGCTGGGGCACGTCATTGCTTCGACCTTACATAGTTCATGGGACAGGAGTTTCAGAGGCACTGACCAGAAGTGTACCGGTCTATAATCTATGGAAGACTCAAAACGTGGGCGGTAGGGACTTAGACAGGAAATATTATGAGCTGACTGAAGAGCTCAAAAATAGGATAGACGCCTTATGAAGAAAAGGCAGGCCGAGTCACACGGTCAGCAGCGGTGTCTAGAGTTCCAGCAGGAACCTTTGCTTGTCTCTGACATTCTCAGTTACCTTTCCGGATTAGCGCAACTGCAAGATGTAGGAAGGACGGGTAATCCTGAGTTGAGTGAGGGACTGAGGATATTGGTCCAGGCCCTTCGGTCCTATGCAAATTGCCCAGCTAAGGAATTGAATAAAGCAATTCAGGGTAAGGCTGCATCGCAAACTAACATTCAAACAAGCTCCCAAAAATCGAACGCTGTTTTCCCCACAGAGTTCGACGCTGAATTGGAAACTATTGGTTGGACAGAGGTTGAAGAATTCTTGAGTGCTGAATCTTCTACTAAACGGCAGGTGGTTGAACTTGGTTTTCGTCGCTTTGCTATTTCCCGCTCGAGTTTAGAACGTCTCAACAAACAGGATGCTGTGGCTACGGTTCGAGCCGCTTTGGAGAACGAGAAATCCTTGGACGTGATTTCCCGAGAGGCTGTTCGGACGGGCAAAGCCAGAGCAGGCTGAACCCGCAGGCCGTGCTATAGCCTCGAGCTCCAGCCCCGCAGTATCCCGTCCGCCCCCTCGCAAATCTCCTTTACCACCTCGGCCGCCGGACGAATGGCGTTGACGTGGCCGGCCCCCTGACCCATATAGACGGAAGAGACTTCCGGGTCCTGGCGCGCGCGGCCGGCAGCGACGTCGGAGGCCAGTTCCTCCCGCTGGGCGAGGATTTCCGTGTCCCTGCCGTCCCATTCCCTGACCAGGCGGTTGGTGTACACCCGGCCGGCGATGCCTTCCGGCCAGGGGCGGGTGCCCAGCAGGTCGTAGAGACGGGTAAAGGTGGTGTCCTGCCCGTCGGACAACACAATGCGTTCCTTGAAGGAGTCCGGCACCTCCACGGCTTCCGGCGTGGGCAGCAGCGCGGTGCCCAGGGATGCCCCTTGGGCGCCGGCGGCCAGTACCGCAGCCAGGGCCCGGCCGGTGGTGATTCCCCCGGCGGCCAGCACGGAGACGTCGGGGTAGCGTTCCACCAGGTCCACCAGCAGGGGAAGCAGGTTCATGCTTCCGGTGTGCCCCCCGGCCTCATTGCCCTGGGCCAGCAGCATATCTGCGCCGGCGTCCACGGCCATCTTCGCCAGTTCCAGGGACTGTACCTGGCAGATGGTGACGGCGCCGGCGGCCCTGGCCCGGCCCAACCAGGGCTGTGGGTCGGTGAAGGAGAAGATCAGCACCGGAACTTCTTCCTCCAGGGCGATTTCGAAGTTGGTGGGGTCCAGTCCTATCAGCTGGGTAATGAAGCCAACGCCGAAGGGCCGGTCAGTTTCCGAGCGAATATAGGCCAGTTGCTCCCGGAACCAGTCGGGGCCCAGGTCGTTGGTGCCGCCGAAGGTGCCCAGGCAGCCGGACTTCGATACGGCAGCGGCCAGTCGGCCTCCGCTGTGGTTGCTCATGGGGGCGGACATTACGGGGTATGCCAAGTTCAGGAGTTCGGTAAACCGGGTTTTGGGCATGGGGAATCACCTGTTGAATGATTGTTGGTCGGGAGCCCTGCCTGGGAGGCCGCATCCGGGGGTGTCCTGTGAGAGGCTCCGGAGTAACGGACGGTGGGGCCCGTACGCCACGCCTGGCGGGAACGGGTCAACCCACGTATCTTGACCACGCGCCAGGATGGAAGGGCCTGTTTCAGGCCTCTTCGCCGTCGATGTCGGTGCCGCCCAGTCCCTCTTCCTTGAAGAGCTGGGCCTTGCGGGCGTAGCTTTCGGCCGTGCGACGAATCATGGCGTGGTGGCGCTCGTTGGTGGGCGCCTCCCGGGCCGAGGCTGGTACACCAAGGACAAAGGAGTTGGGGCCAAACTCCTGACGCTCCAGCACCACCGACCCGCTGGCGATGACGGAGTTTTCGCCCAGGATTACGCCGTCGTTCAGCGTTGCGCCATTGCCGATGAGGCAGTGGGTCTTGATGTGCTTGGCGTGGCTGATGACCCCGTGGCCCAGGGTAACGTAGTCCTCGTAAGTGGCGTCGCTGTCGGCATGGAGAACGCAGTTGTCCTGGATGTTTACGTGCTCGCCAATGGTTATCTTGATGGTGTCGGCCCGGATCACGGTGCCTGGCCAGACGCTGGAGTAGGCGCCGATTTCCACGTCGCCCACAACGTAGGCTGCCTCGCTGACCCAGGCGGTGGGGTGAATCCTGGGGGTCATTCCCCGGTAGCTGCGGATCATTGTTGTCTCCTGTTTATCCACGTACCAAAACGAAAGGCTTCGGTGTTTGTCTTCGGGGCAGGAAGGTTGTTTGGCCCTTCACCCGCTCCTGAATTTGAAGGCCGGGGGCGCCAGCGGTCACGTATCCCGGCGACGAAGCTGTCTGCTCCTGGACAAGATGCTACGCGCCCCTGGCCGCCAGCCAGCGCTCTTTCTGCCGCTGCCGGGTGGCCTCGTCGGTGGGCCGGTAGGTGTAGTGAAACTCCCGTCGGAAAGCCTCGAAGCGGTTGTCCAGAATTGCCTGTCGGATGCTTTCCATCAGCCGCAGGATGAAGTGCAGGTTGTGGACACTGGCCAGCCGCAAGCCCAGCACCTCCCTGGCTTTGAACAGGTGCCACAGGTAGCCGGCTGTGAAGTTCCGGCAGGCGTAGCACTGGCAGTCCTCCTCCAACGGAGCGTCTTGCTCGGCGAAGCGGCGGTTGGCGATGTTTACCCGGCCGGCCCGTGTGAAAAGGGCGCCGTTGCGGGCCACCCGGGTGGGCAGTACGCAGTCGAACATATCAACGCCCTGGGATACGCCCTCTACCAGGTCCTCCGGGGAGCCGACGCCCATCAGGTATCGGGGCTTGTCCGGGGGCAGGAGCTCGGTAACCTGCTGGGTAATTTCGTACATTTGTGCCTTGGACTCGCCCACCGCCAGTCCGCCAATGGCGTACCCGGGGAAGGGCATGGAGGCTATGAACTCGGCCGATCTTTGCCGCAGGTCGTCGAAGGCGCCCCCCTGTACGATGCCGAACAGGGCCTGTCGGTCGGCGGCGTCCTCATGGGACGGCGCGGGGCTGACGTAGTGGGCATCGTAGCAGAGCCTGGCCCAGCGGTGGGTGCGGTCCATGGCCTGCTCAACCTCGGAGCGACTGGCTCCAAAGGCGATGCACTGGTCCAGGCACATTATGATGTCCGCGCCCAGCCCCTGCTGGTTGGCTATGGCCAGGTCCGGAGTGAAGATGTGCTCGCCGCCGTCAATGTGAGACCGGAAGCGGATGTGGTCGTCGTCCACCTTGCGGAAGGCCCCCATGCTGAAGGCCTGGAAACCCCCGCTGTCGGTAAGAATGGGACGGGGCCACCGCATGAATTGGTGCAACCCGCCAAACCTGGCCACCGCATCTACCCCGGGCCGCAGGTAAAGGTGGTAGGCGTTCCCGAGGACAATCTGTGCGCCCAGGTCCATAACCTCGTGGGGCGTCAGGGTTTTTATGGTGGCCTGGGTGGCGACGGGCATGAATATGGGCGTGGTTACTGTTCCGTGAGACGTGGCGAACCGGCCGGCCCGGGCCCCGCCGTCGCGGTGGTGAAGCTGGAAGCTGAAGGAAGAGGAACTCATGGCGACTCGCTCACCGGTTGCTTCCGCCGGAGAGCCTCCATCACCATCAAAGTCGCAATGGTAATGCACATCAGGCCGGGAATGCCCAGCAGCACCCAGTCATCTATTCTGCCCAGGAAGGCCAGTCCATCCACGGCCTTGCCCAGTTGTCCCATGCCAATGGCGAGGCCGCCGCTCAGCACGGTGATGCCGTAAAGAATCCGTATTCGCCCCGGGTCAACGAATCGGGTGGCGGTCGTCCCGATTTGGGACCCGGCGGAGGCGGCGGCCAGGACTATCAGGGCCATGAGCGGGTCCACGTGGTTGCCAAGGGCATAAAGGAAGGTGCCCCAGGAGCCGGTGATGATGACCTGAAAAAGGTCGGTGCCTATGGCCACGGTGGTCGGAATTCCCACCACATACACCAGTACCGGCATCAGGATGAATCCCCCGCCGGCGCCCAGCAGCCCGGCGAAAAAGCCTATGCCAAATCCGACCAGCAACGGCACGAAAACGGATATGCGTTCTATGCCGGATACCGTCAGCGACAAATAGGTGGACCAGGCAGGCAGCCCCGGCAGCTTTATGGTGTGGGGCGGGATTCGCAGTGATTGCACGCGCTGGGTGAGACCGGCGGTGGAGACTATCTCTCCCTGATCTCCAGTGGGCGCCGGATGCCCGCGGGTCTTGAAGTAGTCGTAAACCAGGAAAGCGCCGAGGAGCAGCAGCACGACAACATAGATGTAGGGAATTACGTTCCCCACCTGTCCTGCCGAAGCTAGGGAGCTGTTGATGGACTCGGCCAGGAATACCGCCGGAATGGCGCCGGCCACCATGGGAATGCCGAGCTTGAAGTCCACGTTGCCCAGGCCGTGGTGCTTGAGCATGTTGATGATGGACGACCCCATTATCAGGGTAAGCCCGGTGCCGATGGCGTAAATTTCCGGGACTCCAAACACCAGGAGGCCGCCGGTAATCAGGAAGCCGCCTCCCACGCCAAAGAAACCGCCCAGGGTTCCCACAATCAGGCCCAGAAGCGCCAGGATGACCGGATTGATGACCACGTCGGCGTTGGGGAACAGCATACTCGTCTAGTGGCCTCCGTTCCCCGTGCCGTTGTCCCGACCCTGGCCGACGCCCAGGGCCAGGCCTACGCCCCGCAGCACAATTTCCCAGAAGCCGTACAGAACCAGGCCGGTCGCCGCAGTTACCGCCATGACCAGCAGGGCCCAGAGGAAAGGAGATTCGGCGCTGAATGTCTTGAGGAAGTGGGCCAGGGATTCATACATGGGGGACAGTATAGCGGATTTGGAAGGAGGGGGAAGCTACGCTCAAGAGTCCAAAGGATCAAGACTATGCGCTTGAGGATTCCAAGATAGTGTAGAGACGAGGCAGCACTGAAGGAAGCTCGACCGCGATAACGTGCCACACCAGGTCCTGGTTGATAGTGAAGTATCCGTGCACCAGGTGATGGCGTGTACCTACAATCTCTCTCCAGGGTATGTCCCTGTTAGAGTCCCTGATTGAAGAAGGTATATTTGATGCGGCCTCACCGATAACCGCGAGATTCCAGAGAGTGGCCTCGTAGTTTATAGGCGCGGAAAGAAAAGTCTCCTTTTCGAGACCTTGAGAGTAATCTAATACCCTCTC
Source organism: Chloroflexota bacterium (assembly GCA_028875055.1). GTDB lineage: Bacteria > Chloroflexota > Dehalococcoidia > Lucifugimonadales > UBA3495 > Bin22. Next base: position 18,411 of record JAPPGG010000026.1, read on the forward strand.
CGAGCACGATATCATGTCTTGAACGTACAATTGCCAGGGACGGGATTCGGCCCTTGGCCTAGACATACACTGCTTCAGTCATGAAATAGGAACGCCGGTTTTCTTTGAGGTATTTCTCGCTTATAAGGTCCACCGGGTGGTCCATCAAGTCTTCGATATAGAACTGCACCCCAAAAAAAGTTTTGGAGGTTGCGGGCTGATCAAAAGTGATCATCAGGTCGATGTCACTGTCTTCGGAAGCTTCGTCACGGGCAACTGAACCGACAAGCGCCAGCGTAGCCACCCCAAACTTCTTCTCCAACTCCGGCTTGTGTTTCCGCAGCTGGCTGAGAACCTCATCCCTGGTTAATGCTGTTTTTGCCATTTCGACACCCGGAAAAGATGGACAGTACTTGCAGCACATTTTCTCCCGTCCTGCCTGCCCTGTCTATCCATAGGTTTACGAGGGTGGCCTGGCAGCCAAATCAGACAGTCGTGATGAGCGCCAATGCCCCACCCGCCATTCCGGCCTTTATCCGGAAAGACGCCTAATGCCATGCCCGTCATTTCAAAGCAGCGCCGCCACCAGCGAAGGGCAAACATGCAAACGCCCTGAGCGGAGCCTCCGGAGGCCGAATACGCAATCTCCGGTCGGGCCCCGGCACAACCGTCTTTAGGGGGCGGCTGGCGCCTGGCCCCTGGCGGCGGCCTTCTCCGCCGCGGCCCTTGCCTTTTGCTCCCGGCGCGCCAGGGTGCGGTGGATGTACTCGGTGGCGTCGGGAGTCTTGCAGCCCGTCTCGCCGTGGTCCACTTCCACCTTGCCGATGCGGGCGGCCGCCGCCAGCGCCTGCTCCTGCAACTCCGCGTTACGGATGCCAATCGCTATCAGCGCATTGTTCATCGCATCCCTGACCCGGTTCTTGCGGGAATGCACCTCGGCCTCAATGGTTGCCAGCAGCGTCTCAAAGTAAGAGTCCGGCAGGTCCTGGTCCTTCATGGCCAGGTGGGCCACCAGGTGCCACCCCGCACGGCCCGGCCACTCTCCTTCGGCGCCCGTCCACTGCTCCGCCCTGGCCCGGGCATGAGATGTCTTGCCCACCAATCCGGAGAAGGCGTCGGCAATCACGTAGCTGTCCAGTTCGGCTACCCAGGCCTCCAGAAAGACTTCATCGGCCAGTGCGGGGTCCGCCACCATGGTAGCCAGGACCCGCGCGTCGTGATTGCCGCTGTCCCACAGCGCCACGGCCAGCGGGTGATCGCGCTTGATGGACTTGGCCAGCTTGTTGAGGTTGGCAAAGCTGACTCCGAACATCTGCTCCCGCACCCCATGACGGGCGTAAACCTTCCGATTCTGGGCCGTACCCATTTCCTGCAGTTGCTCCAGCGCCTGTTCTACATCCATTTACTTACCTCGATCCCTCTCGGGCCAAAAAAATGGGACCCCTTCAGGAGGGGCCCCACCACTCATTACTTTCAATCTAATACTTAAAACTTCAAGCTACGTCAATCTAAAATAATAGTATTACAGGGCAATTGAATAATCAAGCTTTCCAGGTTCCACTTCAGCTGGAAAAAGATTCCTTCTGGCCAATCTCTTCGATCAACCTCTCGTACAGGGTTACTCCTTCCCTTACCAGCAGTACCACCGCATCGTAGGAGTGGGGCATCTGCAGCTCTATGAGCTTGTTCATAATCTCTTCAACCAGAGGAGTGTAGGTGCTGTCCAGGTACTCGCTCAGGGCGTCCAGGTTGTCTGCCATGTAAGATGCGGTAGTCAGGGAATTGGCGTGCAGGCGGCGAAGCTGGTCCACCCGGTCCCGGGGAAGATTCAGCCGAGCCTTGCCAAAAAGGAACTCCTGGCTGCCGTAGCCATCCTCTGCAACGTAGGTGGCGAACTCCTCGACCACCCTTCTGGCGTGGATCAGCGTACGCCTGGCCTGGAACCAGGTCTGCCGGAACTCTCCCGAGCGCTGGGCTTCCGTGAGTATCCGGTTGCGGCGCATTTCCAGGTACGCGCCGCCGCTGATCAGAAGACCGAGCAGCGAAAACCCGATGGCAAACGGGTCCGGATCTACCAGCTCCGGGTCTAAAATCTCTGGTTCATCTTTGGTCATAAACACCCCCTCAATTGTCAAAGTTGGCGGAAATATATCAGCCAAAAACGCCTATTTCTACTATGGCAGGCTATGTATATAGCCTTACAAGGCATCTTCCCGAAAGGAATTCCAGCGGTGGTCGCACCCAAAGAAAGGCTTGCTCCGGCGCCGCTTCTCTCAGTTCCGTGATATCCTTTTCCGAATCCGTGGGCAATCGTGTAGAATCGGCATAACCGCTGCCAGCGAGGTCTGCTCCCATGTACGTAATCGGCACCGCCGGCCACGTGGACCATGGCAAGTCCACCCTGGTCAAAGCCCTTACAGATATTGACCCCGATCGTCTTCCCGAGGAGAAGGAGCGGGAGATGACCGTGGACCTGGGCTTTGCCTGGATGACCCTTCCCAGCGGTCGGGAAGTAAGCATCGTTGACGTGCCGGGCCACGAGCGGCTCATCAAGAATATGCTGGCCGGGGTGGGCGCAATTGACCTGGCCCTGCTCATTGTGGCCGCCGACGAGAGCGTGATGCAGCAGACCCGGGAACACCTGGCCATCCTGGACATTCTGCAGATCAGGCGGGGCCTGGTAGTCATCACCAAGACCGACCTGGTGGACGAGGAACTGGTAGAGCTGGTCAAGGCGGAAGTCGAAGACGTGGTGGCCGGCACCTCCTTTGAGGGTTGCCAGATGATCGGCGTTTCCGCCTACACCGGGGCCGGAATGGATGAGCTAAAGGCCACCATTGACGAAATCCTGGATGAGACCGGGGCGCGCCGCGACCTGGGGCGGCCCCGCCTGCCGGTGGACCGCTGTTTCTCCATCTCGGGCTTCGGCACGGTGGTCACCGGTACCCTGATCGACGGCATGTTCGCCGTGGGCCAGGAAGTGGAACTGTCCCCCTCCGGAATGCGGGGACGGATTCGCGGCCTGCAGAGCCACAAGGAACGGGTTGACCGCAGCGAGCCCGGCGTCCGGCTCGCGGTAAACCTGTCCGGAGTGGCCCGGTCCGACATCGAGCGGGGCGAGGTGGTAACCCTCCCCGGCTGGCTCCCCTCAACCCGCCGCCTGGATGCCCACATTCGGATGGTGCGGGACGCTCCTCATCCCCTGCGGCACAACGCCGGCGTTACCTTCCACCTCTTCACCAGCGAGACCACCGCCCGCGTAAGGCTCCTGGACGCCGACCGCCTGACCCCGGGAGAAGACGGCTGGATCCAGATTTTGCTGGACGACGCCATTCCCATGGTCAAGGGAGACTACTTTGTCCTGCGCTCCGCCGAGGACACCCTGGGCGGCGGCCAGGTGGTGGACCCCAATCCCCGCCGCCGTCACCGCCGATTCAGCCCCGACACCATCGAGCAACTGATGATGCTGGACCAGGGCACTGGCGAGGACGTCATCTACAGCGTGGCCGACCAGAGCGGCCCCTGCGACCTGCGCACCCTGTCCCAGCGTTCCAACCTCTCCTCCGAAGAAGCCATAGAGCGGGCACTGCAACTGGCGGAAACGGGCGACCTGGTCATTCTGGGCAACCTGGATTCCGAGAGCGATGCCGTCGTCTATTCCTCCCAGGGCTGGGACACCTTCAAAGGCCGGGTGGCGGTGGAACTGCAAACGCACCACAACAGTTACCCGCTGCGCCGGGGAGCCCCCACCCAGGAGATTCGCAGCCGTACCGGCCTGGCCCAGGGCGTTTACCTGAAGGCGCTGGCCCGGCTGGTGGAGGAAGGCTGCGTGGTTGATGATGGTCAACTGGTGCGCCTGCCCGACCACCAGGCAACCCTTTCCCCCGAAATGGAAAAGCGTGCCGATGATTACGTGCGGTCGCTGGAGCGGGAACCCTACTCGCCGCCCACCGAAAACCACCCGGAACCGGAACTGTTGGGCTACCTGATCGACGCAGGCCAGGTGGTAAGGGTAAACGAGTCGGTCATCTTCGCCGCCTCGGCCTACCGGGAGTTGACCGACCGGATAGTGGCCCACCTGAACGAGAACGGCTCCATCACGGTGGCCGATGTCCGCACCATGTTCGACACCAGCCGCAAATACAGCCTTCCCCTCCTCGAACACATGGACCAGCAGCGGATAACCCGCCGCGTCGGGGATGAGCGGGTACTGCGGTAGCGAGCGGCTTCAGGTTTCCGGCGAAAGACTGCCTGCCGGAGGGAGAGCTTCAGCTTCGCCCTGGTGGACGTGCCCAAGGGCTCGATGCTAGAGTGGGGAGACAATCCGGAAGTAAGGTGCCAGGTAGCCAACGAAAGCAGCGGCGTTATGTTTGATGACTACTACTACTCGCTGACGGGCCTGGCCACCAAGCCCAAGAAATGGAAACACGTTCCGCCGGCCGCCAGGTACTGGCCCTACCACGGAGAACCCCCCCTCCAGCGGCCCGACCGGCTGGAGCAGGAGGTGTCCGGGATGGGGTAGCAGGCGCTTTTTCCTCAACTCCCTGGGCTGCCGGACCGACCGGGGCAGCGCGGGCAAATTCAACCGAAGCCTGAGCGGTAACGCCGGCGCGGAGAGAGGGAATGCGGGGCTGGCCCGAGCCTCGATTCCGCCGGCCTGTTCTTTCACGGGCAAAGCGGGTGGGCCCCACGCATTCATGCATTGGCAGGCCCCCTGTTATTCGAACTCCGCCAGGTCTCTGCTCTTGTTCCCCATTCAGGGGGCTCCCGTGCCATGCCAACCTTCTCAAATTCCCTTTAGCCCTGCCTCAGGGACGCCGTTCCCGCTCCCATCCTGTGCTCCCGGCGTTATAGCTGCCCTGCCAACCTCCGCCCGCTTTTGCGGTATAATTCCCCCCGAGCGCACTACCAGGCACGCAAGATCGTATTGTGAGGTACAGCATGCTTACCCAGACCAGCCTCACCTCCCACCTTCCACGAACCACCGGCAAGGTTGTCCTGCGGGGGTTGTCTGCCCCTGCCGAGGTTTATCGGGACGATTGGGGCATTCCCCACGCCCGGGCGGCCACCGAGACCGACGCCTTCTTCATCCAGGGCTTCGTTACCGCCCAGGACCGCCTGTGGCAGATGGAATACGACTGCCGCAGGGGCAGCGGACGGTGGTCGGAAGCCGTGGGCAAGCTGGCGCTGGAGCAGGATATTATGATGCGCCGCTTCCGCCTGGTGGATAGCGCCCGCGCCGACTACAACGCGGTCAGCGACCGCACCCGCCAGTTGATGGATGCCTACGCCGCCGGCGTGAATGCCTGGATTGAGACGGCCACGGCCGAAAACACCCTTCCGGTGGAGTACGAAATCACCGGCCTGGACCCCGAACCATGGCAGCCCTGGGACGGCCTTGTGGCCTTCAAGGTCCGCCACATCCAGATGGGCGTGTTCGAGTCCAAGATCTGGCGCGCCCAGCTGGTAAGGGCCCTGGGGCCCGAGAAGGCTGCCCTTCTTTCCCCGGGCTATCAGCCTGGCCAGCTTCAGATTCTGCCCCCGGGGTCGCGGCACGAGGGCGAGCTGGACGACTACCTGGCCGAAATGATGGCCGGCGCCGAGGCCATTAACCGCCTCCACGAAACCGACAGCGGCAGCAACAGCTGGGTGCTCAGCGGGGACCGCACCGCCACCGGCAAACCGCTGCTGGCCGGCGACTCGCACCGTGCCCTGGATACGCCCAACGTCTATTACCAGAGTCACATCGCCTGCCCTGAGTGGGACGTCATCGGTCTGGCCATACCGGGCGTCCCCGGCTTTCCCCACTTTGGGCACAACGACAGGGTGGCCTGGTGCATCACCCATACCAGCGCCGACTACCAGGACCTGTATATCGAGCGGTTTGGCGGCCCCGGCGGCGGCTCCTACCGTCTGCCCGACCCGCCTTCCGGTGGAATGGCACGGTTCAACTCCAATACAGGCAGCCAGTGGCGCCGGGCGGATACCAGGGAAGAGACCATCAAGGTCAGGGACGGAGAGGACTACCGGATGACCACCTGGGCCACCGAGCACGGCCCCGTTATTTCCGGCGGGCCGCCGGCCAGCTACGGCGTAGCATTCAAGTACACCGCCACCGACGGTCCCAAGCCCTGGCCCGACGTCATACCCGCCATACTGAGGGCGCGGGAGAGCAACGAACTGGCCGATTCCATGCGCGGCTGGGTTGACCCATGCAACAATTTCCTGTTCGCCGATGTTGACGGCAATTTCGGCTACCTGTGCCGGGGGGAAATTCCCATCCGTTCCCTGCGAAATGCCCGCCTGCCGGTACCCGCCTGGACGGGAGAGCACGAGTGGCAGGGCAATATTCCCTTTGAGGATATGCCCCGCTCCATCAACCCGCCCGAGGGTTATATCGCCACCGCCAACAACAAGCCCGTGGACGACGATTACCCCTATTACATTTCTTCGGAGTTCACCCCCGGCTTTCGGGCGGAAAGGGTTACCAGGGGTTTGCTGGCCCTGGACCGGCCCACGGCAGCCGACATGGCCAGGGTTCACAGCGAGCGAATATCCATCCCGGCCCAGGCCTTTACTGATTTCCTCAGGGCCAACCGCCCCGCAATGAATACGGAAGACGTCCACACCGTGCTGGCGCTGGAAAAGCTGCTGGCCTGGGACGGCAGCATGGACGCCGACGAGGTGGCGCCAACCATCTACAGCGCCTTCCGCGACGCCCTGCTCCGCCGCATTTACCTGCACAACCTGGGCAAGGAACTGACGGATGAGGGGTGGCATCCCGCCAACCGGGGCACGGGCGCATTCATGGCCCGCCTGCGCAGCCAGTTGATCTACATGTTCCCCGAGGACGACCGCAGGCTGCTGCCCCAGGGAGAATCCTGGCCTTCGGTGATGTCTGCCGCCCTGGCCGACGGCGTGGCAGCCCTGCGTTCCTTGCTGGGCGACGGCCTGGACCAGTGGCGCTGGGAGCGAGTACACCAGGCCCGGCCGTCCCATACCCTGTCCGCCGCATTCCCAGACCTGGCCGAACAGCTGGACCCGCCGCCCATACCCATGAGCGGCGACGGCGACACGCCCCTGGCCGGAGCGTATTCCCCGGCGGATCTAGCTACCGTAGGGGGCCTGTCGGTGGCCCGCTACGTTTATGACCTGGCAGACTGGGAAAACTCCATGTGGGCCATCCCCCTGGGGGCATCGGGACACCCGGGGAGTCCCCACTTTCACGATCAGTCGGAAGTCTGGCGGCAGGTGCAGATGATCCCCATGAAGTATGGCTGGACCGGCATCGCAGCCGACAGCCAGACCCGCCAGACCCTGGAACCGGCCCAGGGTCAGCCGGCATGAGCACGTTCGACTGGTACCAGAGGGCCCGAGTCCGCGCCGAGCAGTTTTTGCCCGACCTGGACCCGGACCTGGAGGTGGATGTGGACGACGATGCCATTACTCCCTACGACGGCGGGGAACCGTACGAGACCTTCGTGCTGGTGTTCTCCCACCCCACCAACACTAAACTGAATTGGACCATGGCAGTCAAGCCCGAGGAAGACTTCATCAACGAGGAACTGGAACAGGTGGTCAGGCGAATCTACTTCGAGCGGGTGGAGTGACGTAACCCGTTCATGCGGATTAGCATGGGTCCGCAGTTGCAAGTAACCTGAAGGCTGTCTCGAAAGCCCCCTCACCCTTTACGTGGGGCAGCTTGCAGCTCAACGGCATTGTAGAGAGGAATGGGCGCAGCCCGTATCGTCGTTCCGGACTTGAGCCGGAAAGAGGGCTAATCCCCAGCCCATCATTTCAAAGAAATTGAGGGGCCAGTGTTGGGGGAGAAGGGGCTGCCAGGGAACCCCCTGATTTGAAACTTGCCAGATTCGCGATATCTTCATCAGTCCATCTGGCAGGAAGGTAACGACTCAGAGCGATGAACAAAGGAACGGTACAACCATGACCACCCAATCCGGCGGACCCAACGGCAAAATAGCGATCGTTACCGGCGCGGGCACGGGAATAGGTCGAAGCGCCTCCCTGGCCCTGGCGGCGGAGGGGTATTCCGTTGCCCTGGCCGGCCGCCGCGCCCAACTGCTGGAGGAGACCATCTCCATGGCCGGGGACGCCGCCGGCCGCATGCTGGCGGTCCCCAGCGACCTGGGCAAGCCCGAAGGGGTAGCGGCCCTCTTTTCGGCCACAAAGGAACGGTTCGGGAGGCTGGACCTGCTTTTCAACAACGCCGGTATCAGCGCGCCCCCCATACCCCTGGAGGACCTGACCTACGAGCAGTGGCAGAACGTGGTGGACGTCAACATAACCGGCGCATTCCTCTGCACCCAGGAAGCCTTCCGGATGATGAAGGAGCAGGACCCCATGGGCGGGCGAATCATTAACAACGGTTCCGTTTCCGCCTACGTTCCCAGGCCCAACTCCGCTCCTTACACCGCCACCAAGCATGCCATTACCGGCCTGACCCGTTCCACCTCCCTGGACGGCCGCAAGTACGACATTGCCTGCGGTCAGATTGACATCGGAAACGCCGACACCGATATGGCCGCCGTCTTCAAGGCCGGCGTGCCCCAGCCCTACGGGGAAATAGCGGTGGAACCTACCATGGCGGTGGAAAACGTGGCCCGGGCGGTGGTGTACATGGCCAGCCTGCCCCTGGACGCCAACGTCCAGTTTATGACGGTAATGGCCACGAAGATGCCCTTTATCGGGCGGGGCTAGAAGACAGCGCCAAAACTTCCGGTGAGCTAAAGACAAGAGGGGCAGGTTCAAAGCATCTGCCCCTCATTCAATGCGGCGTAGGCGGATCGCCCTTAAGTCATCAACCGTATTGCCGTAAACAGGATGGCTGAAATTGACCCAATAATCAGGGTAGCCCCGCCAAAGGCTGTCGCAATCATCCACCGGACCAACCTTAACTCGCTTGCCCGAATCTTGGCCTCCATCTCATTTCGCAAGGATTGATCCGAGGCCAGCATTTCAGACCTGAGGCCGGCAATGCCCGCGACAGTTTCCCCTCTCAGCCCCTCAATGGCCGCCTGTGTCGCTTCCCTGTGACCATCCAGGGCTGCCCGCAACTCATCCTTGGTAACCATGTTGGCAACCATGATGGAGAAGGCTTCAAAAGCGCCTTCCAGCCGGCTGATTCGTTCGTCCTGGGTCATGGTCATTAAGGGGTGTCCTGCGCTCGGTTAACGTGTTGAACAATTCTAGCAACACCCCCTTAGCTTGTCATTACCTAGTAGCCCAAAACTATTGAATTGATGGGTAAAGAGACCTGAGCTTGATGC
>JAPPGG010000046.1 GCA_028875055.1 Chloroflexota bacterium
GACCCTTACATACCCCTGTCAGCCCTTGACGGGGGAAGGTTAGGATGGGGGGTGAACAGGCTTCCGGAGATGTTCCCCAGCGCCAATGACCTGACAGCGGTGAATACCCCGTTAGCCTCGGGCCTGTCTCCAGGTCCAACTCCATCTGCGATTCAGATGGTCTGTAGCGGGTACGGGGGGGTCAAACCCGCCCTTGAAAGCATTTCGACCATTCTGATTGTGCGATACGACCTAAAATGGAACACTTCCATAGTCTGTCAAGCCACGGGGCGGCCACCGTGGCCGCCCCGTACCTGTCAAACGGAATGCAACGCCGCTGTCCCCCAATCTCCCCTCTCCCTCAGGGAGAGGGGCCGGGGGTGAGGGCTAAACCGTAACTGTCAGCACCGACATCGGCCGAGCCCCCACCTCGTAGGTGGCCAGCGCCGTCATCGCCCCCGACTGCCCGTCTATGCTGTACGCCGCCAGCCGGTTGGTCGCCGAACCCGCCGCGAACACGTACTGCCCCGACGGGTCCAGGCTGAATGCGCTGGGCACGGCTTCCGTCTCAACGTGCGCGGCCGGCGTCAGCATACCCTCGCCATCCACCGCGAAGGCCGCAATGCTGTTGTGACCCCGGTTCGGCACGAACAGCAGTCTGGCGTCGGGCGAGAACTGGATCTGCGAGCAGGTGTTGCGGACCGTCACCCCCTCGGGCAGGGTCGAAGCCGTCTGCATGTGGCTCAAGCTCCCTGATCCCTGGTCAATGCGGTAGGACGATACGCTGCACCCTTGCTCGTTGGAGAAGTACACGATGTCCAGGCTGGGATGCATGATCAGGTGGCGTGGCCCCACCAACGGGTCCATCTCCAGGGTCAGCGGGTCGTTGCCCGACAGCGTTCCCGCCGCCTCGTCAAACCGCAGCTGGTATATGACGTTGGGACCCGGGATGTTCTTCGGCGGCTCCAGCACGTTGTCCTGCTGGTATGCGATGTGGGGGACGTAGGCGAACCGGTTGGACCGGTCGGTCATTATGGAGTGGGCCCCATCGTCGGTTGCCAGGGACGAGGTGGCCTCCCCTCCAACGCTCCCGTCGTCGCCCAAGGGGAACACCGTCGCCCGCGCTCCCTGGTAGAAGGAGCACAGCAGGTGCTTCCCCGTCCGGTCCTGGACGATGTAGGTCGGCGAGTCCTGGGTCTCCACTATCCCCGTCTGGGAGAAGCCTCCCGTCGCCGGGTCAACCCGGTGGCTGCTGATCTGGGCGGAGGTCCGGTGCCCGATATACAGCGTGGACTGGTCCTGGCTCAATGCCAGCAGCGACGGCCCGCCCGCTACGGCTGCCTCCGACTGCAGCGACAGCGCCCCGCTGCCTTCGTCCATGGTGAAGATTGATACCCGGTCGTCGTCCTGGGCAGCTACGTAAACGAAAGTCGTCATGGCCTACCTCCTGATGGTCTTCTGGACTACAGAGTCTGGGTCCGATGAAACCTGCCGGATCGTCAGCCTGGCAGGAACGCCCCCATTGTCGCCCAACTACCTGGAGCAGGCAAGAGCAGCCAGGCGTTCAGAATTGGTGGGATATCCGTCTCAGCCAGCCACGTCATACCGGTGGAAGCCGGCATCCGTGAGTCCTTGTTACCCTTGATCCTTGAGCGTCATCAGCCTTGCCGGATTCCGGCCTTCGCCGGGATAGCGCATTGCAGGCCACTGCAACTCATCAACACTGAACAGTCACAAGGGCAACTTCAGGTGGACACTATGGGGCCCGCTGGGTATAATGACCGAACCCACTTTGCGGAGAGGTGCCGGAGTGGACGAACGGGCACGACTGGAAATCGTGTAGGGGCTTACGCCTCTCGAGGGTTCGAATCCCTCTCTCTCCGCCACTTTGTTTTCCGACAACGTCCTGCAGAGCTCCGTAACGTCCCGGTTCGTATTTGAGCCGCCGATTTTAGCCTCTGGTTTCTTCCCCTGACTTCCCGCAAAGCACACCCAAGGCCCATATCTAGTACTCAGTCAAACTTGTAAAGACAGGTCTATCGAGTGTTAAGTGGAAGTGGTAGGGTAGTCGGAGAAATTGTGTTGGGTGAGGTGTGGCAGGAATGGTTCAGGAGAAGTATGCGCTCAAGCTGACACCGGAGGAAAAGAGACATCTACGAAAGGTGATCCGGTCGGGGCGGAGTTCGGCCCAGGCCAACACTCGGGCCCGGGTACTGCTGAAGCTGGACGAGGGATGGACCGCACCCCAAGTGGCGTCGGCAATGGATGTGACGCAGCGGACGGTGTTCCGCATCAAGCGACGATACGTGGAGGAGGGACTGGAAGAGACCTTGCACCGTCGCAACCAGTTGAACCGGCACCGGAAGGTGGATGAGCGGGTGGAGGCCCACCTGATCGCCCTGGCCTGCAGTGAATCGCCCGAAGGCCACGACCACTGGACGTTGCGTCTGTTGGCGGGGAAGACGGTGGAGTTGGGGTTGGTGGAGTCGTTGTCCCACGAGACGGTGCGGTTGCACTTGAAAAAAACGCGCTCAAGCCGTGGCAGAAGCAGCAGTGGTGTATCCCCAAGGTGAGCGCCGACTTCGTGGCCCACATGGAGGATGTGTTGGACCCCGTATCCAGTACGGGGCAGGCTCTGTACGCCGAACCCTATGATCCGGCAAGGCCGGTGGTCTGTTTCGACGAGAGTT
>JAPPGG010000065.1 GCA_028875055.1 Chloroflexota bacterium
GTTATCCGGGGTCATTAGGACAGTGGTATTCACGAACTTTAGGACACGGTTGAGCGCCGTTGACGTGAAGTTCTATCAGGTAATGGCTGCCAGGTCAATCACCTCCCCTGTCTCCCAGTAGTTTCCGGTGGGGCGACAATTTCTCTCTGTAGCTGGCTCCTTCGATGACGATCTGGAAGCTGGCGTTGGCCAGCCGATCCAGCGCACTGTTGCCGAGGATGGGATCGTCGAAGAGGCTGAGCCACTCTTCCACCGCGCGGTTGCTGGTGATGACGAAGCTGGAGACCCTGTGCCTCCCGATGATCAGCTCGTAGAGGTCTGCGGACTGCTGAGCCGTGAGCTTATGGAGGCCCAGGTCGTCCAGGATCAGCAGGTCCGGTGTCAGGAAGGAGCGGAAGGCACGGTCGACGGAGTTGTCCACACGGGCCTGGGTCATGGCCCTGAAGAAGTCGTCGGCGTGGAGGAAGCGGACGGTGTGGCCGGCGCGGATGGCCGAGAATCCCAGGGCCTGGGCCAGGAAGGTCTTTCCCACACCGGCGGGTCCCACCAGCAGGACGTGCTCGTGTCTGGCCAGGAATTCCAGAGAGAAGGCGGCGTCCAGCAGTCTCCGATCCAGGGAGATGGCGGCCGACCAGTCGAAGTCCTCCAACCGGCAGGTCTCCCCGAAGCCAGCGCCCTTGACGCGCAGTTCCATGCGCCGGTCGGCGCGGCGGTTGACCTCGTCGGAAAGGATGATTTCCAGGAAGGAAGCGTAGTCCAACTGGTCCCTGCGGGCCAGGGCGATGCGTTCGGGCAGGGTGGCGGCCATGGGCCCCAACTGGAGCCGCTTGAGTAATGGCGTAAGTTCGGTGACACGGGTCATGGTTGACCTCCTATTTTCAGTTCGGTTGATTGCGGGCCGTAGCCCTTGGCGTGAGCGAAGACCTGACCTGGGCGGGCGAAGCGGCCGACGGGCAGAGGTGGGGGCTGCTCCGGGATTTCCTGTTGTTCCAAGGCTTGGACCAGAATGCGCTCGACGCGGCCCACGTCGATGAGATCCACCTCCAGGGCTCTGCGGCAGGCGGCGTCCAGGCGTTCGGGAGTGTAGCGCTGGCCCAACCGCAGGAGCTTGTGGCCCTGCCGAATTCGGGACCAGGGCAGGGGACCATCGAAGAGGCGGTCGGCGAATTCAGCCACCGCTGGACCCTGCTCGGCAGCGCTGCGCTTGATGCCGTCGGGGGCCCTGAGCGTGTAGGCCGACAGCTCGGCGGGATAGTCCTGGGGATCGGTAGACCGGCCACCCCGGGGCTGGCGGGGGTGGACCTTGATCAACTGGCCCCGATGGAAAATGCGCACCAGATTTAAGCCCAGGCCCACCTCCACCTGCTGCCCGGGTGGGCACAAGGTGGAGGGCACTGAGTAGAGGGCGTATTGGCAGGCCACGTGGTGATCGGTGTGAACCTTGGCAGTGCGCCAGTGGGTGACCTCGTAGGGTTGGCCGTCCCAGGGGAGGAGGGCGTCACGCTCCTCGTCCAGGAAGACCTGCAGGGGCTGGCGGCGAGTGGTACCGTGGACGCGCATTCCGGCGACGTGGCGACACCAGCGCCGGGCCTGATCCCGGATGTCGGCCAGGTCCTTGAATTGGCCGCCCTTGAAGAAGCGTTCCCTGGCGTACTGGACGCTGCGCTCCACCATGGGCTTGTCCTTGGGATGGCGCACCCGGGCCGGATCGGTGATGAAGCCTCTATGCTGGGAGTACTCCAGGAAGCCGCGGGTGAGGCGGGGATGCAGGGCGTCGGCGCCAGCCACGGCGGCGGGGAAGTTGTCGATGACCAGGTATTTGGGGATGCCGCCGAAGAAGGCCCAGGCCGCCTCCAGGCCGGCGATCACGTCCTCCAGCTTCTGGCCGTAGGTGGGCCACAGAAAGCTGTGACGCGAGTAGGCAAGCACAACCAGCAGGCCCCATACCGCACGGCGGCGGCCGGTCTCCTGGTCCTGGATATAGCCCATACGGCCGAAGTCCAGTTCGGCCACTTCCCCAGGGCCGCTCTCCCCCATGCGCACCGTGCTGGTTCGGCGTCGCCGCCACTGGCGCCGTTCCACAAAACGATGAAGCGAGGTATATGGTACCTGGCAGTCCCGCTCCGCCAGCAACTCCCGTATGCGGGTCAGTTGCAAGCGGTCAACAATAAGCCACTGGTAGATCTGGTCGGCCCACGGGGTAAGTTTCTCCACTGTGGGCGCTCCCGCCTGCCGTGGACCCGAGCGGCCGATGGCGGCCAGGTGGCTGAGTTGCTCCTCACTGGGCCCAGGGCCGTTGCGAGAGATGCCCAGCGCCCCGGCAGCCGAGATGTACTTGCCCACCGTGTCTTTCGACAGCCCCGTGCCCGAGGCTATGTGACGCTGGCTGTCCCCCGCCTGCCAGCGCCGGATCACTTCAGAAATTTCCACTCTGAGTACCTCCTTGTAAGCCATCGCCGCACCTCGCTTTCAGGTGCGGAAATGGTCTCCCATACGGCGCTCAGAGTGTCCTAATGATCCTGGTAATCTGTCCTAATGAATGTGGTTTTT
>JAPPGG010000058.1 GCA_028875055.1 Chloroflexota bacterium
GAACCAAACTCCGCAGGCTATACCCTGACACTACAACTGTGACTCAGTACTAGGTAGAGGTGGTGGCGGCGCAGCAGGTCCTCGGGGAAGCGTATCTCCCGGGGGTTGCCGGTGGTGGTCTGCCCCACCGGCGCGCCGCCCCTCACCCCCCGGGCGGAGGGCAGGAGCGCCCGGGAACCGGAGCGTTCCAGCAGGGGCGTCTCGTCCCGCTCGCCGGGCGGATGCCACAGGGCGGCCACTTCGCGCACGCCCAGGACGCTGCGCTTGCCGAAGAGACCGGGGCTGGCCGGGTGGAGGTTCATAATTGGCACGATGGGCTTCACCCTGCCAACCTTGAACCTGGCCCCGGCCGGGTGGTCGTAGTGGCGGTAGGCGGCAGCCACCGGCTCCAGGATCTCCCTGGCCCGCTCCGGCCCGGCGCTGTCGGGCAGCACCGCGATGACTTCCAGCTCGCCGTCGAAGGCGATGCGGCCCACCTTCTCTTTGATGATCAATGGGTCGTAAACGCGATTGCGGGCCTGCTTCCAGCGCCACCAGCCCCATCCGGCCACGGCCAGGCCCAGGGCGCTGCCCAGTCCCAGCAGCGCCGTCTTGAGGATCTCCCCCTGCTGCACCCACAGGTAACCCCGCAGCGCAATCAGCGCGGCCACGCCCAGCACGGCCATGGTCACGCCGTCCAGTTGCAAGGGCCGGGTCTGGTAGGTGTAGGAGGGGTCGGGACGCTGGTAGCCGGGGTCCTTGAAGGCCTTCTGCTGGTGGGCCTGGGACCAGTCGGGGCCCAGGGAGCGCAGCAGCAGGCGGGACAAGATTCGCTCGCCGGGGCGCAGATTGGACAGGGAGCCGATGACGGCCAGCAGGGGGTCGGAGCCGGGGTCCAGCAGGTCGTCGTCCCGAAAGGTGCGCAGGGGCACGTACTCCGGGCCGCCGGAACGCAGGGTCAGGCCCCAGGCCCGCTCGCCCTGGTGGACGAAGATTGGGTCCTCGTCCACCGGCACCTGCCGGATGCGGGCCTGGGGGTAGTGGGCGGTGAGCTGCTGGCGCACCACCTGGTCGTCCTGGCAGCGGGCCAGCAGGGTCACGCCGTCCGCGTGGGCGGCCAGTTCCAGGGAGAAGGGTTCGGGGACGGCGATGGACTGGAGCAGGTTCTCCACGCCCAGCAGGGTCCGCTCGCCGGTGCGGGGCGGCGTCACCGCCAGCAGGACCGGGGGACGCTTGCGATGGCCATCGCCGAACAGCATTTTCTTGACGTTGGTATTCATACACGGTTCCTTTCTCTATCTGGTCTCTATCTTGTTGAAGTTGGTTTCAGTGCCTGGGGCCTGGCCGCCACTCGATGACCTCCGTTTCCTGGGGGGTGGCCTCGATGCGCACGGGAAAGCGGTTGCCCCTGGCCAGCAGGAGCCCGTCTCCCCGGGGACAGGACAGGAGCCAGCGTTGCAGTTCCACGGGCAGGTGGAAGGCTTCGCCCACGGTGCTGACGGCGGCGGCGTCCTGCTGGAGCAGCAGCTTGAAGGCGGCGTTCTGGAGCAATGCCCGACCGCTGTGGCCCGTGATCGTTCTGGACGAATCCTCGGACAGCAGGTCCTGCACGTCCTGGGTGATGAACTGCAAGCCGAGGCGGTGCTTCCTGGCGCGCTTGGCCATCGACACCATGAAGGCCGCGCCCTCGCGGTGCTGCATGATGCTCCACACCTCGTCCACCACCAGCAGCCGGGGCCGGGGGTCCTGGGCGGCGGCGGCCCATACCGTCTCGGTGCAGACCATCGCCGCTGCCGGTCTGAGTTCCGGTTCCAGCAGGTGCAGGTCGAATACCGTGACCAGGGCCTCGCGGGCCAGCAGGTCGTCGCCCTCGTCGGAAAGCAGGTCCCGCAGGCTGCCGGTGGCAAAGGGCCGCAGCAGGTGGGCGATCTCCGGGGATTCCCCTTGCAGGTAGGCGTAGAAGTCGCGGAAGCCGGTGCGCTCCCGCCTTTCGGCGTAGTAACCGGCCAGGGCGTGATCCAGGGAAGAACGGCGCTCGGCGCTGAGCCGTTCCCCCACCATGACCTCGATCAGGCGGCGCAGGCTGCCGATGCGCTGCAAGAGTTCCTCGCTGTCGCCCCGGTCGATGACGAAAGGGTTCATGCCCTGTCCCGGCACGCCGGGCGACAAGACACGCCCTCCCGCTGCTCTCGCCATGTCGGTGTATTCGCCCTCGGGGTCGATGATGTAGGCCCGCACTCCCCGGCACAGTCCTCGCAGCACCCCCAGCTTGGTGGCGAAACTCTTGCCGCTGCCGGAACGGGCCAGGACGGCGGTGTTGGCATTCAGGTGGGTGCCGTCGAAGGGGTCGTAGACGATGGGGGCGCAGGCCCGCAGGTCGATGCCGTAGAGGGTGCCGCTGCGGGTGTCCAGGTCCGTGTGAATAACCGGGAACTTTAGGACAGTAATCCGCGAAAAATGTTGTTGTCCAGCGATTCCGTCCCCATTTTTGAAAAGCGAATATGTCACCATGG
>JAPPGG010000006.1 GCA_028875055.1 Chloroflexota bacterium
CCGACGGAAAAGTGCGCCGCTAACGCGGCGTAACTCGCCGGCGGCCTACCCTACACTCGTCCATCGTCCGCCCTGCCGAGGTGTTCCGCCCGGCCATCGTCGAGTCCGCGCCCAGCATCATCATCAGCCACAACCATCCGTCAAATGACCCGACGCCCAGCCCGGAGGACGTGAAGATCACCCGGGAGCTGGTGGAGGGCGGCAGGCTGCTGGGCATTGACCTGATGGACCACATCGTCATCGCCGGCGACCGGTACGTCAGCCTCAAGGAAAAGAAGCTGATGGACTAGCCCGGGGCCACCGAGACCGGCGCTTTGCCGCCGGTCCCCGACGCGGGAAGGCCAACCCCCACGCCTCTCCCAGCACCTTCATCTACAGGAGGCAACCCATGATTCCCAACGAACCCGCCGTGAACGGCGAGGATCCCGCGTCCAGTGCGGAGCAGGCGCTGTTCACCATCAGCGCGGGCGGCTACTCGGCCACCGCCGACGCCTTCGCCCGCGACCCCGACACCGGCGGCCTCTGGTTCCTGTCCATGGTGGGGCCTCAGACCGCCCTCAAGGCCATCTGGGCCTCCCTACTGAAGCAACCTCCGGACGCCGCCTACATCATCAGGGGCATCGAGGGGATGGCCCTGTCCGAAGGAAGCTGATGGACGCCTAGCCCGCTTCCCATTGCCGGAGCGCCGAGACCGGCGACACGCCGCCGGTCCTCACGGGGCATCCACCCCGCTTCCCACTCTTATCCCCACGAAAGGAGACCATCCATGCTGGCAACCCAAGCCACCATCAACCCCGACGACCTCTTTACGGTAACGGCGGGCGGCTACTCGGCCACCGCTGACGCCTTCGCCCGGGATCCGGACACCGAGGGCCTCTGGTTCCTCTCCATGGTGGGACCCCAGACGGCGCTGAAGGCGATCTGGGCCTCCCTGCTCAAGCAGCCCCCGGACCCCGCCTTCCTCATCCAGGGCACCGAGGGCATGGCCCTCACCGGCGGCTACCGCCGCTGCGTAGTCCCGCCGCCCACCATCGGCACCTGGACCACCCGCATCGCCCGCCTGCCCTCCTCCGGCGGATGGCACGCCCTGGTCTACACCAGGATGGCGGAGTTCGCCTTCGAGCGGGACTCCTTCCTGCTGCTGGCGCCCAGCGAGGAGGAGGCTCCGGCCCTCTACCACCGCTTCCTGGACAAGCGCAGCCCCCTGCCCCTGCACCACTCCTGGGCCAACTGGCTCTGGCGCA
Organism: Chloroflexota bacterium; assembly: GCA_028875055.1. Lineage (GTDB taxonomy): Bacteria > Chloroflexota > Dehalococcoidia > Lucifugimonadales > UBA3495 > Bin22. The sequence continues at coordinate 1,245 of JAPPGG010000006.1, forward strand.
AGGGGCTGCGGGACGAAAGCATCAAGCCCCTCCAGTCGATGGGCGTCGTTGCCTACTGGTGCGCCCCCGACGCCGAGAAGCTGCGGGACGACCTCTCCGACGCGGTGGCGATGGGCCTGCTCACGCTGCCCGAAGGCGCGGCCTGCGGATAGCGGGCGCGTCCGGTCAACGACAACCAGAAAGGAAAAGGAGAACGACGACTATGGACAGGACGCTCAACCCGGTCAAGCGGGGCAACAAGCGCCGCCGGGCGCGCAACTGGAAAGCCTGGCAGCTCTACTCCCCGGACGGCGATACCTGCCGGTTCTGCCCCCACGGGGCCGCCGACCACCTGACCTCCAGCGGGCAGCCTCATTTCTACCGGCCCGCCACCGAGGAAGACTGGAACAACCCCGGCGAGAAGCTCTACCGCCACGAACTGCCCGACGGCTCGGAGGTGTTGGTCAAGCGTGTCACCGTCGCCAACCGCGCTGAACTGCTCACCGCCTTCTGCGTCGAGTGCGCCAAAGCCAAGGATACCAGCCAGGTGCTTTGCTACCAGCGGACGCTCGCCAAGGGCGAGGTGGTGGGCCTGAAGACCTGCGGCCAATAGACAAGATGCCCCAGGCACAACGACAACCGAAAGGAAAGGAGAATTACCATGAGACTGGCAGCCCAGGCGAAAGGCGGCTACTACCCCACTCCGCTGCGGGTGGTGGACCTGCTTGCCGAACTGATTGACAGCCCCGCCGCCTACGGCCGGCCGGGGCAGACCCTGCGCGTCCTGGACCCCTGCTGCGGGGGCGGCGACGCGCTGGCACAACTGGCCGACGGTCTGCGCCGGACCAACACCCTGCCCGTGGAGACCTACGGCGTGGAACTGCACCGGGACCGGGCGGAGGAAGCCCGGGATCTGCTGGACCGCTCCCTGGCCTGCGACCTGTTCGCCACCTCCATCGCCAACGGCGTCTTCGGCGTGCTGCTGCTCAATCCTCCCTATGACTACGATTCCGAAGACAAGCGTACCGAACACGCCTTTTTGACCCACTGCACCCGCTACCTGGTCGACGGCGGCCTGCTGGTGTTCATAGTTCCGAAACAGCGACTGGCGGTCTCGGCCCGCTACCTGGCCTCCCACTACCGGGAACTGCGCTGCTGGGCATTCCCCCACCCGGAGCGGGAAGCCTTCGACCAGGTGGTGCTGATGGGCTGTCGCAAGGCCGAACCCAGCCCCGACGCGCGGGCCGAGGGGCAGGTGCGGGCCTGGGCCGAGGAAGAGCCGGAGGAACTGTACCACGGGGCCTACCGGGTCTATGACCCGCCGGGCGCCGCCGGTGGGGACATCCTCTTCGCCACCCGCACCGTGGACCCGCTGGCGGCGGTGGCCGAGGCCCGGAAGAACGGCCTGTGGGCCAGCCCCGACGTGACCGACACCCTCTGGCCGGTGGGAGACCAGCGGACCCGCCCGCTGATGCCGCTGCGCCGGGGCCACCTGGCCATGCTGGTGGCGGCGGGGTTCCTGGACAACCTGGCGCTGGAGGCCGAAGGGCGGCGCGTCCTGGTCAAGGGGCGCACCGGCAAGGAGAAGGTGCTGGCCGAGGAGACCGAGAACACCGAGGTGTACCGGGAGAAGCTCAAGACCACCGTGGTGGCCCTGGACCTGAACAGCGGCGACATCTCCGACATCTCCGCCTGACCCGGCGACAACAACACTACGCATAAAGGAAGGTTGCCATGCAGATGAACCTGACCCTGGACGCCTGCGCCCGGTGCGGGCAGCCCATCCTGCCCGGCCAGCCGGTGAAGCAGACTGCCTCGGTGGACTTCTCCGGCGGGAGGGTGGTCGCTTCCACGCCTCGCTCCTGGCACCTCAACGGAGGCTGCCTCGGCGACACGGGCTACGCCAACCCCGTCCGGCCAACTGAATAGACGGCTGCCAAATCAGCCGCGACACGAAGGCCCCGCCCTTCCCTACCGGGAAACGGCGGGGCTTTCGCTTTTCCAACCGCGCATCCCCCACATAAAGGAGAATACCCATGAACCTGGGAGAGTTCATCGACACGTTCAAGGACGCCATTTCCCGAAGGGTGGTGGAGTCCTACCCGCCCCTGTACCGACCCTCGGAAAACGAGGTCAACCTGCCCCACCTGCTGCGGACCCCCCTGGGGGCGCAGGCCGACGCCATCCGGGGCGCGGCCCTGTCCCTGCAAGCCCACCGGGGCACCACTGTCGTCGGCGAAATGGGGACGGGCAAGTCCTTCATCGGCGCGGCGGCGGCCCACGCCGCCGGTTTCCGGCGGGCGCTCATATTGTGCCCGCCCCACCTGACCAAGAAGTGGAAGCGGGAGGTGGAGCAGACGGTACCCCTGGCCCGCACCGCCATCGTCGGCTCCATCACCGACCTGGAGCGGCTGCGCCTCTCCGCCGGGTCCGGGCCGCTGTTCGCGGTGATGAGCCGGGAGCGGGCCAAGCTGTCCTACCGCTGGCAGCCCTCGGTGGTCCGCCGCTGGGCCACGGAAAACGGACGGCTGGTGCGGGACGAGGAGACCGGGGAGCCCTTCCAGGTTCCCTGCTGCGCCACCTGCTACGGCCAGGTCACGGACAAGGACGGCGTACCATTGACCGACGCCGAGCTGCGCCGCCGCAAGCGCAACTGCGCCCGCTGCGGCGCTCCCCTGTGGCAGGCCGACGGAACCGGCCCCCGCCGCTACCCGCTGGCCGACTACGTGAAGAACCGGATGCGGGGCTTCTTCGACCTGCTGGTCGGAGACGAAATTCACGAGTATAAGGGGCGCGGTTCGGCCCAGGGCATCGCCGCCGGGGTGCTGGCCGACGTGATCGGCAAGTCCCTCAGCCTGTCGGGAACTCTGATGGGCGGGTATTCCAGCACGCTCTTTCACCTCCTTTACAGGTTCAGCCCGGAACTGCGCGCCGAGTTCGGCCACTCCGAGGAAGGCCGCTGGATACAGCGCTACGGCTTCCTGGAGGAGACCGTGCGCTACCCCGACGACGACAGCGCCTTCGAGGACGGGCGCACCAGCCGCCGCAAGGGGTTCCGCAAGACGGTCAGTGAGCGGCCCGGTCTGGTGCCGGCGGCCCTGTTCCACATCATCGGCAATAGCGTCTTCCTCAAGCTGGCGGACGTGGCTTCCGCCCTGCCGTCCTACGAGGAACAAATACTCCTGTCGGGGATGGACTCCGAGCCGGACTACACCGGCCACTCCCAGCGCAGCGCCTACAACCACGTCTTCGCCGAACTGCACGAGGCCCTGGTCGAGGCGCTGAAGAAAGGTTCCAAGCGGCTGCTGGCGACGTATCTCCAAACCTTGCTCGCCTACCCCGATGGCTGCACCCACGGGGAGACGGTCTTCGACCCGGCCAGCGGCAAGCTCATCGTCCAGGTCCCGCCCCTGTCCGAGGAGAAGATCTATCCCAAGGAGCAGTCCCTGCTTGATCTGGTGGCGGCGGAGCGGCTGGCGGGGCGCCGGGTGCTGGTGTACGCCACCCATACCGGCACACGGGACATCACCGGCAGGATGGACGACATCCTGACCCGCCACGGGTTCAAGGTGGCGGTGATGAAGGCCGACGCCGTGGCCCCGGACCGCCGCGAAGCCTGGGTCGCCGATAGGGTCAAGGAGGGGGTGGACGTGGTGATCTGCCATCCCCGCCTGGTGCAGACCGGGTTGGACCTCATCGACTTCCCAACCCTGGTTTGGTTTGAAACAGATTACAGCGTCTACACCATGCGCCAGGCTTCGCGCCGCTCCTGGCGCATCGGCCAGCGGCATCCGGTGAAGGTCATCTACATGGCCTACCGGGGGACGCTCCAGGCTGACGCGCTGAAACTGGTGGCCAAGAAGCTGCAATCGTCGTTGGCGGTGGAGGGTGAGTTGCCCGAGGATGGGCTGGCCGCCTACGGCGACGACGGCGACGACCTGATGATGGCGTTGGCCAGGCAGGTGGTCAGCGGGGACGCCCAGGAGGAAACCGAGACCCTGGAAGCGGTCTTCGCCCAGGCCCGGGACGCCGAAATCGCTGCCGAGGAGTTGCTGGTGGATGACGGCTGGCAGGCGGTGGAAGTGGAACCGGAGCCTGAGCCGGTGGTGGTGGAAGTCCACGGCAACGGCAACGGGCACAACGGGCATCACGATGCCCTGGTTCCTACGGGGGAGCTGGTCCTGGGCGGCCACTACGCCAACGGCAACGGGAACGGTCACCACGCCGAGGAACCCGCCGCAGGGCAGCAGTCGCTGTTTTCCTGGGCCGAGTTCCTGGCCGAGGAACCGGCGCGGCCCAGCGGACGCAACGGCAAGGCGATGCCCGCTGCCACCTCCCTGTTCCAGTGGGCCTTGGACAAGGAACAGGAAGAGGAGCGGGAGAAGGAGCCGGTGGGCGCGGGGCGCTAGACCGCAACCGCCGGACCCCAACCGACGAAGAGGGGACGCCGCAGCCAAAGCGGTGTCCCCTCTCGCATGAACGGCGCTCCCGGAACGGAACGCCGCCTACGGCAACAAACCGAAACAACCACCAACGCAAGGAGAAAAATCATGGCACGCATCTTTGTCTATGACGACCGCGAGTTCCCCGACCCGGACCCCGAAATGAGCGTGGAGCAGGTGAAATCGACGCTCGCCGACTTCTACGGCGAGATCGCTAACGCCTCGGTGAAGGAGACCACTCGCGGTGAGGACACCATCATCGAGTTCCAGCGGCGGGTGGGCACCAAGGGCGTCGACGCCTCCGCCCACAGCCAGGGGAGGTAATCAGATGGACAGCCAAACCCTGGCCGGTCTGCTGGCGGCAACCCCGCCGGCGGACCTCAAGATCATCGAGCTTGCGGCAGAGCTCACGCTTCCCGACGGCGGGCTGGACCTGGACGCGGCGGCGTCCCGGCAGGCCGACGTGGAACTGGCCTGCGCCCAGGCCGAGAGTTACGCCGCCGCCACCAAGCGGCTGCTGGAGGCGATGAAATGGCAACTGCGCCCCCGCCGCTCCTGAGCAACCTGGCCGAAACCCTCCTGCGGCGTCCGCCGTCGCTGCGGGAGCTGGTCACCCTGATCGGATACGCCGAGGACTACGCCTGGTTCACCGCCCTGATGCGCCGCCTGTTTCCCGAAGAGGCGGCGGCTATGCTCTCCGCTCCCAACGTGGGGGCCAGGGTGGAAAACTTCGCCCGGCTGTTCCAGGAGCGCCACTTCCCACTCTATGCCCCCTACCTGGAGTTCTGCCTGGACGACGGGGACGACCCGCCCTGGACCTGGCTCCGGCGGGGCATCCCCTTCCAGCTGATGGGCTTCGGCTACGACGGCCTGCACGAGATGTGGGAGGGCTACCGGGAGGGCCTCTCGGCCCTGGCGCTCCTGGCCGAACCCCCCGACGCCTACTACGACGAACCCGGCGGCTTGCGGACCGCCTGGCTGGAGTGCGCCGCCCAGCACATACCGCAGGAGACGCTGGAGCGCATTCCCCGGGGCGGCATAGCCCTGGAAGCGCTCACCCAAGCCGTTGAGGAAACCGAATGCCAGGGCGCGGCCCAGGCCGCCGCCTGGCTGCGGGCCGAGACCGGCAACTTCTTTCTCGACCATTGTTTTGACGATGGCGACTACGACGGCTTCTCCGACCCGTGGGACGAGGAAGTCATCGCCGAGGGAACGGAGGAGTGGCGCAAGGCGGACCGGCTCATGGACTCGGTGCTCAAGCTGGCCGACTGGCTGGAGGGAGACCTGCCCAGCCGCTTTGCCGAGATGCTGGACTTCATCCTGCCCCGGCTGCCCGAACCGGAACAACTGCCTGAACAGGAGGAAAACGATGACGACGACCAATGACGCGGACTACACCGGCTGGTCCCCGCCGGGACCGGCGGACCTGCCCAAGGACGAACTCCAGGCCCAACTGGAGGTCTACTCCGAGACCATCCTGCTGCGGGGCTTCGAGGGCGACCGCACCTGGGTCAGGACCGTCTCGGCGGACGAGATCGCCAACGTGTTCACCCGGCACCTGGGCTTCGCCTCGGGGCTGCTGCCCGAAAACGCCCTCTGGTGGAGCCAGGGGGAGACCGGCCAGATGGTGGCCCTGTGGCGTCCGCCCCAGGTCTGGCCGGTGGCACTGCAACGGGAGGCCTTCCAGCCTCCCGCCCGGCTCCGGCTACCCATGCCGGGGCTGGTCTTCATCTGCTCGCCGGCCCGGGCGCCCTGGGTGTACGCCGCCCTGGAACGGCCCACGGACCCGGAGCAACGGCTCTACCGCGCCCCCGCCTTCAACGTCTTCCAGGACGGGCGGACCTGCCCCGGCAGCCACCGCTTCCCTGAGGAGGTCGGAAACATACCCGAATCCTTCTTCCAGTCCTTTTTCTCCCTTACCGGAGACACCAGGGACCGGTCGAAGAAGCATCCCGACAACCTGCAAGCCCTATGGGAGGAACTTGATGGACAAACTGACTACCCGGTTGAGGACCTGGTTCCCCAATGCACCGTGGGCCGCGTCATGGCGGCCAGCGAAGGGAGACGGGGCTACTACTAATCCGGCGCCCGCGCCGGTGGGATATCTGGTGAACCACCCCGGCGGACTCGCCGGTTCTCAGGGGATTGGGTTTGACTACGTTCTCGGATCGGCCGGCCTCTACGTCCAGTCCGAGAGCGCCCACCTGACGGCGCGGGTGCTGGTGGCTTCCGCCGGAGTGCGGGGTCTGGCTCCCGTAACCGAAAAGCTGACGCTCACCCACGGCCCGATACCGGCCCACGTCTTCGAGCTTGGCCTGGCCTGGATGCTGGCGGCGCCGGACACCGAACGGTTCTTCGCGGTGCGCTGGGACGGGAACGCCTACCGGCTGGTGGTGCCGCCGCAGGAGGGGACGCCTTCGTCCCTGTCCTACCATCCTCCCAGCGGCGTCATCGCCGAGTTCCATTCCCACGCCAGCCACCGCGCCTTCTTCTCGGCCACCGACGACCGGGACGAGCAGGGCTTCAGGATTTACGGCGTCGTGGGACGCCTGGACACGCCTGCCCCCGAATTGACCCTGCGCCTCGGCATCTACGGCCACTTCGCTCCCCTCCGCTGGTCCCAGGTCTTCCACGGCCCGCCCCCTGGTCTCCGGCTGCCGAACGAAGATCCGGAACCAACACCAATCTACCCATTCCTGTAAGGAGGTAACAACCATGCCCTACTACCTGGACAACGAGTTCCTGCTGGACAATCCCTGGATCACTGTGGTGGGCTGCGGCGGAACCGGCGGCTTCGTCGCCGAGGGCCTCTGCCGCCTCTTCCAGGGCCGCGACGCCACCATCGTCCTGGTGGACCACGACCGGGTGGAACCCCACAACCTGCTCCGCCAGAATTTCTATCCGGGCGATGTGGGCGAGTTCAAGAGCAAGGCCCTGGCCGACCGGCTGGCCAGGCACTTCCGGCGGCCCATCGGCTACTCGGTCTATCCCTTCCGGGAGGAGGCCCGGCCCCAGGGCAGCCGCTACCCCGGCCTGTCCTCCCACGAAGGCCTGGTAATCGGCTGCGCCGACAACGCCGCCGCCCGGCGGGCCATGGCCGATTGCCTGCCCTCGGACCCCTGCCGCTGGCTCATCGACGCCGGCAACGACACCAACTGGGGGCAGGTGCTGGTCGGGAATGTGGCCGAGCCGGTGTTCCTGGAGAAACCGCCCTTCACTGGCGAGACCTGCCACCTGGCTCCGGCGCCCACGCTCCAGCGCCCCGACCTGCTGACCGCCGTGTCCACCAGGCCGCCCGACGTGGACTGCGCGGCGGCCCTGGACCTCATCGACCAGGACCCCACCATCAACCAGATGATGGCGTCCCTGGTGTTGCAGGTGGTGCGCCGCATGGTGGCGGGCACCTGCCCCTTCCTGGCCCTCTACCTGGACATGGACCAGGGCACGGTCAGCCCCAGCTACGTAACCCCGGAGGCGGTGGCGCGGCTGGTGGGCCGTACCGACGCCGGGTGAACGGACATAAACCTGCATACGCAAAGAACCGACAAGGAGATGAACAACCATGTCTGAACAGAAGGAAGCCACCGCCACGATGTGGCAGGATCAGCACAGCGGGAAGCGGGGCCACCAGCTGATGACGCAGAAGCTGGCCGACACCATCCCCGCCCTCTACGCCAACGAGAACGTGGCCGACTACGATACCGTCCTCGCCCACGCCAAGCTCTTCAGCCCTTACTCGAACTGGACCTGGTACATCACGGAAATGGACCCCGCTACCGGAACCTGCTTCGGCCTGGTGGAGGGGTTGGAACGCGAGATCGGCTACTTCGACCTGACCGAGTTGGCCGAAACCACCGTCTTCGGCGACGTTCCCGCCGTGGAGCGCGACCTGTACTGGGAACCCAAGACCCTGGGCGAGATCAAGGACGGGTCCCGTGGGGACATGGGGCAAGGCGAAGAAACCGGGAAGGGGGAAACCATGACTGACGAAACCGGAACGGACATCCACCCCTCGGACGTGGTGAACGTCGAGGAGTTCCTCTTCGGCGGGGTGACCGAGGAAACGGCGGACAACGCCCCTGCCGAAGTTGGCGGGGAGCTGCCCGCCGGAGACGCAACGGACGACGCGGACGACCAGGATATCGCCGGTGAGACCGACGCGGAGACGGTTGCCGTTGCCGGCGAACCTGACGTTGCCGATGATGCCGATGACGGCGGGGAACAGCCCACTCCGGCGGAGACGGAAGCCACCGATGAGTTGAAGGTGGTGCTGTCCATCCGGGGCAACCGGGCCACCATCGGCGTACAGCGGCCCTCGGCGGACCCCCACATCGAGTCCTTCGACGACCCGGACCTGTTCGGTCTGGCCGACGAGTTCCCGACAGTGGTGGCCAGGGCGAAAGCCAGGTGGGAGGAGGAACCCATGCACCCGGCCTACGTGAAACCCGCTCACTCTCCCAGACGGCGGGACCGTCGGGAACAGGCGTTGGCGACGGAGACTGCCACCGCCGAGGGAGAGGCAGAGCGGCAACAGCAGCCCGAAACGTTGCGATTGTTCTAAAGGCCGGGCCGGCGGAGCGCGACTCTGGAGCGTAACACCTAGGGGGGATGCCGGGATTGGCATCTTCCCCTGGGCATCGGTATATGCGGCCTTTTGCAGTTTCGGATGTGTCCCTTCGTCCATGTATGGGGGCTTTTTGCGTTTCTAACTTGGACATATCCGCTTTGTAACCTATGCACCTCGGTTGTGGCTTGTGCCCGGTCTGGGCGTCGAGTTGGTCGCTCAGGGCGTTGGACCACAGCGCCACAAGCGGCCGGCCTTGAAGCGCCGTGCTATGCTGTAAGACATACGTTTTTGAGACAACATCAGCCGAGGCAAGGGATTTGATACTCGACGAAGTTACGGCGTCCGTAGCGGCCCAGTTGGACGACCAGGCCAGGCTTGGCGTGCGGATTGTGAATCAAGGTGATGTACCGGAGACGGGGCCGGTTCACGGTGGAGTTTGGGTGCAGGTGCCTGAAGCAACAGCCGTCTTTGTGGACTTGAAGGGTTCCACTGGGCTCAACTCCCGGTTTGGCGCTGAGACCGCAGCCCACGCCTATAACTACTTCAACCGGGCGATGGCGGTAATCATGAACGGGTTTCAGGCCCGGTACGTGGATGTGCAGGGGGATGGACTCTTCGGACTATTCAGCGGCAAGGGCTCCCGGTTTATGGCGGCAGCTTGCGCCATTACCATGAAATCCCAGGTTGAGACGGTGATTGCAGAGCGGTTCCGGGGGGACGTTTCCATCGATTGGCAACTTAGAGCGGGAATAGGGGTCGACCGGGGCAAATTGTTGGTACGACAGTTGGGACTAAGGGGAACGGGCATCAACGAGGTCTGGGCTGGCACGCCGGTGAACACGGCCGCCAAGCTCAGCGGAGTTGCGGGCCCGAACGAGGTCGCGGTGTCGGAAAAGGTCTTCGCCGATTACCAACAGAGCGCGAAAATCAGGCAGCGAGCGCTGCTGTGGTCCTGCGGTTGCGAGGGAAACGCCCGAGGGGGAGGCCTGGACCTGCCCGCCGGGCGGTCGGAATATCTATGGCAGAGTATCGCCCTTACTGGGAACTTGGGGTTGGATTTCGACCATGCTTACCACTTGCGTCGGTCCTGGTGCCAGGTTCACGGCGCGGAGTTCTGTGAGGCGCTGGTTACCCGTCAGCGCAGGAAAGGATAAGTTGGAGGAGCGTCTCAGGTCCCATTACGAGTCGCTGACCCGGGCGATTGGGTTTACGAGAGCGGCGGACGGCAAGGCAGCGCCGGCATTGGCCCTCCAGGTCGCGTTGGCGGGAACTGTGGCCGCGCGATTCGAGAGACTGGCTTCCATAATCGGGCAGGAACCTTGGGGCCTAGAGTCGATTATGTTGGCGGTACTTCTCGCGCTCTACGCTATTTCAGTCATCGGTGTTGTTGCGCTGGCCACCAGCGTTTACCTGCCCAGGAATCCCCGTACCGGCGAGTCCCTCATCTATTTTGAAGACATCGCGTCTATGCCGTTGGAGTCTTTCCGGGAGCAAGCCAGACAAATGGACGCAAGCGCGATGGAACGCCAATTGCTGGGGCAGATTCACACCGTATCCGGAATAGCCAGCGCCAAGATGCGCCAAGTCCGGTGGGCATACTACATGAGCGTCCCTTCGGTTGTATTTTGGGTCATATTGCTGGGATGGGGTAGTTTCTGATTTCCGGTTGCTCCGGCGTTCGGAACGGCGCAATTGCAGGCTGAAGGCAGTGGGCAACATACATTGCGGCAAGGTTACAGGCCCGCAGCGCTACTTCAAAGGCCGACCCTGTATGCCGCCCTTTTTTCGTTTCGGGGACGGCAACTCGCTCGTGAGAGAAACCTGTGCGGGCTTTTCCTGGTGCAAAACGCCGCCGGGCGCTATGGCGCCTTGGAGAGCCAACGACGCTGGGTCAAATTGAACGGATCAACCAGGCTGAATCTCCTGGAGGATTCTGGCGTCCAAGTTGGAGAAGACGCCGGGGTACATGAGGCCCCGGTTCTTCATCACTTCATCCAAGTCGTGTTCAAGGCCCAATGGAAGCGCGGTTTGAGCCACGTCTTGCAATGCCGCCATCAGCCGTTCACCGAGTTCGTGGATTTGTTGCAATTCGCTTACCCGCATGTCCGGTGAAGGACTTGCCTCATTGGAAGCCGCCAGCAATGGCCCTACGAACACTGGAACTACCTCCGAGACCTCATGGTTGTCCTTCACCCATTGGACATGATTGTGCAACTGCCCCACATCGGCTTTGCGGTAAACCGTCTCCTGCTTGTTGGTCTTGACCTCGATGCATACAGCATAGCCGTCATTCCCGATCCAAAGAACATCGGGGCCGGTTCCAGATTCCTTGTCCGGTCTGCTGGACCTCAACCCGAGGTATTGACCAAGGCATCGTATGGATTCCTCCACCTGAGCCGAAGACCCGTTCCCATTGAGCGGCGTGAGGTCCTTGATGAGTGTTTTGGGGGTCTGAACAAGAGTGGAACCCTGGCGTCCGATGCGCATCTGCGCCGCGACCCGGGTCACCTGATCGGGCACCGAGGCGTTCGCCTCAGCCGAGAACGACCTGGGCCGCGGCATGTTTGACTGATTCGCGTAGGACTTCTGGTAGAAGTGAGAGGCATTTTCCTCGTCGCCGCTCATTTCCAGAGCGTAACCCAGCCACATACTCAGCCATGCTCCGCTGAATTGGCTGAAGTCAAAGGCGTCATCTATGACCGCGTTCAAAACACCGGCCGCACCCTCAAAGTCTCTCTCCCAAAGCGCTTTTCCGAAACGAGCTTCGGCGAGTGCAATGGCGAGGGCTTTGTCCTCGCCGGTCGGGCCGCTATCCGCAGGCAGGTCTCTCATGTTGCTGGTATAGAACTGGACCCATCCAGTGGACCGGGATAGGCAAGCGTCAGCGGCGGAACGCAGTTCGTCAGTATCCGACGCTCCTTTGGAAACGCTTTCCCCGACCTCTATCTGCTTTTGCAGGAACCTGGGCAACAGGCTGCGGTTGCGGGGAACGAGAAGCCACTCCACCAATCCCTTGCCCGTGAGCAACACCACACCGTGGTCGCTCATACCCCTGGAGATGCGTCCAAAACTCTGTACGATCCGCGATGCCAACAAGCTTCGCAGGCTGCTCTGCATATTCAGACGTTCCCATTGGAAGCGCTCCAACGGGCCTGCTCCCGCCGGAAGTTCGTCCAGCACCATCATCCGACAGGTATTCCCGGGCAGGTCGATTCCGTCGTACCGGGCAGCGAGAGCCAACTTTGCCGGAGGGGCAGACCCCCGAAAAGACTCCACGGCCCGGGATACGTCCTCTCTACCGGGTAGAACGGCTGTTTCGGCCCATTTCGCGCCCCTGGCAAAGCTCGGAACTAATATCAATGCCTTGCGGTCCCTGATTATCTCCTGGGCGGGCGCCACATCATCGTCCCCTTCCGCAACCGCAGACGGGATCAGTATCATCCTTTCACATTCCCCGGCAGTGGTGGACGGGGCAACTATTTTTTCGGGCTGCCGTCCAAACGCTCTCACGAAGCTGTCGGGTGCGCTCAACGTCGCCGAAAGATAAACGCGCCTGACCCCATCGCCGAAACAGGGGAGCGAGGAAACGGGCACAACCGGAGGGGTAAGAGTCACTCGGCCATTGGAAATCAAAAGGCAGCACAGGTCCTCGCGGTCTCGGACGTGCTCCCAGGCAAACATCGTGTTGGTGAGTTCGCCAAGACCGGCCTGGAGTAGCAGCCGGCGCAGTTCAGCAGAATTAGCTGCCACCTCGGACGGGGGAACGAGGAACTCTCGGGAAGACTCACCGTTGATGACCTCACCGTAGCTGCTGGCTAGTCCTACCGCACTGTGATACGGTTGGAACAAGGCCAGTATCTGGTCGAAGGTGTCGGCCAGTTCGCTGCGGGTGATCGTAAGCGAGAATTGGTCTCGCAGAATCTGGTCGGCGGTGTGAGCGTCGTCAAATATGACGGCCGCTATGTCGTCGGACCGGAACCGGCTCCTGCCGTTAAACAATGCCTGGTAGGTGGTCACGCAAGGAGCCTCGGCGCGATGATACAATTCGCCGTGTAAGAAACCCTGCCGGAAATAAGTGGCCGCAGGCAAGCCGTAACCCTGGGCTTTGTCGGCAGTCTGTTCGACAAGTTGGATCGAACTACAGGCGTAAACTACTTGGCGTTGGGTCTCGTTGACCAACGATTGGGCGATGAGCAGCCCCACCAGTGTCTTCCCAGCCCCCGTGTTCAAGACAACGGCCACGTCTTTTTTGTCCCTATGGACGTTCCACTCGCGCAGGGCATCCCCCTGGCCGAGCCATAGGTCGTTTATGTTGCCGTCAGTGATGGCGGCCCCTTGGAAGATTACAATGGGGTCTTCTGGTCTGGGTTGCTGGCTGGCTACGTTGAGCCGGGAAAAGTCGAATGACATCTACCTATGCACCGTTCCTGTATTGCGATGGACCACCGCCCATCGTTCCTGTGTTGCACACCCCGTCAATTTGGCCAAAGAATGTAGTTTCCCGCTGGCTGGGAATGCTGGAGAGCGTCTCCTATCGGTCTAGTACACAATTTGGTGAGCGGGAACCCGCCGCCGGTCCACCGGGTCCACCGCCAAGACCAGCCTTTCCAAGGGGTTGGCTCTCAGCGAAGGCGGTGGCTCTCATCCCGGAAAACCACTAAAGTTCCCAGGCTCTCGCCGCTCATGGCTGTCCGAAGTACATAGGGGCACCGGCCGACGGACGGCAGAAACCTGCGCTGGCTCGTCGGTTCTTCCAGCCCCCGTATCAACCGTGGTCTCTGTTTCCCGGGTCTGCCGACTGTTCGTGCCGAAAATGCGCGATGTCCAGTAGAATGCTCCCACCTGCGGGATGCCGCGCCTTATGTTCTATACCTGTCAATTATAACCGATGGGTTGTTTCTCCTACATCCGCCTTTCATCTCCCGCCCGTATCTGCGGTCCTTTCGTTTGTCGAAGATTCACCCGGTGATGCTCAATGTCGTCGAGGACAGCGCCAGCACGGGGATCTTCGCTATGAAGGTGCCAACTCGTCGGAAAGCATACACTGCCCGTCTGCCCAAGGGGATTTACGAACAGGACACCCGGTCAAGAGTCGAAGGCGACCCCCTGTGCCGCCGTTTTTTCATTTGTGGGGCCTTTTTTGCGTTGAGGCGCGCCCGTTTCTTCGGGCCTGCGGCCTGCCACCTCCGGCGGCTCGGTGATGAACAGCAGGTCGAAGTCGTCCACCCCAAGCACCTCCATCAAGCGCCTCCGGGTGTGGGGCGACGGGCTGCGCTTGCCGTTCATCAACATCGAAAGGTGGCCCGGGGAGAACCCACACCGGCGGGCCAGCTCGTTCTGGGAGATGCCCAGCCGGTCCAGCAGCTCCCACACGGCAACGGGGTTGAGCCAGACCCGGGGAGCGCGGATGCTGCGTCTCATGGCAAGGGCTCCTTCCCGTCGGGCTGGTCGGGCACAACCCAATGGGAGGCAGGCATGAGCATACTCCTGCATTGCCCACCTCCGGCCTTCCAGGGCCGATGTCGGTGCGAGAAGTCGCCGAGGAAGTCGTAGGTGTCCCTGAAGTAATTTGTGCGCTGTCGCGGCATGAAACGCGGGCCTCCCAACAGATTGAGGCAGTTTCTGATTCTCCTGCTGTTCCTGACGATTGGTGCAGTGCAAGGGCAGGTCTTGAGAGGCATTTGAGATGCAGCACCCGTTTCGCCTACCGGAACACCCTTTGGCTGACGCACGGAAGTTCTTGGCCAAGAAGTTGCAAAGCGTGTCGGTGGCGGGGAGCATGTTTGCCGAGGACGGCCAGCACTCCCACCGGAATGACCACGCCGTTGTCACGGTCAACGGCAAATTTCACCGCGAGGATGCCGCGGAGCCATAGCAACCCGAGACGGTGCGCCTGTTCTGAAGTACGTTGACGCAAGCCTCAATGCACCACCACACCCCCGGAGCAGGGGTGCTGACGCCGGGGTTGCATCCAGAGGCACAACCGGTCGGCGTGGGAAGCTAAACCGCATCAAAAATGGACATAGGGACACTGCCACATCGTGCGTGGCGGTGTCCCTCATTGCCGATATGTGCGTTCCTTTCTATCGCCCGCAGACCCGTGCGGACACTGCCAAAGGTGAGTGGCCGGCTGCTACGGGGCCATCAGCGAGGTCAGCGCATACAGTTACTTGCTCAATTCGTTGTTAGCGATACCGCTTGCCCATTAATCTCCCCTACCTTGGATAAGGGAGCCCTAGCGCACGTTGCCGACTAGCCGGTTCGAGTCCTCCGTACCATCGCCCACTGGCCAAGAATAGTGATGCCGCTCAAGTCTGCCTGGGTCAAATGGGCCAAAGCGCCGACGCCCTCCTGCGCGATGAGAATCTTACGCTGCACCTGCTCGGGTCTGGTTGCGCATCTACGGCAGGACCAGTGGTGTACCCAGGCCAACCTGAACGCCGTTAAAGTTGTTCTCCAATGTCCCCACCAGTTCTCTCAGGGAAATGGCGCCCGGGCCGATGTGATGATCGATGTACCGGTAACTGGCCGGGAAAGCGGCGCTCTGAACACTGACGGTAACCTCCTCCTGGCCGTTGGGGGTTGCGGTGATCTTTGCGCTGGTAGTCTCGCCGGCGGCAATGGTGACCGTCGTGTCGGACAGCGTGCCGCCCTGCGCCGACAAGGTTACGTTTATCGGGAAGGGCGCGCCCTCGGCGACTGTGACCACTACGCCGTCGCTGCCGCTCAGCTCCAGCTGCGCGTTGAGGATAAAGGGCGAACCTGGGTTGCCATACAGATAAAGTTTCCGCAGGTTGGTGAGTCCGTCGAACATGCCCTCCGGCAACGCGTTCAACTCGTTCCCTTGTAGATCCAGTCGCCGCAGGCTGGCGAGTCCGTCGAACATGCCCTCCGGCAATGTGGTCAACTTGTTGCTTTGCAAGACCAACTGCTCCAGGTTGGTGAGTCCGTCGAACACGTCCTTCGGCAGCACGGTGAACTTGTTGCCATCCAGGCGTAGGTTTTGCAGATTAGTGAGTCCGTCGAACATGCCCTCCGGCAACGCTGACAGCCTCTTGTTTCCAACCAGGTATAGGACCCGTAGGTTGGGAAGGTCGTCGAACACATCCTCCGGCAGCGCTGACAGCCTCCTGTTTCCGAACAGGTACAGCTTCTGTAGGTTGGTAAGGTCGTCGAACACGTCCTCCGGCAACGCCTTCAGCTCGGTTTCAGACAGTGCCAAAGACTCCAAGCTCTCTAGGCCGTCAAACACACCCTCCGGCAACGCGGTCAGCTTGTTATCACTTAGGTTCAATGCCTCCAGGTTGGTGAGGCCGTCGAACACGTCCTGCTGCAACGCTTCCAGGCGATTTTCTTGGAGGGCCAGTACCTCCAGGTTGGTGAGGCCGTCGAACACATCCTCCGGCAACGCGGTCAGCTTGTTATAACTTAGGTTCAATGTCTCCAGGTTGGTGAGGCCTTGCAAGTCGCCGGCCCTTAAGCTCGGTAAATCCCAAATAAGTTCGAGATAAGTTATGCTACTGAGGTCTTCCTGGGTTACCCGGGCGCAATTCCTTTCTGGGCGCAGCATCGCGTCTAGTATCGCGTGCTGTACCCGTTCCGTCCGGTCGCACACCCCCTTGGAATCAGCCTGCTGCTCCTCGCCAGCGGAGCCGTCCACCTTGTGGGTCGGTCGATCCGCCACTGCCGGGTGTTTCAGGTCGGCGGCCTTGCCATCGCCGTCCTCGATGCTCCCGCCGTTGAGGCGCAGCGCGTTCTTCCCGATGCTGATGCCGTCGTCGTCCTGGTCGTCGGCTTTGACCTCATAGGCGAAGACCAGAGTCGCGCCATCCGTGGCGGTTTGTTCGTACTTGGCCCAGCGCCGGTTTTCGCCGATAATGAGACCCAGGCGCGGGTGGCCACTCACCGCGACCGACTCGCTGAAAGTCAGCGAAACCACGATCTCCTCGCCGACGCCGTAGGTCTCGCCGCTCTGAGGGTTGTTGAGGATGGGGCCTCGAGTGATTGACGGAGGCTCGTCCGGGGCGCCGTCCACCTTATGGGCGGCCTGGTCGGACAGCTTCGGGTGCTTCAGCTTGGCGGCGTTGCCGTCGGCGTCCTGGATGGTCCCTTTGTTCAGTTTCAGCTGGTTCTTGCCGACGGCGATGCCGTCGGCGTCCTGGTCGTCGGACTTGACGGTGTAGGCGAAGCTGAGGGTCGCGCCGTCTGCGCTGGCGTACTTGGCCCAGCGCTTGTTGTCGCCGATCTTGAGCCGCAGACGCGGCTTCTTGGTTACGGTAACCGCCTCGCTGAAGGTCAGGGAGACGGTGATGGTCTCGTCGGCTCGGTAGGTGTCCCCGCTGGCCGGGCTGGAGGTGATGGCGGGGCCGGCGGTGATCTTGGGACCGCCGTCGCCCTGGGCCCGGGCCGGGTCAGCGGGCGGCAGCCACAGCAGGGCGGCGGCCAGGGCCAGCAGTACTAAAACTGGCAGCAGGAATACGGGAAGCCCCCGTATCAAGTGCGGGGCAGGCTTGCGCGGCGCGGCCCGCATCAGTTTTGCCCCCTGGGAATCGGGGCTGGCTGCGGTATCCTTATGGAAGGAAAATGGCACGGACGCCCGCAACACCCGGCTTATCTTTCTGCTGGCATGGGTCACGTCGAACATCTCTGTTCCTGCTCCTTGTGCGCCGCCGCAATACCGGGCGGCTCGTTGGTTATTCCGGCTGGTAAATCCGGGCTTCCCGGCACGGATATGGCCCGAGAAGCCACAGGACTTTACACCGCAATCCGTAGAATAGTTCATAAAATTGAGGGTCTATTTTGTCTGGTTTACTGTAGAATTGTGCCTGACTAACTATAGAATCAGGTTCCGACCCCGCGCCGCCGTTGTCCCAGAGGTTGCCGGGGCAGGGAGGGAGTGATGGACCAGCAAGACCGGCGGGACCGGGAGATAGAGGCCCTGCAAGAACGCCTGTCCCGCCTCAGTGCGGCCAGCCGGCGCATCAACGAGAGCCTGGACTTCGACCAGGTGCTCCAGGGGGTCCTGGACTCGGCCCGCTCCCTGACCGGCGCCCGCTACGGCGTGATGACGCTGCTGGACGACAAGGGACAGGCGCAGGACTTCCTGTCCTCCGGGTTGACGGCCCAGGAGTCCGGGGCGGTCTGGCTGATGCCCGAGGGCCTGCGCATCTTCCAGGCGCTGACCAACATCTCCGAACCCATGCGGGTCCCCGACCTGGCGGAGCACATGAGGGGCCTGGGCTTCGGCGACTTCACCGTCCCCCTGCCGGTGGGGGTCCTCTCCGCCCTGGCGGCGCCCATGTTCCACCGGGGCGTCCCGGTGGGCCACGTCTTCCTGGGGCACAAGGAGGACGGCGGGGCGGAGTTCAGCCTGGCCGACGAAGAGATCCTGGTGATGTTCGCCGCCCAGGCGGCCCTGGTCATCGCCAACGCCCGTACCCACCGAGAGGAGCGCCGGGCCCGCGCCGACCTGGAGACCTTGGTCGACACCTCGCCGGTGGGGGTGGTGGTGCTGGACGCCCGGACGGGCGGGCTGGCGTCGGTCAACCGGGAGGCCCTGCGCATCGTGGACGGGCTTCGGGATGAGGGCCAGGCGGTGGCGGACCTGCTGGAGGCGGTCACCTGCGTGCGCTCCGACGGAAGGGAGTTCTCCCTGCGGGAGTTGCCCCTGGCGGAGCTGCTCAGTTCCGGGGAGACGGTGCGGGCCGAGGAGATCGCGCTCCGGGTCCCCGACGGGCGCAGCGTCTCCGCCCTGCTCAACGCCACGCCGATCCACTCCGAGGACGGACAGCTGGCGTCCTTCGTGGTGACCCTCCAGGACCTGGCGCCGCTGGAGGAGCAGGAGCGGTTGCGGGCCGAGTTCCTGGCCATGGTGAGCCACGAGCTGCGGGTGCCCCTGTCCTCGGTCAAGGGGTCTATCACCACTCTGCTGGAGGCGGCGGGCCAGCTGGACCCGGCCGAGATCGCCCAGTTCCACCGCATCATCCGGGACCAGTCGGACCAGATGCGACACCTCATCGGCGACTTGCTGGACGTGGCCCGCATCGAGACCGGCGCATTGGCGGTGGCCCCGGAGCCGTCGGAGTTGCCCACGCTGGTGGCGGATACCGTGAGCCGGTACCTGGCCGGGGACGGCCGGAACCCCGTGGAGGTGGAACTGGCGGAGGACCTGCCGATGGTGATGGCCGACCGGCGGCGCGTCGTCCAGGTGCTGGGCAACCTGCTCTCCAACGCCGCCGGGTACTCCCCCGAGGGGTCGCCCATCGTGGTGAGCGCCGTGCGGGACGGGGTGCACGTGGCGGTGTCCGTTACCGACCGGGGCCGGGGCATACCGGCGGAGCTATTGCCGGAGTTGTTCCGCAAGTTTTCGCGCGCGGCCGTCACCGATACCGCGTCGGGCGTGGACGGCTCAGGGCTGGGGCTGGCGATATGCAAGGGCATCGTTGAGGCCCACGGGGGTCGCATCCGGGCCGAGAGCGACGGCCCGGGCCTGGGGGCCCGGTTCACCTTCACGCTGCCTGCGGCGGAGACCGCGACGGGCGCCGATCCGGTTCCGGCATCTCCCCGCTCTCGTCGGGGGGCGGCGGCCCGGGGCCGGGTGCGGGTGCTGGCCGTGGACGACGACCCCCAGGCGCTGCGGTACATCCGGGACGTGCTCACCCGGTCCGGCTACGCGCCCGTCGCCACCGGCGACCCCGCCGACGTGCCCCGCCTGATGGCGGAACACCAGCCCCACCTGGCGCTCCTGGACCTGGTGCTGCCGGGCACCGACGGCATCGAGCTGATGAACGAAGTCCGCAGGATAGCGGAGGTGCCGGTGATCTTCCTGTCGGAATACGGCCAGGGCGAGACCGTGGCCAGGGCCTTCGACATGGGGGCATCCGACTATCTGGTCAAGCCCTTCTCGCCCACGGAACTGGCGGCCCGCATCCGGGCGGCGCTGCGGAGACAATCGGAGCCCTCCCCGGGGGAGCCGACGGTATCCTTCGCCGTGGGAGAGTTGAGTATCGACTACGCCCAGCGCCGGGTGACGCTGGCGGGAGAGCCGGTGGAGCTGACCAACACGGAGTACGCCGTTCTCTACCAGTTGGCGGCGCAGGCCCCAAAGGTGCTGACCCACAGCCTGCTCCTCCAGCGGGTGTGGGGACCGGAGCGGGTGGGCGAGGGCTGGCTGCTGCGGGACGTGGTGATGCGGCTGCGCCGCAAGCTGGGGGACACCGCCGCCAACCCCAGGTACATCTTCACCGAGCCACGGGTGGGGTACCGGATGGCGGTGGGGGAGGAAGCGTCGCCGGCTTCCCCGGGGACGGAGGCAACCGGCGCGGATGACGGCGGCTGACCGCCAGTAGGGCATTCTTCGTCTCTATAGTAAGGGGAAGCCAAAGTCGAGGTTGAGGTTCGGGAGAATGCGTCTACCAGGAATTCCAATCATCGGCGTGTTGGTACTGGTGGTATCCTGTACCGTCGTGGACGAATCCCTGTCGGGCACTTCCTGGACTCTGGCGGCGTTGGGTCCGGTCTCGGCCCCCCAACCGGCGCTGGAGGGCAGCGGGGCGGCCCTCTCTTTCTCCGAGGAAGGGAACGAGGTCACCGAAGACACCGGATGCAACTCCTATTGGGGCAGCTACGAGGCGGACGGGGAATCGTTCACCATCGCGGAGTTGTCCTGGCACGAGCGCGGCTGCCCATCTGACGGTCTGTTCCAGCAGGAGTCCGCAATGATAGACATCCTGGTTGGCGCGCATCGATACTCTTCAAGTGATTCTCGGCTGACCATCGAGAGCGCCGACGGGCGCGCCCTCGTGTTCAAGAGGTGAGCCTTCGGCGCTCCACGGCGTGGGAGAACTGAGCGTCGGTTACGCCCGGCGCGGGGTGACGCCGGCGGGGAGCCGATTCTTTAGGAAAGCAAGCGGTCAGTTGGTGGGAAAGGGCCAGATCAGAGTGCCGTCCTGCAAATAGCGCTCCAGGGTGTCGATTATAACTTCGGTATGGTCGATGCAGATTGGCAAGACTTCCAATACGTCTCGTGTGTCTTGGATGACCAGGCGGATTGCAGGGATCCGTGCCGTGTAAATGTGGCCACGACCTGCGGGGAACACCCACCAGTCGCTGCGCTCCCACTCACCCCGTGCTTTGTCTTCCCGGAGAACCACCTCCATTGAACCTCCGGGTTTAACCTGGAGAAGGTTACGGTGCTTCGAGACGCTACTCTCGTCGGAAATGAATTCCAGGACCTGGTTGCCGTTATAGGGTTGAAGCCGCTCAATGAAGTCTCTCAACTTCTGGTCGATTTGGGCTAGGCCACGCTTGGCGGTATCGTCGAATCCTTTCTTGTCACGTGCGATGACGAAACTTACCTGCCTCAACTCTCTCTCGTTCATGCCCGGGTTCGCGGCTTTGGAAGCTCCCATCATCCCGTAGTCAAGGGCGGACCGTAATTCTTCGACGACCCTGCCGCACGCTAACTTAACTCTGTCGGGCGCCTCCGAGTCAGCCGGTGGCAGCTGTAGGTGGAAAGTGTTGTCTCGGTCTGACCACCCATTAACCATACCTTGCACGGTCTGCTTGGCAGCAAGGGAAACCTCAGCGTGCAGGATTTCCATATCTCTTCTTGCTTGGTCGATTCGCACGTAGGCGTCCCTTAATGTCCTCGCATCCTCGGGCATATTCCAAAACCTCCATATACTTGGTCCAAAAGCCCTCTGGTACCCGGTTAAACTGAGGCAAACTCCGAGCCTGGAGTCCTGACATAGGCTTGGACAAAGCTGGAAAATGGGCTGTCCGGCAACATCAGGTCCTCGACAATCATAGCCGCCAGTTCATCATCGTCATGCGCGATTGTGGCCTCTCTCAGGAGGTCCAGTTGGGCCCGGCGCTGTCGCCACAGGTGGTTGGGGTCGTTCTCGCCCAATTGGCTGTCGTTCAAGTCTATGTCCGTGATCGTCCGCCGGGCCACTGACCATTCGATGGATGAAAGTTGGTCGGACGGCATTATCTCGCCCGTGTCAAAGTCGTAGGAGAAGAAATCGCTCGCTGGGCGCTGTTTCGCCGATGCGTTGGGGCTGACATACTCAGACACCGGCGTATATCTGGGGTCCTCTGCGGCGAGCAATAGATTGACGGACCCATCCTCAAATCCTGGCCAGCCGTCGGCTTTGGAGTGGTTGCACCTATGGCAGGCGTAAACCAGATTAAGCCAATCGAAGGACAGGTCGGGAAACCGGCTGCGAGGGCGAAAATGCTCGATTTCTTCCCGATTCCTTGGATTGCCTGAAGAAGTCTGCGTCTCGCATTGACGTTCGCAGTAGGCGCATATACCTCTGAAGTCCTGGGCCAGGGCTGCGCGGATTTGAAGCCGGTCTTGCCAGTCAAGTTCGCCCCACTGAATTCGGGAGCGGCGAAGCGTAGTGACAAAGTCGGGTTCAGGGGTGCGGTGTACGGAATGAATGGTTAGCCACCCTCTTCGTCGAGGTCCCGAGACTGCCGGTATCTTTTTAGCACCTTGGCGAATCGCTCCTCGAAAATCTCTCTTTGCCTTGCCATCGGGCCGCCCGCCAGCAGGTCCCGGTCTACTCGCTCCCGCAGTTCCTCGATTCGTCCCTGGCGCTGCTCCTCTTGTTCCGGAGTGGCTCGCGGCGGTTCCTGGCGAAGTTGGCGGAGTTCGTGGGCGGCAGCAGCGGTGGCTTCGTCGGTGGGGTCGTTAACGCCCATCATGGTGCGCAGTATTTCGTCAGCGGTCCAGCCGATTATGTCCTCGGTGTTGGTGGTGGCAGTTACAACGCCGTTCTCGTCGCGCTTCAGCAGCTGTACCTGTCCTGCACTCAGACCGGCTACGACAAAGGGGGAATGGGTGGTAGCGAAAATCTGCAAGCCGGGGAAATGTTCAAGCAGCGCGGGGATCACCCTACGCTGCCACGTGGGGTGCAGGTGATTTTCGATTTCGTCGATCAGGAGGATGGCTGGTCTCTCTTGCCATTTACCTTCCTGGGTCTTTGGCATCTCCGGTTGTTGGTAAGACCTCCAGATCTTGAGAGCGACATACAACACCCACAGGAACGTGCCTTGAGTGCCGGCACTCAGGTCTCCAACATATTGATGCAGGGATTTACTGCTGGCGCCGTATTTGGTCGAGACTCCCATTCCCGGATGGACGTACGGTTCGTCAAAGAGCGGTTCAAAGTCCTGGGGGTCCGCCAATAGTTCGTATGGATGAGATACGTAGTTGCTCGGCCTCCCGACCATGATTTCATTCGATATACTCTTGGTACAACTGTAAGCAGTTCTCAATGCCTGTAGCAACCCGTAAAAGTCTCTTCCCCCCTCATCTAGTTGGCCCTTGAATCTGTCGTAAAAGACCTTGCAAACCCGTTCAACCCATCGGCCATCGAAAACACGGGCGTTGTCTTGCCAGTTAACTTCATCTATTTCACCATCCACTCCGACGTCCGCTTGAACGCCATCGTTCCAATCGAGCCCGCTCGGCAGAATTAGGCGAATCGCGGGTATATAAATCCAGGGAACTCCCCATAGGAGGGAGTCATCGAATCCATCCCGGTCACCCAAAATTGCTTCCCAGTCCGGGCTTGGCCTAACCTCCTCTGCTGGGAATGGGGAAATAGCCGTCTTGTCAACAAATCCAGAATGGGCAAGGACGCGCAGCAGGCTGGTCTTTCCAGATGCATTCGGCCCAGCGAACAGGTTGACTCTCCTGTCAAACTCAAGCTGTAGCGGCTCTTGGAAGGCCGGATGTGAACTCGGACCCACGGTCATGCCTACAATATGCATACCGGTAGCTCCCCGATTGGTCAATGCCGATTGGATACTATGATGCCCATTAGGTTGCTGAGCGTCAATGACTCAATTGTAATCCAAAGAACATTTGGTTCCCCCTTCCCCCTTATCACTTCGACTCCTGGTATATTTGGAAGGGCCTGGATTGAGGAGTCTCACAGATCCCCCAACCACATCTCGAAGATGGTTCCACCTACCATTCAATGGGGCCTGCCCATACATCCAAGCTAGGCTAGTTGAGTGGCGGACGGCGAAGCCGGGATTCTGTCCCTGGTCCTCGCTACGCCGTACCCATACGTCCCATGGTTCCTTGGAAGGGTTTTCGTGAAACAAGCTGATCCGAAGCCAAGGTGAAGACTACCTACATTGACCGCCAATTGCTGAGTGGTCACCGCCATGAATGCGAAAGTCGGTATCGAGTCGGGTTAACTGCATATCCCACCTTGGCTTAGTTTTGGTGCCTGAGGAACAGGGCAGCATTACAGGAAAGGGTCAGCCAGTTGCCGGCTGGGCTGACCGACCGCAGAGACACGGTTAGACGGCGCTGCCGAACAGTCCTGCAGCCTAGAGCGGAGACGTTGCTACAAGACTCCCATCTCATTATGGTTGTCCGACAGATGCACATCCGACCTTGCCTTTGGTAGAGCTAGAACGTTCCGGCATCCCTGTCCTTCCGATTCTCGCGTACGCTCTACTCAGGGACAAGAATGCACTCGATGGAGTTCCCCATGCGCATATCTATAGTAACGTCAGTCAAAGATGATCCACGTGTAGGACGCGCCTTGTGCTCCGTTGTCAACCAAGTCCACCAACATGACCTGGAGATCGTGGTAATCAACGCGGGTTCGGATAAGAGGACATCGGAGATTTTGGACAGGTATCAGAGCCACATCACCTGCCGCGTCAACGAACCCGACAATGGCATCTACGACGGCATGAACAAAGGAATCAGCCTTTGCACTGGCGATGTGGTAGGGATCTTGAATGCGGATGACCGGTACGCCGACGCCTATGTGCTCCAACGTGTGGCTAAGCAGTTCGAAGATCCCGATGTAGGCGTTTGCTACGGAGACGTCGTGATGGTGGACTGTCGGGACAGGGTGGTCCGATACTGCAAAGCAGGCGAATCCTCCAAAGGAAAGTGGCGCACTGGTTGGATGCCTCAACATCCAGGATTCTTTGTACGGCGCAGCCTGTACGAGCGTTGGGGGGATTTCGACACAGGACTGAAATTGGCAGCGGACTATGAGTTGATGATAAGGTACATATACGTTAATGATACGAAAACGGCGCATATAGAGGATGTGCTGGTCCTCATGGCCACTCGGGGTGCATCCCACAAGAACCTGTGGGCCCAAATGAGATCCGCGCAAGAAATGTGCGTTGCTTGGCGCCGAAACAAAAAATGCTGGTGGGGTCCAATTGCGACTTTTCTGAGATGCATTAGAGTAGGGGGCCAATTTTTGTCGAATATGTTTCGAGGTTCTGGTCGGCATTACGAAAAAAATCGCTGACTACCCTCAGTACGTGGAGGAATGCTACTCGATCCGACCGGCGTCCCGTGTCAAGCATTCTTGCCGGTCTGGCGTCAACCGGGTTTGTCGGTTCATCTCCCGTTCCTGTCCCCGCTGCCGGACAGCGGAGGCATGGAAGCCGGGGACGTCGAACCCGAGGATGACACGGTGATGCGCCACACGGCCGATGGCAGCGCCGCTGGGCATAGTCTTTGTCGAGGTGGAATGACGGGCGAATGGCCCTTGCCTACCGGCAGTGCAGCGCCGCCGGAATCCCGTCCCGGCTCCACACCGTAAACGCCCCGGTTACCGGTCCTTCCAGCGCCCGCTCCAGGGTGGCGGTGAGCATGGGCAGAGTACCGGCGGCGT
The DNA here is from genome assembly GCA_028875055.1 of Chloroflexota bacterium. GTDB lineage: Bacteria > Chloroflexota > Dehalococcoidia > Lucifugimonadales > UBA3495 > Bin22. The sequence goes on from JAPPGG010000006.1 coordinate 26,906, forward strand.
TTCGGAAGCTCCGCATCCCCTGGGCCGTCTCGCAGACCATCAGCAGCGGCAGGGGGCGGCCCAACGCCGCCAACCGGCGGTAGTGTCCCAGCTTGAGGTCCACCTAACTGGTCATAATCAAGACCCTCGACTCGGCGGACACAATAACTACGGAAGACTACGCTACTCCTGAATGGTCGATTTGGGCCCATTCAAGCCAGATCAAATTCCTAGACATTAACTTGCCTGACAACAGCCCGCCCGATAGAAAATGGTACCTCAGGCAATGGGAGTGAAGAATCGCTGCTTTGCCAGACGGCTCTCAACCGGCCTACTTTTGAGGGACAGTTGGATTTGAGTTACGGTAGGTTGAACCGTCTTCGAGATGTGGTTGGGGGCTCCGTGATCCTTGCTAGCACGACCCTTACCAGTAGTTCGAGCCTCGGCGGCAGGCCGAAGGGGCCGGCAAATGACGCCATCTTCGAGATGTGGCAGAGGAGCCTTGGAGTCTTCAGTACCTATGGCCTTCAGTGATGACAGCTAACTTGCTTGCCCTACGTTGCTCAGTATCCCCGAACCGATCTGCGAAGAGGTTGCGTATCCCAGGCTTGGTTGCTATCCTTGGATGGATCCAAGGATGCCGTCCAAGAATGTGGTGCGAGCCTTCAAGGGAGTCCGTAATGAGCAATCGAATACTGCCTACCGGACGGTGCTGGTGTGGCTGTGGCGAAGATGCAGCCCGGGGTTCCTTCTTCCTTCCTGGCCACGATAAGAAGGCTGAATCAGCAGTCATTCTCGTGGAGTATGGAGGGGTCCCCGAATTTCTCCAGCAACACGGCTATGGGCCGGGTGGAAAAGAGCCTATGGTCGTGCTGAAGAAGTGGCGCGAGACGACGAAACGATTGCAAGATGGCAAAAAGTAGGGAGGAAACCATGGTCTCCAAGTGCCTCATAGGACTCACAATACCGAATCCGAATCAACCCCTTCCGTTAGAAGACAGGCAGAAACTGGGAAAGCCCATTGAGGCAGATGTAAGATGACCGCCTACGCAGGGGACACAGCAGGCCGAGTTGGCCGTGGGTTTTGGCTAGATGGGCAGTACTATTCGTCCATCAGAGAGTGGTGTTCGACAGTTTATCGCCCTGTATGGCACAAGGGTGATGGCTCGGTTGAAGCCGGTCACATTCATAGCTGTAGCAAAGAGATGGCAAGAGCACTATATCGCAGACAAGAAATTGGCGCACCTCAGTTTGATGATGGAGGTCCTCCGCCTTCAGTTACATAGGTCGGTAACTATCAAGCACCTGCAGCTTCATCCGTGATTCTATACCAAGGAGACCGATTGCCTTGCCACACATGACTGCCAATGGCCAGATAAAGCACATCCCTCTGGACGCGTTGAGGCCTGGTCCTTGGCAACCAAGGAAGGCGTTTAGCGAGGAGGAACTGGCAGAGCTTGCAGATTCGATCAAGTCGTTTGGTGTGTTAACTCCCCTAAGAGTAGTGGCCGATCAGAAATCCCAATCCTACCTGGTCGTTGCAGGCGAACGCCGCTGGCGTGCGGCTACAGAACTAGGTCTCGCCACTTTGCCCTGCATCGTGATGGATGAGGGTATGAACGATGAGCTACTCCACGAATTGGCAATCTTGGACAATCTCCACCGTGCCAACCTTCTTCCTGCTGAAGAGGCACGCGCGGTTGCCTACCTTGATCGTCTTGGGGTCAAGCAACAGGAGATCGCATCAAGACTTGGGAAGAGCCCTTCGTGGGTAAGTCAACGCTTAGCATTATCTCGGCTCCCTGAAATTGTCCTTCGCCACCTTGACAACGGAACCGTTACACGTGAGGAGGCTCTCGCACTCACTAAGCTACAGGAATACCCAGATATCATAGAAGAATGTCTAGAACCCGCGGGTAACCTGTTAAAGGCTAGGTTGGGCGCCCACGTACCAAGTTCTATCGGCCCTCGTGTTCAAGCGGTCATGCGTCTCTTTGAACTTCAACGCCAACAGAAGGATTGGGCGATTAAGATGAAGGGAGCCGGGCATCACGTCCTTGAACAAGCACCTAAGGACGGTGACCACCGCTACGTCGAACTAGTGCAGGGATCTGAGATGGCCCGAGTGCATCAGAACGCAAGACTATCATGCGAAGCTTGGGCCTGGAAAAACTATCGGCCGCAAAGATATTGCAATAATCCCCAAGCATTGCACGCGGCGATAGTGGAAGCTCCCTCAACCGATCCGTGGGAACGAGCTAGACAAGAGGAAAGCCTAAGGGTCCTCGACCGTGAGGCATCTCGTGATGCGGTAATCAAAGCTTGGCTTGCAACAACCCGTGGTTTATCGTCGACAGAACTGGGAATCCTCGCGAGAGAGAGAATAGACGCGATTATCGAGATTGATAGCCGCCTTCTCGCTAGGATCGGAAGCTGGCTCGGTGCTGAAGGGGACCGACCCAAGCAAGCCGAGATTGCCCAAAGGGAACTTGACACCGCCAGTGAGCGCCGTTTGATCCAGATATGGTTTCTCCTTGAGGCGGCTCACTCTATGTCTTATTCCGTCGTTCCCAATTGGCTTGCCCCGTGGCTTCAAGACCTTGGGTTCATCGAACCGGATCGTTCTGATCGACTGGGAGGGGACAAGTCCAGCGAGAATGGTCTGGGTTCCGATGAAGGTGTGGCTTAGATCTGGGAGGGGCTCAACGTGCAACGATTGACAGAAAAACAGGAGGTCTTGCCAGGTTTTGAGGAGCTGTATTCCTCACAGCCTCCTCAAATGGACATCGATTCGCTAAGGGAGGATATCCTGAAGCATGTGGAGGCATTGAGGCTGCCGAGCTGGGCAGGTCTCGGCGATCCCTCTGCCTTAACAAAGGATGGAATCAGGGCAATGCACGGAGCGCAGCGCGGCGACATCCAAGCGCGTGAAATGGCTGCCATAGGAGCAAAGGTAGAAGATCTGATGCAGCATTTCGCGAACGGCGAAGACATCCGTCCTGATGCCATTGATCCCGAGCTAGTTGCGGTTCGGGGTGACGGACTGAATTCCAAACTCTTTAGATTGGCCACGCTATTATGGTCCGTGCCGGTTTCTAAGGGGTACGGGCGGAGGATGCGTTATCTGGTTCGCGATAGAAGTAATGGCAAGGTGATCGGAGTGTTCGGTCTTACAGACCCCGTATTCAACCTTCGCGCACGGGACGTTTGGATAGGTTGGAACGAGCAGCAGAGGCGTGCTGCATTAGTGCATTGCATGGACGCATACGTTGTTGGCGCGGTTCCGCCGTATTCTTATCTCCTGGGAGGAAAGCTCGTAGCGTCCCTCATAGGCTCAGCCGAGGTGGGTGAGGCTTTTGCAAGGCGATACGCCGCAACCAAAGGCCAGATAAGCAAGAGCCACAAGGCTGCGAGACTTGTCTTGGTCACGGTCACATCGGCTCTTGGTCGGTCCTCGCTCTACAATCGGCTCAAGCTGATAGAACAAGGTGTTGAGAATCCGAGGCTACTTGTGGAACTCATTCGTGTAGGAGCCACAGTAGGGTTTGGCCACTTCCACTTGTCAGAGAGCCTGTTCACTCAACTCCGTGAAGTTGTGAAAGCAAATGGCCACGAATACGCTGACGCCCATCAATATGGTGATGGACCTAATTGGAGGATTCGCCTGTCGAGAGTAGGATTGGCGATGCTTGGTCTGGACCCGGACTTGCTCCGTCATGGAATCACAAGGGAGATTTTTGTGATGCCTCTAGCCCTAAACTACAGGGATTTCTTGCTCGGGGAGGCTGAGGAAGCTTATCTCGACCGTCCTACGATTCGAGAGATATCCTTGGCGGCACAAAGGCGCTGGATCTTGCCTAGGGCGAATAGGTGTCCAGACTACGCCGCGTTCCGCAAGACCCAGATTCTCGATGAACTCCGCAAATACTAGGCATACCTTGGGAGGGCGAAATGCCTGTCTCGCCTTTCGAGAGTTTTCAACAAGCCAAAGAGAGCATCTGTTCCTATCTGGAAACGGCCTATAAGATATCCGACCAGGCTGTCTTTGCGGAACGGGCACTTCTGCTACGCGAGGAGGTCCGTCCTCCTCTTACTCCGGCCGTAGCTCAAGAACCCTTCATTGAGTCGACACCGGCGTTTCCAGGGTCCAGATTCCTTGCAGACTTGGCGAAGGCGGTGCACCAGATGCCTGCCGAGTTGTCCGACTTAGCCTCATTCGGGATGCCTGTCCGTCATTTTCCTCTTTACGACCACCAAGCCAAGGCACTTGAGCAGACCTACGGCACAACGCCAAACTTGGTTGTCGCCACGGGCACCGGCTCAGGAAAGACCGAGATTTTCTTGTTGAGTGTTCTGGGAGACATACTCCGAGAGGCTTTATCAACTCCATGGGCAGCTCCTGTAAGAACCGCCGAGGCCGGCACATTCAACTCGACACAGCAACAGTGGCTGCATAGCCGCCGCCACGAACGGCGCCAAGCCGCAGCCCGAGCCATCATCTTGTACCCGATGAACGCACTGGTCAACGATCAGGTTCAGCGGTTGAGGCGCGTATTGGCCGACCCGGCTGCTGAAACTTGGCAGAAGGCATCGCTCCAAGGGAACCTCATCTACTTTGGAATGTACACCGGGGACACCGAGCCAACAGGGCACTGGTTACGGCCGGGTCCCCGAAGCAGGTGGGACCGGTATGTCAATGAGGTCACGTCGACTTGGAATCAGCTTTCTCAGGAACATCGCATGCGTGGAAACTGGCCTCGCATCGATGGTCCTGAAATGCTCTGCCGTTGGGATATGCACAAGGCACCCCCTGACATCTTGGTAACGAACTATTCAATGCTGGAGTACATGCTCGCCCGAGCAATTGAGGCACCGATTTTTGAGCTCACTAAGAGGTGGCTGAAGACAACACCAGGAGCGCGACTGACCCTCATCTTGGACGAGGCCCACACGTACACCGGTGCACGGGGCACCGAGATTGCCTATCTCATCCGACGGCTCAAAGAGCGCCTGGATATTCGACCCGGTGACGGTAAGCTTCGCTGCATAGCTACGAGTGCCAGTCTTCCAATGCATCAGAATGCGCAGCAGGAGATTTCGCAGTTCGTTGCCGACCTGTTTGGTGAGCCTATCGCCTCGTTCTCTCCGATCATTGCCTCTTCTCCCCCGCCGGTTCCAAGCCACACCCCCTCGCTTCAGGAGTTGGATGCGTTTGCCACGTTCGGTGAAGCATTCGACCCAGAGTACCCGGAACCAGCGATTGGCGCGCTCCTTAACGCTCTTTCACTCGGTCCCCTCGATTCCAACATCAGTCCTGAGGTTTCTTTATACCGAGCGGTCAGGCAACAGCCACAGATCATCCGGGCTAGAACGCTTACGACTCGAAACGCTAAGCAACTTGACGCGTTGGCGCACGAACTCTGGGGGTCGGTCGGTACGTCATCCCAACGGAGGCAGGCTACTACGGGTCTGTTTGCCGCTGGAGCCTATGCTCGGGAGAAAACTGTACAAGACGCGCCTCCGCTCATATCGAGCCGAGTGCACATGATGTTTCGCGGTATTCCTGGGCTGTGGGCTTGTATGGATCCCAATTGCTCGGAGATACCGCAACCCTTTGGAGTCCCCGCCGTGCCAAGTCGACCAGTAGGGCGCCTCTACAAAGAGCCCGCTCCGTGGTGCGAGTGTGGAGCAAGAGTTCTAGAGGTCTTTACATGTCGCGTATGCGGGCTCATGTTCCTCGGAGGCATTCCCGACCAAGCGACCGGCAGCTTGTGGCCGTGGGCCAACGACCTAGAGGGAGGACGTCCTGATCTTAACGACTTCGTGCTCTTCGGCGTCGAACCGCCGGGATCTCAAGTAGAGTACAGGTCGATTAGAACAACGCTTCCCATTGCAGCCGGTCACCCGGAGGCTCGGCTTGGGTACCAGGTCCGCGGAGCGGTGGTCGGAGGCGTTCAAACGCCTTTCCCAAACGAATGCCCTCGGTGTCACAACAGGCGAGGGCGGGGTGCCGAAGGGCGAGAGATTGTTGAGCCACTACGGACCAAGGGGTCAAAGTCGTTTTCGGTACTAGTCGAGGATGCCTTTCGTTTGCAGCCTCCTACACCTAGCGTAGACACAGCAAACAAGGGACGCAAGTCATTGACGTTTAGTGACAGCCGCCAGGACGCGGCAATGTTGGCAGGCGACTTGGAAATAGACCACAACCGTGATCTCTTCCGGCAGATGGCTTACCGTTTGTTGACAGGTTGTGGTCGATGCTTGGGTTTCGGAACCCTCCAGCCTGGCCCAGGTCCGCTGGTTGGAAATACAGGCGCACAACCTAGCGGTCCCCAAACTTGCTCCGACTGTGGAGGTTCAGGCTCGCTCCCAGGTCATGCCTCCCCCATACCAGTCGGTGATTTGCGCCAGAGAATCCTACACCTTGCCCACAGGGCACGGATCAATCCTACCTTGGATGACCTGCCAGCTTACTTTGCTCAACTCACCCCTTTCTATAACCCCAACGATGGCTCAGCTCAACAGCACATCAATGCGTCCATAAGAAACGAGATCGCCGCACCCGATTTCGGCCTGGAACCCATGGGACTAGCTGCGTGGCGCGCAACTTTTCCTCCGCAAGCGGCGGGTGCGCTTCCTGGACTGTCCTCGCAGGAGACTGATGAACTCATCGATGCGGTTATGCGCCTACTTGCGACTGAGGACGTGTTGCTCCCCCCATCACTTGACCCAAGGGACTGGGGCGAGCTGGTGCCATATTGGGACCGTAGGTTGCTGGTATTGCCACCAAGCGGGGGTAACCACCTAGTTGTATTTGACCCCAGCCGCCGGACCAAACTCGGTAGGTTTCTCAGGTCGGTGGCTGAAACGCTCGCCAACCGAGGCAGGATTCAGGGGCCCAGCGCAGTCGACCAGTGGCTTGCAGCATTGACGGCGCCGCTCTTCACCATATTGCAGCAGTTCGGGCTTGTTACAGTTGACGCCAACAGTATCGGCTACGGAATCAACATTGACAGGTTCCAACTGGAGTTGGTCGACGATCAAGTCCAAGTGTGTCATGCCTGTGCTTATATAACCAACAGGGCCGTCTTGAATGTATGCCTCCGTTGTGGGGACGAAACAGAGCTCCGTTCCACAACGCAGATTCAAAACTATTACCGAAGGTCTGTGGGATTTGCTCGACCGGGTAGCCTACATCCTGACCCCTTCGCGCTCCGAGTTCTTGAACACAGCGGGCAAATAGAGAAGCCTGAAGCCCGTCGCTACGAATTGCAATTTCAGGATGTCTTTCTTGCTAACGAGAATCCCGACGACGTACGTGTAGATGCCCTAAGCGTTACGACCACTATGGAAATGGGCATCGATATCGGCAACCTTCTCAGCGTCGGGCTCAGAAACGTACCTCCCACGGTTGCAAACTATCAGCAGCGTGCTGGAAGGGCGGGCCGACGAAGCAGTGGAGTAGCCACTGTGTTGACCTTCGCCCAGAACCGAAGCCACGACCAGTTCTACTTCGCTGAGCCACCCAAGATTGTTTCCGATCCACCCAGGATCCCAAAGGTGTATGTTGACAACCGAGTTATAGTCCAGCGGCACGCCCGGGCCTTGGTGCTTCAGCGCTTCTTCCATCAGTGGTCCCCTACTGCATCCGGCCAAGTCATCGGGGGAACCCTCAACGCTTGGGGAAGTGTGAATCAGTTCCGCCAGAACAACGGCCCACAAGAATTAGCGAACTGGGTTAGGGCAAATCAGATTCCACTCGTTGACCGCTGTAAGCTCGTAGTTGAGCCATCGTTCCACCAAGAAGTCAACAGTTGGGTTTCTTCCATTCCGGCCGAGGTTACACAGCATATTCAACCCAGACCACCTGGAGAGGACGTACTAGGTAGCCTTCTGGACGTTGGCTATTTGCCTAGGCACGCCTTCCCGCTTGACGTGGTTTCGCTCTGGACAGAGCCTCCTCCGATTGGAGCCAACTACCGGGAGCGTGGGGTGCAGCGCGATCTGGGCATCGCACTGTCGGAATTCGCCCCTGGAGCCGAGATCGTTAGGAAAAAACGTATCCACAGAGTAGTTGGCCTGTACAACCAAGATAACTTCCACCCCGACTACCAGCCTGAGGGAAGGTTTGTTGAGTGTCGTGACTGCCATTCGGTTCATTTGTCCGGGATGGGTGGAGCGGCTCCGGCCCATTGTAACGTCTGTCAGGGAGCAAGGCTTTCAAGTATGCCCGTTGTTCGCCCACCGGGGCTCTGCACCGAGTGGTCAGGTCCAGACGCTGGAGGGCGTCGGTACCTTGGAGGGGGCCGAGAGCGTGCCGGCTCAGCAACTCCTGCTAGGTTAGCCATTGGAGACGATTCGTACACATCGCCGAACAATGTGCAGCCTGGCTTCGCGCCCAATCTTCATGTACTCGTCAGAGTTGGTGACCTGCATGTTGTCAATCGAGGCCCGGACATCAATCAACCTGGCTTCCGTATCTGCCCTCATTGCGGTCGGGCTCTCGGCGACGGAGAGACGGTACACACTTACCCTGCCCACATACCGCCGTATGACGGTCCCAATAGAGGGGCACGGGCGGGGCAGCAGTGCCCCAACGTCAATCCTTCTGCCAATAGAGTCTTGCTAAGCCATAGGTTCCCGAGCGAGGTAGTGTTACTTGGCACGGATCTCCCACAGTCTATGGATGCCGATGTCCGGGGTGCGAGTGGACTGGCGGTGTGGCTTTCCTTTGGTACGGTTGTGCTGAATGCGGCTTCTCGCGTACTTCAAATCAATCCCGAGGAGCTTAGAGTCGACGTGCGGTCTGCACGACGTCCCGGAGGCCGAATACATGGCGAAGTGTACATGTACGACACCTTGCCTGGAGGTGCTGGTTACGCCCGCGACGTCGAAAGCAACCTTGAACCAATCTTAAGACAGGCACTCGCTGATAGTCAGACATGTACCGACTCTCAGTGCACCAGTGCTTGCTATAGCTGCCTTCTAGACTACCAAAACCAGTTTCACCATGCGTCGCTGGATAGGCGGCTAGGTCATGCCGTCTTGGATTTCCTACTCAATGGCGCTCAGCCGTCTCTAACTCAGTTGGAGGTTGATTTGGCAGCCTCTCGGCTTATTCCATACCTGCCAAGTGGTTGGACGTCACTAGGGCAAGCAACCGTAGCAGGACAGTATTTCCCCCTTACAGTCACAGATGCCCGCGGGGACCAAATCGGGATACTGCCAAGGCACGCACTCGAGGCTGAACCTGACTTAAGCCTGTTGCAACAGCTTCAAGCAAGTGGAATTCGCTGCTGCTCTTATACGGACTTCGACATGATTCGCCGCCCATTCTGGGTAATTGACCAGATAGCCTCACAGCCATAGGTATCCTAGCGGGAGAGGTGAGCACATGGAGCATGAAGTAGAGGGGTTTGTCGCTGGCGACCAACCGGGAAACACAGATCTCACACGGTTGCACAGTGCCTTGGTTGGGCTGAAGAAACAGCTAGATAGGTACAGTCGACTCACGTCACTCGCGGTTGAAGGACGAGATCTGGACGCCAAACAGATGCTGAGCAGGACTGGAAACCCAGCCCCCGAGTTACTTGAAAACTTGGCGGCTACCAAAGCGGCCATCGAGTCATTTCCCCTTCAGTCGCACATTCAGGAAGCTGCCAATTGGAGCAGACTACACTACCACGATACACTCGAGAGGGTGCTTGATGAGTCAGGACTACGACGGAACGGGCAGTGGCCCAGCTATGTCATTGAGGACGTTGTCCGACTGGAACTGAATCTGGAACGCTATGAGGCTCTGATAGACGGCAAGGGGGCGGGTAGTCTAGAACCAACTCGCATCGTCGACAGAATCAAAGCCCGGCTCAACGAGTTGTTCGACAAGTCCCTCGATGTTGTGGTGTTCCTAGGGTCGTTGCAGAGTGCTCAGGAGAAGGTTGCGGCAGACCAGGGCCAATCGCCAACAGACTATGTGGACATTCGCAAGGTTTACGGGGTACTTCGCTCCCAACGCGGCATAGGGCAGTATTCGGAGGATAAGTTTGGGGCTAATGTGTATCGGCTCTTTCTCGAAGGAAGACCCAAAACCACTGATGGAATGACGTTAGAATTAAGCCCGGCCCAAAGTGCCTCCGGCGGCATATATATCCCATCTCCGGGTGGTGGTAACTACATCGCGGCGTTGCGCTTCGTTGACGGAGAGCCCGGTGGTTAACCCGGCCGGGTCGGTCCCTCCGCTAAATCGAACCACCGCCAGGGCGATTATTGGTAGTCTGGCTGATGGTGTAGTCCCCCGTGTAGGGGCCCATCTGTTCACGGCGGGACGAGAGCGTTGGCTACAAAGCCTCGAAGAAGACTTGGAGGACTTGGCAGACGAGGCCTCTCTAGACGGGCGCCTACGAATCATCAATGGTCGGAATGGTGACGGAAAGACTCACCTCATGCACCTCCTCCGACAGCGAGCCTTGGACGCTGAGTTTGTAGTCAGCTACGTCGTGATATCGGATCAGGTCCCACTCCACCGTTGGGATCTTGTGTACAGTGAAATTGTAAGGAATCTGGCTACTCGAACTCAGCCCGACGCTCCGGGCCTCAGGGCTATTCTCAATCCACGCTCCCCTGATCCCGATGTGGCGACGGATTTCACGCAGAAAGCGATCTCAGCAAGAGCGTTGGGAGGGATACACCCTAGCTTTGCCGAGGCGATCTATCGATATTGCACTGAGCAGACCGTGAATGTCGACGCCGAGCAGGACATGCTCTTACTTGGCTCTTGGCTCGAGGGTCATGGCCATCGGCTAGCGGGCATGGGTGTCGGGGGCGTAGTTGATCGGACCAACGGTGCCGCTATGCTCCGGTCACTGGCGCTTACCCTCCAACATTTCGGTTTTCACGGCTTAGTGATCTTGGTGGATGAGGTCGAAAGTGTTCTCAATCAGACCACGCCACGTCGACGCGAGTCATACCAGACACTGAGGCTACTCGTAGATCGCGAGAGCATGCCTGTCCGGACGCTGCTCGCCGCATCGACCACTCCCCCCATGTACACGGACCCGCAACGTGGCATGTCGACGTATCCCGCGCTTTGGAGTCGAGTTAGGATCGAATCATCTTCAGATTTTATCAACTACAATTCCACTCTAATTGATTTGACTCGCACGCCCTTATCCGAATCGGATTACGTTGCCATAGCTAGTTCCATTCGTTCGATACATGCCCGGGCTAGGAACTGGGAACCCGTGGAGGAAGGAACGGAAGATTTCATCGCCGGTGCCGTTAAGATAGCCGCTAGTGGACGTCTAACACTCACATATTCTCCGACAAGGGTTTTCGTAAAGATGATTGCTGATACGCTAGAGCGGATGTATCAGCATGCCGACTTCCGACCTTCGACTGAGAGCTTGGTTCAACAGTTCGGCAGTACTGACCAACTCCTAGGCTAGGCCGGCAATTCTCGGACCCATCGAATAAGGGACTAGGCTTGAAAGCTTTCAGTAAGCTAGAGGTTACACGCTCGCAAGCACGGCTGTTTCTAAAGGCGTTGTTGGACGGGGTACCCCCACACAGCCTCTTGACCAGCTGGCTGACTGTCGGCCAAGAGCAGTTGATGACTACGTTTGATGACGACCTCAAATCTGTTGCAGATGGAGGTTTCCGCAGCCTCTTCCTATTGGGCAACCCCGGCTCCGGAAAGTCCCAGCTGCTGATTACCTTAGAGCACCTGGCCATGCAGCAGGGTTTTGTGTCTGCGTATTTCTCGCAAGATGTGCCGGGCAGGTTAGCATTCAATCGGCCAGACCAGATATACCGACGCATCATGGAAACGATGCGACTGCCCGGAAACCCTAAAGGCAATGTGGATGTCCTCCAAGATGTTCTTGATGAATGGACCAACCGGTCTCTGCCGAGACTCAGGCATACAAATAGATCCATGGCAATCATGTACCAACTCTCTGAAGCTGGACTGCTGCCAGGCAGTGTAGAACAGATCCATCGAAGAACGAGCCTCGCACTGGTAGGTTACATTGTGGCGACAGAGCGGCAGGACGAAGATGCGAGGATGCAGTTCCTAAGTGCATTGAAGGGCCCAGGGCTTACCAACAGCCGGCTCATAGAGATCGCTAAAGACATTGAACTACGTATACCCAGATATGTGGGTTATACACCCAGTCAATATGATGCTGACTACTACTTCAGCCAATTACGAACGCTCATCTTCATCTTCAAATCTCTCGGGTACAAAGGTATGGCCGTGCTCTTTGACGAGGTAACCGCTATCATTGACCTTGGTTCTCGAAGCCGGGAGAAGGCGTACAAGGTACTTGATTCGCTCTTGGTAGACAGTTACCGTTTTCGTGGGTTGTACACGGTCTTTGCCTACATGCCGCCCTTTATGACTCAACTGCGCGCCGATCGCGGGATCATGGGTCATGAACACCTTGAACGATGGAGACATTTGGTCGACGACAGAATGATCGAACTATCGCCCTTGAGTAGAGCAGATCAAGAGGAACTGCTGCGCCGACTTTCTTACCTGCATGGCGTTGCATATGATTGGCCTGCAACGGAGGTTGTCGGGCCGCGTGCAGGATCCTTGGCGAGGGCGTATCAAGAAAGCGGGCTCCCCACGAGAGAATTCGTTAGAATGGCAATTGACTCATTGGACCTCCTATACGAGACACACAGATGATTCCGCCAATCAAGATCCCGCCCACCTCGACGTTAGGCGCATTTGGGGATGCCTAGTGAATGACCTTGGGTTCCATCGTGTGAAGGCCGAGAATCTTGGAGGACAAACTAGCTTCGCCTCCCACAGGTCCAGTATAGCCTTGATGAACGCCCGCGCATCCTTAACAGACCATTGCGCCTGTCACGGCCCGAACAGGTCCACCAAATCGGATTCTTCATAGCCGGACAATCCAGCGAAAAGTTCGCAATTCGGTACGCCCAGGCCCACTTTTTTGCCATTTAGGATTCCATTAACATTTCGTGCCGAAACGGTGGTGTTGGGCGAGGCCACAAGTTTGTTTCCCGAGGTCACCAAAACGAGCACGCAGGTGGCTCTTTAGCTGATCCGGAAATTAGAACCGGGATACGAGGGGAGCGGATGATTCAATCCTGGATGAGGGAGACGGTTAGAGATCTTTGAGGAACTGGGTAAGGTCAGTGAAGGCAGCATTGGTCCAGGGGATGTATCCCTTTGCAGCCGCTATTCCCAGGCGGGTGTCGGGTTCATCTCGAGAAGCAAGGAAGGAGTTCATGCGGGCTTTGGCCAAACGGTTCTCAGGGGGTAATATACCCTTGCCGCTTAGACACTCCATGAACTCGTTCACACACTCCATGGCAGTATCTTCGGCCAGCGCTGCCAGGCAAAGATTCTCCAGAGCGCCGTTGGACTCATTATCGGGCATCACGAAAATCTGAACCTTGATTGTCTCCCCTGCCGGCTGTAGGTATGTTAGTGGGACAGGCAACTTCGCGTTCCGAAGACGGCTTCTTACGCTTTGAAGGGCCGACTGAGCACTTTCGTCCGCATCCTGAACAACGCCAATGGACTCCACGCTGTCAAATCCCACCACGTCCACGAAGTTGTTGATGAAGTTCCCCAGATTATCTTTGCCGTCATAGGCGTGTATCTGTATGTCATCAATGGCCAGGAACCTTAACAACTCTCTAAAAAATTCTTGCTCATCCCGTCCTTCGACCAGCAATTGCCTGGGAGTGTCAATACCAACCGTACGTTGCAGCACGAGTCAGATGACCTCCATGTTGAAGTCAAGGACGCTTTTCAATCTCTCGCGGTCAAATTTTACGGCCTTGTATTCGCCCTGCCCATTCTTCTCAATACGAAAGAGGCGGAGTTCATCCTCCTCGTCGGCTTCAAAGGCCCGGTACGCCGCACTGATGCACTCGTAGCTGTGGGTGGTGGCAAACAACTGCACGTCGTAGCTGCGGGCAAATGCGCCAATGGCCTTCCACACCTTTTCCATTACCGAGTGGTGGATTCCGTTTTCTATTTCGTCCACGAGGACTATGCCGCCGGGGGCAGATGCGATGGCAAGGGCAAATGAAAATATCCGGGACATCCCGTCACCCAGAAGTTGCAGCGGTATCAATCTTCCTATTCCAGTTTCCGCGTAGATGGTGGGGGTTACCCCGATAGATACGACAGCCAATCTCTTAAGCTTAGGCTCTACCTCTTGCAGGATTTCTACTATGCTATTCTGAGAATTTTGGACCTCCAGGTCACTGAAGCGTTTAACGTCTTCGTTGCTGACGCTCGGACGCCGACCAGTCAACAAAACTCCGGTGGGGTGCCCATTTGAAGGCTGACCCTCTTGGTAAAACATCTCTATCCCAACTTCTCGGGTTCTGTGGTCAGGTTGCCTTTCAACCAATCGCCCTTTGCTTCTGATCGGTACTTCCGATGCAGTGGAATACTCCATAACGACCACATCACTGGACCTCAATATCCTCGAAGCACTCGTTTGCGTGTCTAGGTGGCTGCCCTCGGTGTCCCGCAACGGGATTTCGAAGCTCGACGGGTCTTCAATCCACATCGTGAGATCTCGCGGTGTATCCTGCCAGCTACCCTCTGCGGACAAGACTATGGACAATCTGCGATCAAAGCTGTAAAAGATGTTCGCCAGAAATCTCTCTGGATTTAATTGCTCCAACCCCCGGAAACTTTCGATCCTCGAGCACAAATCTGGATTCACCTTTCCGTGATGCACCCACAACGCTTCCAACAACGCCGTCTTGCCTACGTTGTTCTTGCCCGCGATCAGGTTTATCCGGCCCATGCCTTCAACGGTAAGTTCGTCGAAGCACCGGAAGTTCTTGATGGTGAAGCTGCGGTACATTTCCTTTGCTCCTGCCCGGGAGTCTGCCGGAAAGCCAGCGGTGTGCCTGCCGTCGGGTCCTGATTTCACACCATAGTTTAACATTGGGCCTATCTCCCCCAATAGACGCCCCTGCTGCCACAATGGTATATTTTCCCTACCTTGTTACGAAACTGGGCTAATCCGTAACGGATTCGATATACCCGACACTCAGTCAGCCATAACCAGGGAGAGTTTTTATGACCTCCAGCGCTCCCGCCGAGATTCCCCGTGCCTATGATCCCGCGTCCGTGGAACAGCGCACCTACCAGGAGTGGCAGGCCGCCGGTTACTTTACTCCGGAGATACGCCAGGGCCGCCAGCCCTTCGTTATTATCATGCCGCCGCCCAACGTTACGGGTGAACTGCACCTGGGCCACGCGCTGACGGCGACCATTGAGGACGCGTTGACGCGGTGGCGGCGGATGTGCGGGGACGACACCCTGTGGCTGCCAGGCAAGGACCATGCAGGCATCGCCACCCAGTGGGTGGTGGAACGTCTGCTGGCGGAGGAGGGCACCAACCGCCACGAACTGGGACGGGAGAAGTTCCAGGAACGGGTGTGGGAGTGGGTGGCCCGCTACGGCAATACCATTGACGAACAGCACAAGCGGCTGGGCACGTCCTGCGACTGGACGCGGCTGAGGTTCACGCTGGACCCGGGGCCGGCCAAGGCGGTCCGCAGCACATTCGTCAACCTGTACCGGAAGGGGCTGATTTACCGCCACGAGCGCATTATCAACTGGTGCCCGCGCTGCGCCACGGCCCTCTCCGACCTGGAGGTTGAGTACCAGGAGCAGGACGGCAAGCTGTATTACATCCGCTATCCCCTGGCCGATGGGGGCGGGCACATTACCGTGGCGACAACGCGGCCGGAGTCGATGCTGGGCGATACGGGCGTGGCGGTGCATCCGGAGGACCCGCGCTACTCAGCCCAGGTTGGAAAGCAGGCTATACTGCCCATTATGGACCGGCCCATACCCATAGTTGGCGATGAGGCCATAGAGATGGAGTTCGGGACGGGCGCGCTGAAAGTGACCCCGGGGCACGACGTGACGGACTTTGAGATTGGTGAGCGCCACGGGCTGGAAATAATCAACGTTATTGGCTTTGACGGGAATATGACTGCGGTGGCGGGCAAGTACGAGGGCCGGGAGCGGTTCGACACCCGCCGCGCCGTGGCCGAGGAACTGGACGGGCTGGGCCTGCTGGAGAAGGTGGAAGATTACCGCCACTCGGTAGGCCACTGCCAGCGCTGCGACGCGGTGGTGGAACCCCTGATCAGCCTGCAGTGGTTCCTGAAGGTGGGCAACCACCAGGAGCGGGACAGCATCGCGGGACGGGCCCACGCCGCGGTGGCCAACGGCGACATTTCTATCGTCCCTGACCGGTTCTCGCGGGTCTATCTGAACTGGCTGGAGAACATCAGGGACTGGTGTATCAGCCGGCAGCTATGGTGGGGGCACCGGATTCCGGTGTGGTATTGCCAGGCCTGCGGGGAACTCGTGGTGGACACGGAGGATCCCACGGCGTGCACGGCCTGCGGGTCGGACCGGCTGCTGCAGGACGAAGACGTGCTGGACACCTGGTTCAGTTCGGGCCTGTGGCCCCATTCCACCCTGGGCTGGCCGGACGATACGGAGGACCTGAGCTACTTCTATCCCACCGCCGTCATGGAGACGGGCTACGACATCCTGTTTTTCTGGGTGGCCCGCATGATAATGATGGGCATTGAGAATACGGGGGAGATTCCCTTCCGAACCGTGTACCTCCACGGCCTCATAAGGGATGCCAACGGCGACAAGATGAGCAAGACCCGGGGGAATACCATGGACCCCCTGGACCTGATTGACCGCTACGGCACGGACGCCCTGCGGTTTGCCCTGTCCACCGGCACGGCCCCGGGCAACGACCTGCGCATAACCGAGGGCAAGCTGGAGGCGGCCCGCAATTTTGCCAACAAGGTCTGGAACGCCGCCCGCTTCGTTATAACCTCGCTGGAGGGGCAGGATGACCTGGACGGCTGGCGGGAATTGTCCAGCCTGGAGCACCGGGAAGACCGGTGGATTGTCAGCCTGCTGGACCGGGTTACCGCCGACGTGAACAACTCGCTGGCCACCTTTGAACTGGGTGAGGCCCAGCAAACGCTGTACGACTTCATCTGGAACGAGTTCTGCGACTGGTATATCGAGATGGCCAAGGTTCGGATGCGGTCGGGTGAGGGCCCGTCGCCCAGGCCGGTGCTGGCCCACGTGCTGGAGCGGACACTGCGCCTGCTGCATCCCTTTATGCCGTTCATTACCGAGGAAATCTGGCAGAACCTGACTTCGCGGCTGCCCGAGGAAGGCGGATTCGCGGCATCCATTATGATAGCCGACTACCCGCAGGTGGAGGCGCCGCGGCACGACCGGCAGGCCGAGGAGGAAATCTCCCTGGTGATGCAGACCATCCGGGCGGTGAGGAACACCCGGGCCCAGCTGCGCATTCCGGCCAACCAGCGGCTTGAGGCGCAGGTTGAGGCCAACGGGCTGCGGGGGGCCATGGAGGAGGAAGCGGAGGTAATCCGCGCCCTGTCCCGGGTGGAGCCCCTGAGCATCACATCGGGGGCGCCGGAGGGTTCGGAGCAGACCCGGGGAGTGACCCTGGTGGTGAACCCCCTGGTGGTTCGGCTGCCCCTGGAGGGGGTGGTGGACCTGGCCGCCGAGCAGGACCGGCTGCGGGAGGAACTGGACAACTGCCAGCGGGAACTGGAGCGTAAGGAGAAGCTGGTCAACAACCCCAACTTCCGCGCCAAGGCCCGCCCCGACGTGGTGGAAACCGAGGAAGACCGCCTGCGCAACCTGCAGGAACAGCAGCAGCGCCTGGGAGAAATTCTCGCGCAGCTGGGGGGATAGTTTATCCACGAATACACACGAATAGTCACTAATGGTCTTAATCCCCTGTCTCTGTTCGGGGAAAAGCCGGAGTGGTCATGACCACACATTCCTATTGGTGGACGAATAAGAAAACCATGGACACCCCGCTTGGCATCATCGGCTATCCCATCGGGCATTCGATGTCGCCGGTGTTTCAGCAGGCGGCGCTGGATGCCTGCGGGGTTGACGCACGGTACGTGGCTTACCAGGTGGCGCCGGACGAGGTGGAGGAGTTCATCAACGGCCTGAGGCAGCCGGGCATCAGGGGGATCAACGTAACCGTCCCCCACAAGCTGGCGGTGATGCCTTTCCTTGACGAGATTGATGACTGGGCTACCGAGGCGGGCGCGGTCAACACCATTGTCAATCGTGATGGGCGGCTGATGGGGCACAATACGGACGGGTACGGCTTTTTGCGGGCATTGCGGGAAGGGGCAGGGTTTGAGCCTCAGGGTCGCCGTACCCTGATTTTGGGGGCGGGCGGCGCGGCCAGGGGCGTGGTACTGGCACTGGCGCGGGAGGGCGTTGGTGAACTGACCATCGCCAACCGGACCCCGGAACGGGCGGAAAACCTGGCGCTGCTCGGCCAGAACCGGGGGGTAACCGCGCGGGCGATACCGCTGGAAGGGGGCGACCTGAGCGGGGCTGCCGCCAGCGCGGAACTCATCGTCAACTGCACCTCCATTGGCATGACCCACGGGCCCGGCGAGGATGAAACACCGCTGCCCGGCGACGCCATTCCGGCAACGGCCCTGGTCAATGACCTGGTGTATAATCCCCTTCAAACCCGCCTGCTGCGGGAAGCGGCCCGGGCCGGGGCCACAACCCTGGGGGGCATTCAGATGCTGGTGTACCAGGGCGCGGCCTCCTTCGAAATGTGGCTGGAACGGCCCGCCCCGGTGCCCGTAATGCTGGAAGCGGCCACCCGGGCCATGCGGTCCCAACACTGAACGCTCAGTGAATTTCCAAGACCTTCCGCATTGAATGCTTTCCTGCGGGCGCAGCATTTGCGATAGCGGTCTGTGCTTGTAGTGAAAACATTTACCGTGATTTGTTGTAACAGACTTTATCCGAAACATAGAAATTGCGAACCGCCTTTCCGGGCCAGGCAATATCGCACAGGATGACCAAAAATGGGAACGGTAACCGCGACAATGGAAGTAGGAGACCCCCAAGGGCGAAATTTCCAGGAAGTAAATCTGGAAGTGGACACCGGCTCCACTTTCACGGCTCTGCCCCGGGAACTGTTGCAGGCCCTGGGAGTACCGGTTAGCCGTACCGAGCAGTCACGGCTGGCCGACGGCAGTAGGCAACCTGTAGAACTGGGCGACACCGCGGTCAGGCTGGCAGGCAAAGAGTTCATGACCACGGTCATTTTCGCTGAAGAAGGAGAACCCAGCCTACTGGGCGTGGTCACCCTGGAACAAGCCCTGTTGGCTGTGGATCCAGTGAACAATGAGCTCATACCAGTGGAGGCCAAGCGATACTGGACCGGTTTAGCCCTTGAACAGGTGCGGCTGACAGGGATAGCTTGAATCAAGCCTGCCGGAAAGGGAAACGGTTGTGCTGGAAGCAGCCACACGGGCGATGAAGTCGCGCAGCTGAGCAACAAGCATCTCACTTCAACTCTTCCTTCCTTATCCACGAATAGTCACGAATAAGCGCTAATGGAATATTTGCCATTAAAGACCCATTAGTGAATATTCGTGGGAATTCGTGGATAAATCAACATTAGAGGTAATTGAAAATGATCCGGTGGTTTACGGCGGGTGAGTCCCATGGCCAGGGGTTGGTGATAATTATGGAGGGCGTGCCGGCTGCCCTGTCCATCAGCGAGGAATATATCGGGACCCAGTTGGCCCGGCGACAGCGTGGTTACGGGAGAGGGGGACGCCAGCTCATTGAGCAGGACTGGGCCCACATAATGACGGGTGTCCGCCACGGCCTCACGCTGGGCAGTCCCATCGGAATGACCATCGAGAACAAGGACTGGGCCAACTGGACCGAGGCCATGGCCGTCGAATACGTGGAGAATCCTTCGCAGGAAGGGCGCAACCGCCGGGTTACGAGAATACGGCCGGGCCACGCCGACCTGCCCGGGACGATGAAGTACGGGTTCTCCGACGTGCGCAACGTTCTGGAGCGGGCCAGCGCCCGGGAGACGGCGGCGCGGGTGGCCGCGGGGGCTATCGCCATGCGACTGCTGGAGGAGTTCGGCATCAAGCTGCACAGCCACGTCATTTCCATCGGCGGGGTGTGGGCGGATACCCCGGACTCCCACGATGCCATTGACTGGAACGCAGTAGAGGAGTCTCCGGTGCGTTGCGCCGACCCGGAAGCCACCCAGAAGATGATCGCCGAGGTTGACGCCGCCCGGGATGCGGGAGACACGGTGGGCGGCACCGTAGAAGTTATCGCCGAGCACGTGCCAATTGGACTGGGGTCGCACATCCAGTGGGACAAGAAGATTGACGGCCGGATTGCCCAGGCCCTGATGTCCATCAATGCTGTCAAGGACGTCTCCATCGGGCCTGGCTGGGAAGTGGTAAACAAGCGGGGATCGGAAGTTCACGACGTCATCGAGCCGGTAACCGACCCCGACAACCCGTGGCAGCGCAAGACCAACCGGGCCGGCGGCACCGAGGGCGGAATGACCGACGGCATGCCCCTGGTAGCGCGGTTTGGAATCAAGCCCATTGCCACCCTGCACCAGCCCCTGCCCTCGGTGGACCTGGACACGGGGGAACCGGTGCAGGCCCACTTTGAGCGGTCCGACGTCTGCCAGGCGCCTCCAGCCGGAGTAATCGGCGAGGCCATGGTAGCCCTGGTGCTGGCCGACGCCTTCATGGAAAAATTCGGCGGCGACTCTATCCCCGAAACCCGCCACAATTATGAGGGGTACATGAGGACGGTGGGGCCAAGGAAGGTGTACCGGTAGGGGTTAGTTAGGGAAGGGAACCGGAGAAATCAGTATGGCTATATACAAGATGGTGGGGGATAAGGAGCGTCTGGAAGCGGTAGCTGCCACTTCTTTCGGGCAGGAGGGGGTGCTGGAACGGTCTGACCTGCAGCGTATTTTGAGAGACCAGCCGGAAGTACTGGAAGACGGGTTGCTGGTCATTGCCGAGGAATTTGGAAACTGGGAGGATTCCAACCGGAGAATTGATTTACTGGCCCTGGATTCTGTTGGTCGGTTAGTGGTTATCGAGCTAAAGCGTGGCGAGACTGGCGGGCACATGGATTTGCAGGCCATCCGGTATGCCGCGATGGTTGCAAATGTGACGTATGAGCAGATTGTCGAATATTACCAGTCATACCTGGTTAGAAGGGCCACGGACGGCCAGGAAGTGGAGGAAGACGCTGCGGAGAGCCTTATTAGGGACCATTTGGCTGGCACTGATGTAGATGTTCCGACAGTTCACTCTGAGATTCCCCGCATAATTCTGGATTCGGAGAATTTTAGCAAGGAATTAACCACGTGCGTAATGTGGCTCAACGATTCATGGCTGAGCAGTGAGAAACTGGATATCAAATGCGTTCGACTGCAGCCTCATCGGAATGGGGAGGAGATTCTGCTGGAAGCTAGTGTAGTCGTCCCATTGCCCGAGGCTTCTGATTATCAGATTCGGCTTGCTCAAAGGGAGCGGGAATCAAGAGCTCAGTATGCGGTGCTCGGGCAGAACGCAGGTAGGGGACAGCATTTCGATGGGTCCGAGGTCTTTTTGAAGAGCATAGCCAGCTCTCAAGAGAGATTTCATTCGGGTTTGAATCTACTCTACGAGTCTGCAATTGATCTCCAAAGAACCGGACTAGCCGAACTCTCCACTTACGTTAATGCAAAGGGGGATCTCCTCAGGCTGGAGCTCGGCATACCGGGCCAGAGCAAATACCTGGTGTCGTTTAACAATCTCTTGCACAAAGGTGGGAGAGGCGGAGAAATCAGCTTTTGGCCAGACTGGGAAAGTGTCGCACCCGAATGGCGACTTCGCATGAACGAGGTAATTGGTCAACCTACTTCAAAGAATGGTGTGCAACATCGAAGGTTATCCAGATTACCCAACGTGACAGAGGTTCTTAGGGCCATTCACGAAGCCTACCGCGAGGCCAATGGCCTCTTAATCGGCCAAGAGGACGCGCAGGCCTGATTAGGGCCTGTGTTAGAATAGCAGCAAACGCTAATAGGGAATTCCCATGACCCTGCCCTTGAACACCGCCCCCGGCCCCTCTCCCGACGAAGAGTCGGAGCGCCACGCTCTGATAAGCCGTGACTTTCTGGTCAAGGCCCGAGAGGAACTGGATAAGGGAGATCTGCTTCAAGCTTCCGAGAAAGCCTGGGGCGCCGCCGCCCATGCCATCAAGGCAGTGGCCGAAAAGCGTCGCTGGTTCAGCGAGGCAGACTGGAAGCTGCGACAGGTGGCTCTAATAGTAGAGGACGAGCTTGATGACCGGTTCATCATGGGATCATACTCGGTAGCTCGGGAGGCCCATTACAACTTCTACCTTCACCATTACACGGTTCGCGAAGTTGAACGCTCTGTTGAAGCCGCGGAAGACCTGATTACCCGATTGACGCCAGCTCTGGCTTCTGATTATGTTCCTCCCTATGTGAGCGAGTCAGTGGAATCAAGAATTCGCTCCCTGGAACAGCCCACCAGCGTCCCTGACCGGGACAGGCTATCCAATGGCCGCCCTCCCATGGACTACCGCCCTCCGGCGGTGCCGGCCCAGGAATAGAAGGACCACCCATCCGTGAAAATTAAAGACATCCTCCAACAAAAACGTACCGTTTCCTGCGAGTTCTTCCCGCCCCGGGAGGAGGGCGGCATACCGGCGGTTTTTCGCGCCATTGACCGGGTTGGGACTTTCAACCCTGACTTTATTTCCGTTACCTACGGCGCCGGTGGGTCCACCCGCGCCTTCACCGAGCGCATTACCATGCAGGTGAAGCAGGAAACGGACCTGGAGGTTATGGCGCACCTGACCTGCGTGGCCCAGACCCGCAAGGAGGTCCACGGCGTCCTGGAGCGGCTGAACGAGGCCGGTGTGGAGAACGTCATTGCCCTGCGGGGCGACCCACCCCGGGGCCAGGAGAACTTCGTGCCGGTGGACGGCGGGTTCGGGCATGCCACCGAGCTTATCGACCATATACGGGCCAACTTCGATTTTGGGCTGGCCGCCGCCTGCTATCCCGAGGGGCATACCGAGTCGCCGGACCTGGACTCGGACATCCACTACGCCAGGGAGAAGGTGGACCGGGGGGCCGACTTCCTGATCACCCAGCTCTTCTACGACAACGGATACTTCTTTGATTTCATGGACCGGGCGCACCAGGCAGGCATTGACGTACCCATCATTCCCGGGGTGCTGCCGATTTTGAACACGGCCCAGATACGGCGGTTTACGTCGCTCTGCGGCGCGACCATCCCGTCGGAACTGGACCGGAAGCTGGAAGATTACTCGGAAGACGACAATGCGGTGCGGGAACTGGGCGTGGAATATGCCTCGAGACAGGTGGAAGACCTCTGGGAGAACGGTGTCCCGGGCATTCACTTCTACGTTCTGAACCGCAGCTACTCGGTGTCACGGATCCTGTCCAACCTGAATCTGCCCGGTCATGTAACGGCGGACCAGAACTGAGCTCCCCCTCTTTGCCCTCCCCTTCAAGAAAGGGGCAAAGATAAGGGCAACCGCATGACAAGCAACCTGACCACCGGCGTAGATATCATAGAAATTCCACGCATTGCGAGGGTGCTGGAGCAATACGGTCAGCGCTTTCTTCGCCGTATCTACACGGCGGGGGAGATTGAGTACTGCCGGGACCGCCCTCCGAACCTGGCGGGACGCTTTGCCGCCAAGGAAGCCACCATGAAGGCCCTGGGCACCGGCGTTCGGGGCGTGGCGTGGAAGGACATCGAGGTTATTCGGGCTCCCAGCGGCGCCCCCTCCATCCGGCTGCACGGCCGGGCCAAGGCCAGGGCCGAAAGGCTGGGCGTCCAGCATATCTCCCTGAGCATGTCCCATTCCCGCGAGTACGCCGTGGCCTTCGTGGTGACCCAGTGCGCCCCCTCCCCTACTTGCGACTCCACCAAGCCCCCTGACAGCGCGCAAGCTTCTCCTCTCTCCGATGGGGAAGCCGCCCAGCGGTGACGACCTTGCCCGACAACCTCAAGGTCGTGACCGCGGCCCAGATGACGGCCCTGGAGCAGGAATCGGAGCGTCAAGGCGCCAGCACCGATACCCTGATGGAAAACGCCGGGCTGGCGGTGGCCGAGTATGCCCGACGGCGGCTGGGGATGATGGCAGGCTCGCGGGCAGTCATACTGGTGGGGCCCGGCAACAACGGGGCGGACGGACTGGTGGCAGCCCGTCACCTGAGAAGATGGGGGGCCGAGGTAACCGCCTGTATCCTGACCCGGCGGCCGGATGTGGACCCCAAGCTGATGGCGGCCAGGGAGTACGGGGTAGCAATCCTGGACCTCTTCCACGACGGGGATATGGGACGGTATGAGACCATACTTTCCCGCTGCGACCTGGTTATCGACGCCATCCTGGGTACCGGCCGGTCGCGACCCCTGGAGGGCCTGACTCGGGAAGCGCTCACCTGCGTTTCCGCACTCCGGGAGGGCGGTCGGGGGCCCCTGCTGCTGGCGCTGGACCTGCCCACCGGACTGGATGCGGATACGGGCGGGGTTGATGATGCTACGCCGGTTATGGATGCCACCCTGGCCCTGGGATTTCCCAAGGCAGGACTTCTGGCGTTTCCGGGCGCGGAACGGGTGGGGGAACTGGAAACGCTGGGCATCGGGCTGCCTGATGGTGTGGGCCAGGACGGTTTGGCCCTGGAACTGCTTATACCAGGGTGGGTAGGTAGCCAGCTGCCGCCCCGGCCCCTGGATTCCCATAAGGGCACATACGGTCACCTGCTGGTGGTGGCGGGTTCGCGAAACTACGTGGGGGCAGCCTGTCTGGCAGCGAGGGCGGCGCACCGTTCGGGGGTTGGCCTGGTGACCCTGGCTACGCCCCGGAGCGTCTATCCCCTGGCGGCGTCTCATTTGACGGAGACGATTCACCTGCCTCTGCCGGAGGACGGGGAAGGGCGCGTCCACCCGGACGCGGCCAACGTTATCTTAGAAATTATGCCCCGTTTCGATGCCATGGCCGTGGGCAGCGGGCTTGGTCAGTCGGAGAATGTCTGCAGATTCATGGAGAACCTGTTGCTGACGGGAAGAATTCCGGAACTGCCCGTGCTGGTGGATGCCGACGGGTTGAACAGCCTGTCCCAATGTCGCAACTGGTGGCAGCGAAGTCCAGGCCCGATGGCGCTTACGCCCCATCCCGGAGAGATGGCCACCCTGACGGGACTGACTACAGCGGATGTGCAACAGGACCGGGTGAATACGGCGCGGGAATGGGCGGCAAGGTGGCAAACGGTAGTAGTCCTCAAAGGAGCATTTACAGCTGTGGCGGAGCCCGCACTGTCACCAGCCAGGGGCGATAAAGGGGAGAGCAGGGTGCGGCTGGCTCCATTCGCCAACCCCGGGCTGGCCTCGGGTGGCACGGGGGACGTGCTTACCGGGGTTATTGGCAGCCTGCTGACCCAGGGCATGGACCCATTCGACGCCGCCAGCTGCGGGGTTTACCTGCATGGTGCGGCGGCGGAGATGATAACGAGGGAACGGGGCATCACCGGCCTGCTGGCCTCAGAGGTGGCGGAAGCTCTGCCCCGTGCAGTCAGGCGACTGTCACCCGAATGAGGCGCTTTACCGGTTCCGGATTACTGGTAGTCCTCAACCTGCAGTGTCACCCATCATTTGCCAATATCGCCTTCGCCGGGGCGGCGGCTTCCAAGCTCAGCGAAATCAGCTGGAGTCGGCCCAGTTCTCCAGAGATGGCCTGGAAGCGTCGCGGAGGAAGTGCTTCACCCGGGAAGGCAGCCACGCTTGACGTATGCCCGTAAAATGCCTGAAACTCGTCCCCGCTACGGCTGTTGAAAGGAAACGTTATGTTATACTCTAAAAACATCCTCAGATACGAAATACAGTCTAATTGAAGGTGGCTGACCAGCAGGTACAGCTGCGCAAGACCGCGTGATGTGAGGGGGTGTTATGTCCCTGGAACAATTCCTCGAAAACCTTTCCGATCCAGCCATCCCCCTGGGCAATTCCGACTTTATTGAGCTTTCCGACCTGTCACCTTCCGAGCTGGGCATCTTCGCCCGGGCGTGGTTTTCCCTGTCCCTGGAGCGCAAGAGGGAAATCCTGGTAACCCTGGTTGAGCTGGCCGAGGACAGTCCGGAACTGGATTTCTGCACCATCTACAAGATGTGCCTCAAAGACGAGGACGAGTGGATGCAGGAAAAGGCCATTGACGGTCTCTGGGAGTACGAGGACCGCTCGGTGCTGCCCGGGCTGATGCAGGTCCTGACGTCTCGCAGGGGTCCGGCGGTGAGGTCGGCTGCAGCTTCGGCGCTGGGCAAGTTTTCCATCCTGGCGCAGGAGGGTCAGCTGCTTTCGCGGGACGCCAGCAGCATTCACACCACTCTCATGGAGGTGCTGCAGGACCCGGACGAAAACCTGGATGTCCGCCGCCGCAGCCTGGAAGCGGTGGCCCCCTTCAACACACCGGGCATTCGCGACTACGTGTGCTGGGCGTACCAGAGCGACGACCTGGACCTGAAGGCCAGCGCCATCTTTGCCATGGGCCGTACCGGAGAAGTGAGCTGGCTGCCTACCCTCATCCGGGAGCTGGACAACCGGGAGCCGGCCCTGCGGTACGAGACGGCCAACGCCTGCGGCGACCTGGGGGAAGAGGACGTGGTGCCTTATTTGCTGGACCTGCTGGAGGACGAGGACTACCAGGTGCAGATAGCCACCCTCAATGCCCTGGGCAAGATCGGCGGCTCCCTTGCCAAGCGGGCACTGGTGCGGTGCATTGAGGAGGGCGACGCCTCCCTGGAAGAGGCGGCCCGTTCCGCACTGGATAACGTGGAATTCCTGGAAGACCCCATGGCTTTTTCCGCGGAGACTTAGCGGTAGCTTCGTCGTCGGGAGCCCTGGCGGCAATCAGGTTCTCGCGGCAAGGTTTCCATCAACCGGTCTTGTTGCCCTCTATAACTCTGACGGCGCTGCCCCGTTTGGCGCTAGTGAAATTCCGTCCTGGGGAGCCTGCGGTTTCTGATCGAAAGCGTCCCAATTCAGGTGGTATCGCACCGGCAGAACGGTTGAAGTGTAGCCAGGGCGGGTTTCAAACCCACCCCTACCTGTAATACCACCGGAATCCGCAACCTGACGTTCTGCCTCCGCTACTTCCCTTACCTATGCCCATGCCGTATGATTGGTGCGCTTTCCCTGATAGGGAGGAAGGCCGCATTCCCAGCGGTTTTGAACTGTCCTTTCGTACTTCAACATGCATCTCGTGCAGACTAAAAGGGGGCGCAATCATGAAGCAAAGCACCGACCGGATTCTGACCACCCACACTGGAAGCCTGCCACGTCCACCGGGGATGCTGGGTCTGCTGGTGGAGGAACAGCAGGCGCGCCTGTCGGAACGCACGCAACTGGACGATTCGGTCCGCGCTGCGGTCAGAGACGTTTACAACCAGCAGGTGGAGACGGGACTGGACGTGGTGAACGACGGCGAACAGGGACGGGTGGACTACACAGTCTATGTGAAGGACCGGCTGACCGGCTACGAGGGAGAGAACGTTCCCCTGGGCGGGATGACCAGCGACGAGGAGTTTCCGGAGCTGGCGGAGCTGCTGAAACCCTTCGCGTCGCCTTTCCAGGTGCGGCCCAAGTGCGTCGGGCCCATAGACTGGATGGACTGGCCGGCGGTGGAGACGGATATCGAGAACCTGCGGGCGGCGGCCTCCGGGGCGGGCGCTGAGGAGGTATTCATGACCTCGCCCTCGCCCGGGCAGATTTCCCGCTTCCTGCACAACGACTATTATCCCTCGGACGAGGCCTACATCTACGCCCTGGCCAATGCGATGAAGCGGCAGTATAACGCCATCCACGAGGCTGGCTTCCTGCTGCAACTGGACTGTCCGGACCTGGCGCTGGGGCGTCACCAGCTCTTTTCGCACCTGACGCTGGAGGAGTTCCGGGCGGTTGCCGAAATGCACGTGGAGGCGCTGAACTATTCGGTGGCGGATATACCAGCCGACCGGATGCGGATGCATATCTGCTGGGGCAGCACCCTGGGGCCGCACCACACCGACGTGCCCATCATTGACGTCATTGACATTGTCCTGAAGGCCAAACCCTGCGCCGTGGCCTTTCCCGGGGCCAACCCCCGCCACGAGCACGAGTGGAAGGTGTGGCGAGACTCAATGAAGCTGCCCGAGGGAAAAGTGATCATCCCGGGGGTTATTGACTCCACCTCCAACTTTGTGGAACACCCGGAGGTGGTTTGTGACCGCATAGTCCGTTATGCCGAAGTTGTGGGGCGGGAGAGCATGATTGCCGGTGTGGACTGCGGGTTCGGCACTTTCGCCGGCCGACTGCAGGTGGACTCCAAGATTGTATGGATGAAACTGGCGTCGCTGGTGGAAGGGGCGAGGATGGCCTCGGAGCAGCTCTGGGACTAGCTCCGGTAGCAATCGCCGTCCGCCGGTAGTATGATACCGCCAAATTCCCCCTGGGCGCTGAAGGAATGGGACCGTTCCGGACTCCAAAGTAAGATCAGGAGGCAAGGCAATGGCAGACAAGATGACAATGCTGGTGGGCACCGTGGGCCAGGGAATTATCCGCAGTGGCGACGGCGGCGAAAGCTGGCAGCGGGTAGGCATTAACCAGGGGCTGCACTCCGATGCGCTGGTGCGCTGCGTGGTCAACCATCCGGGGCAACCCGAGGTGCTGTTCAGCGGCACCGACAAGGGGCTTTATCGCAGCGAGGACGCCGGAATGACGTGGAAACTGGTGGACTCACCCCTGAGCGAGTACTGCGTCTGGGCGGTTGCCATTGATGAATCGGACCCCCAGACCATGTATGCGGGCACAGGCACTCCTGACCCCGCTACTATTTTCCGGTCCAGCGACGGTGGCAAGACGTGGGAAAAGAGGCCGGTGGAAGTGGCAGAGACCTGCCCGGCAGTGGGCATTCCTCGCGTCACGGGCATTGCCATTGACCCCCAGGACCGGCAGGACATCTGGGTGGGCTTCGAGGTGGACGGCGTCCGGCGCAGCACCAACGGGGGCGACAGCTGGGACAAGGTCAACCACGGCTCGATCCCGAATCTGGACATCCACAACGTGGCCGTGGCCGGCGGGCCGCCCAAAACGGTGGTGGTGCTGGTCAACGACGACGTCTATACCAGCCAGGATGGCGATAACTGGACCGCGCTGAACGTCAAGCAGAACTTCCCCTACGGCTACCCCCGGGGCGTCAAGGTGCAGCCCGACGACCCCCAGACAGTGTTTGTGACCGTGGGCGATACCACGCCTGGCAGGGTTGGAGCCATCATGCGGTCAAGGGATACGGGCAAGACCTGGGAGCAGCTTTCGCTGCCAGTGGACCCGAATACGGCCATGTGGGTGGTGAACATCCAGCCCTTCGACCCCAAGGTGGTCCTGGCGGGCAGCCGGTACGGTTACATGTATCGCAGCGACGACGGGGGCGACTCGTGGGAGAAGCTGTGGCGCGAGTTCAGCGAGATTTCGTCCATAACCTGGATTCCCGCCTAGATTCACTTTCACCCGGGCAATTCAAACGTGGATGGACAGGATATACAGGATGAGGTCAGGTAAATTGTCCTGTATGCCTTGTCCATCCATTAATTTTTGAGGCAGAAAATCCATGAAGTTCGCTTTCTTCAGCCACGTTCCCTGGCCCGAGGGCACCGAGCCCCAGCAGTTAATCGAGGAAATAACTGAGCAGGTGCAGTACGCCGAAGAACTGGGGTTCGTCAGCGCCTGGCTGGCCGAGCACCATTTTACTCGTTACAGCATGGTACCTTCTTCCCTCATTCTGGCCACACATATTGCGGCTCGAACCAGCAAGATTCGCGTTGGGACAGCGGTGCTGGTTTCACCTTTGCATAACCCCATGCGCCTGGCTGAAGATGCGGCGATGCTGGACATTATCAGCAACGGCCGCCTGGATGTGGGCTTTGGGCGCGGTTCCGGGGGCTATGAGTACACCGGTTACGGCCTGGACCCGGCGGAGAGCGCGGGCCGCTTCCAGGACTCCGTCAAGATCATCGAGGGTTTGTGGACCACTCCGGGGTTCAGCTATGAGAGCCCATACAACAAGCTGGAGGACATTAACCTGGTGCCTCCTCCGCTGCAGCAGCCCCACCCGCCCATATACATCGCCGCGACGCGCACCCAGGCTACGCTGGATTTCCTGGTGGCCACCGGACATAACCTTTGCGTTGCGGTGGTGCAGGACACCAGCCTGGCGCTGGACCTGTGCCACCGATTTGTGGAGCAGTCCAGGGCGGCCGGAAATGATCGGCCCATGTCGGAGATACCATTCTTCCGGTATTTCTACGTTGCCGAAACCGAGGAAGAGGTGGTTCGGGATACGGAAGACCGCATTAACTGGGTGGCGGACATTATGCAGTGGCGCCGGTTTATCCCCACGGGTAGCGAGGTGTACCGGAGAATGGACGACTGGCGGCGGGAGCGGACGGAGCTGCCGGACAGCTATGAATACCTGGCGGCCAACCGGGCCATCATTGGCACGCCCGACCAGTGTGTGGCTCAGATCAAGGAACTTCAGTCTCACGGCATAGACTACTTCGGGTGCAATTTTGACTTTGGGGGCATGGGCCGGGAGAAGGTGCTGCGGTCAATGAAGCTGTTCAGCGAGGAAGTGATGCCAAGGCTGGGGTAGGGGCAGCAAGGGCCAGATAATGCCCAAGGTCAGGGATGCAATAAGGCTCGTGGAAAGAGAGGGCTGGTTCCACGCCCGTACAAACGGAAGCCACAGGATATATGCCCACCCCGATAAACCTGGAAGAGTAGTCATAGCCGGCCGCCCCAGCAAAGACTAGCCTACGGGTACTTGGCAAAGTATTCTGAAACAAGCTGGTGTTAACTTCAGGGGTTAGTCATGCAATACAGTTATGTCATAGAAAAGTCCGACAACGGCTACGCTGCCTATGTACCCGATTTGCCCGGATGCATAGCTGCGGGGGACACTCGCGAAGAAACGGAAGGTCTTATCCGGCAGGGAATAATTTACTATTTGCAATCTCTCAAGGAACATGGAGAACCTGTTCCAGAACCTCAAGCCTCCACCGGTTTGGTTGAAGTATAAGTAACCTGACCCTCTGAATAGGTCAACAAGGTTTTTGCCAAGTCCCAAGGTCCGACTATCTTTGCTTGAGTTCGCGGAAAAGGTTTTTTCGCCCACTGACACCCCGTCCTTGTCCCCTTCATCCCCGTATGCTACGCTAGCCCAACTATGGCAAGTACAAATGATAACCGCGTGGTTGTCGCCATGAGCGGCGGCGTGGATTCGTCGGTGGCTGCCCTGCTGCTGCAGCGGCAGGGCTACGATGTGGTCGGCGTCACCATGAAGCTCTACAGCCTGGATGAGGCGGACCTGCCCGATTATTACCGGGGCTGCTGCACCGTGGATGACGTGGAAGACGCCCGGATGGTCTGCCACCGCCTGGGAATTCCGCACTACGTTTTGAACGTACAGCGGGAGTTCCAGGAGCACGTTATAGACTACTTCTGTAATGAGTATCAGCAGGGCCGTACGCCGCATCCCTGCATTGCCTGCAACGACAAGATCAAGTTCAATTTCCTCTCCACTCGCGCCTCCATCCTGGACGCCCACTACGTGGCGACCGGCCACTACGCCCGCATCGAGGAAGGACCCGAGGGATTTGCCCTGAAGAAGGGTCTGGACACGACAAAAGACCAGTCCTACGTGCTTTTTGGTATGGGTCAGGAGGAACTGGGCCGTACTCTAATGCCCGTGGGGTCTTACCGCAAGGAAGACATCCGCCAACTAGCGCTGGAGGCTGATTTTCCCAACGCGGAAAAGCCGGATAGCCAGGACATTTGCTTTATTCCCTTTGGCGACTACAAGGCCTTTCTGGAGGAGCGGATAACGACAACCAGCGGGGATATGGTGGACCAGGAAGGCAAGGTGCTGGGCCAGCATAAGGGGATTGAGTTTTTTACCGTGGGCCAGCGCCGCGGCCTGGGTATTGCTGGCGGCGAGCCGATGTATGTGACAAAGGTCGAGCCTGATACCAACCGTGTCGTTGTGGGGCCTGAATCGGCGCTGTATCGGGATTCCTTTGTCGCGTCTCGGGTGAATTACGTTACGGGCCATCCTCCCGCAGGGCCGGCGGCCGTAAATGTGAAGATACGCTACAAGTTTGAAGAGGCTCCAGCGGTTCTTCATCCCCAGACCGAGGGAGCGCTGGTCTGCTTTGAAAGGCCGCAACGTGCCATTACCCCGGGGCAAGCGGCAGTCTTCTACAAGGGTGATACGGTGTTGGGAGGCGGGTTTATTGATTAGTGGAGCAACCAGCCAGGCGCTAGAGTTAGTTCAGCGGCATTGCCGTGCCTGACTTTTCCCATGAACTTCGGCTGTTTGGCCAGGGGTTGAAGGTAGTGGCAGGGGTGGATGAGGCAGGACGGGGGCCGCTGGCCGGGCCGGTGGTAGCCGCGGCGGTGGCGCTGCCTGCCTCATTGACGGGTGAAGAAGAGTGGCTGGGGGCGCTGGATGACAGCAAGCGACTTTCCGCCGCACAGCGGGAGGCGGCCTTCAAGCTGATTCAGCAGCATGCCCTGGCGGTTTCAGTGGTGGAAGAGTCGCCGGCCGATATTGATCGCATCGGGATTGGGAAGGCCGTGATTCTGGCCATGATGCGAGCGGTGGAAGGGCTTCAAACCGTACCGGAGCACCTACTGCTGGACTACGTGCCTATCAAGGAGTGTCCCTTCCCCTTTGACGCATTGGTGAAAGGGGACGCCAGCAGTTACTCCATTGCGGCCGCATCAATAGTAGCCAAAGTTACCAGGGACCGGATGATGGAACGGGCAGATTCCTTGTATCCGGGTTACGGATTTGCCAGGCACAAGGGCTATGGCACCGCATTGCATCGCGAACAATTGGAGAGGCTGGGGCCCTGCCCCCTGCACCGCCGGTCCTTTTCCCCGCTGCGGCAGGGAGCTCTAAAGCTGGGAGACGACTGAAATGACAATGACGAGAGTGCGGCTGGGCAGGCAAGGAGAGGAACTGGCGGCCGGGTTTCTCCAGTCGGAGGGTTGCGGAATCGTCGCTTCCAACTATCGCTGCCCATGGGGAGAGATAGACCTGGTGGCCTGGGACGGCGAGGAACTGGCCTTCGTGGAAGTCCGGACCCGCAGTTCCGACAAATTTGGCATGCCCCAGGAATCCATCACCCGCCGCAAGGCTGACCACTTGACTGCGGCTGCCCAGCACTTCCTCCAGAACCATTACCCCGAGAACGATGGAGAGGAACTGCCGTGGCGCATAGACCTGGTCAGCATCCGTTTGCCGGGCGGACACGGTTCCCCCCAAATTGACCACATCAAGTACGCCGTACAGGGTTGACCGGCCTCCCGCCCGGATTGTGGGTTCATACCCTCCGTCCTGACCCGATCCTGACCCTCATTTGGCTGGTCCTGGACCCACCAGGGTGACGACATGAAGGCTTCTTATTTCGGCTGCATGGGCTACCTGGAAAGGGACAAGTTTCCCGCCGGCTGGCCCGTGCCTGCAGCGTATTACGACCCGGACGTTGCCATGCAGTCGTACCGGGATGGAATGGCGGAATGCCGGCTGGCGGAAGAGGCAGGTTTCGACTGGGTGAGTTTGTCCGAGCACCACTACTCGGGAAACCGGACCACCCCGAACCCGGCAGTAATGGCCGCGGCAGTGGCCCAGCAATGCCAGCGGGTCAAGATTGCGCTCCTGGGGCAACTTTTGCCAATCCTTAACCCGATTAGAGCGGCCGAGGAAATCGGGATGCTGGACAACCTCACCGAGGGAAGGCTGGTGGTGGCCTTTATGCGGGGCACCCTCAGCGAAGACCAGGTGTACGACCTCAATCCGGTTGAGGGTCGGGACAAACTGCTTGAGGGGATGGACCTGGTGCTGCGGGCCCTCACCGAGTCCCAGCCCTTTGCCTGGGAAGGTCGTTACTACAACTACCGGACGGTATCCGTATGGCCCAAGCCGGTCCAACGACCCATGCCTCCGGCCATAGTGGCTACCCGCAGCGAGGATACCATCAAGTATGCCGCTGAAAACGGGCTGGGCCTGGGCATCGCTTACGAAAGCGTTGACGCCACTGCCGGCATTGTGGAGAAGTACCGGACCTGGTGCAGGGACGCCGGCTGGGAGCCGTCACCAGACAACATCGTTTATCGCGGCGGCATTTGCCTGGCTAAATCCGATGGCGAAGCCAATGACTTTCTGAATAGTCTTCATGCACGGGGAGTCGAACGGGGCCTTTCCATCAGTTCATCCCTGGCACGGGCGGTGGTGGCGGCACGAAGCGGTTCAAGGTATGACTCTCGAGCCAACAGCGACCCACCCTCCTCAGCACCCCGTCCACCCCGGGCCCAGTTGAACTTCGTGGGCGGGCCGGACACGGTGGCCGGTCAACTGGAAGAACTGCATCACCGATGCGGCGTGGGCGTGGTGGACCTGGCGTTCCAGCAGCCGGGGATGTCCCACGAGGGAGTTATGGAGCAGGTGGAGCTGTTTGGACGCCGGGTGCTGCCCCATATGAAGGAACTGGTCCGCCACTAGCAGTCCAAAGAGCTTACGGTTACAAGGGCGCAGACCGTATTGTCGTTTCTGCCTTGAGCGGGCATCCGGGGAGGCGGCCAGGGGTCAACCGTACTGGATCGGAACAGGTGCGGGATTCCCTCGGAATCCGGAATGACGGTCGATACCCAGCCCAGCGTTTCGGATGAGCTGTCCGGATAGCCAGGGCGCCCCTTTCCGTCCCCCTCCGAGCCTTGGGCAACCCCACGGGAGAGGGTGAACCGTCCCGCTTCCATGCTGCCTTTGTCCGGTGATGAAGCTCCGGCGACCTGCTGGGACGACTGGCCCGCCGGCGGACACCGGACTCACTGAGCGCGCACAGGCATCCTTCCTTGATGGCCTCCTTTTGAACGCCGCCTCATGGAACACCTCCACGGGTAAACCGCTGCGAGATAGTCGGCAACCGTTGACTTTGGCTATGACAAAGCCGGGCTGGTCATAAATCACCAGCGCCAGCAGGCCCCGCCGCAGCACTCCTCCATTCAGGCCTTGAATGCTGGCGCTAAAGTCCTCTCCGCCAATTCGTTCTGTGGTATGGCTGTGGTGGGATGGTCAAACGCCTGGGCGTTTCCAACCTGGGGCATTTGGACGGGCTTTGCGGGGCGTTATTGACAAATACCTAGCATATCTATGTATAGTAGGCACGCCCGGGAAAAGCTCGATGGTGGCTTTGGCCCTCCAAAGCTGGATATCCCGCACTTGGATAGGGAAGAGAGTACAGGTTGGCCCAGCCCTCGATTGTCGCCAAAAGAACCGGCTGGGGCAGATCGGGGCCCCGAATATTCGGCTTTCAAACCATGTTTGTGGCAGGGAGCCCAGGATGGCGTGGCCAGGGCGTCAGGAGAATTGCCCGCAGGTAAGAGAGTCCTTGCCGGCCCTGCCTTTGTCGGTCAGGGTGAGGTCGGAGGCCAAAGGTTGCTCTCACGCCTGAAAAGCCTGTGGGCAGATGAGCTCGATCTTAGAGGAACATGCCAACGGGATTGCAATGAATCGAGACGCGCTTGCTGATATCCCGCCGGCACAGTTTGGGGGAAGGGCCCATGCAGAAACCTCGCATCAGGACATTGTTGGCCGGCCGTCGACACTTCGGGAGTGGTCGTTCCGGAAGGTTCAGCCCATGACGAACCGGTGAGAAGCTGGCATTGCCCGATGATCTGTTCCGGCAGGCTTCAGGTATTGTCGGTACTTTTCCAGTACCCAGTCCATTACTTTCTTAGACCCATAGTCATCTTTTTATTGTGAGGTTTCCTCATATAAGTTATGAACCTGTCGTGAGGCTGGTTCGCACGAGTGATATGCCGTTAATCAGGGGCTGATTCGACTCCTCCGGCTCATGCGCTGGAGCCCAAGCGCAAGGGCCCATAACAAGTCTGGGGTTACTTTTCCGGTTTTGAAGGTCAATTGGTCAGGGCGCTGGCAGCAATGGGACGGGTTTGGCGATTCAACGGGAGACCTATCAGGTATGGGCACCGAAAGAGCGACACCTACAATTGAAATAGGAATCGTTCATCAGGTCAGGGTAATCAGGGAGGGGTTGACCCATTGCCTGCGGGAGGAAGACGGCTTTTGCGTTACTCCCGTTTCTTACGACGATGGCTTCCCCACGGGTGAAATCCAGCAGCCAAGCCTGGACCTGGCATTGCTGGAGGTCTATTCGGAATCGGAGAGCCTCGAAGCGCGCATCCAAAATGTCAAGAGGCGATTCTCTGACCCAAAGGTGGTCGCCCTGGGAGTGGCAAACACAAACGGCGACATCCTGGCTTGTATCGAGGCGGGGGCCGCGGGATATACGCTGGAAAACGACTCAATGGCGGAGCTGGTAGAAACTATACGCAGTGTTCACGTCGGGGGAATGCACTGTCCACCCGAAATATCTGCCCTGTTGTTTGAACGGCTGGCATCCTTCAGGCGCGAGCTGGGACCCAGGCAGGACCATAAGTTGAAGAATTTCACACGCCGGGAGACCGAAATTCTCCAGTTGGTTGCCGATGACCTGAGCAACAAGGAAATCGCGTCTCTCCTGGGGCTGGAAGTGCAGACCGTCAAGAATTACGTGCACAATATCCTTGAAAAGCTTCGAGTTCAGAACCGGCGCGACGCCGCCACGTACGCCCGCAGCTGCGGCCTGGTCGAAGCTCCCACCCGATAACCCGAACCCTTTCCAACTGGGCGCATGCTGCCGCCCCGGTACTGTGCTTCCGCAACTCGCCCCCAAAGTTGCTTAACGCTGGGAAATTAACCCACCAATCTCCCATTGCCTCCTCCCTCTCCGGCTGCTACGACTAGCTGGTAAGCCCATGACTCGGGCTCCGCCTGGCCCATTCGCTCTTCAGGCCACCTCTCAAACTGTCCGGACCCTGGCCGTGATTCATTGTGTGGAGGCCGGGCGGCCCCCTGGTGGTTGACATCAGGGACCGGCGCCAGAAAGTTCCAGGTACCGCTTGCCGTACTTTTCAGGAACCGAGGGTCTCTGCACATCCCGGGAGCGGTGTGGTTTGATTTTCATGTCTGGGACCCCACAGCCTGATCCGGGAGTTTTAGATGGCCCGAGCAAGAATTCTGTTCGCCTGCCCGCGCATGAGTATGCGACGGGACTGGTGTGAAATATTGTCCCAGGACCCCGAGTTTGAACTGGTGGGGGAAGCCGAGGGCTCCATCGAAGCCCTGCTGAAGGCTGGCAACAGCGGGGCAACCGTTGTGGTAATCGACCTTCCTTCTTCTGGGCGAGATCCCGGCCTCACCGACCATATCCTTGACGAATACCCACACATCAAGGTGATTGCCGTTTCCGAGGACGGCCGGCGAGCCATGAAATACGAAACAGGCATTATCAAGGCCAGCCTGGGCGATACGTCACTCATCTGCCTCAAGGACATGTTCCGCTCAGTGTGGCTGGATTCGTAAGTCGCGCCGCCCGAAGGGCAAATGGGCAGCAACAGGATGACTGAACCCGCGATGGTATCGATTCATCGAACGCTAGCTGACCTGCAGCTTGATCTTGAAATTCTGGACCTCCGGCTCGCCCGGCAAGTCGTCCTCGCTGGCGGCGGCGCCGGGGAGCATGAAGGGAGCGGTCCGGGCAGCTTGAGCGTGCCGGGACAGCGCGGCGATGGGTCTATGCCCCAAAGAGAGGACAGCCAAGCCTCGGCAGATGGCGACCCGGGAGGGGAAACGGCAAGAATCGGAGAGCTTGAGCGAGACCTGAAGGCGAGAAGGTCGGGGAACCGGTCTAAGGCGGAACCAACAAGGCTGGACGAGCTGAGCCGGGCGCTGGGGCTGAACGAGTTTGAGACGGCAGTGATTACGTTGTGCCTTGTCCTCGAAATAGATTCCAACTACGCCCGAATCTACTCGTACCTGCAGGGTGACCTTGCCCGGGGAAATCCCACCGTCGAACTGGCCTTGCAGGTGATCTGCGATAGTCCCGACGGGATGATTGATAACCGACGCTCTTTTGTGGGCGCCGCGCCGCTGATCAATTACCGGGTGATAGAACTCTCGGCGGACCTCCACCAGGGCTCGGGAAGCCTTCTGGATATGCGCATCAGCCTCGACAGCCAGGTCGCGGAATTTTTGCTTGGTGGTCCCAGCCTGGATGCCCGCCTGGCGGCCTTCGTTGAATTGAATGGCGAGGCCCTGGACTGGGACTCCGTCATATTCCCTGAAGAGGTCAAAGCCCGTCTGCTCAAGCTGCCGGGGCAACTATTGGGGCTATTGGAACGCAACAAAACGCCGGTACTGCATCTGTGGGGCGCGCCAGGTTGCGGGAGACAGACGGTGGCCAGGGCCATTTGCCGGTCCCTGGGCCGAAGGTTACTGGAGACGGACTGCGCCGGACTGCTGTCGTCGGAAGCGCCGCCAGGGGACCTGATGAGCCTGGTGTCCCGGCAGGCCTTGCTGCAGCAGGCCGTAGTCCTTTTCCGGAACACCCAGTTGCTGCAAGGCGATGACCAGCGGCGATGCGACCTCCGGAAGGCGATGGCGCGCCTGGTACGGGAAAGCGATGACATCATCGTGTTTTGTGGAGACAGTCCCTGGCGAGCGCGCGAGGAGTGCGGTGCGGCAGGCGGCGGCGCTGTCGAACTGGAGGCGCATCTGCCTCTTCCGGGTCTTCAGGAGAGAGCTGAAGTATGGAGGCTGCACCTGGCTGGACTGCAAACCAGCTTCCCAGACCGGGAACTTACCAGCCTGGCGGCCAGGTACCGCTGCAGCGGGCGAGAAATAAGCGAAGCGGTGGCGACGGCTCTGGACAAGTCTTTTCTTCGGAATCCGGACAGTCCAACTATTGAGCTCACTGATCTGAACGAGTATTTCCGCGCCGAATTCAACAGCAACGTCAGGCGGTATTCGCGAAAGCTTGAGTCCACGCACACATTGGAGGACCTAGTACTGCCCGAGGAAAACAGGCAGCAACTGCGGGAAATCTGTTCCTGCTTCCGGCACATGCCCGTTGTGTTTGGGGAGTGGGGATATGAATGCAGGAATGGTTTGGAAAAGGGTTTGACCGCCCTCTTCACGGGCCCGTCAGGAACGGGCAAGACCATGGCTGCGGAGGCCATCGCCACAGAGTTGGAACTGGAGCTGTTGAGGGTCGATCTGTCGAATACCCTCAGCAAATACATAGGTGAGACGGAAAAGAACCTGGAGCAAGTCTTTCTGGCCGCAGAGCGGGGCAATGCCATCTTGCTCTTTGACGAGGCAGACGCGCTGTTCGGCAAGCGTGCTGAAGTCCGCAGTTCCCACGACCGGTATTCAAACATCGAGGTCAGCTACCTGCTCCAGAGGATTGAGGAGTATCAGGGTATCGCCATCCTGACCACCAACCTGCGCAACAATATGGATGAGGCCTTTCTGAGACGTTTGAACTTCGCCGTGGAGTTTCCCTTTCCGGACGAAGAACACCGGCTGCAGATCTGGCAGAAAGTCTTTCCACCAAAAGCTCCCCTGGCCCCTGATGTGGATCTGTCGGTGGCTGCCCGCCAGTTCAAAATCTCGGGCGGCAGCATAAAGAATATCTCGCTGAATGCCGCCTTCCTGGCGGCCCAGGAAGGTGGACCGATTCGGATGAATCACCTGGTCCAGGCGACCAGGCGCGAATACGTGAAGATGGGAAAGCTCCAGTCGGTCCAGGAATTCGGCGCAGATTTTCACCTGGCGCCAGCCACCGGTCTCGCAACCGGCGGCTGAAAAGACTCGGAACCCCTTGGAAGAGAAACCGCTTCAAGGAACAGGGCAGCGGCAATGTTTGCGGAGATAGACGACAGCATCCGGCGCCTGCTGGTGGAAAAGGGCAACCTGGACAACGGTGAGGTGGACATTGCCTTCCAAATGCCCACGAGGCAGTGGGAAGCAAGTATTTCTCGACCGACCATTAACGTGTACCTGTTCGATATCAGGGAGAACACCGAGCTCAGAAACCCGAATCCCTGGGTAGTCCGGCAGGGACCAGGCAATACGGTAATCAAGAGCAGGGCAGAGATTCGCATGGACCTAACATACAAAATTGCAGCCTTCGCCACCAC
Organism: Chloroflexota bacterium; assembly: GCA_028875055.1. GTDB lineage: Bacteria > Chloroflexota > Dehalococcoidia > Lucifugimonadales > UBA3495 > Bin22. The sequence continues at coordinate 66,971 of JAPPGG010000006.1, forward strand.
GGTCGAAGACGAGCACCGGTTGCTTGCCAGGACGCTGGTAACCCTGCTGCAGAATCCCGTGCTTCCCCAAGAGGTCCTGGACAGTTCACTGGCAGAGCAGGAGATACCCGGGACGGTAGTGTCCGGCGCCGTTACCCAGAACGGGACAGATTACTGGAACGCAATGAATAACGACGTGCGGCCAACTCTTGATTACCGTGTCACCACGCGAATTGACCTAAGCCAGGAGATTGAAGTCGGGCTCGCGCTGACCTCCCGCAGCCTGGTGAGCGGGAAGGATGCAGAAGGGAAAGCCGAAGCCGAAGCCACCAGGCGATTCAGAATCGGTGGAAAGATTCACCGAAGAGAGGACCCCGAAACTGCCCTGGCCGGTGCGCTGGTGTCCCTGGTCGAAAGGGGGTTAGACACGACAACCGACCAGCTTGGACGGTTTGTGTTCAGCAGGGTTCCCGCGGGTTCGTACACCCTGGAAATCAGCGCCCCCGGAATGGAAGAGGTCAGGTCGGCCATCCGGGTGCCCAGCCCCGTTTACGATGTCGCAATTTGAACAAGGCAGGCTGCCTATGCAGAGTCCCGGTACAGGCTAATTCCCGAAGAGTTAATTGAATCAGGAGGTAGAGCATGCCCACGTATCTTTCCCCAGGCGTATATGTAGAAGAGGTCGATGGAGGCAGCAAACCCATAGCTGGTGTCGGAACCGCCGTGGCAGCCTTTGTCGGCTTTGCGGAGAAGGGCCCGGTCAACCAGATGACCCTGGTCACCAACTGGACCCAGTTTGTGGAGCAGTTCGGAGAATTCATGGATGGCTCCTACCTTGCTCACTCGGTGTACGGGTACTTCAACAACGGTGGCGGTCGATGCTACATCATGAGAGTGGGAGGAGTTGATGAGAGCGGGGCCGAAGGCGGGGATTCCGGGACTGCCTCCGCCGCAGCATTGCTGCCGGCCAACTCCGGCGCCGAGCTGAACACCCTGAGCGTCGCGGCCCTGGGAGATCCCGCAGGGCTGACCATCGAAATTACGGACAGCCCGGCCCCGGAGGGCAGTGACACCCCTAATCCGGACCTGTTCAACCTTGTCGTTCGCCGTGGCGAGGAGCAGATTGAGTCCTTTGAGAATCTCTCCCTGGCAGGCGGACGGGGCCGCAACGTACGAAACGTGGCTACGGTGGTCAACGAGCAGTCCACCCTGATCCGGGTCACGCTTCTCGAAGCGACGGCCGAAATGCCCCTGGCGGAGCGTCGCCCCCGGTCCGGGACCTACAGCATGACAGCCACTGAGGCGGCCATTGCTCCCGCTTCAAGCCAGGCCCTGGCAGTCTCTCCCCGGGACTTTGAAGGCAGCACCCCGGACCGGTCGGGAATGGGGGGTCTGGAAGTGGCGGACGACATAACCATGCTGATAGTGCCCGATCTCATGGCAGCCTACGAGCGTGGAATGATCGACCTGGAAGGGGTGCAGGCGGTGCAGACGGCCATGATATCCCATTGCGAAAGGATGGGGGACAGGGTGGCCATTCTGGACGCGCCACCAGGGATGAAACCCCAGGAAATCCAGAACTGGAGAGTCAACATAGCAAACTACGACTCTTCCTACGCGGCCCTCTACTACCCCTGGATTCGGGTCTTTGACCCCCTGGCCGGCCGAAGCACGCTGGTGCCGCCCTCCGGTCACATGGCGGGCATCTGGGCCCGCAACGACAACACCCGCGGCGTGCACAAAGCCCCGGCCAACGAGGTGATCGGCGGGGCGCTGGACACGGAATACCAGATTACGAGGGGAGAGCAGGACGGCCTGAATCCCGCCGGAATCAACTGCATTCGAGCCTTCCCCGGAAGGGGAGTGCGAGTCTGGGGCGCCAGAACCCTCTCCAGCGACCCTTCGTGGACCTACCTTAACGTCCGCCGCCTGTTCAACATGGTTGAGAAGTCCATAGATAACGGGACCCAGTGGGTGGTATTTGAACCAAACGACTTCGCCCTGTGGCAGCGGATCAATCGGACCGTAACCGCGTTTCTGACCATGGTGTGGCGGTCCGGCGCGCTGTTCGGGGCGACGCCGGCGCAGGCCTTCTATGTCAAGTGCGACGAAGAGACCAATCCACCCGAGGCGCGGGACCTGGGAATGGTTACTGTTGAAATCGGCATTGCCCCGGTCAAGCCCGCGGAGTTCGTGATATTCCGCATATCCCAGTGGGCCCCCGAGGCCTAGGTAATTCAGTCCAACCCTGACGAGTTTTCAAGAAGGAGTGTGACAGGAAGTGGCAGAGAGAGATCCCTTAATAGGCGCACGTTTTGCCCTGGATGTGGACGGAGTGGTATCGGCATTCTTCTCCAACGCCTCCGGCTTCAACAACGCATCGGAGGTGGTGACCCACCATGCCGTGGACGCCTCCGGCCGGTCCGTGGTGCAAAAGATACCGGGGGACCTGGTATGGGACGACATCACCCTGTCCCGGGGCATAACCGACGACAAGGCCCTGTGGGACTGGCGCCAGAAGGTCCTGGACGGAGACGTGAGCGGAGCCCGGGCCAATGGTTCGGTCATCATGTACAACCAGGGGGGCGAAGAGGTAGCCAGGTTTAACTTCACCAATGGCTGGCCTTCCAGCTGGAAGGGTCCGGACCTGGGAGCCGAAGACCAGACCGTCGCCGTGGAAGAAATCACCATTACGCATGAAGGCCTGGAGAGGGTGAGTTAGCGATGCTTCGTACCGAGCATGAATTTACGCTGCCCAAGGGATACGTGGACCGGGAAGGCACGGTCCACCGGACCGGAGTGATGCGCCTGGCCACGGCAATGGACGAAATTACGCCCATGCGCGACGCCAGGGTCAAGAACAACGAGGCGTACCTGACGATCATCATCCTTTCCAGGGTGATCACGCAGCTGGGTTCCGTTAAAGACGTGAACACCGGCGTCATCGAGAATATGTTCACGGCGGACCTCACCTATCTCCAGGAGTTCTATCGCAGCATCAACGAGGGTGGAGACTCGCTGGGACTGGTGGCGTGCCCCAGCTGCGAGACGGAATTTGAGGTCCAACCGGGGGAATTAATGGCGCTGGTGGAGGCATAGTGGTCTATCCGCTGGAGAGGCTTTACGAGGAAATGGCCTATCTGGCATATCACCTTCACTGGGCGCAGGACCAGCTACTGGACATGGAACATTCCGACCGGCTGAGGTGGGTTGAAGAAGTGTCCAGGATAAATCAACGGCTGAACGAGGGATAGCCAAAGAAGTCCCCGCGAAGCCTGAGAGTTCGGAAATGGGCCCGGCCAGCGCCAGCCAACACTGGCCGGGCAGCGCCCCCACCAACCGGCCAGGGGCGCCGGACATGAAAATTCTTGCGGCGGAGGAAATCTCTTGACCACCTCTTCGTATGCGTTGTCGGCAGCCAGGACGGCAGCGCCTGGCCTGACGAGTACCTTCTACGGAAGGATTGACGAGCTGGCTTCCAACCGGTTTGCCGTGGACGTGGAAGGTCTCCTGGTGGCGGTTTTCACCGGCTGCTCGGGGCTGAGCGCGGAAATTGAAGTGGAAACCTACCAGGAGGGGGGCCTGAACGACTATGAGCACAAGCTGCCCGGCAGGACGAGCTACGGCAATATCAGCTTGACCGGCGGGGTGGGAAATTCCATTTTCATGTGGGACTGGTTCCACCGGGCCGCCGTGGGGGAAGTGAGGCGCAGGGACATTTCCATCGTAATGTACATGAGGAACAACTTTGAAGCCATGCGATGGAACCTGACTGGGGCTATTCCGGTGGCCTGGGAAGGACCGGAATTCGACGCTGAAAGCGAAGAGGTCACTGTCCACAGCCTGGAGATTGCCCATAACGGAATTTCGCTGAGCCCGCCGGCGCTGGCGGTCAAGGCCCTGCTCATGGCGGTTGGCTGATGGGTCGCCTGGCCGCCGGCAGCCGGCTGCATTCGCAGGCTGTTAGTCCCGATACCTATGCCCAGCGCCCGTCCCGCGGCCGGGCCACGGCGCGTATCCCGACTTAGTTGTGGGCTTGAATTCGCAGCACGCTTATGACACCCGAAAATGATCACATAGAGACCGGAACGCCGGTGCAGAACGGAACGCCGGGCCGTCCTGGGGCCACGATGCAATCAGCGTCCGGCCACGAGGACAGGACCGGTGATACCGAAGCGCCAGGAGAAAACACCGGCGTCAGGAGCGAAACGTCACCTGGACCTGCGCTCCGGTCCCGGTTCGCCAGTTGGCTGGCCTTACCCACTCTTGCTACCAGCGCATTCTCCCGAAGAATGCGGCTGCGCCATGCCCGCAAGCGTCCAGAAACGGATTTCGCATTGTCCCCTTCTCCCCAGCGCATCAGGAGCTGGATGCATTCCAGGAGGCTGGGTTGGCGCTGGAACGGCGGTTACAGCCTCCTCTCCCGGTTTCGTTTGATCTGGGCGCCTCGCCAGTTGCCCCCTGACCTTGACCCGCAGGAGATGGAGAGCCAGGAGATCTCCACGGATGGCCTCACCCCAGGGATTGTGGCCCATCACGCCGGCTCCCCTCTCGTGCCCAGGGTCCGCCGGAGAACCAGGGGATATAGCGCTGCGCAACGTTTTCGCAGCCCTTCCGGGCTGGGCAGGAGCCGCTCGTCAGCGGCCCCTCCCGCCGGCTTCCGAAATATGGGATCGGCAAATGGGATGCCGCAAGGGACGAGGCAAGACCCGGAGGCGGGCGTTTTCGAGTTGCCGTTCCCCGGTGAGATAGAACCGGAAGGCAATGGGCAATGCCAGCCGATGGTTCGACCCTCTGGCCTCATTGGAGGGAGCCTTTCCGGTGGCCTTTTGAGCCCTTCGATCCTGGGGAAAAACACCGGCCGGAGAGCCTTGACGCACACTGCGGCTGCAGGTAAACGTCGCTATACCATAGGAAGCCAAAGGACGCTGCCCAGTCCCAGTCATGCTGATGAACGACAGAGAGCGGACCAAGTCCCGGTCCTCCCCTTGCCGGAGCCACTGAACTCCGGGGGAGGAACCGCCAGGCTGCTGCCAGGAAAGACTTCCGCCGGCGGGGCAATTCACAGAGCCGGGCATTCGGGCCCACCTTTGTTGCCTGGCCGAGGCCTGGCCCCAGCGCTTTCCATCAGGGCAATGGCGAGGGCCAGGAAGCTGGTAACTTCCGGGATGGCTTTTCCTTCAGGCGCGTTCCAGGTGGACTCTCCTGGCGGAGTCAAGGAAGTTGGGATGGCGGGTGAGCTGCCGAGTTTGCCGCTGCGGGACGCCCCGCGCCCTGGCCATGATTTCGCGGGCACTCAAGCAGAGGCGACGCAGGCCGCAGCTGCCCGGGCCACTGCCAGGAATGCCACGAAAGGCCCATCACAATGGCCCCGGATAGGGGAATCGCTCCCTGGGGCCCAACGTCCCGCGCATTCCAACCAACCATCAGCGCCAGTCGCTACTCAAGGTGTTAGCGAGTTCCCATCGGCGGCGCCACCCCGGTCATCCGGCCGCATCCAGTCCGCTGACGGTCCGCCAGGGACGGGGGAGAGCAGGACTTCCGCTCCCCAGGTGAGCCACAACCCTCCCCAGGCCTCAACGCCCCGGGGAGAACGGCAGGAGTCGCCGGAAAGGGAAGCCGCATCCAACCCAACCCCCCGGGCAAGGCGCAGCAGCATTCAGGAAACAGGAACGTCACCGGCGTCGAGCCCCACCGGCAATCGGGACCCCAAGTTGTTGCGCCGGCTTGGCCAGTTGGAGGAAAGGCGGAAAGCTTCAACTGAGACCAGGACGGGTCCCAGGGTCGGACAGCCGCTGGAAAATGAGACCTCAATGCTGGCAACCGGAACAGCCGGAGGTACGGCAAGCCCCGGCACAACGACCAGCGGGACGGAAAGCGCAATTGGGGAAACTGGGAGAAGCCCAAGCGCCCCGGCAACCCAACGCACCACGGGGGATATCCCGGCTGTCGCCAAGACCGGCAAAAGGACAAGCCCGCCGTCAGATACCCCGGTCGCCGAACGTGCGGCTGGACAGCGGCCGGTTACTATCAGGGACCCGCAGATTATGTCCCCAGGCATTGGTTCGCGGCTGGGAGATATGCTTCGCTGGACCGACGCCGGATTCGGTGACCAGGCAGACAGCATCTCCGTTCTCCAAGGTGGAATCGGCCAGGGGGCCGGCAGCATGCACCGACCGGAAAAGTGGAGCGCCAGGGACTTTGCGCCGTCAGTTACTGGGCAGGAAAGCACATCTCAGTTGCCCCAGGTTGCCAGTGGAAGGGAGTCTCCCCTGCAATTGAGGTTGGCGCCCGTTTCCAATGCTGGGCCCTCCACGGAGAGCCCCACCGACTATCCGGTTGCAGCGGGCCCCGGAGCCCAGATTGTCGGGCGGACCGGTCATAATCAATACCGCACTCCGGATGTTCAGGCAATTCGGCGGGAAGGAGAAGCGAAACCAGGCGACGTCGGGCTGTCGCGGTCCGCCCCGATTCGAAGGGTTATGAACGCACTTGCTGCTAGAGCGGGAGCCAGCAGGAAGTCGGGTCGCTCCGGCGCGTTCTCGCCAGAGGCGCCCCCGGACAAAGGAAAGCCCGAGAGTTTCGGCGGCGGCCGTGGGCCCGAATCCCCCAACGACGAACACCCCGCGGAAGGTCAGGGTATTGTGGGCGCTTCTCCCAGCAAGGCTTTCGCCTTTATGCAGCTCCCAAAACTACGCGCCGGAAGAAATTCAGCAGGTCAGGCGATTGCCGCCCCTGTTGTGGAGAATACCGAGCGGGAACTGGCGTCTGGTGTCGAGAAAGATGACCTCATTACGGAAGCGAGAGGACCCAGATTCAACAGCCTGCCTGGTGAACCCAACAGGGTGAGGCTGCTGGTTCGAGGAACACGGGCAATAGAATCGGCTGGCGCGGGACTGCTGCTGCTTTCCAGGCGTTTCGTGCAGCAGCGCGGCGGCCCCGGCCCGCGAGTAACGGGGCCGGAGAGTCCGGTTGAAGCTTCTCCGGGAGCAAGTGTCGAACACTCCCTTGCCAAAAGCGCCCTACCAGCGATAGTCGGCGAAGGCAATGCGGCGGCAGCTAAAGTCAGAACAATTTCTGAAGCAGAGGCCCCAAGTGGGGAGCCACCACGGTCTTTCAGATTTGGGACTCCCCGGGAGCGGTCCTTCAGACCTGGGAGGCTGGCCCGATTGGGGAGGCCTCCTCCGAGTTTGAATCTCTTGAGCGGCGAGGAAGGAGATAGTGGCGGTCATCCTCTCGGCAGGCCTTCCACACCTTCACCTGCCCCCGGCGGAAAAAGGTTAATCTCCACGGCATTCCTGGCAATGTCCCGAATCCGGCTCGGGCTCAGCAGTCCCCTGACATTCAGGGAAAGCACTCCCAACCCTGGACAGCTGAATGACCCGGCTGCCAAGTCATCGGCAGGGGCCGTTGGCAAGTCCGGAACACTCAGTGGGAACGACCCACACCTGGGGGAATCCCCTGGCCGCCCGTCTCCTTTATCAGAGGGTCCTACACCCACGCACGCGGCAAGGCCACCCGATGAATCGCGTTACCGGGTTGCCAGGGAGGTGAGTGCATATTTGAGGCCAACAGGGGAGGGGGAACAATCTGGCTCAGGACCGATCGGGCGCCATAGGGCTTCGATTGTCCGGCGAGCGGCAATGCTGTTCAGCGGGACCAGGACCCTTGTCTTGAGAAGGTTCGCGCCGGACATTGCAACTACCGCGAAGCCCCCGGACGATGACCTGTCCTCCCGGGCCAGGGAGGGGGCAGCCGGACTTGCGGTCAGAGCCTCGAAGCGGACTGCATTGACTGCCCCGGCTCGGGAAGTTCCCGCACGGACCCGGCGGCAGGCCTCCGTTGCCAGGGTGGGCACGCAGCTCCAGGGAAGAAACTCCCTGGGTTCCAGCTTCCTGACTTTGTCGAAGCGAAGAACAGCGTTCCAGGAACTGGTGTCGGTTGCCGGGAGTTCCCCATTGGTCCCCCGGACTACCGGAGTGGTACGGAGGCTGCCGATTGAGGAGCCGGCCAGGGAAGGCCCCACCAGGTCACAGCTGCTGGACTCGGCGCCGGATATTCAGGCGAGAGAAGGCTTGACCATGGCCGGGCCGCCGGACTCAGCGAAGACTGCGCCGGCCATAAATGGGTTGACCATGGCCGGACTGCTGGACTCGGTAAATCAGCCGCCCGAGAAAGGGGACCTAATTCTGAGGGCTTCCCAGCCCGCCAGCAGGGCAAGCCGGCGGAGCGGGAAAGGGGGAGCAGGGCATACCGGCGCCGACTCCAGCCTCACACTGCGCCGGCAGGCTGTCGCGCCGGAAGTCCGGCCGGAGATGCCTTCAACCGTTCCCGAACCTGCGACTACGGTTCGCTCCCGTCCTCACCGCCGGGCGGAGAGGGAGTCTGCCGAGCCGGCTTCTGACCGGTCGGCCCGGGATGTTACCGATTTCAAGGGTTGGGAGATCGAGTTCCTGGCGTCAAGGGTATTCCTTTACCTCCAACGCAAGCTGGACATAGAACGAGAAAGGCACGGCCAGGCGGGATTCAATCGCTGGCTGTGAAAGGAAATCTGAACGATGGTTACATCACTGGTCGGCGCGGTAAATGCCCTGCTGAATCCCACCGGAGAACTGACGAAGGCGTTCCTGACCAACGTGGAGACCAATGAACGCATAGAGTTCCTGTTCAACCCCACGGAGTATGTGCTGAGCAAGGCCAACAACTGGGATTCGGAGGCGATTATCGGTTTCGACGTGCCTCCCACCGAATTTCAGGGCGGGGACCCGACGACCCTGGACCTGGAACTGTTTTTTGACACCTACGAAAAGAAAGAGGACGTGAGGAACTATACCGACAAGGTGTTCGGGTTAACCAAGATATCCGATGAAACTCGGCAGAACAGTGAACGCGGGCGCCCTCCCCGGGTCTTGTTCAATTGGGGAAGGGTGTTCAGCTTTCAGGCGGTCATTACGGAGTTGTCGGTAACCTATACGCTTTTTCTCTCCGACGGCACGCCCGTCCGGGCCAGCATGGAGCTTTCGCTGCAGGAATGCGAGGACGCCACCCAGCAGGACCCGCAGAACCCCACCAGCCAAGGCACCTACGGCAACAAGGTCCACCTGGTCCAGCCGGGAGAGACGATTGACCTGATCGCCACGAACGAGTACGGGGACCCAAGGGCCTGGCGGATTATCGCCTACGCCAACGGGCTGGACAATCCAAAAGACCTTGTTCCGGGAACGGCGCTGGAAATCGTTCCACTAGAGTTCTAAGAAACTGTTTCAAAACAGGTGACGAGGGTCACGATGGGATACAAAGGAATTAGAGATGGACTTTTCACCCCCATCCTAACCTTCCCCCGTCAAGGGGGAAGGGATTTTGAGATAGTTACTAGCTGCCGGTGTTTGAGGGAATGATATGCCCAAGGTGAGCGCAAGTTGGTCACGCCTGGACGTGAAGCTGGCGGGAAACAGGATCAGTCCCGACATGGAGCGGGACCTGGCGGAGATAGAGGTTGAAAATAACCTCTATTTGCCCGATGCCTTTACCCTTCGTTTCCATCTCAGTTCCCTGGACGATAAGCTATTCGACCTGCCCGACGCAGAGCTGATTGGCTATCTGTCACAGGGTTCTGAGGTAACCATTTACGAGACTTACGAGGGGTCCAACAACGTAATCATGGACGGGGAGGTTACCTCCGTCGGGCTGGAATTCAGCGACTTCGTTCCATCGGGGCAGCTCATGGCAGTTGTGCAGGGGTACGACCGTTCGCACCGGCTTCACCGGGGCCGCAATACCGTGACGTACAACCAGATGAGCTATACGGATATTGTAACCAGGATAGCCAGGACCGCGAACCTGCAGGTGGATGCTGACGCGACCTCGGGCGTGCCGGAGTATGTCATCCAGTCCAATCAGTCGGATTGGGAGTTTCTCTGGCAACTTGCCAACCGGGTTGGCTACCGGCTGTATGTCACCGGCAACACCCTGTACTTCAAGAAGGGAGATTCGCTGCCGGACCCTGTCGCCGAGCTGAAGTGGGGAATAGACCTGGCCCAGTTCCGGTATCGTTCATCCCTGGCGTTCCAGGACGGCACCGTAATTGTTCGCGGCTGGGATCCGGCCAACAAACAGGCCATAGTGGGGCAGGCCACTACCGGGAGCGGGATGCCGGACACCCAGGACTCCGGCTCCGGAACCAGCCGGGCGGAGGGGGCCTTCGGAGAGTCCAGGTTGCTGGTCGCCGACCGTCCCGTTCGCGATCAGTCCGAGGCCCAGGAAATGGCCCAGTCATTGATGGATGCCATCGCCGGCGACTTCGTTCAGGCCGAGGGCGTAACAAACCACGGGTTCAGCAGGATAGTCCCCGGAGAGTGCATAAAAATCCAGGACCTGGGAAAACGCAGCGGGACCTATTTTGTAACCTCCACAACCCACCACTACACCAGCCACGAAGGATATACGACCAGGTTCGTGATTGGCGGGGGGCGCTCCGGGAGCCTGACAGAGCATTTCAGCGGAAGTGACCGGTCCCCAGGACTTTCGCGCATCCAGGGTGTGGTGATAGGCCAGGTTACCAACAATAATGACCCGGAGGACCTGTCGAGGGTCAAGGTGGAATTTCCCTGGCTGGACGAGCAGGTTGAAAGCGACTGGGCCCGAGTGGTTGCGCCCGGCGCGGGCCCTGAACGGGGCTTGCACTGGCTCCCGGAGGTGGATGATGAAGTGCTGGTGGCTTTTGAACACGGCGACATCCACCGGCCCTGCGTTCTGGGTGGCTTGTGGAGCAAGCCCGACGCCCCTCCCGCGAAGAACTCGGAAGTCGCGGGAGGAAACGGGACCGTAACCCAGCGGACACTTGTCTCCAGCGAGGGGCTAAACCTGACTATCAGCGATGAACCGGGGAGTCTCGCCATCGCAATGGCCGACAAGGACGGCGGGAACTCCATCACCATCAAGTCGGACGACAAGGTCATTGAGATTCTCTCGGGCGGGGATATCAACATCAGCGGCGCCCAGGGAACGATCACCATTGAAGGGCAGGAAGTTGCCATCAAGTCCACCGCTAATATGACCATTGAGGCAGGGCAGAAGCTGGAAATCACCGCCGGCACCGATCTGGCTCTGAAGGGCAACATGAACACCTCAGTCGAGGGCGGTATCCAGATGAACGTGAAGGGAACGCAAACCGTCGTAGAAGGCAGCGCCATGACCGAAGTCAAGGCGCCGATGGTAAAGATCAACTAGCGCCGGATCACAACCGAGGAAAGAAACATGCCACCAGCGGCAAGAGTAACTGACATGCATACCTGTCCCATGCTGGAAGCAGGCGTGGTGCCCCACGTTGGCGGTCCTATCATGCCTCCAGGGGCGCCCACGGTCCTGATCGGAGGCCTGGCGGCCGCGGTGGCTACCGGGTTGGCTACCTGCGTTGGCCCCCCGGATACCATCGCCATGGGCTCCACCACGGTGATGATTGGCGGCCTTCCGGCGGCCCGTATGGGTGATACGACGGCCCACGGCGGCGTTATTACCGTGGGGTTGCCTACAGTGATGATAGGAGGCTAGACCGTTGACCACACCGCAATCAATAAACGCTTTCCTGGGTCAGGGGTGGCGGTTTCCTCCCGCAGTGGATGGCGCGGGCGGAATAGCCATGACCATCGGCGAAAAGGATATAGAGGCTTCGATCAAGGTTATCCTGGCCACCGCCAAAGGCGAACGGGTAATGAGGCCCGAGTTCGGTTCCATCATCCAGGATTTTGTGTTCTCGCCCAACAACGCAACCACCCATGGGCTGCTTTCGTATCACGTCACCGACGCGCTGCGCCAATGGGAACCGCGCATCGAGGTAATAAGGGTAGATGCCACTGCCGACCCCGAGGAACCGGCCCAGGTCAGGATAGAAATTGGCTACCGGGTGAAGGCAACCAACGATGAACGCAACCTGGTGTATCCCTTCTACCTGATTCCCCGGGAGGAGTAAGCAATGGCTCTGCCTGCACCAAACCTGGACGACCGCACTTTCCAGGACCTCGTCAATGAGGCCAGGCGCCGAATACCGGTGTATTGTCCTGAGTGGACGGACCACAACCTGAGTGATCCCGGCATCACGTTGATCGAGCTCTTTTCCTGGATGACCGAGCTGCTCCTGTACCGGCTCAACCGGGTTCCGGACAAGAACTATGTGAAATTCCTCGAACTGCTGGGAATCAGGCTGAAGCCCGCCAACCCGGCTACCGCCAACCTGACCTTCATGTTGACGGCTCCGCGCACGTCGGACCTGACCATCCCCGCCGGCACCGAGGTTGCCACGGTCCGCACCGAAACCGAGGAGGCCATTATCTTCACCACCGAAAGAGACCTGACCATCAGGCCTGCCCAAATGGACTATTTCCTGGTGAGCGGAGATGGCTCGCGCTATGATGACCGGCATTCCCTGCTGCTGGAGTGGGAGGAACTGTTGGCGGGAGGTCAGCCTCCGACTGCCGCCGCCCAGCGAATGTCTTTCCCTCTGTTCCAGCCTGCGCCGCAGCCCGGCAATTCCTTCTACCTGGGATACAGGTCCGACCTGCGCAATACGGTTCTCTCCATTGCCCTGGACTGTGTGGAAGCCGCGGGAACGGGTATCAATCCGGCGAATCCGCCCCTGATCTGGGAATACTGGGATGCTATCCAGATGGAATGGATTGCCTTCGAGCGGCGCCGTGATGCCGATGCCTGGCTTCAGTCCGACGGCACCAGGGGACTGAATACCCGGGGACAGGTGGTACTGCACATTCCCGGAAGCGCGGGGCGCAGGGTTGTGGATACTCGAGACGGCTATTGGATCAGGTGCACGGTCACGGAGTCCCTGGAGTGGCAGGGGCAGTACGATGCCTCTCCGGAGCTGAGGAGGGTCGGCTCCGACAGCGTCGGGGGCGCGGTGGTTGCCAGCAATGCGGTCTGGGTTGTGGGCGAGATTCTGGGCTCAAGCAACGGAAAGCCCGGGCAGGCTTTTACCGTGTCCAGGCTACCGATGCTGCCCCTTGGGCCAGGAGAAACGGTGGAGGTTGAGCGGGAGGACAACGCCGGCTGGGAACCCTGGACGCAGGTCCCGGATTTCTCCCAGTCCACATTTACGGACAAACACTTTACCAGCGACCCGGCTACCGGCGAAATTCTGTTCGGTCCCTCCCTGCGGTCGCCCGGTGGCCAGGAGGTACGGTACGGGGCCGTGCCCTTCACCGGGAGCCAGATTCGCATAACTTCCTACCGCCAGGGGGGAGGCCCCCAGGGCAACGTTGGCCGAGATACTTTAACGGTGCTCAAGTCCTCCATCCCTTATGTGGACTCCGTAACCAATCGGCAGCAGGCCATCGGCGGAGTGGACCCGGAGGATGTAGCCAACACCAAGCTGCGCGGGCCGCACCTGCTTCGTACGCGGGAACGGGCAGTGACCGAGGAAGACTTCGAGTTCCTGGCCAGGGAGGCCTCACCTCTCGTGGCCCGCGCCAAGTGCATCGCCGAGCGGGAGGTGGGCCCCAATGATAGCCCCCGGCCGGGCGTGGTGCAGGTCCTGGTTACCCCCGCCGTTTCCTCCGCGGGGCAGAGAATTGAGCCTGGCGAACTCCAACCCGCGGGGGACCTGCTGCAACTGGTCCAGAACTATCTGGATGAAAGACGGCTGCTGAGTACGGTGCTGGTAGTTTCGGAGCCCGAGTATGTCTGGGCGTCGGTGGAGACGGACGTGGTGCTCCGTCGCAACTCCAATGCGGAAGATACGAGGCTGGCCGTAGAAGAAAGACTGTACAACTATATCCACCCCGTCCACGGCGGCGCCGATGGTGAGGGCTGGCCCTTCGGACGGGGCCTGTACACTTCCGAGCTCTACTCCCAGATTCAGGCCGTTGAAGGCGTGGAGTACGTTGCAAACGTAACCATGTATCCGGTAAACCCGGTAACCCATGAGAGGGGAGAGACCGAAGAGAGCATCCTGCTGCAACCTCACGCCCTCCTTTGTTCCCACATTCACCAGGTAAACTGCCTTTAAGGAAGGACCGGTATGGTCAGCGCCGAAAGAGAAGAACAGGTGATTGCCGCCCAGAGCGCGTATCTCAAATACCTGCCCGCGCTCTATTCGGAAAGTGAATTCATGGGCCGGTTCCTCATGATCTTTGAGAGCATACTGGGACCGCTGGAAGGCATGATAGACAACATGGCCTATTACCTGGACCCGGCCCTGTGCCCCGAGGAACTGCTCCCCTGGCTGGCTTCCTGGATGGGGCTGGAAATGGACTACAGCTGGCCCGTCGAGAGACGCCGCGAGCTGGTCGCCTCGGCCGACTTCCTGTTTCGATGGCGGGGCACGCGCAGGGGTTTGAGGGAGTATTTGAGACTGTACACTGGTGTGGAGCCGCAGATAACCGAGGATTTTGGCGGCATTGGCCTGGGCGGGGAACATGAACTGGGGCAAAACACAGTGCTGGGGGGCGGCAACCAGCACGTATTCACGGTGACTTTTGAAGTGGATGACGCCAACTCGATAAATGAGAGCAGGGTCAGGCAGATAATAGAGACGGAAAAGCCGGCTCACGCCGGGTACATACTGCGCGTGGTGGAGAGGGACGGTCAATCAGCTGGTGAGCAATCAGCGACGGAATAAAGACTATAGTCCGCCCGGGCAAGGCAGGGTGATTTCCCATGCGGGGGTAGGGGCCCGTCTGACCAATGCCGCCCTGAACGAAACCGGGGACCCGCGCAGCCGCCCATAACAGGCGTTATCTCTGGAGAGCAAGAGCATGACACTCGCTGACTCGTTAAAAGCCCCTCAACGGCGCATAAATGCCCACCGGGGGCTGGTAATAGACGTACCTCGCTGGGTGGAGGCTCACGAATACCACCGGATACAACTGGCGCGTCATGGAATGGCAATGCACTCCTCAGGCATCATCTCCGGCCTGGAAGTAATGGAGTGCGATCCTCCTGCCGGTGCGGTGCTGGTCTATCCCGGGGCTGCGCTGGACCAGGAAGGCCGGTTGATTGTGGTGGCGGAGCCTCATCGGCTGGACCTGCCCTTCAATGCCGGAGGCCTGGCCCACATCGCGCTACAATATCGAGAAGTATCGGACTCTCCGATCCGGCGTTCCGGAGAGGACCAGGACCTGCCCCTGTACACCCTTGAAGTCTTCAGCATCAGTGGGGGGAAGAAGCCGCCGACGGGACCTTACCTGGAACTTGCCCGGGTGCAGGTTTCCGGCGCGGAAAGCGTAATTTCCGACGCCAATGACTGGAGGACCCCAACTGCCGACGAAATAGACCTTCGCTTCCGGGAGCAGGCTGGGCACTGGCCGACGCAGGACGTCAAGGTAGGTATCGCCTCCATAGAGACCGGGTCGGAGACCTCCATCGGTCACCTGCTGGGGACGATGGAGTTGATCCGGACCGTCAACTCCGAGGCCAGGTTCCGCGCGCGTTTCGCCGGGGCCTTTGATCTGTCCGCCGGGGTGGAGGGCTGCGACCTGCTGATTATGGCTGGCAGAGACGCCTTCTCCCTTAACGCGGCCGGCCAGGAGAACCTGGCGGCCTACTTGGCGGCCGGGGGCATTCTGTTCGGAGAGTCCTGCCGGGCCGGTGAGAGCGAAAGCCGCGAAGCGGAAGCATTCGGACAGTCCTTTCAAGCCCTGGCCGAAGCGTTGGGAATCGAAATGATTCCAGTTGACCGGGGCCATCCCCTGCTCTCGGCGCACCATATGTTCAGCGGGGCTCCGTATGGTGTTGGCGGGGAGCATTCGGTCAGCGCCGGGGCGGGCATGATCTACAGCCAGGGGGATTACGGCTGCCTCTGGAACGGAGGCCTCCCTGGCAGCGCGGCGACCAGGGAAACCATACGGTCGGCGGTCGAATGCGGGATGAACCTGTTGGCCTATGCGGCCCAGGTGTCGTACGAACATTCGCTCAAAACGCCTTCGCCATGAGGATCATTGTCGCAGTCGAAGTCTCTTGGTTTTATCGTTGTGATATCGCCTGACCTGTCAACAGAGAAAGTTGTTCCCCGCACCGCGGGTTCTGTAGCTGTAGCTGTAGCTTCAGGAGACTGAGGGTTTTCCGGTAGATGTTTCTGAATATGGACGAAAGGTCGTTGAGAGCGAACCCGGGAGATCAGGTGGATGCCCTGATCGAGATACGGAACGATGGTGACGCTCCGGACATTTTCAGCGTTAAAGTGGAGGGGTTGGAGCCATCCTGGTACGAGCTTTCGACCTGCAGCGTTTCGCTCTTCCCCGGAGACTCGTTCCATTCCACCCTGTCAGTAAGTCCGCCGAGGGACAGTTCAGCGGCAGCCAGGACCTACACCTGCCGGGTTGTTGTCAGTCCCCAGTCATCGGTTTCCGACTCATCAACGCAGGCCGTATTTCTGACGGTGGAGGCATTTCATTCTCTCGCAGTCCAGTTGGAATGCAGCAGCGAAACCCGCAGGCGCAGCGCTTATGTGCTGAAGGTTCGAAATGAGGGCAATGTTCCCTTGGAAATCCACCTGAATGGGCGTGACCCGAAAAATGGCCTGTTTTTCCAATTCAAAGAGGAAAAAACGAAGGTGGCGCCCGGAGAAACGAAAGAAATTGACCTGGTAGTCACGCCTCGTAAACGGCCGTTGTTTGGTTCGCCGACGGAGCGCCCCTTTATCCTGAAGAGCCTGGTCCAGTTGGCGCAGGCAACACCCGAGCTAACCCTGGGGTCGTTGAACGTACATCCGTGGATTCCGGTATCATTTTGGTGGCTCCTCCTGGCGCTCCTGGCAATAGTAACGGTGGCGGTCGGGATCGGTGCCATAATGTTCTACGCCGAGTGACTACTAACCCTGGCCTGGCCAGGCAGCCTTGCTGGCGGGTTCGTGGCAGGGAGAGAGCAGAGGGTTCATTTCCCGCACCTTAATCGAGGGGCTCACCAGAATGGGAGCTGGTATGAAGGAATATCAGAGATTCAAGATACGGCGGACGCAACCCAAATCGAGGAAAGAGGACAGGCGTCAGGGCGCCCAGCATAAACCATCCCTGCTCCGCCTTCACGGCCGGCTGACGGAGCAGTTGCCGGCCCAGCTGGAAGGCAGCTACCCGGGTTACCGGGCCCGTTCGGCTCGCGGGGCAGCCATCTTGCGGCAATTGCAGCATGGCCCCGGACGTCGTACCCCTATGCGTTTCCTGAACGTCCAGATGACCGACGAGGGCAGACCAATACTTACCAGGATGCTGGTGGGGCCCGCAGGCGACAAGTACGAGCGGGAAGCCGACCGGGTCGCAAGGGCAGTGGTGGCCTTTCTCTCGTCGCCGCGCATCAAATCGGTTGCAGGAGCAAGGGTTGCGGCCAACGGAATAAGGCGACAGCAACTGGCCCGCCGTCCGTTGCATGCCCGGGGAGGAGTGATCCACCGCGATGCCGAGGCCGCGATTCGCACGGCGAAAGGGGGCGGACGCGCCTTGCCCAACGGCCTGAAAACTCAGCTGGAGGCTGCGTTTGGCGCGGACTTTCGCCGCGTAAGAATCCATACCGGCGTAATGTCAAATCATCTGAACCGGTTCCTCGGCTCAGCGGCCTTCACCACCGGCAAGGACATATTTTTCAGGAGGGGATTCTACCGGCCTGACAGCAACGAGGGAAAGGAACTCCTGGCCCACGAACTGACCCACGTCATCCAGCAGCGTCAGAGGTAATCGATTCCCCCACGTAGGCTCCCTGGGTTTTCCGGAACAGCCACTCTCTCATTCCGGCCCCGTTGCCTGCCTGGGGTCGAAAAACCGGTCCCTCGCTAACCAGCCAGTTACTGAATCGGTATGTCGGCAACTTTCAACCTCAAGCTAACCCCCAACGACCTTGAAGCAATGCCTGGCCAGGAGGTTCAGGCAGTTATCGAAGTTGAAAACTCCGGCCATATCCTGGACGTTTATACCTTAAGAGTTTCGGGCACAGACCCATCATGGAGTGACCTTTCCAGCCAGAGCATTACCGTGTATCCGGGTGAAGTCGGCAGTTCGGCGCTGACCTTCCTTCCCCCGGATGTGTCGGAGACGATAGCTGACCGGTACAACTTCAGGGTGGAGGCGACTTCCCGGAATTTTCCGGGGGAAACCCACTCTCTATGCGCCGCCCTGGTAGTTCAACCGGTCTATAGCTTTTTCCACGATCTTCATCCAACAAGGGTAGTCGGGACTGAAGGTCGCTTTACCGACAGCATCTACAACACCGGTAATGCCGACCTGACCTTTGTCCTGCAGGGCGAGACCCCGGACGGGTTGTGCGACTTTGACATCGAGCCGCATCCCGCAGAGGTCCGGCCCCAGGAAAAAGTGGACGTAGAGGTCCGCGCCAGGCCCACCCGCAGGCCCTGGTTCGGCAAGAACAAGACCCTGAACATTACCTTAACCGTCACTCCGGACAAGGCCCCACAAGTAGCGACTCTTGCCGCCACCCTGGAAGCGTCATCCAGGCTTCGGCTCTGGCACCTGGCGATGATTTTTGTGGCCCTCGTGCTGACGCTGGCGCTGGCATACACGGGATTTTGGGCCGTCTTCGAGCGAGAAGACCTGACCTATTTGAGGCAGGAAACCTGGCCCATTGGACTTGAGCCGTTCGGCGCCGCCGAGGGCGTGGTGTTTCCCATACTGTTTCAAATATCCGCCAAAGAGGGAATTGAAGAGGTTAGCCCTCTGCCATTGCATTTGAGGGCAAGCGTCCGCTGGCCCAATACGGGAGATGCGCCCACGAGCCTGGCGCTGGTTCTCCGGGATCCGGATGGCAACTGTTGGGAGCACAGGCACCTGACCAGGGTCGCGGGTCCCGTACAATTCCCTCTCTTCAGTGGTGGAACTCCCTGCAGCAGCATTGCGTTCAACCGCATCCTGCTGGACCACAGCCATCGTCCACTCTTAGCGTCCAAATATGCCCCCTTGGACGTGGTCAGTCCTTCGGCCCTCGACGATCACGGTCACGTACACATAGAACCCATAGACCAGTACTGCGTCAGGGCGGACGGTTCGGTAATCTTTGACGGCAAGAACCCCAGGATGGCTGCCAGCCACGGGCTGAATTCCCATGAAGAGGAGGAACTATGGACACTGTACGTCATTAACAACAACGACGATCAGGAGCATGAAGATGTACCGCAGGTCTCTATTCGACTGAAGGTATCGGTTCTGGACAAGGAAAAAACGGACAGGGACAGAAACTACGACCTTGAAGTGGTTGCGGTCCCCTCGTCGGGGACACCTGCGGTATCCAGTGACAGCAGCACCTGCGAAATAGCCTGGGACGACAATGTGCGGCTGGGAACCGACCAGAGGCTGATTGAGGGCGTCGTCTATGTAAAGGCCCTTGAGTTTTGCCAGAGGTCAGATCCGGCCTGTTCACCGCCGGCTGAAACATCCCGGTATGTCGCCGAAGGAGACAGTGAGCTGCATGTATTCTCGGGCCACTCCGACCCCTGTCTCATTACCAGCGGGATTGAAGCGGATGCCGCGAACCAGGCCAGAAGCCCGGGACCGTCGATGGTTTGCGGGGACATCATTTGGGAAAAGGGGCAAGACGATACGGGCACCAGCGCATTTGTCATCCTCAGGGACCCGGCTGGCAACTGCTGGACCAGCCTTGAAAGCAAGACTGTCCAGGACGAAGACCAGCCCTCCCCGTTTGCGTTTGAAATGGCTACGGCACAGCCCTGTGAGGAAATATTGAGGGAGGAGACCCTGTGGTACCTGGTGAGCTGGTTTCCGACGGACGCGAATCTCCCCCAGCCGGTCTCATACAGCTACCCGGTTGAGCCCCTGGTCCGGCTCTGCGGCTCAGATGAGGAGGCGGGCAGTTTTCACCTGGTATTCGACGAGTCCACGGTCATACCCGCGGTTTACCCCGGAAGCTATCCCACGGAAATGGCTGAATGGCATTTGTTCGTAGTTAACGGTTCCATCTATGTTACAGATGTTTCGGAAGCCCATGAGTACGCCCCCCGGGTTTCCCTGCACGTTAAGGGAGACGGCAATTGGAAGGCGTCCCTGAAAGACCCGTCGCCACGGGACACCGCCCACCCTGAACCTGTAGCCCAGTGCTGAAGGCTCGACGTGGACTGCAATAATCCCGGGGAATTTCGGGCTCCCTGGGCGTCCCTGCCAATTAGTTCGAAGGAGAACCCCCAGTGTCAGATCTCATCGGAGTCGCAGCGGCTCCGGAAGCGCTAAGCGGGCCGCCAGGCGAACAGGTGACGGCGCAGGTCCAGGTGCAGAACTTTGGCCGGGTGGTGGATGCCTACTCCGTCGAAGTGCGGGGCCTGAATACCGATTGGTACGAACTAAGCGCAGATTCAGTGTCGCTATTCCCCGGCGACTCGGGACAGTTGAACCTGGTAATCAATATCCCAGCGGGATCGGGGGCAACGGCCGGCTGGTACGAGTTTTACATAAGGGTTGCTTCCGGTGTTTTCCCCGGTGAGGAAACGATAGTTCCCCTGGTGGTGAGGGTTGAACCGGTCAGCGAATACAACGCCCAGGTCCGCCCCGAGCTGGTGGAGGGGCGGGCAGGAAGGTTTACCCTAAATGTAGAAAACACCGGAAACACGGAGGTTGTTCTCGATCTGGATGGCGCCGACCCGGAGGGATTCTGCAGGTTTTCATTCTCTGAGAATCCGGCGACGGTTGAGCCCGGGACAACCAGAGAAGTGCAGGTCCTTGCAAAGCCCAGGCGGAGGCCTTTCGTTGAACCTTCACGCACCCATAGCCTGGTCTTCAGCTTGTCTCCCCGGCAGTCGGCTGAGCGCACGAGCCTGAATGCACGCCTGGAAGCGACGCCCTATGCCCGAAAGTGGCATTTCCCCGCGGCGCTGGTGGCGCTTCTGTTGATGGCCTGGCTGGGTTACACGCTTTTCTGGTTTGCACAGGAAAGGAACGAAGTTACCTATTTGAGGGAAGAGAAGTGGGACGACCTGAGCGAGGCGGAAGAAATATCTCACGGCCGCATAGGCATGCTGGAGTTTGAGCTTGTTTCTGCAGGAGAGGTGTCAGTCCCATACCCGCCTCCAATAGGTCTCAGGGCCAGCGTGTCGTGGCCGAACACCGGGGACTCGCCGCCCACGGTCGGGATTGTGGTCCGCAGCCCCGGCGGAACATGCTGGGGCCCCAGAATGGTTGACCGGACTGCGGACCCTCTGCATTTCCCAGCTCATGAGGGTGGCGTCCCATGTCATGAACTGAAATACGGCTGGCTGCTGATGGACGTCAACGACCCGGAAGCTCCGATACCTTCAGCCTATGGGGCAGGGGAACCGCTTACCGAATATTGCGTTCGGGACGCAGACAAAAACCCCACCGTAAAGTTCTTCAGGGACGGAGAATTTCAGACACCCTACAACTTATCAACAGATGACTTTCTATCAACGGTTAACGCTGGCACACCCGTCTCTTCATCCATCCTGCCCGGGGCGCCGGAGGAGAAGTGGTCGATTTACCTGGTCAATCCCCACCCCGAGGCCCAATGGCCTGTCGCTCCTGAGCTCACCGTACGGTTAAAGGCGGTGGACAAGGCGCCGCACAGCTGGAAAAAAGACGAGACATTTTCAGTGCAAAGGCTGGAGCTGCCCCATCCCCGCCTCTCAATGCCCTACGTACAATGCGGATGGGACACGGAGCTGGACATCCCTGCCGAGGAGGGAGGACTGGAGCACGGGGTGCTTTACGTGCGACGGGTGGAAATTTTCCCCAGGACTACGGAGGACGGGTCTTATGAGGATGTTTCCGTTGGCGCCGGCCATTACGGATGCCCCAACTGGCGGGAAGATGCGCTGGAAAGCGAATTGCGGTTGATATGCTCCGACGTTACGTGGGGGGCCTTGGACAGCGGGGAGGAGGGTATTACCGCGGACACCGTTTTTCTTATCCTACGGCACAGTCATGAAGGCGAAGCCCGCTGCTGGAGCCGAGTTGAGCGGCATGCATCGCCCGACAGCCTGGGTTCGCCCTTTACCTGGGACCTGCACTCGGAGGGGCGACCCTGCCACGAAGAACTCACGGACCCACAGCAGATTCTCTGGAATCTAATGAACTGGAATACCTTTGAGCCCGCGCGATACCAGGGTGTGCAACCCCTGGTCAAGTTCTGTCCCCACGAGAGCGGACAGGCCCTGTTTGACAAGAAATCGGCTGTACCACTGCAACAGAGGGAAAGCTGGGCGCAAAACAGGACCTCCGGCTGGACGCTATACGTCCTGAACCCCTCTTCCGACGCGGCGCCTCCCAGGGTTACGGTCAAATTCAAGGGAGACCAGTACTGGAAGGTTGAATTGCGGGAACTGCCAAATTCAACGGTTGGCGACACCCCCCTGGTCCCCCCCGGTTCCGGCGGGTGCCCTCAAACGGCTACGGGTTGATGTGTTGCCGGCGGGAATTCCGGCACAGCCGAAACCCGCAGCCAATGAGTCCACAAAACCATTAAGGCAACTCTTCAATGTACGACCTGATGCCCGAGGGGTTTCGGCGCATTCGCACGTTTTCCGGAAGGCGGGCGCACCAGGAGCGCGGCTTCCCCGAACGTCCCGGTTGGAGAAAGAGGGTTGCCGCAGGTCCGGACGGCATGAACCCCATTGACATTCCAGTCCGGGGGGAAGGGGACAACTCCCCCATAGAGGGGGACGCATTATCGCTCAGTCCCCTGTCTTTTCAGGGGTGTCGTCACATTACCGCAACCCTGGCTGAAGGGCAGGCCCTGGCGCCGCCACCTCTTGCGATTGGGGAAATCCCATGTCTCTAGGCCTCGACACCCATACCGCAGCCGTTACAATGTTGACGGTACCCGCGCCTGTTGGCCTTTGCTCCGAATTTGAGGCGGAAACCATTCTGGGTGATGGATGTGGGAGGGATTTGGTTTATGCAATGGCCGGACTTTGACATCAGGCGGGCTGTATCGCTGAAAATCCGGGGCGCACTCTGGGCGTTCCTTGCTGGGTTAACGGTCGCGGCCTTGCTGGCCTGCCAGCAGCCTCCGCAAGCCCCTCAATCCTTGCCTGCAGTCCAGGGCCAACCTGACTCAGCCGTTCCCGCGACGGCGCCGCAGGCGGGACTCCATTCCACGGACCCGGCCCCCGCGCAAGAAACAGCGGCCGTACCAGTTCCGCTTCCTCTGCCGGCATCGCCTGGTTGGGCGCCAGCTCCCCATATTGCAGGGGGTGGGTCGCCAATCCCACCGGCGGTAAGCCCGGCTATGGAAAACGTCCCCAACCCGGTTCCGGAACAAGGACAGGACCCGGGTGCGCCTTCGACGGCGTCGCCTGCGTCGGAAGCCCTGCCCGCGCCGCCATCAAGTCCCGTATCACCGCTGGCGGCAACCGCCATGCCAACGGCCGTGGCCGCTCCGAGCGGTACAAATGCCCCGATGGATCCGGTGTCACCCGCAGCCACGGCCATGCCGACGCCCACACGACCGCTGCCCACACCAATGCCTACCTTGAGGCCTCGCCAATCGGCAGCATTGCAGCTTTCCGCCAAACTTCCCTGGATTGAAGACGCGGCGGATGGTCCAAATCGGCAGGGTGCCGACCTGCTCATCGACCTGTGGCTGTGGAACCCGCATTTTGCCGGCAGGGTGGTTGGCCTGTCATGGATGGCCAACGGAATGTCACCAAGTGAGGCCCGGGCCCTGCTTCACCTGGATCTGCTGGCAGACTCCGACCTGGAACTGGCAGAGACAGTTTTGACCCTGCCCTGGTTCGCCGACGGGATTTCCGAAGCGGAGTGGCGAGTGATAGAGACCCTCGGCGCCGCCGCCACGGACCCGGAGATTGCCAGATTGGCGGTCCGGATTCCCTTCCCGGATGACAACAGGGCCCACATTACGGGGGATACGATCTCAGCGTTGACCATCCTGGCAGAGCATGATCCCGCCCTGGCGGAAATGGCAACCGGTCTGCCCTGGTTCGCCGGTGGGATATCCGATTATGAATGGATGGTCCTGGACGCTCTCCTTGAAGCCGCGGAGGTGGACCCAGGCGCAGCCAGGCTGGCGGCCCGAATACCCTTCTCCGATGAAAGGGAGGCCAACGCCGCCAGGGACCAGATTCTGGAGCTGACAACGCTGGCAAAACAGGACCCTGACCTGGCCGAGCGGACAGCCGGCCAGTCCTGGTTCGCCGACGGGATATCCGAGCATGAACAGGGGGTCCTGGCGGCCCTGGGCGTCATGGCTGAAGTGGACACCGAAGTGGCTGTGCTGGCCGCCGGAATACCATTTTCCGGTGAGGGCGAGGCCAGGATAGCGCGGGAGACCATCCAGGATTTGACCCTGCTGGCAAGGCAGGACATCAGCCTGGCAAACCGGTTTGCCAGGCTGTCCCGGGACGGAGAAGGCGTTTTCGGTCCGGAAGGCGAGTCAAAGCGGGAACTGGTGAAGCTGGCAACCGTTGACTCCGCGCTGGCCGAGGCTGTTATGGGTCTGCCCTGGTACGTCAGTGGACTTCAGCAGCAGTCCGAGATGGATTTGGCGGCGGTATTGGCCTCGCTGAGAAGAATAGCCGCTTCCGGCCCCGAGCCCGGGCGGCTCCTTGCCGGCTACTCCTGGTTCACCGGGGACCTGAACAGAATCGAGGTCAGTTTCCTCAGGGAACTGGGTAACAGGACCTCCCGCGACCCGGAGGCGGCAACGACACTGCTGGAGTTTACCCGGTCGTTTGACCGGATTGCAGGAGACGAGGAGAAGTTCCTGGACCACTTGTGGCAAAGCCTGGAGCAGGACCCCGACTTTGCCGACACGATCCGTGGCATGTCATGGCTGGCGGACGGGATTTCCCTCGTGGAAATGAGAGCCCTGGAACAGTGGCTCATGGTTAGAGAGGCGGACCGGTCAGTCGCCGCAAGATTCGCTGAACGCTCCTGGTTAGTGAACGGGCCGGGTGACTATCTCGAAGACTACGTGCTGCAGTCACTGCATACCCTGGCCAGAAAGGGCCTGATCTCTCACGTTGCAGGAAAAGCGTGGTTGGTCGACGGAATAAGCGATGAAGAAGCGGCGCTCCTGGTTCCTGCCGGCGCAGTTTCAGCGAGGAGTCCGGAACTGGGGCGCGACCTGATGCAGGCCCATTACGTCCAGAAGAAGACGATCTCGCTGCCCTTGGGCGGAAGCGTCCGAATCTGGGTGTTTCAAAATACACCCTTTCCACCGGGGGAGGACCTGGCCACCACCATCGAGGAGACCATACTCCTGGCAGAAGAACGGATGCAGGT
Source organism: Chloroflexota bacterium (assembly GCA_028875055.1). Lineage (GTDB taxonomy): Bacteria > Chloroflexota > Dehalococcoidia > Lucifugimonadales > UBA3495 > Bin22. The sequence continues at coordinate 92,164 of JAPPGG010000006.1, forward strand.
TCCCTTCCCCACGCCGGAGGTAATCCTGCTGGTGCTGGACCGCAGCGAGAAGTCCTATCGGATGGAGCCAGGATACTTCCCAGGCCAGATGAGGTTGATAAGGTCGAGGGGAAAGGTGTACCACCTGCCGCACGAAACGGCGCACTATTACTTCAACCGCGGCCCCAGCTGGTTCCGGGAAGGCGGAGCCGAGTTCGTAGCGGCCTCCTATGACGATTGGAAAGGAAACCGCGACCTGGTAAAGAGCCGGGCGGATGCGGCCAGACTGGCGAACAGTTGCATCGAATACCACCAGATTGAGAACATCCGGCACCTGCTTTACGTCATTTCCAGCAGATGGGAATTGACGCGGCCCACGGGATGCCGCTACACCATGGGGGAGACTCTCTTTCACGACCTGCAAGAGGCCATGGGTCAGAAAGCAATCTGGAAAGCGCTGGGGGGCCTGCACCGTTTGAACCTGGGCCCACGCGGAGAAATCACTGAGGAGAATATCTTCCGAATTATCCTGGAGCATGCGCCCAGTAACGCCGAGGATGACGTAAGGAAGATTTACAGAACCCTCCACGGCGGGACCAGGCCTTTTCCGGACACCAGGACCGAGGACGACCACGGAGATTCGGCCGGCCAGGCAACCAGTGTAGCGGTGGGTAAGCCCGTCACGGGACAGCTGGACTATGAGTTCGACTTCGATTACTTCCGATTCCAGGCGGAGGAAGGTCAGAAATACCGGATCAGCGTTCACCATGATGGTCTGCGTCCCTCCAGCCTCGGACTGTACGCTGCCGACGGGTCCACCGGCCAAAGCCGCTTCTGGATAACCCGAGACCAGATGACCACCGGACCCAGAATCGTGTGGATCGCGCCCAGCACGGACCGGTTCTACTTTGCCGTGCACAACTTTGGCGGGAAAACCGGGACATACACCGCCGCTGTGGAACAGGTGAACCCGGCAGCGAAGGACATACACGGAGACTCTCAGCAAACGGCAACCATGCTATCGGCAGGAGAAGTTGTGACCGGCGTCGTGGATGACGACCTCGACGTCGACTTCTTCCGGCTGGAGGTGGAGGAGGGGAAAAGGTACTTGACCAAGGTCGAGAGCGGAACTCTGTACGAGTTTCTTGTTTATGCCGAATTTCCCGGCTGGGCAACCAGGAGGTGGACCAGAACGCAAATGACCAGCTGGGTGCATAAAGGCTTTCGCTGGACGGCCAAAGTGTCCGGGACGCTATACGTGGGCGTCTATGGCGCAGACGGGGTAACCGGGACCTACCGAATAAGCATCTCAGAGATAGCTGAGTGAGGAGCTGCCAGAATCACAGGCGGCGTGCAACTGCGAGCTAAAGCGTCGCGTTGGAAGCATGAATCCACCCAACCCCGGGCAGTCCCGAACCTTGCGTCTCTGCTAATTCTGCCAGGTTGCGGCCACTCCGTGGCCAGCGGGCCAACCCCCGGCGGTACGTCGTCAGCAACTGTTCAGAGTTGATGAGTAACAGCAATCCGGAGCGGGTAATTCCAGCGCGGGCAGGGATGCGGAGCAAGGCTAACGGTGCACTCAGGTCAAGCTCGGCAAGGATTCCTGGATGCCGGCCTTCGCTGGTATGACGGGGCTGGCTGGCACGGAAATCCATCAACTCTGAACTGTTCCTGACGTCAACATAAAATTGACCCTGTTCGTAAGCGTTACTATAATGCCCGCAATACCGGACTAAAACGGCAGTGGACGCGGGCGTACCAATCCAGGCTGGCGATCCAGGCCGACGGTCCAGGACACAGGCAAGGAGGATTCTCATGGTTGAGCAGCAGGCAGCAGTTTTGAGCCCCGAAGCCATGGTGGAAGAGTTCAAGAAAAATGGAGTCACCCACGTGGTGACCATCCCCGACAGCGAGACCAACTATCTTTACGAACTGATGCAGGAGCAGCCCTGGCTCGACGTTGTGCCTGCTTCCCGGGAAGGCGAGACCTTCGCCATTGCCCTGGGCTTGATAATCGGCGGCCAGACCCCGGTGTGCCTGATACAGAACACAGGCATGATGGAATCGGGCGACTCGATTCGCGGCATGGCCCTGGACTCCGGCTTCCCCCTGGTAATGGTAATTGGCTACCGGGGCTGGAACCGGCACGGCGTGATTACCGATTCGGTGGCGCGTTACACCGAGCCATTCCTGAACGCCTTCCGCATCAACTATTACCTGGTTGAGCAGGACGCCGACAGCCACAGAATCTCAGTCGCCTTCGAGGAGGCCAAGAACACCAAGCGGCCGGTGGCCATCCTGGTGGGTGACGAATACCACGGCTTCAATCGCTAAGGGACTCCGGTCCGGCGAGCAAGCCCGTTTACCGGTGGACGGAGCTTCATCGGGGAATAGCCAATAAAACTCAGAAGAGATTCGCATAAGGGAGGCGATGAATGATTCAGTCATCGGACATTTTCCGTGTTTTCCAGGACCACCGGGGCGACGCCATCGTAATCCCCACCGGCACCTCCGGTCGGCATTGGCGGGAATTCACCCAGAACGAGACCAGGGACCTGAACCTGGGCGGCGCTATGGGCCACACCACATCGGCCGCCCTGGGCCTGGCCCTGGGCCTGCCCAACGAGAAGGTCGTGCTCTTCGACTCCGAAGGCGCGTTGCTGATGAACCTGGGCATCCTGGCTACCATTGCCGGCAAGAAGCCGAGCAATTTCTGCCACATCCTGCTGGACAATGAGTGCTACGCCACCACCGGCGGCCAGCCCGTGCCCAACGCCCAGGAGATCAACTACGCCGGAGTCGCCAAAGAAGCTGGCTACACCGCCGCCTACAGCTTCGACGACCTGGAAGATTTTGCGACCAACATCGAGCAGATAATGAACGAGTCAGGCCCGGTGTTTGTTGCCATAAAGGTAGTGCCCGAGGTGGAAAACGAGCCCATAGGCATGCGGCAGCGGGCCCCCTCCCGCAGCCGGTCCGAGACCATCCGCGACCTGCAGGGGGAGTTGGGCATCAGCGTCGGCTAGGGACGTTATCCGAACCAGTCACCCGCTCCGGAGACCTGGAGCCGGACGGTTGGGGTTGTTCCAACCGTCCGGCTCTTTTGCGTTCGGACTGGGTTGGGCGGGGCTTCCGGATTGGTTCACTGACTGCTTGAGGCGCTGGCAGAACATTCCCGGGACCTGGCCGTGGATTCTCCGTCCACCGGAACTCCTTCACGCTGCCTCTCCAGCGCCGCCTTATCTATCCTCTAATATCCCCATTTTCCGGGGACTTCCGAAACATTTCGGACACATTCATTTTACTTCGGCGTTACACCTTCGAAACGGTTGAGTAACAAGCCTCCTCTATCTTGTTCCTGTCGGCTGGAAAACTGGCGGCCCCGCCCCACTTCACCGGGGGGCCAGTTGCTCCGACGGGCCGGCAAACGAAATGTCAGGAGGAGAATCCCCATGTCTGTTCCATACTTATCAAAGGCCCTTGGTTCCTTGACGTCTAATACCCTGAAGCTGCTGGCTGGCCTGGGTCTTATCCTGGCCGTTGCCTGTGGGTCCGAAGCGCCAGCCGCCCCAGCCTCGGCCCCCCAGGGGTCCGCTGCCCCGGCCGCCGCGGCCGTAGAGTCCGCCCCCGCTGCTGAAGAACCCGAAACCATTAAAGTTGGAATACTCCACTCCCTTTCCGGCACCATGTCCATCAGCGAAACCGCTGTCCACGATGCCGAACTGCTGGCGATTGACGAAATCAATGCCGCCGGCGGCGTTATGGGCAAGCAGCTTGAAGTAGTTATCGAAGACGGCGCCTCCGACTGGCCCACGTTCGCCGAGAAGGCCCGTAAGCTTCTGCAGGAAGACCAGGTGGCCGTAGTATTCGGTGGATGGACCAGCGCCAGCCGCAAGGCGATGCTGCCCGTGTTCGAAGCCAACGATGGGCTCCTGTTCTACCCGGTGCAGTACGAAGGGCTGGAAACATCGCCCAACATCTTCTACACCGGCGCCACGACCAACCAGCAGATCGTTCCCGCCGTGGAATACCTGCTGAACGAAGGCAAGACCAAGTTCTACCTGCTGGGTTCCGACTATGTCTTTCCCCGCACGTCCAACCTGATCATTAACAAGCAGCTGGAAGCCGCCGGGCTGGAGGCTGTCGGCGAAGAGTACACGCCCCTCGGACACACCGAGTACAGCACCGTCATCTCCAAGATTCGGGCCGCCGACCCCGACATTGTCTTCAATACCCTCAACGGCGACTCGAACGTGGCTTTCTTCAAACAGCTTCGCGATGCCGGCATATCCGCCGAAGATCTGCCCACAATTTCCGTCAGCGTGGCTGAAGAGGAGATCACCGGCATTGGCGCCGACAACATAACCGACCACCTGGTGGCGTGGAACTACTTCCAGACCACCGACACCCCGGAGAACGCCAAGTTCGTCCAGGCTTTCCAGGCCAAGTACGGCGAAAACCGCGTCACCGACGACCCCATCGAGGCCGGCTACTTCGGCGTTTACCTGTGGAAGGCCGCCGTGGAAAAGGCGGGCAGCACCGACGTTGCCGCCGTCAAGGAAGCGGCCAAGGGCATTACCTTCGCGGCCCCGGGCGGCATGGTGACCATCCACAACGAGAACCAGCACGTGTCCAAGACTGTCCGCATCGGCAAGGTCCGCGGCGACGGCCAGATAGACGAGATCTGGAACTCCGGCGCCCCGGTATCACCGGACCCCTACCTGGACAGCTACGAGTGGGCATCCGGTCTCCGCGAACTGGCCCAATAGGGCGCTGGCGAATATCGGACCCGTCAATTTCTGACAAAGCAAGGGACTGCGGCCCACGACCGGTCGCCACGACCAACCGGCGGCCGCAGTCCCTTCCAACCGGACACTCAAGCGGGAAATATGGAAGTCTGGGCATCACAACTTTTCAACGGACTAAGCCTTAGTTCGATCCTGCTGCTCACCGCGCTGGGTCTGGCCCTGTCCTTCGGCCTGATGAACGTAATCAACCTGGCCCACGGCGAGTTCATCATGATCGGAGCCTACACCACCTATGCCCTGCAGCAGGTGGCGACTCACTACACCGGCGATCCCCAGTCCGGAATCACCTTCCTGGTTGCCATTCCAGCCTCATTCATCATGGCCGCCGCCGCGGGTTACCTGGTGGAAGTCTCGGTAATCCGCTTCCTTTACCGCCGTCCACTGGACACCCTGCTGGCCACCTGGGGTGTGGGCCTGTTCCTGCAGCAATTGGCCCGGTCCATTTTTGGCGCGCCCAACGTCCAGGTTGTGGCGCCCGACTGGCTCAGCGCCACCGTTTCCGTCACCTCCGGGTTGCTGCTGCCGATGAAGCGCATCTTCATCATCGGACTGGTGCTGGCCTGCCTGGGCTCCCTGTACCTGTACATGTACCGCTCCAACGAGGGTCGGCGAATGCGGGGCGTAATGCAGAACCGGGAGATGGCTTCCAGCCTGGGAGTGTCCACCCGCCGGGTTGACAGTTTTACATTCGCCCTGGGCTCCGGCCTGGCCGGTGTTGCCGGGTGCGCCCTGACCCTTATCGGACCCATTGGCCCGTCGCTGGGGACCTTCTACATTGTTGACGCTTTTATTGTCGTGATACTGGGAGGACTGGGACAAATACCGGGCACCATCATGGCAGCCCTGATTATCGGCATGGTTAACACGGTCTTCGAGTTTGGGACCACCGCGGTTGTGGGCAAGGTCCTGGTCTTCGCCATGGTGATTCTCTTCCTGCAGTGGAAGCCGGCCGGGCTCATGCGGGCGCGGGGCAGGTAAGCAGCCCATGATATCCAGACTCTCCATACCCAACGCCGTGAAGGGCCTTCCCGTGCCAGGGTGGCTTGGCGACGTTGCCTCGGTGTGGCTGGCGCCGGCGCTGGTGCTGGCGGCCCTGATGGCCGCGCCCCTGTTGCTTTCCGATTTCCGCGTGGCCCTGCTGGGCAAGTTTCTTACCTTTGCCATCCTGGCCGTGTCCCTGAACCTGATCTGGGGCTATGCCGGGATGTTGAGCCTGGGGCATGGCGTCTTTTTTGGCCTGGGCGGGTACGCCATGGCCATGTTCCTGAAGCTGGAATCGGCCGGCGGCAAGCTGCCCGACTTTATGTTCTGGAGCGGTTTGACCGAGCTGCCCTTCTTCTGGGCTCCCTTTCAATACGCCTGGTTTGCCATTCCCATGACCTTTGTTGTTCCGGCAGCCCTGGCCGGCGGGCTGGGTTACCTGGTGTTCCGGAGCCGGATCACCGGTGTGTACTTTGCCCTCATAACACAGGCCCTCGCCCTCATTGTAAGCATCCTGTTCATAGGTCAGCAGCCATACACGGGCGGCACCAACGGTATCACCAACTACACCACCATCTTCGGATATGCCATAAACTCGCCGACGACCCAGACCGTCCTGTACTACGCCACCCTGGCGACCCTGGCGCTTACCTACCTGTTGTGCGCGTGGCTGATCGCCTCCCGATTCGGGCGCCTGCTGGTGGCCATGCGGGACGACGAGAACCGGGTGCGCTTTTCGGGCTACAACCCGGCAGCCCTGAAAACCATCGTCTTCGCCCTCTCTGCCGGAATAGCCGGGGTGGCCGGCGCCCTGTTCACGCCCCAGGTTGGCATCATTTCGCCGACAATGATGGGAATTGTGCCTTCCATCGAGATTGCCATCTGGGTTGCGGTCGGGGGTCGCGGCGTCCTGCTGGGGGCCATCGTGGGCGCCATCCTGGTCAACGGAGCCAAGAGCGGACTGAGCGAGTCCTTCCCCGCCATCTGGCAGTACTTCCTTGGCCTGCTGTTCATCGGGGCCGTGCTGGTATTCCCGTCGGGAATAATGGGTCTGCTGCGGGTCGAGGGCTGGCGGCGGCCCGAGTGGCTTTCCGCCGACCGCTTGCCCCGGTTTGCGGCCCGGGTTCTGCCGGGAGTCAAGCGATGATTGGACGCAGGGCCAGGCAGATTTTCCAGGCGCCGGCTTCCCACGCCGCCAACGGCGCGGGTTCCGGGCCCGAGACCGGCAAGACCATCCTGTCCGTGGAAAAGCTGACCATCAGTTTTGACGGCTTTACGGTCCTGAACGAGCTGGACTTCAGCATGAAATACGGGGAGATGCGGTTCCTGATCGGCCCCAATGGCGCCGGCAAGACCACCCTGATCGATTCCATCACCGGCAAGTCCAAACCCGACCGGGGAAGGATTGTTTTCGACGGCGGTACGGACCTGACCCGCCAGCAGGAACACCGGCTGGTCAGGCTGGGCATCGGCCGCAAGTTCCAGACGCCCTCTATTTTCGGAAGTTTGACCGTGTACCAGAACCTGGAGGTAGCCCTGGGGTTCCGGAACCGCATCACCAGCCTCTTTGGCGGGATCCGCAGCCAGGAGTCCGACCGCATCATGGCGACCCTGGAAGAAGTGGCGCTGGTTGACCGGGCGTCGGAGGTTGCCGGGTCCCTGTCCCACGGGGAGAAGCAGTGGCTGGAAATCGGCATGCTGCTGGTCCAGGAACCCAAACTGCTCCTGATGGACGAACCCGTTGCCGGAATGACGCGGCGGGAGCGGGAGAAAACCGGCGAACTGCTCCAGTCCATCGGCAGCACCCGTTCCGTCCTGGTGGTGGAGCACGATATGGAGTTTGTGCGGCGCTTTGCCCAGACCGTCACCGTGCTGCACCTGGGCAAGGTGCTCAGCGAGGGGGACATGGAAACGGTACAGCGAGACCCGGAAGTTGTCCGCGCCTACCTCGGCCACGGAGCCTCGGGTAACCGGACGGTTGCCGAGTCATCCCAACCCAGGCGGGGGACGGCCGCCGGCGTCTGACGCGCCAGGGAAGGAGCTATGCGCTACCAGGAATCACTGCTGACAATTCGCAACCTGACGGTGGGCTACGGCCAGAGCATGGTGTTGAACGACGTGGCCCTGGACGTGCCCGAGGGCCAGGTGGTCTGCCTCATGGGCCGCAACGGCGTTGGCAAGACCACGCTGATGAAGGCGATCATGGGCCAGCTGAACCCCCGCGCCGGGCAGGTAATGTTCGCCCAGTCGGACATGACCAGGTGGCCCTCCCACCGGCGGGCCAGGGCGGGTTTTGGCTACGTGCCCCAGGGCCGTCACGTTTTTCCCTACCTGTCGGTGCACGACAACCTGCTCATGGGGCTGGAAGCCGCCGACGGGACCGAAAGCAGGAGCGCAGCCCTGGACCGGATGTACGAATTGTTCCCGGCTCTCAAGACCTACCAGCGAAAGGTGGCCGGCACCCTCAGCGGGGGTCAGCAGCAGCAGCTCGCCCTGGCCCGGGCCCTCGTCCGCCGGCCCTCCCTGCTCCTGCTGGATGAACCAACCGAGGGAATTCAGCCGTCCATAGTCCAGGAAATCCAGGAACTCCTGCAGAGACTGCGGGACCAGCAGGAAACCACCATTCTGCTGGTGGAGCAGTTCCTGGACTTTGCCCTGGGCCTGGCCGACTACTGCTACGTAATGGAGAAAGGGTCCATCGTCCTTGAGGGAACCGCCCGGGACCTGGACCAGAACCTGGTACGGGAGTATGTATCAGTCTAGGGAAGTTCATATCCGGCCTTGATTGGCCCGGGATATGCCGTACAGCCCAGGTTGCCACGGGGCAACAAGAGACAAAACTATTAGGGGAAATGTGATGACCACCGAAGCGACAACTCAACGGGATGAGGTACTGCGGGCGGCCCACGAGGGCGACGTCAAGTTTATCCGCCTGTGGTTCACCGATATTCTGGGCCACCTCAAGGGCTTTGCCATAACCGTCAACGACCTGGAAGAAGCCCTGGACCGGGGCGTGGGGTTCGACGGGTCCGCTATTGACGGCTTTGCCCGGCACCACGAAAGCGATATGCGGGCCTACCCCGACCCGTCCACTTTCACCCTGCTGCCCTGGCGTCCCCGCCAGAATGCGGTGGCCCGCATGTTTTGCGACATCCGGCACCAGCGGGGTCAGACCTTTCTCGGCGACCCCCGGTACGTGCTGAAGCGCAACCTGGAAAAAGCCGAGGCGCTGGGGTACACCTACAACGTGGGCGCGGAGCTGGAGTTCTTCTACCTGCAGAATTCCCACTCTCCCGAACTGCTGGACTCCAGCGGCTACTTTGACCAGCTTTCCAGCTACCCTGCCACGGAACTGCGCCGGGATACGGTGCTGCACCTGGGCGAAATGGGTATTCCCGTCAAATACTCCCACCACGAGGGGGCTCCCAGCCAGCACGAGATCGACCTGGAATACACCGACGCTCTTAATATGGCGGACAACGTTCTTACTGCCAAGCTGGTCGTGAAGGAACTGGCCCTGCTCCAGAACGTCTATGCCACCTTTATGCCCAAGCCGGTTTCCGGCATCAACGGTTCGGGCCTTCATCTGCACCAGTCCCTGTTCCGGGGAGAGGCCAACGGGTTCTTCGATGCCGACGATGAACAGTACCTGTCCCAATTGGGTAAGAAATTCATCGCCGGACTGGTCGCCCATGCCCCGGAAATTACCCTGGTCACCAACCAGTGGGTAAATTCCTACAAACGGCTGATTCCCGGCTACGAGGCCCCCATTTACGTGTCGTGGACCCACGTCAACCGCTCCGACCTGATCCGGGTGCCCACCTACGAACCGGGTACGGAGACATCCTTGCGAATCGAGTACCGGGCCGCCGACCCTGCCTGCAATCCCTACCTGGCTTTCAGCGTAATGCTGGCGGCGGGGCTGAAGGGAATTGAGGATGACTACCAGATTCCCCCTCCCGTCGTGGGCAACGTGCTGGAAATGTCACCTCAGCGGCGCCAGTCCCTGGGCCTGAAAACCCTGCCCACCAGCCTGGGCGAGGCCATCACCCTGGCCGAGGGCAGCGAGCTTCTGTACGAAGCCCTGGGTGACCACGTATTCAACAGCCTGATAGCAAACAAGCAGATGGAGTGGGAAGACTACCGCTCCCAGGTCACCGACTACGAGGTATCCCGCTACCTGTCCACCCTGTAGCGGCAGTTGCCGCGCCAGCAGCGTCGGAGGCCAGGGCGGCCGGGAGGACCGGGTTTTGAGGAAGGGAGTGATTAGCGGGGCCGAAGCGCCTGGAGTCCTCCCCGACAGCCAGGGATCGGTTCACCCCGTAAGGGTTTCCAGGAGGATTTCGGGCCCTGTGGCAGGCTCAGGGCGGCGTTCATCAAAAGCAAATGGGTTCTGTGCAATTTACGAACCAATCAAAGGGCCATTGCCCTGCCAGGGTTAGTCTGGGAGTTGCCTTATGATGCTCACACCCCGGGAATCGGAAAAACTGATGGTTTACGTGGCTGCCGACCTCGCCCGGAAACGGCAGGGTCGCGGTCTCAAGCTCAACGTTCCCGAATCGGTGGCCCTTATTACGGAGGCTATCCTTGAATCGGCTCGGGACGGCCGCACCGTGGCCGAGGCCATGGAACTGGGACGCCAGGTACTGACCCGCGAGGAGGTTATGGAAGGCGTGGCCGAAATGGTGGACCTGGTCCAGGTAGAGACGACATTCCCCGACGGCACCAAGCTGGTGTCCGTCCACGATCCCATAGTCTGAAGGGCAGGAGTTCCCTGTAACCATGAGCAACCCCAGCAGTCATTACATCCCAGCCGACGAGCCCATAGAGATCAACCCCGGCCGGCCCACCGCCACCCTGCTGGTGTGGAACACGGGCGACCGGGCCATACAGGTGGGCTCCCACTTCCACTTCTTTGAGGTCAACCGGGCTCTGAGATTCGACCGGGAAGGGGCCTATGGCATGCGCCTGGACATCCCGGCCGGCACGGCCGTGAGGTTCGAACCTGGAGACCGCAAGGAGGTAACCCTGGTGGCCATTGGCGGCGCCCGGCGCATACTGGGGCTCAACGGTCTGACTTCCGGCAGCCTGGATTCGGCGGACGTCCGCGAGAGGGCCCTGGAAGAAATGCGGGGAAGGGCATTTGCCCACATTCCCTCCGAAGAGACGGGAGCTCAGGGAGACAGATAGCATGGCGCGAATCAGCCGGCAGCAATACGTGGAACTGTACGGGCCCACCACGGGAGACCGCTTCCGCCTGGCCGACACTGCCCTGGTGTGCCAGGTGGAGCAGGACCTCCTCACCCACGGCGACGAACTGGTCTTTGGCGGGGGCAAGACGGCCCGCGACGGCATGGGCCAGGACCCGGAAATTACGAGCCAGGACGGAGCCCCGGACCTGGTGATCACCAACGTTATCATCATGGACCCCGTCCTGGGCATATTGAAGGGCGATATCGGGGTCAAGAACGGCCACATCACAGCCATCGGCAAAGCCGGCAACCCCGGGGTGATGGACGGCGTGCACCCCGACCTGGTAGTGGGCCCCGGCACCGAGATAATCGCGGGAGAGCACCTGATAGCCACCCCTGGCGGAATTGATGCTCACATCCACATGATTTCACCCCAGCAGGTGTGGCACGCCCTGTCCAACGGCATTACCACCATGCTGGGCGGCGGCACCGGCCCTGCCGACGGCACCAACGCCACCACCTGCACGCCGGGCCCATGGAACATTGCCCGCATGCTGGAGGCTGCTGAAGCCTTGCCCGTCAACTGGGGACTTCTGGGCAAGGGCAACGCCAGCACAGCCGCGCCCCTGGAAGAACAGCTGGAATCCGGGGCCAGCGGCCTGAAGCTTCACGAAGACTGGGGCACCACCCCGGCTGCCATTGACCGCTGCCTGGAAGTGGCCGACCGGTACGACGTTCCCGTGGCCATCCACACCGACACCTTGAACGAGGCCGGTTTCGTCGAGGATACCATTGCCGCCATCGCCGGCCGGGCCATTCACACCTACCACACCGAGGGGGCCGGCGGGGGGCACGCTCCCGACATCATCAAGATTGCGGCCCACCTGAATGTCCTTCCCTCGTCGACCAACCCGACTCGTCCCTACACGGTCAATACCCTGGCCGAGCACATGGACATGCTGATGGTCTGTCATCACCTCAGCCCCCGCGTCCCCGAGGATGTGGCCTTCGCCGAGAGTCGCATCCGCCCCGAGACCATTGCGGCCGAGGACGTGCTTCACGATATGGGCGTCATCAGCATGTACTCCTCCGATTCCCAGGCCATGGGCCGGGTTGGCGAGAACTTTACCCGCCTGTTCCAGACGGCCGACAAGATGAGCCGGTTCAAGGGCAAGCTGCCCGAGGATTCCCCCGATCACGACAATTTCCGCGTTCTTCGCTACCTGGCCAAGCTGACGATAAACCCCGCGGTCACCCACGGCATATCCCACGTCGTCGGGTCCCTGGAACCGGGCAAGCTGGCCGATATCGTCCTGTGGCCCGTTGCCAGTTTCGGCGCCAAGCCCAAGCTGATAATCAAGGGCGGCATGATTGCCTGGTCGGTGATGGGCGACCCCAACGGCTCCATACCCACCGCCGAGCCCTCCTTCTACCGTCCCATGTTCGGCGCCCTGGGCAAGGCAGTACATGGCCGCTCCCTTACTTTCTTGTCCCGGGCCGCGTACGAGGCCGGCATCCACCGGGACTTGGGGCTGGACAAGCGGGTGGAACCGGTACAGGGATGCCGCCACATTACCAAGCGACAGATGGTGCGGAACGATGCCATGCCCAGCATCGAAGTTGACCCGGACTCCTACGAAGTCAGGGTTGACGGGCAAATAGCCACCGTTCCGCCGGCCGAGCGCCTGAGCCTGGCCCAGCTTCACTTCCTGGTGTAGGAGGGCGAAACGCAATATGCTTGACGAGTCCGGTCGCGGCCTCCTGACCGCCCTGCAGCTGGCTGACTCCTTCTTTCCCACCGGGGCCTACGCCCATTCCCAGGGACTGGAAGGAATGGTAGCCCAGGGCTGGGTGTCGTGCGCGGAGGAGGTCCATGAGTTCCTGGCCGGTCTGCTGGCCGGCTCCCTGCTGCCCTCCGACGGCGTGGCGCTGCTCCATGCCCATCGCTGCGCCGGCGAAGGCGACCTGACGACACTGGTCCAGATAGACCGACGGCTCAACGCCATGCGTCTGCCCGAGGAGATCCGGCTCGCTTCCACCCAGAGCGGCCGGCGGTTTCTCGATGAGTCCTTCAACCTGTTGGCGGTGAAGGGCGTTCCTTCAGCCTTCGATGAATACCGGGCCTCGGTGACAAGGGGAGAGGCCCCGGGTTGCGCTTCAGTGGCCTTCGCCCTCTCGGCCTGGGCTGCGGGGGTTGAAGCCGAGCTAGCCCTGTTTGCCTGCAGTCACAGTTTCGCCGTGGGTGTGCTTGGCGCTGCCCAACGGCTCATGCCCTTGTCCCATTCCGAGGCCCAGCAGATTCTGCGTTTATTGCATCGCGATATTGGCGCCGGATACCGGGAAATCCAGGCCCGGCACTGGAAGGAAATGACCTCATTCGCTCCCCTGGCCGACATCGCCTCCATGCGTCACGAGGCGGCAGATGTGAGAATGTTTGCCAGCTAGGAGCCGGCAACGGAGAAAATAGTTATGAAGAGAATACCCAGAATTGGCGTCGGCGGCCCGGTGGGTTCGGGCAAGACTTCGCTTATCGAGGCGCTGGTGCCGATGATGATGGAACGCGGCTGCAGTCCGCTGGTCATAACCAACGACATCTTCACGCGGGAGGACGAGGACCACGTCCGCAGGACCCTTCAGGATGTGTTCGACGTTGACCGCATTCGGGGGGTGTCCACGGGCGCCTGCCCCCATACCGCCGTCCGCGAGGACCCCAGCCACAACCTCCTGGCGGTCGAAGAGCTCAGCGATCTTTATCCCGACGGCGACCTGTTTCTCATCGAGAGCGGGGGCGACAACCTGACCCTGACCTTCAGTCCCGCCCTGGCCGACTTCCAGATTTACGTCATCGACGTAGCCGCCGGCGACAAGATCCCCCGCAAACGCGGTCAGGGCATCACCCAGACGGACCTGCTGGTGGTCAACAAGACGGACCTGGCCCCCCACGTAGGGGCTGACCTGGACATCATGCGCCGCGACCTCGACCTGGTTCGCGGCTCAAAACCCTACCTGTTTACCAACTGCCGCAAGGGAAAGGGGCTCGACAAGGTCCTTGACCGGATTCTGGAGGCAGCGGATGCTTTCACATCCTCCCAGTAGGCCTGCTGCGTCGGTAAGGCAGGGGGTGGCAGAGCTGACCCTGGCCCTCAGGGATGGCCGCACTCGCCTGGCCCATGCCAGCACCCGGCCGCCCCTGCAGGTGCAGGGAGTGCTGCACCCCGAACGGTCCCTGCCCGCGCTGGCCCTGGCCCTCCTGTCCAATCCCACCGGCGGCATATTTCAGGGGGACGACCACCGTATTTCGGTAACCGTTGACACGGGAGCCGCTGCCCACGTTTCAACGCAAGGCGCCACCAGGGTCCACGCCATGCCTCTGGGCCTGGCCAAGCAGCGCATCGACCTCGAAGTGGCGCCGGGCGGATACCTGGAATACCTGCCCGATCCCCTCATTCCTTACCAGGACTCGGACTTCCAGCAGCGCACTACCATCTCGGTGAGGCCCGGAGGTATCCTGGTCTTCTGGGATGTGCTGACGCCCGGGAGATTGGCCATGGGCGAGGCCTTCCAGTACCGCCGCCTGGCCAGCCACCTGGAAGTTCTCGGCGAGGACCGTTTACCCAAGTACATAGACTCCTTCGAGATTATTCCGTCCCGGCGCAATCCCCTCCTGGAGTATGTGGCTGGCCCGATGGTTCCGGAGCGCCGAGCGTACACCCTCGGCTCCATGCTGATCATCGCCGAAGGACGCGACCTGGGGCAACTGCGAGGGGAACTGCAAGATACAACGGCCGTCAACAAAAGGGTCCCGGCGGGAGTGACTTGCCTCCCCGGGCAAGGCGCCCTGGGTATCCGGGCCCTGGGCCGGGAGTGTGACGAGGTCCAGGAAATCCTCAAGAGGTGCTGGGCCAAAGCGCGGCGACACCTGTTGGGGGTGGGCATTCCCGACCCCCGCAAGTACTGAACCCGGTGGTATGTCCGCAGTGCTGGGGAGGCTGGCTTCCTTTTCCAGCGGATTCGGCAACACTCCACCTTTGAAACTGGCGGGAGAGGAGCGGCCGGGTCCGATACCTTTCGCCCTTCTTGTGGTACATTAGGATGTAACGGAAGCAAACGAGGCAGGCCAACCGGCGCTATCCCCTGAACTCTGCCACGAAACGGCGAGATGGGCGTGAGCGGCGACGCCGGGGAGTACTCCGAACCGCAATTGCGGTTGCCTCCCCGGTAAACGCCTTCCCGACAAGGGGCCCTGATGACAGGTAACTCAAACCGGGTATTCTACGGTTGGTTTGTCGTCATGGGCTGCTCGCTGGTGGCCCTCGGCACTGCGGGCACCCAGTTTTCCTTCGGCGTATTCCTTCAGCCGATGACGGAAGAGTTCGGCTGGAGCCGCAGCACCCTTTCCCTCGCCTTTGGCATCACCTTCATGCTCTCCGGACTCATGCGTCCCCTGGCCGGCTACCTGGCCGACCGCTACAGCCCCAAGCTGGTAGCCCTCTCCGGGGTGGCTCTCCTCGGAGTAATGCTGCTGATAGTGCCTTCGGTCAAGACGCTCCTGCAACTGTACGTCGTATTTGCCGTAATGAGCATTGGGCTGACCATGGGTGTCGGCCCCATTCTTACCAAGGTCATCAGCTCCTGGTTCTACGCCCACCGGGGGCTGACCCTCGGCCTGAACAGCAGCGCCGGGTCCTTTGGCGCCCTCATACTGGTTCCAGCTGCCTCCGTGTTCCTGATTCTGTTCGACTGGCGGGACGCCTATTACTTCCTTGGCGGCCTTGCCCTGCTGGTCATCTTGCCCGTCGGCTTCATATTTATCCGGAACACTCCGCAGGAGATGGGGCTGGAACCGCTGGGCGACACCACGGACCTGCGGCGGCGCAGGGGCGCCAGCGGCGAGGACTCCACTCCCCTCTTCGGCCGAGACGCAACCTTCAAGGAGGCGTTGGGGTCGAACCTGTTCTACCGCCTCACCTTCGGGTACTTCGTTTGAGGGTACTCGATGAGCTTCGTGAATGCTCACTTCGTAACCTACGCCAGGGACCTGGGCTACCATCCCATGGCCGCCGCGGGGGCATTCAGTTTAATCGGGGCCGCCGCGGTCATCGGCAGCCTGTACATGGGGCACCTTTCCGACAAGTACGGACGGCGGTGGCTGTTGTCCGCCTCCTACAACCTGCGCGCCCTGGGGTTCGTGGTGGTCCTGCTGTCCATGGGAGTGCCGGCGCTGGGAATCCCTTCCCTGGGGCTGGGGACCCTGCTGGCCGGCGTACTGCTGGTGGGCTTTTCCTGGAACTCGGTGGTCAGCATTACCGCCGCCTACACTTCCGACCGGTACGGAATCGGTAACCTGGGTACCATTTACGGGACCATGTTCGCGGTCATGCCCATCGGAAGCGGTCTGGGCGCTTTCCTGGGTGGCCTCTTCTACGACATCCGTGGCACGTACGACATCGCCATCTGGTCCAACATCCTGCTGCTGCTGGTGGCCATGGCCCTGGTATCCTTCCGGGGAGAGCGGCGCCCACCTGAGTTAAGCGCCGCCGGTGCAACTGCCTGATTCTTTTCCTGCCGTTTCTGCCCTTGCCGGGACAAGATTCCGCTGGACGGGCGGGCGTTTAGCCGCGCTCGCCAGGCCCGCCCCGTTCCTCTCGCCAGTTATGCGTAGGACGCCACCCCAGCAGGCGCTGCGCCTTGTTGGTGCTGATTACGCTGGCGGCGCCCTCCAGGCCCTCCCGAATTTCCACCTGGTCTCCAAAGTTGTTCCTGACAAGGTCGATGGTGGGTTCCTCAAACCGGGAGGTGGGCTGGGCCAGCATCAACGCCTCGTACTCCTCGATGTCGGCGTCCAGGGCCAGAACGTGGGCCTGGGCCACGTCCCTGGCGTCGGCGTAGGCCCACATCACCAGCGTCAACGGGTTGTCGGGGGTGGGCGCCGGCCACGGAAACTCCGCCTGGACCTCCGGCAGGGCCACGTTGGTAAACCGCAGGCTGACCACCGTAGTGTTCGAATTGCGGGCTATCATCCGGCCAATGTCCTCCCCCACCTGCTTGGATAGGCCGTAGGGTTCGAAGGGCATCATGGGATGCTCCTCGTCCAGCGGCAGGTACAGCGGCACGAAAGCGTCTCCCTCGTGGGCCCAGCCCATTCCGAACGCGCTGGAGGAAAACACTATCCGCCTCAGTCCCTGCTCCGCCGCAGAAGTCATCACGTTAAAGGTACTGGTCACGTTGTTTTCGAAGATAAACCGGGGCTCTGCCCGCAGCGGCCCGGGAATGGCTCCCAGGTGGACCACCGCCTCCGCTCCCGTCAGCAGGTCATCCACCGCCCTGGCGTCCCCCAGGTCGCAACGGACAAACTCCGTCGGCAGGTCATCCGCTGCCAGCTGGTCCGTTGCCAGCACTTGACGGCCCTGGTCCACCATCAGTTGCACTACCCTGCGGCCCAGTCTTCCCGCCGCTCCAGTAACTACTATCATTCTCTTGCCTCCTGTGTGCCTCAGCCACAAGACCACGCCTGTGTCGGACGGGGACTATATTCTTCGCCGCAATCCGGTCACAGCCTAGCCAGTTTCTGGACGCGCTGGTTAGCGGTGTCAATGCCGTAAATGCTGCCCTGGGAGTCGGTGTAAACCTGGTGCGCATTCTCGAAGGTTCTCCCCCGCGATACCAGCGTCCCCTCCAGGGTATAGATGCTGATGCGGGGAATCTGGTCGGACACATACACCATCTGGCTGGCGTCAATGTGCACGCCCATTGGGCATTTGAAGTCGGTCCATTCCTCCAGAAATTCTCCGAGGGCGGTAAAAACCTGCACCCGGTTATTCTCACGGTCCGCCACGAATACCCTTCCATCCCCTGAAACGCTGACGCTGTGGGGCACCCGGAACTCACCGGGCCCACTCCCAGGCTCCCCGAAACTGCCGGTGTAGTGGCCGGAGGGGCTGAAGCGGTGAACACAGGAATTTCCGTAACCATCGGCAACGTACAGCTCCCCTGAAGGTGCGATGCATACATCGGCCGGGTGGTTGAAGGGCGCCTGCATCGCCGCCTGGTCCCGAATGCCCAGCGACCGCTGCAGGTTTCCCGACGTGTCGTAGATCAGGACCTGGTGCGCGTCCCGGTCCACGAGATAGGCCGCGTCGTCCGGCCCAACGTGGATGTGGTGAGCCTCCAGGGGGACGCCGTTCTTGCGCTCCCAGGAGTCCAGGAGGTTCCCGTCCCGGTCGAAAACAAGCACCGGCGGCCCCTGTCGCTGGTACACGTACACCCGGTCCCGCGAGTCCACGGCCACGCCGCTGGGTTGCTGCAATGCCGTGCCCTCGGGCAGCCTCGCCCAGCCCGGCTGGTATTCGTACCTGAATTTCCCGGCACCTATGACTGGTGGCATGACCCCTTCCCTCCCGTGGAAATTTTGCCGGGATTTCGCGCGCCAGTGTTTCCCCCATTCGGTCCGGCACAAAACCCGGTGCGCCGACCTCGCGGCTGTACCTCCCCAGTGACAGTACAGACCGCATTGGGTCTCCGCCTGAAGTATATTATGGCATTCTCGCCAACCGGCGCTGTAACCCGGTATTATTCGGGCGCGACCACCAGGAAAACAGTACCCGCGAATGCCATCCCTACCTTCCCTGGGACCCCAAAGGAGGAGATGCAATGTTTTCAGATATCCATCACGCAAGCTACCTCGTCCCCGACCTGGATGCGGCCATCAAGTCCTACTCTGAAATGTACGGCGCCAGAGTTACCGGGCGTGGCGCGGTGACCAACCTGGGCGAGGTGGCTTTCCTGCAGGCGGGGGACGTGGAAGTGGAATTCATTGGTCCTGAGGACACCACGGACCTGGATGCGGCCAACGGCCTGTGGGTGGTGCACCACATGGCCTATTCCGTGGAAAACCTGGACCAGGTGGTGGCCAGCCATCGCCAGAGAGGCTACCGCTTTCTGTCCGAAGAGCCCTTCACCAATTTCATGGGCTACCGCCTGATCTACTTCGACCCCGCGGACACCGGCGGCTGCCGCATACACCTGACCGACGCTGCCACGCTGCGCAAGCCCGGCGGCTGAAACACGCCGCAAGCCGTCCGAAATTACGCACCGGAAAGGCCGTGCTAAACTGACCCCGACCCCGACGGGACTATAAGACAAGACCGGGAGGAACCCGATGCGCCTGGCCGTACCCGACCTGGTATCCAATTCCTACTTTCCTGCCGAGGCAGCCGTTGACCTGGGCTTCTTCCGCGCGCAGGGCATAGATGCGGACCTGGAGCTGATTTCTCCGGCCGGTCAGACCATGGAAGCGCTTCGAAACGGCCACGTGGACTTCGTGGCGGGTCCGGCTCACGCCACTCTCCTGGCTTTCCCCGGTTGGCGTGGCGGCAGGCTGCTGGCCGCCTTGTCCCAGCATACCTACTGGATGCTGGTGCTACGTGCGGACCTGGATTTCGTACCTGGCGACGTGCAGGCAGTCCGGGGCCTGCGCATCGGCGCGGCGCCCGGTCCCGATGCCGCCCTGCGCCGCATGCTGGCCGACGCCGCCATTGACCCGGCGCGCGACGGGGTAGAGCTGGCGCCGGTCCCCGGTTCCGGGGACCCGGGGATTTCCTTTGGCGTCCACGCCGCCCGCGCGCTGGAGGAAGGAATCATCGATGGTTTCTGGGCCAATGCAATGGGTGCGGAGGTTGCCGTAAGGAGCGGCGCAGGAGCAGTGGCCCTCGACCCCCGACAGGGGCTGGGTCCGCCGACAGCCAGGGACTATACCTTTCCCGCCCTGGTGGCGTCGGAGCGGCTGATCGAACAGAATCCCGCCGCCGCGGAAGGCGCGATTCGGGCAATAATGCAGGCGCAAAAGGCGCTGCGGGCTGACCCGGTCCTGGCAGGCGAGGTGGGCAGGCGCCTGTTCCCCCCGGACGAGGCCGGCCTGATTGTCGATCTGGTCCGACGGGACTCCCCCTACTATTCCGCCGCCATCCCTCCCGGCGCGGTCGCCAGTCTCAATGAGTTCGCCCGCCACGTGGGGCTGCTGGATGAGGACGTGCCTTACGAGAGCGTAGTCGCCACCGAGTTTGCCCGCCTCTGGTCCGAATCGCAGGAGCCCCGATGAAAGTAGATATTCGCGTGCCCGTGGGACTGCCCATACCCGATACCGCTGATTTCATCGCCCGTTGTGAAGCAGCCGGGTTTAACGGTGTGGGAGTCCACGATCACCAGCACAGCGGAAGGGACGTTTACCTGACGCTGGCCCTGGCCGCCCAGCGAACTTCCCAGTTGACCCTCTACCCCGCTACCTCCAACCCCGTCACCCGGCACGCCATGGTGCTGGCGTCCCTGGCCCACTCACTGGAAGAAATCGCCCCCGAGCGTGTCCGCCTGACCGTGGCTCCCGGCTATCTGGCTGTGGGCAGCATTGGCCGGCCCCGGGCAACGGTAGCGTCCATGCGCCGGGCCGTCCTGGCCATTCGCAGCCTGCTTCGGGGAGAATCGGTGGAATTCAACGGGGTGGCAACTCGCTTGCGCAACCGCAGCGACCGGCCCACCCCCGTCTTTATGACTGCAGCGGGCCCCAGGATGGTGGAACTGGCGGGAGAGGTGGCCGACGGAGCCCTGCTGCTGGTGGGACTCCATCCCAGAGCCGTTGAAGCCGCCCGTCGCAGGCTGGCGGCGGGGGCGGCCCGTTCCCGACGCAGCCTGGAGCATTTCCGGACTATTTTCATCACACCGACCACGGTCTCTTCCGATGGGGCAGCGGCGCGCCGTTTTCCCCAGCAGCGCTTCCGGCCCGACCAGCCCTACCTAATGTACCCCAGCGATTCCAACCTCTTCTGGCTGCGGGAAGCGGGAATAGACCTGGCCGACGACTTTGTCCCCGAGAGCATCTCCGATGAACAGGCAGGGCGGATCTGCGACGCCCTTGGTCTCTTCGGCACGCCCGAAGAGTGCCTGGAGCGGCTGAGGAGGGCCAGGGGTGAGTCGGGAATAGACCACGTGTTCATATTTCCCACCCATACCCTGGAGGGCGGCTACGACATGCCGAGTCGCGAGGTGGAAATCTTCGGCGACACCATCATTCCGGGCCTTGCCCCTCTGACCTGACTCCCTCGGAGCGGGCCGGCCGCACCCGGACGGCTGCTCCTCCCGGAGGCCACCGGCCAACGGGTTGTTGCCCATTGGCGGGTTCTCCCGGCTACCGGTTCACCGCCACCGGCTATTCCCCTTGTGGGAGGGGGGGTGTGGGGCACTTTCTTGATTTAGCCCAGGTACCGCTTCAGGAACCGGCACCAGTCATCGACCGCCTCGGGCGACGACCTGCCGTGCGGCCCCGTGTAGCAGACCATTCGCTTGTCGGCAGAGCCAATCAAGTCAAAGAGGTCGCACTGAGACTCCCGCGCGAAAAGCTCGTCGTCCCACTGGAGGTGAAAGAACACCGGGACATTCACGTTGGGAGCATCCCGCCGGAACCGGTCTCCCAGGGCGTCGTTGGCATCCGCGCCGCCGCGCCTCTGCAGGGCGTTCTTGCCCAGGGCGGCGCAGCGTAGCCGGTCGCCCTCCGCCGCCACGAAAGGCAGCCCGAAACGGCAACCCATGGAAAAGCCCGCGTACCCGACCCGGTTCTCGTCAATTGCGTCCATGCCGGCAAAGCAGTCCAGGGTGGCGGTCCAATCACCGACCATGCCGTCGATAATGCTGTCAAACCCTTTCTCTGCGTACAGGTCCTCCAGCCGCGGCCCCTGCCGGCCACCGTGGGCGGGGCCGTCAATGGCCACCATGGCGTACTGCGAAACCCCGGCCAACCGCCGGCCCAGCATCACCGCCCTGGAAACTCGCTTGTGGCCGCTGCCTCCGTGCCCGAACAATACCAGTGGGACTGGCTCCTCTGCCTCTTCCGGCATCCACACAATTCCCGGTATAGCGCCGGCCTCGGTCTCAATAACAAACTCTCGTTCCACGATTTGCCCCTCGTTCAGGGCTTCTCCCACCCATTCCAGCGTACCCATTCCATCTTCCTCCTCTGACAGGGCTGGCTTCCCCGACTTCAACCCCGTAACAGGTTGACATGATTATAGACTCTTCGCCCCGGTGGAGCGGCAACCGGAATTTCGACTCGCGCGCGTCATTCCGCCGAAGGCCGGCGCCAGGCCTCCCTCCCCGATTGCTGCTCTCTCCCGTTGGCGTCAAAATCCACAACCAGGCCTAACTGTGCATCGTTGCCTGATGTTAAAATGTTCGCATGGCTAGTCACAGCGACAATACAGGCCTTACCGTTGTAACCGGCGCCTTCGGATTTACCGGGCGTCACATAGCGCAGAAGCTGCTGGATTCCGGGAAGGTTGTGAGCACCCTCACCGGTCGCCCCCAGTTACATGGCACTGTTCAGGACCCCTTCCACGGCCAGGTTGAAGCTGTGCCCCTCAATTTCCGCGACGCCGGTTCCCTGGCGAAGTCACTGGAAGGGGTTGACACCCTCTACAACACCTACTGGGTGCGGTTTTCCAGCGGAGAAGTCACTTTCGACCAGGCCGTGGAAAACTCCCGCATCCTGGTGAACGCGGCGGTTGAGGCGGGAGTGAAGCGGCTGGTGCACATCAGCATTACCAACCCTTCAGAGGATTCCCGCCTGCCCTATTTCAGGGGGAAGGCCCTGGTGGAGCGGGCCATCCGGGAGTCGAACCTGTCCTATGCCATAATACGGCCCGCCCTGGTCTTCGGCGAGGGCGACATACTGCTCAATAATATTGCCTGGGCTCTGCGCCGCTTCCCCTTCTTTCCCGTCGCTGGCGACGGTCACTATAGCGCCCAGCCCGTTTACGTGGGCGACCTGGCAGACCTGGCAATTTCCTCCGCCGATTCCCCCGACAACATGACGGTGGACGCCGTTGGTCCGGAAACCTACACCTTCGACGAACTGGTGTACCTGCTGGAACAGTCCGTTGGCAGCCGGGCCAAAATCGCCCACATGCCCCTGGCGCTGGCCCTTTCCCTGTCGCGCATAGTGGGGTACTTCGTGAGGGATATAGTGCTTACCCGCGAGGAGATTGACGGGCTGGCCGGCAACCTGCTGCTGTCTGCCGAGCCGCCTCGCGGCGTCACGAAGCTCAGCGACTGGCTGGCCGACCACGGCAGGGTCCTGGGCCAGAATTACGCCTCCGAGCTGGACCGCCACTACCGTACCCACGGCCGTGGTCTGCTGGGAAACTGACCGGCCATGACGAGTACGGACCCGAACATGCCGCTGTCCGGCAAGGTGGCCGTTGTCACCGGTTCCAGCCGGGGCATCGGCAAAGCCATGGCCCTGGGCCTGGCGCGGGCGGGGGCCTGCGTGGTGGTGGCGGCGCGTTCCGAGGAGGAACGGGAACAGGCGCCCGGCACCATCTACGCCACTGCCGCCGAGATCGAGGCCCTGGGGGGCAGGGCCCTGCCCGTCCGTTGCAACGTGCGTGAGGAAGAAAGCATCAAGGCCATGGTGGGCGAAACCCTGGATGCCTTTGGCGCCATAGACGTGCTGGTCAACAACGCGGGAATCGGGACGTACCGTCCCTTTCTGGAGACCACCCTCCGGGAATGGGACCTAGTAATGGACATTAACCTGCGGGCCACCTACATCGGCTGCCGCGCCGTGGCTCCCATCATGGTGGAGCAGGGCGGCGGCAGCATCGTCAATATTTCCTCCCATGCCGCCGGCAACATCTTCTCTTCCACCCTCTCGGCCGACTCCGGCCAGGACATTGCCATGATGGGCCAGGCCTATGGTGTATCCAAGGCGGCGGTTGAGCGTCTCACCTGGGGCCTGTCCGCGGAACTGGGGCAGTTCAACATTGCCGTCAACGTGCTGCGTCCCCTCCGACCCGTCCTGACCGAGGGTTTCCAGGCCCAGCGACCCGACGCAGATTACTCAACCTGGGCCTCGCCCGACGATATGGTCAAGGCCACGGTTTTCCTGGCCGGACAGGACGCCAGCGGGCTTACCGGTTCCAACGTAACTGCCGAGGAACTGGTGCGTCGCCTGCGCCTCTAATTTGCAGATGCGAGCCCAAGCCGGCTCCCTCCGTCGCCCAGCATGAACGCGCCCGGACGGCGCATACAGCCGCCAGTTACGAGGCTCGTCGGCCAGAGAAGGCTGGCTGCCCGACCCAAATCGCCCGAGTTGAGTTCCCTCTGGGCCGGAAAAGCCCCTGCCGCGTCTCGCTCCTACCCAAAAAGAAAAGGGGAGGAACCTGGTCCCTCCCCCCTTGTTGCTATTACTTACCAGTTTCGCAGCAGCATCAGCTGCCAGAGCAGCGAATTATCCTACTCGTCCTCCAGCACCTGGGCCGTTGCCGCCTCCTCGGCAGCTTCCTGGCTGTTGCGGCGGCGCAGGTTCTGGACCCGCTCCCGCGCAGTTCCTACGTATTCGCCAGCCCGTTCGCGTACGGGTCCGGCATACTCGGTGGCTCGCTCCCGCGCAACGTCAAGATACTCTCCGGCCCTTTCGCGCACCAGTTGCCTGGTCTCGCTGCCCGGCTTGGGCGCCACCAGCAGTCCAATCGCCGCGCCCACCACGGCACCGAATAGCATGCCTGTTACAAACTTGTCCAGTCCATTGTCCGCCATTGCAATCCTCCCTCAGGGACATCACATAATGCTGTCCCGTTACTTTTCGTAATATACATAATTATATATCATCGTGTAAAATTTTGCAATCGTAACTTGAGCCAAATCAATGGCATTTTGTGCTCTCAAGCCCCAGCAAAGTGTTAAACTGTCGCCTGCGAATTTGCTTTCGCGGCAGACGCAATATTGGGTGAGACCCAGTATTCCAAAACACTGGGCAAAGGCGACCTGGACGTACAACATGGCATACGACGAATCCCTGGCAAATCGAGTAAGAAAGATTCTGGCCCCGGTGGGCGACATCTCCGAACGCAAGATGTTCGGCGGGCTGGCCTTCATGCTCAGCGGCAATATGTGCTGCTGTATTGAAAAGGCCAACCTGATCGTTCGCACGGGAGCCGAACAATACGAGACGGCCCTGCAGCTTCCCCACGCCCGGGTGTGCGACTTCACCGGAAGGCCCATGCGGGGTTTTGTTTACGTGGACGAAGAGGGTGTGAAGGATGATTCCGGTCTCAGGGAGTGGGTCGCCCTGTCAGTGAAGTTCGCCGGCTCATTGCCTCCCAAGTAGGGTGGGCATCTTCTTGCCCGCCGCTCGGACCGAATTTGTCTGAAGTCGCTGGTGAGAGTATCCTTGCCCCAAAATTATCGTGGACGTACTGACATGACTATTTCCGATGATGTACGCCGTTCCATGGAAGAAGGCGGCTGGATTCGCCGCATGTTCGAGGTGGGCATCGCCCTCAAAGCCCAGTACGGGGAGGACAAGGTCTTCGACCTCTCCCTCGGCAATCCCGTGGTGGAGCCGCCCAAGGAATTCAACGAGGAACTATTGCGCCTGGCCCGGGACCCCGGCAAGGGAATGCACCGATATATGCCCAATGCCGGCTATCCCGAAACCAGGAACGCCGTTGCCCAGACCCTCCAGGCCGAGACGGGACTGTCTTTTGGTGTCGGAGACATCGTGATGAGCTGCGGGGCCGCCGGGGCCATCAACGTGGTATTACGCGCCACCCTGAACCCTGGAGACGAGGTCATCATCCTCTCCCCCTTCTTCGGCGAGTACGTTTACTACATCGGCAACCACAATGGGATCCCCGTAATAGTTCCCACCACCGAGGACTTCCAGCTGGACCTGGCCGCCATTGAGCAGGCCATTACTTTCAGGACCCGGGGCTTGATCATCAACTCGCCCAACAACCCCTCGGGCGTGGTCTATTCCCCTGGGCAAATAGATGACCTGGCGGCGCTCCTGAACCGCAAGCAGGCGGAGCTGGGTACGGAAATCTACATCGTCAGCGACGAACCCTACCGCCACCTGATCTACGACGGCCTCACTTATCCCCAGGTTTTCACCCGGTACGACCACACCATAGTGGTCAACTCCCACGCCAAGGACCTGGGGCTGCCGGGGGAGCGAATCGGCTACATCGCGGTCCACCCCGACTACCCTAACAAGGGCGAACTGGTGGACGGCATGGTTTTCTGCACCCGCACCCTGGGATTCGTCAACGCGCCGGCCCTGATGCAGCATGTAGTCAGGGGTCTGCAGGGTATCAGCGTGGACGTGGGAGAATACCAGCGCAAGCGGGACTTCCTGTACTCGAACCTGACGGAACTGGGCTACTCAATGGTCAAGCCCCAGGGAGCCTTCTACCTTTTCCCCGAGTCTCCTCTGCCCGAAGACACGGAATTTGTGGATGCCCTGCAGGAGTGGAATGTGCTGGTGGTTCCCGGCAGGGGCTTTGGCACCCCCGGCCACTTCCGCATCTCCTACTGCGTGGACGACTGGGTGCTGGAAGGGGCCATTGAAGGCTTTGCCCGGGCGGCGGAGCGGTTTGGGCTGTAGGGGCTTAACCCCGGAGGGAATGGCGCATGAAAGAAGTTCAGTGGGATTTGCGAGCGGAAGGACGCGCCTGGCAGGGCCCCGAGGCCAGAGCCCGCTACCAATTGACTCCCGAAAAGATGGAGATGATCGGGGGAAAGTTATTTTGGTCAGACGAGGATCGACTGACCATGCTGGCGCTTCTTCTGGAGAACGTCGGGGTTGACGAGGGTGTACGCATCGGCGACCCCAACGTGTGGCGTGCTGCAGTGGACAGGCTTCCGGCTTCCTGATCAAGCCCGTTCCGCAATATCTGCCCCATGCTGCCGGTAGTAAGGACAATCTAGGGCGTGTGGACAAAATGGTAACATAGGGGGAGTCAAGGATACGGGTATGG
>JAPPGG010000047.1:0-24887 GCA_028875055.1 Chloroflexota bacterium
TCATCCGCCATGTCCCTACGTAACAACCCCTTACATACCCCTGTCAGCCCATCTAAGGGGAAGGGACTCTTTGGTATTGTGATTTGATGGTAGGGGTGGGTTTTCCAGGGTGGCAAGGGGGTGGTGTCAGTGGGGGGTTGGGTTCCTGGAGCGGGGGTTGGGGGGAAGGAGTTCAGGCCCTTCGGCTGCGCTCAGGGCGACATACTCTGCGCTCAGGGCGACATACTCTCCGCTCAGGATGACATACTCTCCGGTCAGGATGACAGGATGGCGCGCAGGGTGGGATGGTTTCTTGACTGCCGGGCGCGGCGCGAAATTGGGGGAAATTGTGACGTGGTTGCCCTGATGAATTGACTCATTGAGGGGGCAATTGTGGTAAAAGTATCAGGATTCGCAGAATTGGGGTGTAACGAGGTTGTCGCAGGAGAAGGATGCAATTGTAACGCGGGGGCTGGTGCGGGAGTTTGGCCCGGTCCGCGCGGTGGACGGAATAGACCTGTCGGTCCGGCAGGGAGAGATTTACGGGTTCCTGGGGCCCAACGGGGCCGGAAAGACCACGGTTATCAGGATGCTGATCACGCTCCTGTCTCCCACGGCGGGGTCCATATCCGTGGCGGGTTTTGACGCGGTAGCCCAGCCGGACCAGGTGCGGCTGCGTATCGGCGCGGCGCTGCAGGAAGCGGCCCTGGACGACAAGCAGACGGGACGGGAACTGCTGACGCTGCAGGGGCGGCTGTACGGGCTGAAAGAGCGGGAGATAGCATCGCGGATGGGCGACCTGACCGACCTGATTGATATCGGCGAGGCGATGAACCGGAAGATCGGCACCTATTCGGGGGGAATGAAGCGGAGGCTGGACCTGGCGGCGGCGCTGATCCACCAGCCGGAAATCCTCTTCCTGGATGAACCCACCACCGGCCTGGACCCAATCAGCAGGAACCGGATATTCGTTGAAGTGGGACAGATTAACACAAACCTGGGGGTCACAATCTTCCTGACCACCCAGTACCTGGAGGAGGCCGACGCCCTGGCCCACCGGGTGGGGATCATCGACCGCGGGAGACTGGCCGCGCAGGGGACGCCGCTGGAACTGAAGCACTCGCGGGGTTCGGACCTGATAATCATCAACCTGGAGGCGCCGGCAACCGGGGAGGCCCTGGCGGCGCTGGAAGGACTGCCGGGCGTGGACGCGGTGGACGCTCATGATTCGGAACTGACGGTCAGCTCGGGAAATGGGGCCGCGCTGGTGAGCGCGGTGGCCCTGAAACTGAATGAAATGGGAGTGGGGGTAAGGGAGCTGACCCTGCGCACGCCGACCCTGGACGACGTCTTCCTGCAGGTAACGGGTTCCAGGCTGCAGCGGGAAGGGGCGGGACAGGAAGAGGACTAATCTGCCGGCACGGTTTTTCGCCCGGCACACCAAAGGAGAAACTGATGGCCGTCGCAACCGACGCCACATCCATAACGGTACACGCCCGCAAGGCAGGGTTCTTTCGGGATACATTTGCCGTGGCGAGGCGGGCGGTGCGCGCCATGCTGCGGGACCTGGAGACGGTAATTCCGGCGCTGTGCATACCGGTGTTCATGTTTGCGGTGACGGTGGGAGCGCTGCAGGACTTTGCGGAGAACATACCGGGGCTGGACTACCGGGCGTTCCAGCTGCCGGTAGCGGTGCTGTTCGCCGTGACCGGCGTGTCTCGCGCCATTACCGTGGTGACGGACATACAGACGGGATACTTTGACCGGCTGGTGATTACCCCGGTGAACCGGGTTGCGCTGCTGCTGGGGCTGATGATGGCGGACTTCGTGCTCATTGTGGCGCTCACCATTCCGGTGGTGATTATGGGCTTCATCGTGGGGGTCAGCTTTGAGACCGGACCGCTGGGCATCGTGGCGTTCATGTTGCTGGCCGGCCTGTGGGGGCTGGTCTATAACGGCTTTCCCTACGCCATCGCCTTCAAGACGGGAAACGTGGCGGCGGTCAATCTGTCCTTCCTGCTGTTTTTCCCTTTCCTGTTCATGACCACGCTGTTTATACCGCAGGAACAGATGACGCCGTGGCTTTCCACCATCGCCGACTACAATCCGGTGACCTACATCCTGGCGGCGGAGAGGTCGCTGATCACCGAGGGATGGAAGCCGCTGACGATTTTCTACGGCCTGATTTCGACGGTGGGGGTGGGTGTGCTGAGCCTGTTCCTGGCGCTGGCGGCGTTGAGGGGCAGGGCTACGAGGAAGTAGGACGTACCACACTGCCGACTGGGGAAACGCGGAACGTGGGGGAATTCCCCCACGTATCGGCTGTTGCACTTGCACCATTTGTGCTGCCAATACCTCTATGCTATAGTGCGGCAACGGGGCAAATGGTGGACATAATGCAGAGGATAAATGCAGAAAAGTCAGCGCTTTTCGTAGAGCTCGGGGCGGAGATAGGAAGCAAAGCGGTGCTGGAGGCGATGGAGCGGGTGCCGAGGGAGCTCTTCGTGCCGGCGGAGGTCCGCCCCCTGGCCTACCAGAACATCCCCCTGTCCATCGGCTCGGGGCAGACCATTTCCCAGCCTTACATGGTCGCCCGGATGACGGAACTGCTGGAGTTGAAGGGGGACGAGAAAGTTTTGGAGGTGGGTACCGGCAGCGGCTACCAGGCGGCAATCCTGTCGCTGCTGCTCCCCCGGGGCCGGGTTGTGTCGGTGGAACGGGATGAGACGCTGGCGGCGGCGGCCGGGGTCCGGCTGGAAGAGCTGGGGTACGGGAACGTGAGCGTGGAGGTTGCGGGTCCGGCGCTTGGGAGTCCTGACCGTGCTCCCTTTGACGCCATAATAGTTACGGCGGCGTGCCCTGGACTGCCGGATACGCTGCTGGGCCAGCTGGCGGTGGGAGGGCGGATGGTGGCTCCGGTGGGGCCCAGGGATGAACAGAGTTTGATTCTGGCCCGCCGGACCGAAGAGGGGCTGACGGTGGAGGTGCAGGGGAGGTGCCGGTTTGTGCCGCTGCTGGGGCCGGAGGGGTTTGGGGAGGGTTGAATTTGGCGCGGACTGGAATACTTCATGCAGGCATGAAATGGAGTCCAGGAACATGGCTTTTGTTCCGTCCCCGCGCCATCCATCCTTCCGGACTCTGGCAAGATCGAGAGCCGCGCTTGAGGAGTGTGGCGGTGGGTGTCCGTCAAATTTTTGGGGAATGCCTGGTGGGGCCCCGTTGCAGGCCGTCGCTGTAGGGGCGCAGGGCCCTGCGCCCCTACCTTAGCTTTCGATATCTGCCCCTATCCAGTTGCTCTACCAAAATCTTGACGGACACCCTGTGGCGGTGGGTGTCCGTCAAATTTTTGGGGAATGCCTGGTGGGGCCCCGTTGCAGGCCGTCGCTGTAGGGGCGCAGGGCCCTGCGCCCCTACCTTAGCTTTCGATATCTGCCCCTATCCAGTTGCTCTACCAAAATCTTGACGGACACCCTGTGGCGGTATCCCCATTGACTGGGAATGCACCTTGAACGTAAAATGAGATTAATAGCGTGAGCAATACTGCTTTCCAACGGGAGGGCTCAGAATGGCAATAACCATGGATGGCGTGGAACTGGGTGTCCAGATAACGGA
Organism: Chloroflexota bacterium; assembly: GCA_028875055.1. Classification (GTDB taxonomy): domain Bacteria; phylum Chloroflexota; class Dehalococcoidia; order Lucifugimonadales; family UBA3495; genus Bin22. Next base: position 3,592 of record JAPPGG010000047.1, read on the forward strand.
AAAGGCCGCCGAGAAGATCAAGTATTTCGCTGAAAAAGAAGGCATCATGAAAAACGTGGGCCTTCGGGTGGCGGTCAAGGGCGGCGGTTGTTCCGGCCTGACCTATGACCTGAAGATCACCGACGAGGAACTTGAAAGCGACAAAATCGTCGAGCAGTACGGCGTCAAGGTGATGGTGGACAAGAAGAGCTACATTTACCTGGTGGGCACCGAACTGGACTTTTCCGATGGCCTAAACGGCAAGGGTTTTACCTTTGAGAACCCCAATGCCAAGAAGGCCTGCGGCTGCGGCACGTCCTTCAGCGTGTAACTTTAGGCCTGGGCGCCGGCTTCAGATGAGCGGCGCCACTGATTGAACGCATTTTCAAATATGGGCTTGGCTGAATTTTGGCCAGGCCCATTTGTTTGCAGGAAGAGTTTCCCAGGTTGAGGAAAATTGCGGTAAACGTTCAGCCGAGGTGGTCTTTTTTCCAGAATCCTTAACCAGTGCCAACCTGCAGGCCCAAACAGGTCTGGTCACAACCCCTTGCCTCGCGGCCCTTTTTTACGCTAGAATGCTTCCGAATTTTCCCAGACTTTTATAGATTTTTATAGATTTATGGCCAATCTCCAGCTCACGGATAGAACCCAGTGGCTGTCGTTGAGTGAAGCATGCGACCTGCTAAAGGTCAGCCAGGTCACTCTGCGCCAGTGGGCTGACGCCGGGCATCTGCGGGTCTATCGTACGCCGGGCGGGCACCGCCGCTTTGCGCGTGAGGACCTGCTGGCCCTGACGCAGCGTCCCGCGAACATCCCCGGGGGGGAGACGCCGGGCCGGGTGGAAGACGCCGCGCTTCGCCGAATCCGGCGCCGCCTGAGCCAGGAAGAAGTGGCCCAGCAGTCCTGGTACCAGAGCGTACAGGAGGAGGGCCGGGACCGGATGCGCCTTTTTGGCCGTCGGCTGCTGTCCCTGCTGGTCCAGGGGCTGCCCCAGAGGAGGGCGTCGGGTCGAAGGCAGGAAGTACTGGCGGAGGCGTTGATGCTGGGGCACGAGTACGGGGCGGAAATGTCGGAGCGCGGGGTCCCGCTGAAGGATACGGTGGAGGCTTTCAACTTCTTCCGCACCCTGGTCCTGGATTCCACCAGCTCTGCGTCGTGGGGCCCGACGCTGGAACTGGCCGACCAGGTGCTGGTGGGAGTGGTGGAGTCGTACCAGAAGAGAATGGAGGCGGTCACCGGGGGCGGAGCGCCCGCGCCGGAGCCGGTGGCAAGAATTTCGGAGGCTGACTGATAACTGATGGACTTGATTGATCGCAAACTGCTGAACCTGATCCAGAGCAAGTTTCCCATGGTGGACCGCCCGTACCTGGAACTGGGAGAGGAACTGGAGATTGGGGAGCCCGAGGTAATATCCCGCCTGGATGAGCTGAAGCGCCAGAACGTGGTGCGGCAGGTAAGCGCCATTTTCGACACCCGCCGGCTGGGGTACAAGACCACGCTGGTGGCCTTCGCCTACGAGCCGGACCAGTTGAACGAGGGAGCGCTGTTCATCAACCGGCACCCCGGGGTCAGCCACAACTACGCGCGGGAGGGGTCTTACTACAACCTGTGGTTCACACTGGCCGTGCCGCCCGCCGGCGACCTGCAGAAGACGGTGGAGTGGATGGCCGAGGAGACGGGGGCCCTGAACTTCCGAGTGATGCCCACGATCCGCTTCTTCAAGATCGGGGTGAACTTTGACATGGTCGAGAAGCGCAGCGCGGCCCACAACTACAGCCCCGATAACATCGGCGAGCGTACGCCGGCGCCGGACTGGAACAAGGCGCAGGAGGTCTCGGAGTTCGACAAGTCGGTAATCCGGGAATTGCAGGAAGACCTGGAGCTGTCGCCGCGTCCCTTCGACGCGATGTCGGAGCGACTGGGGCTAGACAACGCGCGGCTGTTCGCGCTGGCGGATGAATACCAGGAGCGGAAGATAATGCGCCGCTACAGCGCGGTGCTGCATCACCGGCGGTCGGGCTTCCGGGCCAACGCGATGGTGGTGTGGCAGGTGCCTCCGGAACGGGCCGAAGAAGTGGGCATGACCATGGCCCAGCACTCGGCGGTGACCCACTGCTACGAGCGACCAACCTTCCCGGACTGGCCGTACTCGCATTTTTCCATGATTCACGCGACCACGCAGGACGAGTGCGAGGAGATTGCGAGGGAAATCAGCCAGGCAACCCAGATTACCGACAATCTTCTCCTCTATAGCACGCGGGAGTACAAGAAGACGCGGGTACGTTACTTTGTGGAGGACTACGAGGAGTTCTGGGAGAACGAACCGGAACTGGAAGAGGCTGTGCAGGACTAGAGAATGATATTTGTCCTCGAAGGAACACAACGAGTCGCGAAGGGACCTTTAATTCTCCTCCCTTCGTGTCCCTTCGCGGATAGAGGAGACTAAAGAGGAATCAGATGCCCGACTACTACCCCGTGTATTTGAACCTGGCAGGGAAGCGCTGCGTTATTATCGGCGGCGGGACCATTGCGCAGGGCAAGATTGGCGCGCTGTTGCAGGCAGGGTGCCAGATTACAGTTATCAGTCCCGATGCCACCCCGGGCATAAGGCAGGCGGCCCAGCGGGGCGACGTTACCTGGCTGGAGCGCACCTACCAGCGGGGCGACCTGGAAGGGGCCTTTATTGGAGTGGCCGCCACCAACGTGTGGCACGTTAACCGGGAGATTTTTGAGGAGGCGGAGGAACTGGGCGTGCTGCTGAACGTGGTGGACGACCCGGACCTTTGCAGCTTTATCGCACCGTCCATTGTGAAGCGGGAACCGGTGACCCTGGCCATATCTACGGGCGGGGCAAGCCCGGCGCTGGCCCGCAAGCTGCGGGAGACGCTGGCCAATGCCGAGGCCCTGGAATGGGCCGACCTGGCCGATGTTCTGGCCCAGGCGCGGCGGGTAATCAAGGAGAAACGGGTGGCAATTGACCCGGAGCGGTGGCAGTGCTGCATCACCAGGGACTTGCTGGATATGGTCCAGAAGGGACGGAGCGGGGAGGCCCTGGAAATGCTGCTGTTGCAATTGCAGAATCCGGAGACGTCGGGAATGTGTCCGGACCTGGCCAAGTGCAATACGCGAAGCTGCCAGGCGCGGCAGGCTGCCCGTGAGAACAAAGGCCGAAAAAGGGAGGCGGTACGGTGAGCCTCCTTGTCCTTGGCGTGAACCACCGCACGGCTCCGGTGGAGGTGCGGGAAAAGCTGACCGTGGATTCCGAGAGGCTGCCGGCCGCCCTGGATGCCCTGGCTACCCAGGTGGCTTCGGGCGTTATTCTTTCGACGTGCAACCGGCTGGAGATTTATACCCTCACCGAGGATGTGCCGGACGGATTGGAGTCGGTGGCGAAGGTCCGGGAGTTTGTTGCGGAATATTCGGGCGTGTCGCCGGAAGAGCTGGAGCCCTACCTGTACCATCACCTGGAGGGAGACTGCGTAAGACACCTATTCCGGGTGGCCAGCGGCCTGGATTCGATGGTGGTTGGCGAGTGGGAGATACTGGGCCAGGTGCGGGACGCATTCGCCGCAGCCAGCAATCCGAAGGGGGGATCCGGCCACGTCAAGGGGCCGATTTCCCGCCTGTTTCACCAGGCCCTGCGGGCGGGACGGCGGGTACACCACGGTTCGCAGCTGGAAAGCAACATGGGAGACTACCGGCGGAGGTCGGTCAGCCACGTGGGAGTGCGACTGGCCCACCGCCTGCTGGGCGACCTTTCGCAGAAAAGTGTGCTGCTAATCGGGGCAGGCAACGCGGGGCAGATGGCCGGGCGGGCGCTGGCGGCGGCCGGAGCGGGAAGGTTGGTGGTTGCCAACCGGACCCTGGAGAGGGCGGAGACGCTGGCCGAAGAGCTTGGCGGAGCGGCAGCCTCGATTGAAATGCTCGCTCAAATCCTGGGTCAGTCCGATGTCGTCATCAGCACTACGGCTTCCCCGGACTACCTTCTGGGGCCGGACCAGGTACGGGAAATTATGGCGGCGCGAAGTCACCGACCACTCCTCATGATTGATATCGCTGTCCCCCGGGATATTGACCCCGAGGTGGGGCTGCTGGACGGGGTGAGCCTGTACGATATTGACGGTTTGAGCAGGACTTCCGATGCCGCCAGCGTGGGTATGGAACCGGAGATAGCCCGAGCGGAAGAACTGGCAGCGCAGGAGGCCGACGGTTTCATCGAGTGGTGGGAGTCCCTGGACACCATATCCGCCGTCGCCACCATCAGGGAATACGCGGAGGAGGTCCGCCGCGCGGAAGTGGAAAAGACCCTTGCCCGCCTGCGGAATCACCTGGGTTCGGATGGGGAAGCGGCCCAGGATGCGGACCTGGAAGACCTGGCGGCTCACCTGGATGCGATGACCGGCGCCCTGGTCAAGAAGCTTATGCACCACCCCACCATGTACCTCAAAGAAGACAATGATCCCGCCCGCCAGCAAGTGATTCGGGATATGTTCAAGATGGACGGGAGCAGTGGACGGCATGGGCGGCGCTAACGAAGACGGCATCGAAGCCTCGTCCCGCCACGGCCAGAATGTGGTCCGGGTGGGGACCCGGGCCAGCGCATTGGCCCGTCTCCAGACCGATATAGTCCTGGAACAGTTGCGCCCCCTTCACCCCGACCTGGAGTTCCAGGTAGTTACCGTAACCACTCACGGCGATGCCAATGCAACGGCGCCCCTGGCCGGCATGGGCCTCGGGGTGTTTGTGAAGGAAATCGAGCAGCAGCTCCTTTCAGGCCAGCTGGACATGGCCGTGCATAGCCTGAAGGATATGCCTACCCTCCTGCCCGAAGGCCTGACGCTGGCCTCCCTGCTGCCCCGGGAAGACCCGCGGGACGTGCTGGTGAATGTGTACGGCTGCCCGCTGGAGCAACTGCCCCAGGGTACGCGCGTGGGGACCAGCAGTCCCCGCCGACAGTCCCAGCTGTTGAAACGCCGGCCTGACCTGGAAGTGGTGCCCATCCGGGGCAACGTGGAAACCCGCCTACGCAAGGCCGGTGGAGAAGAATGCGAGGGGGCCGTTCTGGCCGCCGCCGGGTTGCTGCGGCTGGGCCTGGGCGATCGAATAACCGAGTACCTGTCGCCGCAGAGCTTTGTGCCGCCGCCGGGTCAGGGCATTCTGGCGGTGGAAACCCGGGCCGGCGACGACCGGATGGTCGGGATTCTGAAGACGATAGACCATGCCTCTACGCGCTATGCCGCCACCGCCGAGCGCGCCTTCCTGGAACGGCTGGGCGGCGGCTGCCAGGTGCCGGTGGGGGCGTATGCCCAGTCGGACGGGGACCTGATGAACCTCACCGTGTTTTTGGGGATGCCTGATGGGTCCCAGTCGTTTCAGGCCAAGGTAAGAGGCCTTACCCGCTCCCCCCACCAACTGGCCGCCGACGCCCACCTGGCCCTGGTGGAACGGGGTGGTGGCAGGCTGCTGGAGGACGCGGAGAGGTAGGGCCACAAACCGGCTTGAATGGCATCCACCGAAGGGGCGATAATTGAATATACAGGGCCCATCGGGGCAGGAAAGACGCCCGTCTTGAGTCAGTTACTTTCCGGAAATCGGCCGCGCTTTACCTTCGTCAACGCCGACATTATCGCGGCGGCCCTGAATTCAGCGGACCAGGATGCAGAATATTTCCGGACCGGTCGCCTGTCACCAAGGCGCATCTTCTCCTCGAGAGTGGAAGCGGAAATTTGCGAGTGCGGAGGTGTCATTGGCGCCGACACCCTGTACGGAACCGTTTACAAGTAGGTGAACGAATTGGCAGGCAAGGTTTTTCTGGTAGGGGCGGGACCCGGAGACCCGGGGCTGATTACCGTGAAGGGGATGCGGTGTCTGCAGCAAGCGGACGTGGTGGTATATGACCGGCTAATGGACCCGACCCTGCTCCAGTCGGCCTCCCCGGACGCCGAGCTGGTTTTTGTGGGGAAGGAGCGGGGCAGGCAGGCCCTGACCCAGGACGAGATTAACGATCTGCTGGTGGAGAAAGCGGCGGAAGGGAAGGCGGTGGTACGCCTGAAGGGCGGCGACCCCTTCGTTTTTGGACGGGGCGGGGAGGAAGCGCAGGTACTGGCCAGGAACTCCATTGCCTTTGAGGTGGTGCCGGGAATTACGTCGGCAATTGCCGCCGCCGCCTATGCCGGCATTCCCGTGACCCAGCGACGCCTGGCCACGTGCTTTACGGTGGTCAGCGGCAGCGAAGACCCGACCAAGCCCGAGTCCTCCATTCCCTGGGACGTACTGGCTCGAACCGGAGGCACCCTGGTAGTTCTGATGGGGTGGGCCGCCCTTCAGTCCATCCTGGAAACCCTGCAGCGAGAGGGAATGGCGCCGGATACGCCGGTGGCCCTGGTGCAATGGGGCACCTGGCAGAAGCAGAAGACGGTGGATGGCAACCTTGCCGACGTGGTGGCGCGGGCGAAGGAAGCCGGATTGACGCCGCCGGTGGTGGCCGTTATAGGGCCGGTGGCCGGTCTGCGGAAAGAAATTCGGTGGTTTGACTGTAAGCCCCTGTTCGGTAAACGGGTGCTCGTAACCCGTTCCCGTACCCAGGCTTCCCGCCTGCGTACGCTGCTGGAAGAACAGGGCGCGGAACCCCTGGAGTTGCCGTCCATCGCAATAGCGCCGCCGGAGGATTTTTCGGAACTGGACAGTGCGCTCGCCCGTTACGGGATATTGCCGCTGGATACCCCCTTTGGCACCATCAGCAAGTTCTCGGTGATTTTTGCCAGCACCAACGCCGTAGATGCGGTCTTCAAGCGGATAGAGACTTACGGGCAGGACGCCCGAGTGTTTGCCGACTCCACCATTGGAGCCATCGGTCCGGCGACTGCGGCCGCACTGTCGCAAAGGGGAATACGACCTGACTTCGTACCTGCGACCTCTGTTTCCGAGGCCGTGCTGGAGGAACTTTCGGGCAGGGACTGGTCGGGGGTGCCCGTACTGCTGCCGGGGGCGGACATTGGGCGAGACGTCCTGGCCAAGGGCCTGGGGGACCAGGGAGCGCGGGTAGAGCGGGTGATCGCGTACCGCACAATTACGCCGCCCGACGCCGCCCAGAATGCACGGAAGTTGCTGTCGCAGGGCGTGGATGCCATAACCTTTACGAGTTCGTCAACCGTCCGCAACCTGGTGGAGATACTGGACGGGGACAAGTCGGCGCTGGAGGCATCCCTGATTGCGTGCATTGGACCGGTTACGGCGGACACCGCCAGGGAGCTGGGACTGAGGGTGGACCTGATGGCTGAAGAGCACACGGTGGAAGGCCTGGTGGATGCTCTGGTGGCTCACTACACAGCTGACAATCCCCTGGTGGCAGCCAACGACTGAAGGTACTCTGCATGGTGGACAGTCAGGTCCGCCAGTGGATTGAGGATAAGAAAATGACCAGCTTTCCCGATATGAGGCTGCGCAGGGTGCGGGAGTTGGAACCGGTCCGCGACCTGGTCCGGGAGACCCGGCTTAGCGCCTCAAACTTCATCTACCCGCTGTTTGTAACCCACGGCCAGGGGGTGAAGCAGCCCATTGAGCCCATGCCCGGCAATTTCCAGATTTCACTGGACATGCTGGAGGAGGAGATTTCCGAGGTGGTGGACCTGGGCATTCCCGCCGTCCTTTTGTTTGGACTTCCCGAGGAGAAGGACCCCGTGGGGAGCGGCGCCTATGACCCTGAAGGCATCATCCAGGAAGCCATCCGGGTTATCAAGCAGGCGGCGCCCGGCCTGATGGTGGTGGGCGATGTGTGCCTCTGCGAATACACGGACCACGGTCACTGCGGAATCATTGACGGGCAGCGGATTGATAATGACCAGACGCTGGAACTGCTGGCGCGAACGGCCCTGGCCCAGGTGCAGGCCGGCGCCGATATGGTAGCCCCGTCCGCGATGATGGACGGGCAGGTGCGGGCAATCCGCGAAACCCTGGATGCCAACGGGGAGGAAACGGTGCCGGTAATGGGTTATGCCGCCAAGTATGCCTCCGCCTTCTACGGGCCCTTCCGTGTCGCTGCCGACTCGACGCCCCAGTTCGGCGACCGGCGCAGCTACCAGATGGACCCGGCCAACCGGCGCATGGCCATGCGGGAAATAGAAAGCGACATCGCCGAGGGCGCCGACATCGTCATGGTCAAGCCGGCCCTGGCCTACCTGGACGTGATCAAGTCGGCCCGGGACAGGTTCGACCACCCCATGGCCGCCTACAACGTCAGCGGCGAATTCTCGATGGTCAAGGGCGCGGCCAGGCAGGGCTGGATTGACGAAAAGCCGGTAACCCTGGAGCTGCTGACCGCCATCCGCCGGGCCGGCGCGGACATAATCATCAGCTACCACGCCAAGGAGGTTGCCCGCTGGCTGCGGGGCGAAGAGTAGCCAGTGCTCCGGTTTGGTTTCGATCCCACGATATTCAAGCGCAACCGGGGCTTCCACCTGCCCGCGGGCCTGGTTGCCGCAAGAGACCAGACTGCCGGTAAGTGGATAGAGAACCGCCTGCAGCCCTGGGGAAGAGAAGGAGTGACGCTGAAGTCGTTTCTTCCCGACTGTTTTCCCGCTTATGCCCGCATCTTTCACCCCTTCTACCTGGGTGACGATGAAGCCCTGGACAAGGATGAAGGCCACCCCGTCCGGTGGTCAACTGTGGCGGAGTGGAACGGAACAACCGTTCATTCCCTGATGCAGCCAGGCAATGTGGCCAGGGCGCCTTTTCCGTACCGTGTGGATTGGGGAGAGGGCCCGGCAATGGGCAGCCTTCCGGTCACCGAGAGCAGGGTGTTGAGCGCCTTGCTGCGGGAATTCACCACAACGCCGGACAGGTGCTACCTGGGTTACTGGGAGGGAAACGGCTGTTTTCCTGGAGGAATGGTCAGGTATTTTGGTCATGAGCCGGGACTGCTGTCGAGTGTTGAAGACCTGGCGCATCACCTGTGGGGCAAACTTCGGCCGGCTCCGGACCCCCTGGCAGGGGTGCCTCGCCTGGCTGGACAGAATCGGGACTATCTCATCTATCTGGGTTCCCTGGACATCCTGCCCTCGCTGAGCCAGTATCCGCCCTGGGGGCAATCCCCGAACCTCTGGTGGCCCGAAGACCGGGAGTGGTGCGTTGCCACCGACGTTGACTCATACGACACCTTTGTGGGTGGCGGCGAGGCCTGCATCGAGCGAATCCTGGACTGCCCCGGGCTGGAGGCCCTGCCGTTTTCCATAGACAGCCGTATTGACGGCGGTGCGGATATGGTTAACACTTAGCGGGCAAAAAAGACCATCCCCCTGACGAGGCCACATGAACCAGACCAGATCCCAGCAGCTATTCGAGCAGGCCCAGCGTTACATTCCCGGAGGCGTCAACAGTCCCGTGCGGTCATTTCGGGCCGTGGAGGGTACGCCGCCGTTTATTGCCCGGGGACAGGGCTCCCACGTCTGGGACGTGGACGGCAACGAGTACATTGATTACCTGGGCTCCTGGGGACCGCTGGCGCTGGGACACGCCCATCCGGCCGTAGTTGAGGCCCTGCACCGGGCGGCAGAGGGTGGCACCAGCTTCGGCGCGCCGGTGGAGATGGAAGTGGAGCTGGCCCGGACCATCTGCGAGGCGCTGCCTTCCGTGGACAGCGTCCGGCTGGTCAGTTCCGGTACGGAAGCCTGCATGAGCGCAATCCGCCTGGCCCGGGCATATACCGGACGCAGCAAGATCATCAAGTTTTCCGGCTGCTACCACGGCCACGTCGACGGTCTGCTGGTGCGGGCCGGTTCCGGGGCCATGACCCATGGTATCCCCACCAGCGCTGGCGTTCCCGACGCCTACGGCGCCGAAACCCTGGTAGCCGACTATAACGACATGGCTTCAGTAGAGGCTTTCTTCGAGGCGTGGCCCGATTCCGTTGCCGGCGTCATCGTGGAGCCGGTAGCGGGCAACATGGGTGTGGTCCCCCCGGCGGAGGGCTTTCTGCAGGCGCTGCGCAAGGTTACTGGAGAAAACGGGGCGGCGCTTATCTTCGATGAAGTTATCACCGGCTTTCGGATAGCTTATGGAGGGGCGCAGACCTTGTTTGGCGTCACCCCCGATATTACCTGCCTGGGGAAGATTATAGGCGGCGGGCTGCCCGTGGGGGCCTACGGGGGACGTCGGGAAATCATGGAGATGGTGGCGCCCCTGGGTCCCATGTACCAGGCTGGGACGCTGTCGGGGAATCCGCTTGCCGTAACCGCGGGGTTGACCACATTGACGGAACTGCAGAAGGAAGGCACGTACGAGAGGCTGGAATCTCTGGCGGGCCGCCTGGCCGAAGGGATTGCGCAGGCATTTGCGGCGGCCGAGATTCCCGCGACGCTCAATCGGGTCGGTTCAATGATGACGGGCTTTATGAACCCCGGGCCAGTGGAGGTCCTGGCGCAGGTGGAGCAGTCCAACACCGAGTTCTATGGTCGGTACTTCCACGCCATGCTGGAAGGCGGCGTGTATTTGGCCCCTTCCCAGTTTGAGGCTGGGTTCGTGTCGTTGGCCCACACGGAGGAAGACATTGACCGGACGGTGGCAATTGCGGGACAGGCGCTGGAGGGGTTGCGGTAGGCCGGGTGTATAATTCTGTATGTATATTCTAATCTAGAGCGCCGACCAACATGTCCACTGAAACTGCCAACCGACACTCCGATTTAAGCAGGCGCTTAATTCAACAGGCCAACTACGAACTTGACCAGAAGGGTGATCGAGTCCAGGCCTGTGAAAAGGCTTCGGGCGCCGTAGCCCAGGCTGTCAAGGCCATTGCCGAAGACCGGCAGTGGCGGCACGGGTCGCATAATCTGCGGCGGACTGTCGTAGATTTGATTGCTGCGGAGTACCAGCTTCCTGACATGATCCTCCTGCAGGCTGTTGCCGACCAATTGCACGAGAACTTTTATGAAGACCGGTTTCATGAGACACAACTCAGGGAGCGGATACAAAGGGCGACGGAACTCCTGGAACAGCTTTGGATCATAAGGGAGAGGGGACCAAATCCGAGTTTTGTTCCTGACTCTCAACAGCAGCAGACCATTGAAAGGCTTCAGTTGTCGAATGAAGAGGCAGCCGCCGACCCGTTGATTGACTTTCCGCCTCCCCTGCCACCTTTCGAGCCGCCGGACAGTTAACGGGGCCCGCGATTTGCGCGGTACGAATGTTGCAGACCTAATTGAGGCGGGCTGAGGCGCACCCCTTTCCGCATTCGCCAACGCACACAGGGGCGGGTTTCAAACCCGCCCCTGAAACGTTTCAGTCCTTCGTCCGGTTTTTTCTAGGTCCCGTAGCGGGCGGCGGCGTTGGGGTCGCTGTATTCCACGCCCTTGGTGGCCCAGAATGCGGCGGCGATGCTGTCCACGGCGGCTACCAGCTCTTCGCAGGCGGCCATGTCAACGGTCTGGCGGCAGCGGCCGGCCAGCTTCAGCGCGGCATTGAAAGAACCGTGAAGATCAAAGCCTTCGGGCATGTTGGGCCAGGCATAGTCAGCCCAGAGGATGCGGAGTTCTTTCTTGCACAGCTCGGCGTGATCTTCCTTGGTGGCGACGTAGCGGGCCATGGTGTTGGCGTAGGCCACGTGGTCGTCGCCCTCTTCCAGGGCCTGCATCCGCAGAACCATCTTCTGGACGGTCTGGGCGGCTATCTTGGCGGAGACAGGGTCGTATATGCCGCAGGGAATGTCACAGTGGGCCTCGGCCTCCTGAATCTTCAACCATTGGAGCGGGTTAAACATTCTTGCTCTTCCTCAATTCTTAAGTTTTTCCCGTATGTTCGGGCAGCCCCAAGATTACAAGAAATCCCAGACTGGCGCAACCCCCGGCAATACTCACTCCCCCGTGGTATGGCACCTGATTAAGGAGGCCACCGGGTGTTGACGCGGTAGCCGCAGGCTAACATAATACCCCGAATTCGGGTGTCCGGCCTGCCGGTTCCATGCCAGACACCGGGGAGACAAGGCGCCGGCTGGAGGTACGCTTGGAACCATCACTGAAGCGCAAACGGTACTTGCTGCTGGGAGCTGCCGCCATTGTTGTGGTGGCTCTCGCGGTCCTATATTTCCTGGGCAGCGTACTGCTTACGCTGGGGATCAGCGCGGTCATAGCCTACGTGCTGCTTCCGGTGGCCAAGCTGATGGAAAGGGGAATGCCCTGGCGGCACAACCGGCCCGGCCTGGCTCGCGGCATTTCAGTCGGCATCATCTTTCTGGTCGGGTTATCCATATTCGCAGCCCTGATAGTCGCGGTGGTCCCTCCCACTGTGGAGCAGGGCCAGCGGTTTATTGAAGACTTTCCCGCATTCTTGAACAACGCCCGCATAACAATAGAGGGCTGGGTAGCTCAATACGCGGACGTGGTGCCTGCCGACTTGCGGGATCAGGCCGAAGGGGCCCTGGCCAATGCGGGCGGCATAATTGGCACGGCCGCCTGGAACGTGGTCAAACAAACCCTGGGTATAATCACCGGTTCCTTTGCCTTTGTCCTGGGCCTTGCCACCGCGCCGGTGCTGGTCTTCTACCTGATGAAGGACTCCAGCCCCATCCGCGAGTCCCTTCACGCGCCCTTCCCGACTGCGGTGCGACCCTATCTGCGGGACATCCTGGACATCGCCGACCGTACCCTGGGGGGCTACATCCGGGGGCAGCTAACCCTGGGTGTGATTGTTGGCGTCATCGTCGCTGTGGGGTTGCTGCTGCTGGACGTGCCCTTCGCGGTCCTGCTGGGTATTGTGGCGGGCCTGACCGAACTGGTCCCCATCATCGGCCCCTGGATTGGGGGCGCCGTCGGCGTACTGGTTACCCTGGCCACGGAACCGGACAAGGTGCTATGGGTCAGCCTGCTTTACCTCATTGTCCAGTTGCTGGAAAACACCCTGCTGGTGCCGCGGATCCAGGCCGACACCCTGAACATGCACCCCATTGCGGTCATTCTGGTCATCACCGTTGGCAGCCAGTACTTTGGCCTGTGGGGCGTCATCCTGGGCCCGCCACTGGTGGCCCTGGCAAAGGACGTGATCATCTACATGGTCAAGCAGTGGAACGAGGCGCCGGTTTTGGAAGGGAGTACGCCGGAACTGGAACCGGAGCCAATCAACGAGTCATCAGCAGAAGAGCCACTGGCAGAACCGTAGAAGCCTGCCAAAGCCGGTTCGTTAGCCTGTGCCGCGGCGGCGCCCCGGGGGCGTTCAGCTTACGGGCCTGACCACATTACCTGGTTTATGCCGGCCAACAACTCGGACTCCCCCAGGCTGGCATTCTGGCTCACCGCAATCCAGTACATTTGGCCGTTCCTTAAGCTGGCGAGTTCCGCGGGCTGAAATCCGTGGGGGATTCGCATTGCATCCCTGGATTCGTCAAAGGTGCCGCTGGGATCATACACCGACCATGATTTGGTTGCCTGGTCGAACTCAGCCGCCCACTGCAAGGCGGAACCAAGTTCGGCCAGCTGCGCGGCAATCTCCGCGCCCCCTGCCCCGGCGTTTCCCGCCGGCTCCGGTTCGGGTTGAGCAACAGGGACTGCTGTGGGCTGTGGGGACGCCGCAGGTGCAGATTCCGGAGTTGCCTCTGGCTGGGGCTCGGGCGATACCGCGGCGGTGGGAGCCGGTTGCTGAGCAGTCGTTGGCGCCGGAACAGGGGTGACGGTTGCGGTTAGAGTGGCGGTGGCCGCCGGTTGCAGGGTGCGGTTGAGAATAGGGGGAAGCGTGGGCGGGATGAAGGGCAGTGGCCGGCGAGCCGCAGTAGGCGTGGGGTCCGGTGTCGGATCGGTAACAGCGACAGGAGGGGCGGCAGTTGGTTGTTGAGTGGCCGCCGCATCCGCCCCCGGCATTTCCGGGTTTGGGGCTGGCAGGGTGTCCTGAGCTGTCGAAGCCGGCGTAGGCAAAGACTGGCAAGCCAGCATGGCGACTCCCACCAGGAGCGTCGAGAAGAACATCTTCCAGGCAGCGATATTGCACATGGGACCTCCCATCAGGCCTTGGAGCGTTAGATTCCCTGGCTTTACGGGTGTCGTCTTTTCCCAAATTTCAACGGGGCAGCTGGCATTGTTCCTTTATGAAGGCGTTTCTGGCTCCGCGTAGTCCTCAAGATTCTCCTGGTTTCAGGCTTTATTACCTCGGAAGTCGATTTTGGCTATGTTACACAATTGGTTTGGGAGGGGCAATCGAGGGATTTGCCTTGGCAGGGCGACTGCGCTTCAATTGAATGCCATGCTGAGCCTTTCGGCAGGCCCATGGGGGCGTGACCTGTTGCGGCCAGCCCCTGGGGCAATGGGGGCGGGCATTAGAGCGGGATTGCCCTCACCCCCGGCCCCTCTCCCTGAGGGCGAGGGGTGAAATTTGGTTTTTGGGTTATTTGCGCTCATTTCTGCTTGTTTTGTATTTGGCGGGCGGGGTGGGTGAGAGATGCGGTGAGCGGGGAAGCACCCCCAATCCCAAGCTTCCCCGTCGCGGGGGAAGGGAGTTTTGAGCGGTCTGGCGCTCGAAACCGGAGTGTATAAGTTCTTACCTGCCAGAGGGACATTGGGAGCCGAACCATGGTTACCTGCCAGGAGTTGAGGCCCTTCGGCTGCGCTCAGGGCGACATGGTAGTGTTCAGGGCTGCGTGACTGCTGGCTGCCAGCCCCTGGGGCAATGGGGGCGGGCATTAGAGCGGGATTGCCCTCACCCCCGGCCCCTCTCCCTGAGGGCGAGGGGTGAAATTTGGTTTTTGGGTTATTTGCGCTCATTTCTGCTTGTTTTGTATTTGGCGGGAGGGTTGAGTGAGCGTTGCGGTGAGCGGGGAAGCGCCCCCAATCCCAAGCTTCCCCGTCGCGGGGGAAGGGAGTTTTGAGCGGTCTGGCGCTCGAAACCGGAGTGTATAAGTTCTTACCTGCCAGCGGGCATTGGGAGCTGAACCATGGTTACGTGGCAGGAGTTTAGGCCCTTCGGCTGCGCTCAGGGCGACATGGTAGTGGTCAGGGCGGCGTGACTGCTGGCTGCCAGACTTAGGGCAATTTGAGCGGACATTAGAGCGGGATTGCCCTCACCCCCGGCCCCTCTCCCACGAGGAGAGGGGTGAAATTGGT
This sequence comes from Chloroflexota bacterium, assembly GCA_028875055.1. Classification (GTDB taxonomy): domain Bacteria; phylum Chloroflexota; class Dehalococcoidia; order Lucifugimonadales; family UBA3495; genus Bin22. The sequence continues at coordinate 18,645 of JAPPGG010000047.1, forward strand.
TTTTGGTATGGTCATTTGATGGTAGGGGTGGGTTTGCCGAGGGGGCAAGGGGGTGGTGTCAGTGGTGGGGTGGGGTTCCTGACGCGGGGGTTGGGGGGACGAGTTTAGATCCTTCGGCTTCGCTCAGGATGACAGGACTCTCCGCCCAGGGTGACAGGACACTTCGCTCAGGATGACAGGACACTTCGCTCAGGGTGACAGGATGATGCTAAGGGTGGCGGGATAGTGCTCAGGCTGACAGGGTAATGGTCGGGTTGAAGTGATGATGCTCGGGGTGGCGTGATTTCTTGGTGGCGGGCGAGGGCATTTTGAGGGGACTTCAGGATGCGATTGAGCTGAGACCTCCAGAGGGGGAGTTGGGAAAGGTCTCATTTTGTGCGGTGTTGCGCAGGCAGAACGGTCGGAAAGCAGGCAGGGCGGGTTTCAAACCCGCCTCTACCTGCCATGGACCACCTGAATCGCAACGCTACCCTTGACGCTGTCTGCCTTGTCCCTCCATACCCAGCGGACTATAATGGCTTTGCTTACCTGAGGGTGAACCTAGAGGGAGGAGGTCCCCTGTGACTACCGTTACCGACGCTACCCAGACCACTACCCGCGACGCCGCTACCGTCGCCAGGATGAAACACCGGAGCAACGACGTTACCCAGGGCGCGGAGCGAGCTCCCGCCCGGGCCATGCTGCTGGCCATGGGATTGACCCAGGAAGACCTGGACAAGCCCTTTGTCGCAATCGCCAACCTGGCCAGTGACGTTACACCCTGTAACGTCCACCTGTCCCGCTTCGCCCAGGCCGCCAAGGAGGGGATCCGACAGGCCGACGGCACTCCCTTCGAGTTCGGCACCATTACCGTCAGCGACGGCATTTCCATGGGCACCGAGGGCATGAAAGCCTCCCTGGTCAGCCGCGAAGTCATCGCCGACTCCATTGAGGTTGTCACCTTCGGGGAGAGGATGGATGGCTTGGTTACCATTGCCGGCTGCGACAAGAACATGCCCGGGTGCATGATGGCCATCGCGCGCCTGAACGTGCCGTCCATATTCATCTACGGCGGCACAATTATGCCGGGCCAGTACCAGGGCAACGACGTGAACATCCAGGACGTGTTCGAGGCGGTGGGCGCCTACGCCAAGGGCAGCATCACCCGAGACGAGCTGACGGCCCTGGAGTGCGTGGCCTGCCCGGGAGAGGGGTCCTGCGCCGGTCTCTTCACCGCCAACACCATGTCCACCGCCATCGAAATAATGGGTATGTCCCTGCCCGGGGATGCTTCCATCCCCGCCATTGATCCCCGCAAGGTGGACGAGGCCCGCAAGGCTGGAAGCGCGCTGCTGCGCCTGCTGGAAGAGGATGTGCGGCCCCGGGACATTATGACGCGCAAGGCCTTCGAGAACGCGATAACGGTGGTGCTGGCCATGGGCGGGTCCACCAACGCCGTCCTGCACCTGATGGCCATTGCCAACGAGGCGGGGGTTGAACTTAGCCTGGACGACTTTGACCGGATCAGCCGCAGCACTCCTTACATTTCAGACATGCGTCCCGGCGGACGGTACGTGATGGCCGACCTGCACCGCTACGGAGGGGTTTCCCTGGTGGCCAAGCGCATGCTGGAGGCCGGATTGCTCCACGGGGACCAAATGACGGTCACCGGGAAGACCCTGGCCGAAAACGTGGCTGAAATGCCCACCGTTGACGACCAGCCGGTGATTTACCGGCCCGAGAGTCCGCGCGGCCCCACCGGCGGGCTGGCCATCCTTCGGGGCAACCTGGCCCCGGACGGCGCGGTAATCAAGGTAGCCGGTCACCAGGAAAAGGTTTATGAGGGTCCGGCCCGGGTGTTCGAGCAGGAAGAGCCGGCCTTCCAGGCCATCCAGCGGGGCGAAATCAACGAGGGCGATATCGTAATCATCCGGTACGAGGGACCCAAGGGCGGCCCCGGAATGCGGGAAATGCTGGCCGTAACCGGCGCGCTGATCGGCCAGGGACTGGGCGACTCGGTGGCCCTGGTTACCGACGGCCGATTCTCGGGCGCGTCCCACGGGCCCATGGTGGGGCACGTAGCCCCCGAGGCTGCGGTGGGCGGTCCCATCGGGCTGCTGCGGGAAGGGGACATAGTGACCCTGGATATTCCCAACCGGCAGCTGAATGCCCGCCTGACGGAGGAGGAGATGTCTGACCGGCGGGCGGCCTGGCAGCCCATCCCGCCCAAGTACACGTCCGGGGTGCTTTCCAAGTACGCCAAGCTGGTATCCTCGGCTGCCGAGGGCGCGGTAACCCGGTAGCAGGCTGGGGTCGTTCTTGTTCCCTGCCGACGCCAGTTCACCCACTCTTGCCTATGAACTGCCACTATTGCGGCAAAGAAATGGAGAGCGGAGCCGTATCCTGCCAGGAGTGCGGGGCACGGCTCCAGCTACAATGTCCCGTCTGCGCCCATCCCTACGCCCCGGGGAACAGGTTCTGCGGCAATTGCGGTCAAAACCTGGTGGAGGCGGCGACTGCCTCCGCAGTTGATGCCTCCTCTCCAACCCAGGAGGCGGAAGCCCCCGAGACGGCGTATCCGGCCCCGGATACGCCGGAGGCTCCTGTCGCACCGCCGCCCAGCATAGTTATCTGCCCAAGGTGTCACCAGCCAAACGATCCTGACGCGGCATTCTGTCTCGCCTGCGGTTATCCCATACTGACGGGGCACGATGAACGGCATAGGGGAGACTGGCCGGCGGCCTTTGAGCTGGGGAGCCCGGGCGGGTTTGTGTTCAGGGCGCTGGCTTTCCTGATTGATTTCCTGGTGGTGGTTTTTCCGCTGGTTTTCGTGTGGGTGATGGTGGGGCAGCCCGTGCCTGAGAACTTTGACCAGATACTGGAGCCTCCGCCGGGGTATGACCGGCTGCAGGTACTGGTCCTGTTCATCAACATGGCCTACCACACGGGCATGATAACCTACCTGGCCACCACGGTGGGCAAGCGGGCCTTTGGCCTGTACGTCGTGAGGACCGATGGATCGCGGGTAGGGTTTGTTCGCGCCCTGGCCCGCCACTTCCTCACGGCCCTGTCCGCCAACCTTACGCTGGGCATCATCTTCCTGTTCGTCCTGTTCAGGGAGGACCGGCGGAGCGTTCACGACCTTATCTGCGATACGGTTGTGGTGCGGCGGGTGCGCAGTCGGCCCGACTCGGACCGCCGATAGTCCCCCCGTTTCCATGCTTTCCGCCGCTGACCAACGCCACCCGCACCTGTCGCTGACCGGCAAGGGTTGATGGAGGGCCAACCGATGTTGAGCGCCGTTCTTCTCGCTGTTCATATCGGCGGGGGATGCGTTGCCCTGGTTGCCGCCGCTATTGCCGTTTTAACCGGCAAGGGCCGGAAATGGCATATTTTGTCGGGCAGGGTTTACGCCATTGGCATGACCGTGGTATTTGTGACGGCGGTGCCCCTGGCCCTGCTGGGGGCGAGCGTGTTTCTGCTGCTCATTGCCTTTTTCAGCTTTTACCTGGTTTTCGCGGGCTGGCGATTTGCCCGCAACCGGCGGGGCCACGCTGGCGCGGTGGACTGGGCCGCTACGGCGATAATGGTGGCCACCGGCCTGGGAATGGGGGTTTACGCTGGCGTGCTGGCCCTTGCGGGGGATGCCCAGTGGGTGACCATGACCGTGTTCGCGGGTATTGCCCTTGCATTGGGGACGGCGGACGGCCTTTATCATGGGCTTCGGCGGGCTACGGGCGGACGCCGGATAGCGCGACACCTGACAAACATGCTGGCCGGCACCATTGCCACCGTGACTGCCGTGCTGGTGGTGAACGTGGAGACAGACCCGCCCTGGATTGCGTGGATTCTGCCCACGATTGTAATAACGCCCTTTATTGTATGGTGGAACATTCGCGTTGCACGGCAATACCGCGCGGGCAGACAGGCCTGAGCCCAGTTTGCCGAAAGGGAGAAGCCACCGTTGCCTGAAGTTGTCCTGTACATCGCCGCCAGCCTGGACGGATATATTGCCCGTTCCGATGGGAGCGTGGACTGGCTGGACCACCTTCCCGAACCGGGGGATGGGCCGGACAAGGACTACGGATACGGGGAGTTCTTCGCCAGCGTGGGCGCCGTGCTGATGGGGCGTATAACCTACGAGCAGGTTCTGTCCTTCGGCGTAGATTACCCGTACCCCGGAACCGACGGCTACGTTTTTTCCCGCAGCAGGGCGGGCCAGCGGGACGACAACGTGCAGTTCGTGGATGGCACGGATATGGCCGCTTTCGTGGGGCGCCTCAAGGCCGCCGGCAAGGGAAACATCTGGCTGGTGGGTGGCGGCCAATTAGTGCGGGAGTTCCTGAGCCTGAACCTGGTTGACCGGTTTGAGTTTTTCATCCTGCCCATAGTGCTGGGAGAGGGAATACCCCTGTTCCCGTCGCCTTCGCCCGAGACGAAACTGGCCCTGGCCGGATGCCGGTCTTACGACAACGGAATGGTGTGGTTGACTTACCGGCGGGACGCGGAGGGCTGATTTTCCGGCGCAGCGCGGCGACAGGGGCGGGAGATTCATCCGGTTGGGCGCCATATTTGCCCACAATGCTGCTTTAGGGTTTATAATTGGCGAATCCGATTCAACGTGAGACCAACGCGCCTGTTGCCAGTGGCATTTGGCAGCGTTGCCAATAAATTAGTCAGGTGATTTGATGAGTACGATGGACTATGGAGTGGAAGCAATCAATCGGCATCGGGCCAGCCGCGGGAAGGTTAGCATCGCCTCCAAAATGAAGGTCGAAACAATGGAGGAGCTATCCATTGCATACACCCCCGGGGTGGCCGCCGTCTGCATGGCCATCGATGGCGACAAGTCCGAGAGCTTTGCGCTGACCAACCGGGGCAATACCGTGGCGGTGGTTACGGACGGGTCCGCGGTATTGGGGCTGGGCAACATAGGCCCCGAGGCGGCGCTGCCGGTCATGGAGGGCAAGTCCATCCTGTTCAAGGGCCTGGCAGACGTGGACGCTTTTCCCATTTGCCTGGGCACCCAGGACAACGCCTCCATCATCCAGACGGTGCGGAACCTGGCGCCCTGCGTAGGTGGCATCAACCTGGAGGACATCGCCGCTCCCCGGTGCTTTGAAATTGAGGAAAGCCTGCAGGACCTGGGTATTCCCGTGTTCCATGACGACCAGCACGGCACGTCAATAGTGGTGCTGGCGTCCATCATTAACGCGCTGCAGGTGGTGGGCAAGTCCATCGGTGACGCCAAGTACGTCTTTTCCGGGGCCGGGGCCGGCGGCATCGCATCCACCAAGCTGCTGCTGGACTACGGGGCCAAGAATATCATCCTGGTGGACAGCCAGGGAATAATTCACCGCAACCGCACCGACCTGACGCCCATCAAGACGGAAATGCTGAAGATGACCAATCCCGACAATGCGGAGGGGGACCTGGCGGAGGCAATGAGGCTGGCGGACGTGTTTGTGGGCCTGTCGGTGGGCGACACGGTCAGCCAGGATATGGTGCGTTCCATGGCCCCCGACCCGATAGTGCTGGCGGCGGCCAACCCCACGCCGGAGATATGGCCGGATGCGGCCGCCGAGGCCGGCGCCAAGGTGGTAGGAACGGGCCGGAGCGACTTTCCGAACCAGATTAACAATAGCCTGGCGTTCCCGGGGGTTTTCCGGGGAGCGCTGGACGCCCGGGCCACCAGCATTACCACCCGGATGAAGCTGGCGGCAGCGGAGGCCCTGGCAGGGCTGGTGGCTGAACCCACGGCGGAGAACATCATCCCCTGGTCGCTGGACCCGGAAGTGGTGCCTGCCGTGGCGCACGCCGTGGCCCGGGCCTGGCAGTCGGAACAGGGGTAGGCTGTCGGCTTACCTGATAGAATAGGACCATGTCAACCGAGCTAATTGCAATACTGGCGGTGGGAGTAGGGCTGCTCAGCACAAGCATAGCGCTGACCGGCCTAATGCTGGTTCAAATAAGCCACTCTGAGCGGCGTTCAATGGAGCGAACCAACCGGCTGGAATCTGAAATGAGTCGCCGGTTTGACAAGGTTGAATCCGACGCTAAGGAGCTTGAAGCTCGAATTGAACGTGAAATCGGTCAGGTGCGGACGGAGATGGGCCAGCAGATCGGTCAGCTGCGGACGGAGGTGAACCAGCAGATCGGTCAGCTGCGGACGGAAATGAACCAGCAGTATGGTTCGCTGCGGGACGAGATGAACCAGCAGATCGGTCAGCTGCGGACGGAAATGAACCAGCAGTATGGTTCGCT
>JAPPGG010000047.1:24987-117025 GCA_028875055.1 Chloroflexota bacterium
GCGGGACGAGATGGGCCAGCAGATCGGGCAGTTGAGGACGGAAATGAACCAGCAGTATGGTTCGCTGCGGGACGAGATGAACCGGCGATTCGATGAGCAGGATGTGCGTATTCGCGGCCTGGAGCAAGGGCAATCCTACCTGTCGGGCCAGTTTTCGGCGCTCAAGGACTACTTCACCCATGCCTCCGATTTGGGGAATGCTCCCGAAAACGTTGACTGACAACCAGCCTGGTGAAGCACGGGCTGAGAGAGCGGCAGCCAGATACCGGCGTCCACCCACCTTTGCGGCATGCAGCGTCAAAGACGTTACTTTTCCAGTGACAATCCAGCAGGACGCGTCACGATGCCTCACACCGTAACCGTAGAAGACCTGGACGCCATACGGCCCAAGCTGCAGTGGCTGGTGACCGAGCGGGCCAGGTCTCTGCCCAAGTTCCGTTACTGCGACCTGCGCATCCAGATCCGTGAGGAGAAGTGGGGCGCCGCCGAAAATGGCGAGGAGAAGGCCAGCTCCGATAATGTGACCCTTGACTTCGGGGTGCGGCTCATCGCCCAGGAACGAATGTCCGCCGCGGGCTTTTACGGGCAGGTACTGGGGGCGGCGGACCTGGACCGCATTGAATCCGTTGTGTGGGAGGGCATTGGCCAGGCCCACCAGCGCGCCCGCTCCAATGCCCGCAAGAAGTCCCAGACCTGGCGGCGCTTCCCTGCGCTGGCCCACAGCCTGGACGATACGTTTCTGGCCCGGGTTCCGGTGGCCGAAGATACCATAGCGGCAACCTATGAGGTGGACCCCCGGGCCGTGTCCGTAGAAGAGACGGTAAGAATGGCCGTGGACGGGTGCAAGGCGGCCACCAGCCGCGCCAGGAACGTCCTGTTCACCGCCGCATCAACCAGCACCTTCCTGCTGAGGGAGCTTTTTCTCAGCTCCGACGGGGCCAACATCGACCAGTCCTTTGCCCAGACCGAGGGCTTCATCTTTGTCATCTGCGGCAGCGCCAACGGCAATTACGAGCTGTACGATTCCACGGGCCACCAGCGGGGCTGGGAAGCGCTGACCCGGGGGTATCACAACGGGCCCATTGACCTGCCGGACTACACCACCTTTTGCCGCAACCTGGGCAGGGATGCCTCGGACGTGGCCGCCGCGCCGCCGCTGCGCCCACCGGACAGGGAAGTACCCATAGTCACCGACCCCAATTTCAACACCCTGCTGGTGCACGAGGTGGTAGGGCATCCCTCGGAGCTGGACCGGGCTTTGAAGTACGAAACTGCCTACGCGGGGCGGTCGTGGTTCCTGAAGAACCTGCACGACAATCAGCTGGGGCAGCAGATTGCGTCGCCGCTGGTTACGGCCTATTCCGACCCGCTGATGGAGGGGTACGGTTCGTTCAAATACGACCACGAGGGTACGCCGGCCCGCCGGGCGTACATAATCCGGGACGGGGTGCTGGAAGAGTTCCTGAATAACCGGCAGACGGCAGCGATTATGAATGCCGCGCCCAACGGTTCGGCCCGGGCCACCGAGGCCCACCTGGCGCCCCTGATCCGTATGACAAATACGGTTTTCGCCCCCGGGCAACGCGACCCCAGGGAAATAATCTCCGAGGTGGACTCAGGCTATTACGTGGTGGGACACCGCACCCCTTCCATTGCCGAATCCCGGGAGAACTTCCGCATAACGGCGGTGAAGGTGTACGAGATTGAACGGGGTCAGGTAGGCCGGTTGTATCGCGACGGGGGCATTACGGCCGATTCCCGCAACTACTTCCAGTCCATTGACGCGGTGGGCAGCGACCTGCGGGTGAACCCCATTCCCAACTGCGGGAAGGGGCAGCCCATGCAGGCCAAGCGGATGAGCAACGGCGGCCCCACCATGAGGGGAATTGCGAGGCTGACGGGTCCGGGGTGAGGCGGGGTCAGAAGTACGGGATAAAAGGATGGGGCGGGCTTCAAGTCCGCCCCGGTTTCAGTTCAGGGAGAAGGCGGGCCCGGGGGTGCGGGTCTGCTCGTTGACCAGGAAGGAGGCGCTGTCCCTGCCGTAGATGGTGTCCAGTTCCACGTCGAAACGCTGACCGCCGAAGTGGCCTAGGACCTCGTACTTGTGGTCGGTGCGCAGAGTTCCCTCAAACTCGGAACCGGATACCTTGCGCTGGTCTTCGTCCTGCAGGTACATCTCCACGGCCGCGGTCATCAGTCCCTGCATATCCTCCTCGGAAAGATAGACCGCGCCCCGCAGAAAGATGTAACCCCATCGTATTCCCAGGTGTTCCAGCATTGTTTACGAGTTTTTCAGCTTGGTGACAGTCCGGCGATGCCCGCTTCTGAAGCGTTGCCCTGCTGCTCTCCGTCAATTTAGTTATCCGCCGGTACGGCCACGTTGCCCTGGTTCTTGAACTGGGGCATGACCTCTTTGCCGAACCATTCCAGCTGTTCCAGGATGACCTTCTGGGGCGTGCCCACCACCGAACCGACGTTAATCTGGGTCAGGCCCGGGTACATTTCCTGGATGTTGTTGATTTTCTCGGCCACCAGTTCCGGCGGGCCGCAGAGCCAGGAGCCGGCCCGGACGCCGTCCTCGATGGAAGGCAGCCCGGCGGAGCGCGCCCGGGAAGGGTCTCCCAGGGCCACTATCTGCTCGTCCGACAGGCCGTGGAAGAAGCCCAGGGGCGCGAACATCTTCATATTTTCTTCGAAGAACAGGCGGGCTTCACTCATGGCCTTTTCCTCGGTGTCGGCGAGGTGGATGGAGAAGCCGATAATCAGGTCGCCGCCCAGTTCCGTCTCCTTGCCGGCCTTGGCGAGGGTTTCCCGCCAGCGTCGCACCACATCCATGGTGGCCCCGCCGGCCGCCGCGCCGCCGCCGATCATGCCCTTGATGCCGTGCTTGACCATGAAGTCCATGGCCCGCTGGCTGCCTCCCACCACCGGCTGGTAGCATTCCACCGGCAGGTATTTGGGCCTGGGGACCAGGGTGATTTCCTTGAGGTCGTAGCCCCGGTAGGGGACGTCGGGCGGGATGTTGTAATGCTTGCCGTGGTGGGAGAAGGAGCGTTCGTTGAAGGCCTTGAACATCACCTCCACCTGCTCCTCGAACAGCTCGCGGTTGGCGTCCTGGTCAATTATCGGGGCGTCGAAGGTCTCGACCTCGCGGGTGTGGTAGCCGCGGCCCACGCCGAACACCACGCGGCCGTCGGTCAGGATGTCGGCGGTGGCGTAGTCTTCCGCCATGCGCAGGGGGTTCCACATGGGCGCGATGTTGAAGCCGCATCCGATTTTGAGCTTCTTGGTCAGGTGGGCCAGGTGGACAGCAAACAGCATCAGGTTGGGGATGCACTCGTAGCCTTCCCGCTGGAAATGGTGTTCGGCCATCCAGAAAGTCTCGTAGTCCAGCCGGTCCATGACGCCGGCAATGGCCTCGGCCTTGTCGAAGACGGTGGCCAGGTGCTCGTCCGGAAGCCAGCGGTCGTTGAGCGCGGTGGCGTCCAGCCCGATATCCTCGAAGTCAACGTGCCCGGCAAACAGGCTGCCAAACCTGGTAATCATTCAGGCCCCTCCAGGGATGCAGAATAGGGATTGCCTGCGGGGCATTATAGCGGATTGGGGGTTGCTGCGGGTAACTGAGAGTCGGCAACAACCAGGTCCTGTTTGCCCGACTCGCGCACCTGCCTTCGCCCCATCCGGCCGCGCCGTGCTATGCTGGCAGCAAAGGAATGGCCGGTGGCTTGACCCGTATGCTCAGCTTGCGAGAGGGCGTTGAACTGCCAGCCAATTAGAGGTTTTGGATGAGATTTGCGGCCTTTACCACCGTAGCGGCGTCGGCGGGAGAAGCAACCAGCGCCGCCGACATCATAGACAACCTGCGCGAGCAGGCCAGGCTTGCGGAAGAGCTGGGCTTTGAGGCTATCTGGCTGGGCGAGCACCACTTCGGGCTGTACGGTTCGGGCGATCTGCCCAATCCCATCCTGCTGGGCGCGGACCTGGCGGCCCATACCTCCAGAATTCGGATAGGCCAGATGGCCAATATAGCTACCTGGTGGCACCCCATCCGGTTGGCCGAAGACCTGGCGATGTTGGACAACATGAGCAGGGGACGGGTGGAAGTCGGCTTTGGACGGGGTGTGTGGCCCTACGAGGGGCCCCAGTTTCATCCCAACGCCGACCCGCGCAAGGACCAGGAGAACCGGGAGCTGTTCCAGGAGACGGTGGAGATAGTCCGAAAAATCTGGGCGGAAGAGTACTTCTCGCACCGGGGCGCCAACTACACCTTTCCCGCCGAGGACACGGTTTTCTCCCACCCCGGTTTTCCGCCGGACCCGGCCTGGCACGAGGATGGGCGGGTGGCCAGGCTGCGGGTGACGCCGAGACCGTACCAGAAGCCCCATCCCCCGCTGTGGATGACGGTGTCCACGGACAGGTCGGTTTCCACCGCCGCAGAAATGGGGCTGCAGGCGTGCTACTGGCAGCCCCCGCCGCAGCGGATACGGCAACGAATGGAGCTGTACGCCGAGGTGAGGTCCGGAGTTGAGGGACGTGCTTTCCGTACGGGCGAGGGCCAGGGGGTGATGCGGTCCACCTACGTTTCCACGTCCATGGAGCGGGCCCGGGCCGAGGCGGAGAGGGCGGTAATGTCCGCCTTCATCTTCAACGACCCCTTCCGGGGACGGCAGGTATTCACCAACCCGGGCGAGGAACTGGGGGATTCGGTGGAACTGGACTGGGACTTCCTGGAACCGCGCACTCTGCTGGTTGGTTCCCCGGAAAACGTGGTAGAGAGAGTGCAGGAATTGCAGGAAGTATGCAACCTGGAGTACCTGCTGGTGGAGTTCGCTCACGCCGGACTGACCCAGGGGCAGATGCTGAAGAACCTGGAGAACTTCGGCGATAAGGTAATGCCCCGGTTCAGGAGTCCGGGGTAAGGGTCTTCAGGGCACAGGCACGGCGCCCCGGGTGGCATGGCCGGTTGGCGCCGGGCCCGGCGCAATTTGAGCGGGAGTTTCAGTATGACTGCCTAGCGCCAGCTTGGGGAGTGTTCCATTTCAGGCGCTACCGCACCGGCGGGACGGCCGAAATGTAGCCAGGTCGGGTTTCAAACCCGACCCTACCTGCATCAACCACCTGAATCGCAACGCTAACCCCAGGGTGCAGGGCAATCGGGCTTTAGTTGAATGCCATAGTGAGCGAAGCCGAATCGTCTAAAATCTATCCCTGGAACCACCTCACTATCCTCAGCCCGGCTGAGGCTGAAGACTTCAGGCCCTTCGGAATGCTCAGGGCGGCATGACCCTTGCCTACCGAATTGGCGCCCCCTGTAAACTGAATCTATAACGCGATTGCCCTGCTCCAGGCTGGAGTGATGGCCGCGTTCTCGAGGCCGTGGTGTATAATTCTCCGGCTGTCGAGACGATGGACAACCGATCAGGACGGGTTTCTGTCTCTCCGCAATCTCTTACACAATCTCATAAAGGAAGTGTTGCCGACAATGCCTGTAGTAACCAGCCATGCGCCCGGCAGCTTTTGCTGGGTTGACCTTTCCACCACCGACGCTGAAGCGTCCAAGAACTTTTACTCGCGCCTGCTGGGGTGGACCTCCATCGACAATCCCGCCGGGGAGGGCATGGTCTATTCCATGATGCAGAAGGACGGTAAGAACGTCTGCGGGCTGTACGAAATGGGGCCCGGAATGGAGGGGGTCCCGCCCCACTGGAGCAGCTATATCTCGGTGCCTGACGTGGACGCAACGGTGGAGCGGGTGACTGCCGCCGGCGGTTCCGTGGTTATGGGGCCCGGTGATGTGTTTGAAGCCGGAAGGATGGCCTTCGCCGCCGACCCCACCGGCGCCGTCTTTGGCATGTGGCAGCCAAGGGAGCACATAGGAGCCGAACTGATATATGCCCCCGGCGCCCTGGGCTGGAATGAGCTGTACACCCACGATCCGGATGCCGCGGCCGGCTTCTACGACACCATTTTCGGGTGGAGCCGGGCCGTTAACCAGCCGGGGGACCAGGGGGTTGATTACCACGAGTTCACCAATAGCGGCAATCCGGTGGGCGGAATGATGCAGATTCGGCCCGAGTGGGGAGAAGTTCCCCCCAACTGGTCGGTGTATTTCTGCGTGGATGACTGCGCCGCCAGCCTGGCAGAGGCGGAGGGTATGGGCGCAGAAGTGATAGTTCCGTTGACCCCAGTGGGGAATATACAGTTTGCGTTTTTGAAGGACCCGCAAGGGGTGTACGTGGGCATTGCGCAGGTGATGGGGTAGGGGGCTGTGAAGAGCCTCGCGAATCCTTGTGGACCGATGACCTTTCAGAGGGGGAAGGAATGCGGGGCCAGGCCGCCGTTTTCGACGGTGAACGCGGGCGGCAGCCAGGAAGATTTGCCGTATTACATTACCCATTTGAATGTTAAACCCAAATTAGTATCAAAAACTGTTGACAACGGATTATGGCGCCATTACAATTCCTGACAATGTTAGTCAGGAATACCTGCATTTGCTGTTGTACTTGTCCGCCCCCATAGGGAGCGGGTAAGTCTTTACGTCCAACAGAGACCCCAGCGCCCACCAAGCTTTTCGCCGTTTGGTGGGCGTATTTTTTTGGCTTGAGCCTGGGGACGAGAATAGCGAACTCCACGGCAGCCAGGCAAGAAACTTCGGGAATTACAGGAGGCCACAGTGACCACGAAGACCGGACAGTCCCAGGAGGAGATCTACCGCGAGAGCCTTGACCTGGCCTCAACCGCGCCGGGTGTTATCCCGTTCATGGAGAGCGAGGTCCAGCGGTTTGAGGCGGAGTCCGCCAGGTTCCAGTCGGGGGAACAGGACAACCTGGAATTCACCCCCTTCCGGCTGCGGCAGGGCGTGTACGGCCAGCGGCAGGCCGACGTGCAGATGATCCGGGTGAAGATTCCCGGCGGGATTCTGACCGCCGACGCCATGGATGCGCTGGGCGACATCGCGGAACAGCACGCTCCCCTGGGCAAGGGCCACATAACCACCCGGGAGAACATCCAGTTCCACCACATCCCCCTGCCCGAATGTCCTGACGTTCTGCGCAAGCTGGGGACGGTGGGACTGACCAGCCGCGAAGCCTGCGGCAACACCGTTCGGAACGTGGTGGGATCGCCCACCGCCGGAGTGGACGCCGAGGAAATCTTTGACCCGACTCCGTACCTGACCGGGTACGTCCGGTTTGGAGTGCGCCATCCCATCACCCAGTCCTTCCCCCGCAAGTTCAAGTCCGCCTTTACCGGCATTGACAGCCGCGATACTGTGGCCGCGGCCATCCAGGACCTGACCTATGTTTCCCAGGTCAGGGTTGAGGACGGGGTGGAGAAGCGGGGTTTCAAGGTTTACGTGGGCGGCGGCACTTCCATTATGCCCAGGCTGGCCAAGCCCCTGTACGAGTTCCTGCCCGAGGATGACTATCTGCGGCTGGCCCTGGCAGTGTGGACCGTGTTCGACAAGGCCGACTCTCTCCGCAAGAATCGCATGATGGCCCGCCTGAAGGTGTTGATTGACCGCATCGGCCTGGACGAGTTCCGGAACCTGGTGGAGGCGGAACTGGCCGAAATCGGCCCCATTGACCCCAAGGAGTACATTGCCGACGAGGATATCTACCAGGAGAGTCCCCCGGACCTGTCGTCGCTCTCGGCCAGCGGGTCGGGCAACGGCGGCGGCGAGTACAATTACTGGCTGGAAACGAACGTGGTGGCCCAGAAGCAGGCCGGCTACAACATTGTTTACGTCAAGCCGGTCCGGGGGGACCTGACTCCGGAACAGTTCCGGGGTCTGGCGGACATCCTGCGCCGCTACACCGGCGGCCGGTCCAACGCTACCCAGGAACAGAACCTGGCCCTGCGCTGGGTTCCGGACGGCTATCTGCACGACGTGTGGGAGGCCCTGGGCGCCATTGACCTGAACGAACCCGGCGCTCACAGCATCAACAATGTGGTGTCCTGCCCCGGCACCGATAGCTGCAAGCTGGGCATTACCGCGTCCATGGGCCTGGCCAAGGCAGTGCGCGAAGAACTGGGAAGCTGGAACGGCCTGATGGAGGACGACGGGGTCAAGAAGATCCGAATCAAGATGAGCGGCTGCCCCAACGGCTGCGGCCTGCACCACATCGCCAACATCGGCTTCCACGGGGCGGCCATCAAGGGCCCCGACGGCAGCCAGATACCCGCCTACGAAATGTTCCTGGGCGGCAACTACGGCGATAACAAGGTTGAGGACTCCCGCATCGGCACCCGAATACCCAAGGTCAAGGTTCCCGCCAAGCTGGTGCCCGGCATGATCCGCGAGATCGCGACCTATTACAAGGACAACCGGCAGGACGGCGAGAGCTTCAACAGTTTCCTGGACCGGGTGGGGATCGAGGAACTGACCTCGGTTGCCGCTGAAATCCAGGAGTCGGCGGCCAGCAAAGAGGTGGGCGGCGACCTGTACGTGGACTGGGAACGTACCAGCAACTATGTCCTGGAGCGTGGCGAAGGAGAGTGCGCCGTATAGCCAGGGAGGGCCGGAGCGCGCCAGGACCAGGCCACCCAATTGACTCTCGTGAGGAAGGAGTGGGTGCTTATGGTGGAGAAAAGCAAGAGCAAGGTAGCAGCGGGCGTGTTGGCGTTACTCCTTGGCGGCCTGGGGGTGCACAAGTTTTACCTGGGGCGCGTGGGCGCGGGCATCGTGCATATCATCCTGTCCATTATCATCATCGGCATACCGGTGAACTGGGTAATATGCCTGATTGAGGCCATCATTTATTTCACGAAGTCTGATGGGGAGTTTCACCAGACTTACGTAGTTAACCGGAAGAGTTTCTTCTAGCAGACCGCCAACTGGTGGCCCGGCTACATCAGATTGTTGCGAACAGCGGACTATAGACTTTGCCCTCTCTGAACGGAAGGACTGTTGCATTTGTGGAAGCCCGGATGACCTCGGAAATGGCCGGGCTCATCGAGCGTCACGGCGGTGTTCCCTACCCCGCCCCGGTGCTGCAGGAAGTTTACCTCAAGGACAGTCCCGAGGTTCAACAACTGGTCCTGGACACCTGCGCCGGCCGGATTGATGCCGTGACCCTGCTTACCGGTGTGGGCACTCAGGCCCTCGTTTCCACCGCCGCCGCCATGGGGCGCGAGGAGGAATTTATTGCGGCGCTCGACTGCCTGACGGTCATAGCGCGCAGTCCCAAGCCAGCCCGGGTGCTGCGGCGTCACAAAATCCACATAGACGTGATGCCTCCCGAGCCATACACCACCGCAGACCTGGTCAACAGCCTGCAGGAATGGGACCTCTCCGGCAAGGTTGTCGCACTGCAGCATTACGGTGGCCCCAACCGGCCCCTGGTGGCTCACCTGCAGGAAAAGGGCGCGGAAGTCCGCGAAGTCACCCTTTACACCTGGGGTCTGCCCGAGGACGAGGCTCCAGTGCTGGCCATGATTGACGACATTGCCGGCGGCGGGATAGACGCCATCGCCTTTACCAGCCAACCCCAGGTGGGCAATCTGCTGACCATCGCCGCCAAGGCCGAGAAGGAAGAGGTCCTGCGGGCGTCCCTGGGCGCGCAGACCGAGTCGGGCAACATTGGCCGGGATGCGGGAGCGGTGGTAGCTTCCATTGGCCCGGTGTGCAGCCGCCGACTGCGAGCGGCGGACATTCCGGTGGACGTGGAGCCGGAACATCCCCACATGGGCAGCATGGTGCTGGCCCTGGTTGACTATTTTGGGTAACCGCCACACCCTTCATAGAGCTGCATACCCATCCTGCTGTCTTCACTTTTGAACCGCCCCAAGCCCCACTCCTTTCTGGGCAACCGCGCTGAAGAGAAGGAATTTAGGCCCTTCGGCAGGCTCAGGGCGACATGACTTTTGCCTGCCGAATTTGTGCCCCCTATAGCCAGAATCTATAACGCGATTGCCCTGGCACTCCATACGGGACATGGGTTTCCTTTCAGGTGGTCGAGTTACCCGCAGACGCGGCTCGGAGACCTCCCGTCCCCTTGGCATTAGATTCTGTCCCCATGCCAAACCACACGAATGGGCACGCCGACCGCATGCGGCCAATGAGCGACATTCCACCCTCCATTGCCTTATAATCCCCGCTGAATTCAGCAATGGAATGACGTTAATGAAGGTTTACGTGGCCAGTTCCTGGCGCAATGAGGTGTATCCCGAGGTGGTGGAGGTGCTGCGGCAGGCCGGCCACGAAGTGTATGACTTTCGACACCAGGGAAGTTCCGGCTGGAATCCCGCCGAAATGACTTCAAGCAAGCTTTTCAGCTTCCTGGACCACCCCAGGGTGCAGTCCATATTCCAGCGAGACATGGAGGCCCTGGTGGCCAGCGACGCCGTGGTATGCGTTTTGCCCTGTGGCCGCTCGGCCCACCTGGAACTGGGCTACGGCATCGGAGCAGGGAAGCGCACGGTGCTTCTGTGGCATGATGGGGATGCCCCGGACATTATGCACAAGGCGGTGGACGCGATCGTATTTGAGGTTTCGGAAATACCCGGGGCGTTGGAAGGCGGGCAGTAGGGGGATGAGGCAAGGCGGTTCCCTTTCGACATCAGTGGTTACCCCTTTACTTCGTTAGTGGTGGCGGGCTCAGGTCCCGGTTTCGGTACGTGGTGAGCTTTTCGGACCAGAGGCGCGTCCCTTTCGACGGGTTCGTGGCGAGCAGGCAGCGAGAATGGGTAAGTCCACCGCGCCTCGCTAGAAGGGCTTCGAGCTGTAGTGACAAGGACGTTGAATAATCAGGCCGGCGCCTTGAGTGGCGCCGGCCTGATTGTTAGGGAAAGCCTGTACAAAAATCACCCGGAAGGCCGTCAATTGTGAGTGGAAGCGACTCGCGGAAGGGCGCCGCCCCCACTTCTGACCATCCCCCGTCAAGGGATAAGGATCTTGTGAGCAGGGCTATCGCATGAAAGTTTCGTCCTACAGCCGGCCAGTATCCACAAGGCAAAGCTATGTCGCCCTGAGCTTGCCGAAGGGCCTGAAATCCCTCCCCACGGCCTAACTACGGGTCCGAAAGCCAGTTGGTGGGAAGGAGTTTAGATGCTTCGGCAAGCTCAGAATGACAATTTACTCACTCATGCGATTGCCCTGATCTTGTGAGGGGCTTCTAGTCTGGCTGCGGGGCGAAGTCGGGGGAAAGCATCAGCCAGGTCTTTTGCTTCACTATCAGGCCGCGAACCGCGGGGAGGTACTTGCCGGTCCAGTCGGGGTCCCTGGCCACCTGGGCCTTGGCTTCATCGAAATGTTCGTAGTCCCGGTAGGCCCAGATGTGGACTACCTGGTTCAGTTCCCCGATTTCACTGTAATACCAGCCCGCCAGCTTTACGCCGTACTTGGCCCGAATGGGTATGGACATCTCCTGGACGGCCTTCATGTAATCGGGGATGGCCCCGGGCTGAAATGTGTATTGTCGAAAATCGTAGATCATATCTTTTGCCTCCGTTTATGTTTTCCGCTGGGGTTGGATTGTACCTGTACGAGGGCAGGTGTCCAGGGTTGCTGCCAAAGCGCCGGCGCTGGCCCCTGGTCTGCCGGCGGGCGATGGCAAGGACCCTCGTTCCTTCTCGGGACGTTTACGCCTACCCTATCTCAACCTCCCGACCTTCGTCCGACGCCTGGCGGATGGCGTCCACCAGGTAGTGGAGGTTGACGGCCGTGGCGAAGTCGGGCTGGCAGTCCTGGCCCGAGCGTATAGCCTGGCCGAACTGGTAGTACATCTGTCCCACGTTGAATGCCTCGCCCCTGGGCATGCTTTCCAGCACGTTCACGAAGCGGCCCGGGATTTCCAGGGGCTGCAGTTCCCCCGGTCCCTGGACTCCGCTCAACTCCATATCCCGCAACTGGGGCGAGTCCACCGAGCTGGCCGAAAGGGTGCCCTTGCTGCCGTAAATCTCCATCTTCAGCCCGCTGCCGGCCCAGGGGTTGCTGGCCACGTGCACCGAAGCCACTCCTCCTTCCTGCAATCGCCCGCTGATCAGGATGTTGTCAGGGGAGGTTACGGGTAGGCGCTTGTCCGTGTCCGTCTCGTACCATTCTTTGGTCTGGGTGGAGACCACACCCGAGACGTGGCTGAAATCGCCCACCACGTGGCGCAGGGCGTCGATGCTGTGGCCACAGGCGATGGTAAGGGTGTGGGCGCCCAGCTCGTTGTCCCGCTGCCAGGTACGGGTGGAGTGGCGGGACTGGGAACCGTCCCTTACGAGGCTGAGGTGACAGGATAGGACATCGCCCACGTAGTCCTGTTCCACCAGTTCCTTCAGGTACTTGATGGCCGGAGCTTCCCGGGCCTGCAAGCCCACCAGGTTCCGAACTCCCTTTGCCTTGGCCAGGTCAGCCATTTCCTGGGCCTGTGCCGTGGTCTGGCCCAGCGGCCACTCGGTATAGACGTGCTTGCCGGCGTTGAGGGCGGCCATGGTGGGACCGTAGTGGGAGGGTACCCGCAGCACCACCGCCACCGCGTCAATGTCCGGGTGGGCGATCAGGTCCTGGTAATTGTCGAAGGCCATCCTGGCGCCGAAGGCACGGGCCGACTCCTCGGCGCTTTCCATGCGGGTCGTGCAGACGGCGGTAAGCTCGAACTCGGGGCTGGCCACCACCGCGGGCAGGTGGGAGCGGGGCGCCCACCCCAGGTGGATGTTCGCTCCGATAATGCCGAGGCGAATTTTCTCGGGAGCGGTTGTCATCACTGTCCTCCTTCCACTTCGATGACCGATTCGAGGGATTTTCCCCCGCAGGCAGCGAGTAGTTCCGCCCTAATTTACCACAGATACACGCCATAGAAAGGGTAAAGCAGAGAAGCCCGGCGAACTTCCCCGTTATATAATGGTGGCCTACCAGGGAAACAAATGGTAATGGGAGGCCAGGAGAAATGGATATTGCCGGTGGTCCTTTCCCTTTTGCCGAAGACATGAACATCTGCCGGGTGCTCAACGGCCTGTGGCAGGTCTCCGGCGCCCACGGGCGCATTGACCCCACGGCGGCGCTTAACAGCATGGTGGAGTATCACGACGCCGGTTTCACCACGTGGGACCTGGCCGACCACTACGGGCCGGCCGAGGACTTCATCGGGGAGTTTCGGCGGCGGCTGAGGGAAGAACGGGGATCAGAGGCCCTGGCCGATGTCCAGGCCTTCACCAAATGGGTGCCCCGCCCCGGCCCCATGACCCGGGAAGTTGTGGAGAACAACGTGGATATTTCCCTGCGGCGAATGGACGTGGAATGCCTGGACCTGCTGCAGTTCCACTGGTGGGAGTACGGGGACGACCGCTACCTGGAGGCTCTGGGCCGCCTGTCCGACCTGCGGGAGGCGGGCAAGATAAGTCGCCTGGCCCTGACCAACTTCGATACGGAGCACCTGAAGGTGATCGTAGATGCTGGCATCGAGGTGGTGTCGAACCAGGTGCAGTATTCCCTGGTGGACATGCGTCCGGCCAGCCAGATGGCGCCCTACTGCCAGGCCAACGGCATCCACCTGCTAACTTACGGCACCTTCTGCGGGGGACTGTTGTCGGAGAAATACCTGGGGCAGCCGGAACCAGGGGGCAGGGCCCTGGATACGGCCAGCCTGAACAAGTACAAGCAGATGATCAATGCCTGGGGAGGCTGGGAGCTTTTCCAGGAATTGCTGAGCTGCCTGAAGTCGGTTGCCGACAGGCATGGGGCCAGCATCGCCAACGTGGCGTCGCGGTACATACTGGACCGCCCGGCCGTGGCGGGGGTTATCGCCGGAGCGCGCCTGGGCCTGAGCCACCACCGGGAGGACAACGCCCGGGTGTTTGAACTGGCGCTGGAAGCGGAAGACGAGGCGGCAATTGAAGCGGTTATAGGCGGCGGCCGGGACCTGATGGGTTTAATAGGGGACTGCGGGGACGAGTACCGGCGGCGGTAGGGCGAGACGAGAAGGGGACGCGGTGGGAGCTTGATCTGAACCGGGGTGGCAGGGCGGAACCGCGCGCTCTAGTGAATTGCTTTCTACGGCCATTCGCACCAGGCGCGGCCTTTCAATACACTGTGGCTCAAGCCCGAACCGGGGAGAAGGGCCGCGCTGCTTGTTCCTGGTATTCTTTGCGGGCCCGGTGTGTCCCCCAGGACATTTACAGAGCCTCCCTGACGGGTAGGTGTAGGTTGGGAATCAGCAGCGGGGTGATGATATCGTCCTCGGCGACGATGGTAGTCTCCCCGTACCCCTCGGGCGAGGGCTGGGTAAACCTGTGGATCTGCTTATTGGGAAGGTCAACGACCCACAGTTCGGGAATTCCCGCCTGCGCGTAGGCCATACCCTTGGGCCCCAGGTCCCAGGCCAAGGACGAATCTGATACCTCAATGATCAGCATGACGTCACCCGCGTTGGGCCGGTGGTGTGGTCCGTAGCCATCTTCCCTGTACCGCAGCAGGGTGAAGTCCGGGTCGGGGGTAAAGCCCTCAGCCAGCCGGATGGTTACCTGACATCTGGGTATGTAACCTTGGGCCCGGTGGTCGCTCAACCACAGGGCGAGGTCTGCAATCGAGTCTCCGTGGTTATCTCCCATTGGGGGCATAGGCAGGATTTCTCCTCCGATGAGTTCCACCTTGTGGTTCGTGCCAAGGATGCCGGCTTCGATCAGCCAGTGGTACTGGTCGCTGCTGAAGTGGCACTTCCCGGTCTGCTGCGCTGTTTCCTGCACTGACGCGCCTGGAGTTGTGGTCATGACTGCACCTGCCTTTGGTCTGGTCTCTGCCGTGATTGTACACCTTCGGCGATGCCGCACTACGGGGCAGCGTCGGCAGTTCCCAATTCTCGCAGCAACTATCCGGGAAATGGCCGTGCCTGCTCTCACGCCCACGGCTGAGACCTGGCTGGAACTGCCCAATTACAAAAGGCTTCGTATGAGACAAGAAAGCCGATCATTCGAGCAGTTATAATGGCGGCCAGAGTGAAGTCTAAGCCGAGCTTGCCCGGGCGGTTGGGCAATAGCGAGATGTCTCGTGGTTTCCCTCCATTCTAACAAGCTCACTTCGGAGAAAATACGAAGCAACTCGATGTAGTTGCAGGAGCGATATGCAGATAGGCGCTATTTTCCCTCAGACGGAAATCGGGTCTGACCCCGGGGCGATCAGGGAGTATGCCCGGGCGGCGGAGGAACTGGGTTATTCCCACCTTTTTATTGCCGATCATGTACTGGGAGCCAGTTCGGACCACCATGCTCACGTTGCGGATGGCTACTACACCAACCGCAGCATCATCCACGAATCCTTTACCACCATGGGTTACCTGGCCGCAGTCACCCAGCGAATCGGGCTGACCACCGGCATTCTCATCCTGCCCCAGCGGGCCACCGCCCTGGTTGCCAAGCAGGCGGCGGCCGTGGACGTGCTGAGCGGCGGGCGGCTGAGGCTGGGCATCGGGGTTGGCTGGAACCACGTGGAATACGAGGCCCTGAACCGGAATTTCCGTGACCGGGGACGCCGCAGCGAGGAACAGATTGCCCTGATGCGGGAGCTTTGGACCAAAGACGTGGTGGACTTCCACGGACGCTGGCACCGGGTGGACAACGCCGGGATCAATCCCCTGCCGGTGCAGCGGCCCATACCCGTGTGGCTGGGGGCCGGCAGCAGCGCCAGCCCGCTGCCTCCTGAACCGGTGCTGAAACGGATAGCCACCATATCCGACGGCTGGTTTCCCAACTTTGAGCCGGAACAACCGGGCCGCGAGGCCATAGACAAGCTCAGGGAGTACGTCCGCGCCTGCGGCCGGGACGAGTCTGCCGTGGGCATCGAGGGTCGCATCCGCATTGACGGCAAGCAACCTGAAGACTGGGTGGACGAAGCCAACGCCTGGCAGGACCTGGGGGCCGTCAGCATTACCGTTGAGGCCCGGCGCGGCGGCCTCAGCGGCGTCGAGCAGCATATTGACGCCATAGTCCGGTTTCGGGAGGCATTGTCCGGTCTAGGCGACTGGTAGCCTCACCTGTTCCTGTCCTGTACCTTCAGGGCAGCGACGTCAATTGGGCGCAGGGGCGGTTGAATCCGCCCCTGCGTTTCCTTTTGCCGGTCAGCCGCCCGGCAGCTTTCTTCCGGAGCAATGCCATCGTAAGGGGACAGGGCCCTGTTCCCGTGGGCCAGCACGATGGAAATTACATTTCATGAAGAGATAATAAAATGCTTACAATATCTCTTGACAGGATACTGTCCCAGGTATATCATTACTTCAGATATTAAAGTAGTTTTAGTATTACTAATTGCCCAAGGAGGTAAACGTTGATGCAATTACACTTTCACGGCAGCGAAGGCAGCAACCAGGACGGGGTTCTTGACCGCCTTAACCGGCGCCTGGGCAATGCCATTGAGTGGCTCTCCGGCCCGGCCATGTCCGAACAGGAGCGATTCGACCGGGTAAGGGCCGAGGTCCAGAGCGACAAATACGGATACGGCATTCTCTAACCAGCAATCAACAAAAACAGAACAGGAGCACACAGACGTTGCTAGAACAGAAGACCAACGAAACTACCCTGGAAACAACCACAATCCTTGAGCGTATTGCCCAGCAGATTCTAGTGGCTTACGCCTGGGTATCGGGTCCCGCGATGAGCGAGCAGGACCGCATCAAGGAGGAACTGGCCAAGAGCCACAGGCTGGAAATGGAACTGGACTCCACTAGCATAGTCGGCTAGTCCGCCTCTCCCCTCAGCACTGCTGATTTTCAGCGGGCTTCCCTGCTCATTGCAGGGAAGCCCGCTGTTTTTTCTTCAGAGCTTGACCGGCTTGATTGAAGCCCCTGGGACTGCGCCGCGACTTGAGCTTGACATAGTGAATCCTTTCACAGTTGAGCTTGGTGAAAATAATCACATTGTTATGAACAGAGTTATTAGGCTTGACACGACTCATATCATAGTGTAATATTACAACTGTAAGAACCAGCGGTACAGGAGGCCCATATGCATATTCATTTTCATTCCGGACACAACAGCGAGCACGGCCATCCCCACGGCGGGCCGTTCAGCAGGATTACCCGCGACCTGGGATCGGCTCTGGACCGTTTGACGGGGCCGGGGATGACGGACCGGCAGCGGGCCAGTCGCCACCGGGCCGAGGCCAGGAACGAGAGGTACGGCAGCGGGTTGATGTAGCCATATATTCCGAACGCCTGAATTCATCCAACACCAGGGCAAAGCTAGCGACCGATCGCTGAAACGGAGGTGACACCATGGTAACTTTGGAAACGCGACAGAAAATCGAAGAATCCCACCAGGAGCTGGAAGAAAAGCTTACCCATCAGGTGTCGGAAATAATTGAGGCCTCCGAAACCGTCGAGGCACAGGCCCCGGACCGCACACCTGCGGCGCCGGCCTGGAACTTTTCGATGCCATTTGCGGGAGTGCGGTACTATACCTACGACTAGACCCAACACCCTCTCCTCTCCCTGAACCGTACCCCGCAACTCCGAAGCCCCCGGATTTTCCGGGGGCTTCCATTTGTCCCCGGTATGCCCCCTGTCCCGCCGGAAGTCGTCTCCTCACAACACATCTGACCTCAAGCCCCCATCTGGCTTATAATTGCGTTGAAATCATCAGCTTCAGGATACTGGCTAACTGACCGGCGTGGCTTACAGTGAAAGACGACGTGACAAATTCCCTCGACATTTCCCTGCCGATAAGGGGCATGACCTGCGCCGCCTGCGTGATGCACGTGGAGCACGCCCTGCAGGAGACCCCCGGAGTTTTGGCGGCTACCGTGAACCTGGCTACCGAGCGAGCGACGATCTCCCTCGAACCCGGGGAATTGCCCCTGGACAAGTTGCGGCATTCAGTGGCCGACGCGGGGTACGAAATAGATACTACCGAAACCACCCTGACCGTGGGGGGTATGACCTGCACGGCCTGCGTCAGCCACGTTGAGCATGCCTTGCGGTCGGTCAACGGAGTTCTGGACGCTTCCGTCAACCTGGCCACCGAGCGGGCGCGGGTCAACTACGTGCCTGGGCTGGCTGGCATCGCCGAATTTCGGGAATCCCTGGAGGACAGCGGCTATCGGCTGGACGGGGTGGAAGGCGATGCCCGGGACAATGCGGCGGAACTGGAGAGGCTGGCCCGTACCGAGGAAGTAAGGTACTTCCGCAATCGGTGCGCGTTCGCCGTAACCGCCGGAGTTATTCTCCTGCTGGGTTCAATGCACGCGCTACCCTGGGTCGGCTTTCTGGACGGCCTGCGACTGGGCAACTGGACCGTCTGGCCCTGGGCGCTGTGGCTCCTGGCCACGCCGGTCCAGTTCTGGGCCGGGTGGCCCTTCTACACCTCGGGAATCCCCGCCTTGCGACACGGGACCGCCAACATGCACACCCTGGTGGCCCTGGGGTCCACGGTGGCTTATGGATACAGCGCCGGCATCACGCTGCTTTCGGCCTTCGCCCCGGCGTGGGTCGCCGAGCGGGGCATAGGCAGCGGGGTCTATTTCGATACGGCGGCGCTGATTATCGGGCTTATCCTGCTGGGTCGGTTCCTGGAAGCCCGGGCACGGGGCCGAACCTCGGAGGCTATCCGCCGCCTTATCGGTTTGCAGCCCAGCACGGCCACGGTGGTGCGGGAGGGCGGCGAAGTGGTGATACCGGTGGACGAACTTATCCTGGACGACATCGTGGCAGTCCGGCCCGGGGAGCGGGTGCCCACCGACGGCGAGGTTGTTGAGGGCGCTTCGACGGTGGACGAGTCCATGCTGACGGGAGAGAGCATGCCGGTGGACAAGGAACCGGGTCAGCCCGTCTATGGCGCCACCCTCAACCGGACCGGCTACTTCCGGTTCCGGGTCACCAGGCTGGGCCAGGAGACGGCGCTTTCCCAGATTATTCGCATGGTGGAAGAGGCCCAGGGTTCCAGGGCGCCGATTCAGCGACTGGCGGACAAGGTTGCATCGGTCTTTGTGCCTGCTGTCGGAGCGGTGGCGGTGGCGGCCTTCCTTTTCTGGCTGGTCCTGGGCCCGGCGCCGGCCCTGTCCTACGCCGTGCTTACCCTGGTGGCGGTGCTGATTATCGCCTGCCCCTGCGCGCTGGGCCTGGCCACGCCCACCGCAATTATTGTAGGTACGGGCAAGGGCGCGGAAAGGGGTATTCTCATTCGCAGCGCCCAGACCCTGGAGACCTCCCACCGGGTGGACACGGTGGTCCTGGACAAGACCGGAACTCTCACCCAGGGCAGGCCCGTGGTGACGGACCTGATTCCGGACAGGAGAAACGGGTCGGCCACTGAGACGGAACTCCTGAGGCTGGCCGGGGGCCTGGAACACGGTTCCGAGCACCCCCTGGCTATCGCCATTACGGAGGATACGGAGCGTCGGGGGATTGTTCCGGCGGAAGTATCCGGTTTTGAGGCGCTGCCCGGGCAGGGGGTGACGGGAAGATCTGATGAGGGTCAGCTGCTGCTGGGCAGCCCGGCTTTCCTGGAAGGGCAGGGGATAGACCTGGACAACCTTTCGGCTGACCTGGCCCGCCTGTCCACGGAAGGCAAGACGCCGGTGGCGCTGGCGGTAAACGGGTCGGCCCTGGGGGCCATCGGCCTGGCGGACGCGCCCAAAAATGATGCCAGGGCCTCGGTGGCGCAATTGCGGGAACTGGGGTTAGAGGTGGTAATGCTGACGGGCGACAACCACCGGACGGCCCGACACGTTGCCGACAGCCTGGGCATTTCAAGGGTCGAGGCGGAAACGCTGCCCGGGGAGAAGGTGGAAGTTATCCGGCGACTGCAGGCGGAAGGGCGTTCGGTGGCCATGGTGGGGGACGGCATCAACGACGCGCCGGCCCTGGCGCAGGCCGACGTGGGACTTGCCATGGGGGCGGGGACCGATGTGGCGATGGAGTCGGCGGACATAACGCTGATGGGCAACGACGTGGGCAGCGTCATAACGGCCCTGCGCCTGAGCCGGCAGACCATGCGGGCCATCAAGCAGAACCTGTTCTGGGCCTTCTTCTACAACGTGCTGCTGATTCCGGTGGCGGCGGGAATTCTGTACCCAGTGTTCGCGGCGCTGGGGGGCGTTCCCGCGAGCCTGGAGTTCTTCTTTGGAGACCAGGGATTCCTGAATCCGGTGCTGGCGGCCATGGCCATGGCCTTCAGTTCAGTGACGGTAGTGAGCAACTCGCTGCGGTTGAGGAAGGCGGAGGTGTAGGCGGGGAACAGTCGGAGGCCGTGCAGGAAGGGAAGGCAGTTCTAGCCAGGAAGAGGTTTGACATGCTTCTGCAGCCAGTCCTTCAACTCTTCGAAGTTAAAGGCGCCGGTATCGAACAGTCGCATGAAAAAGTTATGAGCCTGCTCATTTTCACATTCAATAAAGTGGCCGTTCAAACGCAAGAAAACGTCAACTCCCGCGAAGGCCACCCTCTTGTTGCCGTCCACAAAGGGATGGTTCATTGCCAAGCTTTCCATCAACGCCGAAGCTTCTTCAATCAGGTCGGTGTAGTAACCAATCTGGGGCCGCATCAGTGCGGCCTCCAGGGCTCCCATATCGCGAATTCCCGGTGAGCCTCCAAATCGGTCGATCAAAGCCGCGTGAATGGCCAGGATTTCCTCAAGGGACGGGAATCTTTGGCTCATTGGGCCAACAGATCATACAGGCGCTCATTGCGGTCAACACTGGCCTGGAAATGGTCCATTACCTCCGGGCGAATATTTCCCGAGTTCTTGTCCTCGATGTAGTGGCGCATGGCTTCTTCGAGAACCGTCTGGAATTGGCGTCCCTCTCTCCTGGCGATTTCCCGCATTTCATCCAGGATTTCCGGCGGCGCCTGGCTGGAAAACTTCTGCCGCGCTGCAGCCATTATGTTACTCTCCTCAAGGGCCGCCCAACGGCCGGGTGCTTGGCTAATGCGGGTTCGGTGTTTCAAGAGCCAATGGGGCGCTACACCCCCGGGCCGTTATCGCTGGGCGGCTTCTCTCCGCTTGTTCAGGAAAAGTATCAGCCAGATCAGGTTGCCTACGAACAGGGCGCCGGATAGGAACCACAGCGCTGTGCCCGCGATGGGATTCAATGCCAGCCCAACTCCCAGGCCCACGTAGAATATGACCACGGCCAGCAGGGCCAGCGCCACGTGCACGGCGATCCTAATTCCGGTTTTCATTTCGCCAGCCTCACTTCAGCCTTTACCGGTGGCGGCGGTGGCGCGACACCCCGGAACCGGGTGGCTCAGGCGGCCGCGCCGCAACAGCGCTTGTACTTCTTGCCGCTGTTGCAGGGACACCTGGAGTTGCGGCCCACCTTGGCTCCTCCCACCGCCTGTCGTCCGTTGCCGGTGACCTTCTGCATGGGGCTGGCCTTGGCCGAGTCCGATGGCCGACGGGCGGCGGCAGCGGGGCGCTGGTTCACGGTAACGTGGAAAAGGGAGTGGACCACGTCCTGCTGCATGCGGTGGAGCAATTCCTGGAAAGTCTTGTGACCCTCGGTGCGGTACATCACCAGGGGATCGCGCTGGCCGTAGGCGTGGAGGCCGATGCCCGTGCGCAGATTTTCCATGGTGGTGAGGTGGTTGACCCAGTGGAGGTCTATGGCCCGCAGCAAGAGGAGACGCTCCAGCACGCGCATTTCTTCGGAGCCCAGCTGCTCTTCCCTGGCGGCGTAGGCGGTTTCGGCGTAGTCGGAAAGAATCCGGCTTACATCCTCCAGCTTGTGGCTGAAGACCCGGTCCTCGTCCTGCAGTTCCGGGGGCAGGGGGCAGATGAGGGCCAGTTCGGAGATGAGGCCGGTGGCGTCCCAGTTGTCCTGGTGCCGGTCGGGCAAGTGCTTGCGAACCAGGTCGGCAAACTCCTGCCGCAGCATCTCAACGATCTTTTCCTTCAGGTTGTCACCGTTGAGGATTCGCTCCCGGTCGATGTAGATTACCTCGCGCTGGGTGTTGAGGACGTCGTCAAAGTTGAGCAGGTGCTTGCGAACGTCGAAGTGGTAACCTTCCACCTTGACCTGGGCGCTGGTTATGGACTTGGTAATCAGCTTGTTTTCGATGGGGGTGTCATCGTCAATGCCGGTCCAGCCCATGACGGACTTGATGCGGTCACCGCCGAATCGCTGCATCAGTTCGTCCTCCAGGGCTACGTAGAACTGGGAACTGCCGGGGTCTCCCTGGCGGCCGGACCTTCCCCGTAGCTGGTTATCTATGCGGCGGGCGTCGTGGTGCTCGGTGCCGATGACGTGGAGGCCGCCCAGTTCGATGACCTTCCGGTGCTCCTCGGCCCAGCCCGCCCCGTCGGAATTGGCCCCGCCCAGGACGATGTCGGTACCGCGGCCGGCCATGTTGGTGGAAACGGTAACCGCGCCCAGCCGGCCGGCCTGGGAAACTATACCCGCTTCCTGCTCGTGGTTCTTGGCGTTCAGTACCTGGTGGGGAACGCCGCGACGCTTCAGCCTTTCGCTCAGGGCCTCGGAGGACTCAATTGAGGTGGTGCCGACCAGGATGGGCCGGCCCGCTTCGTGGATATCTACAATGTGCTCCACCACGGCGCGCCACTTGGCCTCGGAGGCCTGGAACACCAGGTCCGCCTCGTCCTGCCGCACCATGGGCACATTGGTGGGAATAACCGCTACCTCCAGCCCGTATATCTTGAAGAACTCGTCCGACTCGGTGGCGGCGGTACCGGTCATGCCGGCCAGCTTGTCGTACATGCGGAAGTAGTTCTGGAGGGTGATGGTGGCGTAGGTGACGCTTTCGCGCTGGATTTTCAGGCTTTCCTTGGCCTCCACGGCCTGGTGCAGGCCGTCGGACCAGCGGCGGCCGAACTGGAGTCGGCCGGTGAACTCGTCAACTATTACCACCTCGCCGTCCCGGATCACGTAGTCCTTGTCTTTGACCTTCTGCACCTGGGCGGTAAGGGCGTTCTCGATGTAGTGGACCAGGTGGTAGTTGTCGGGGTCGTAGAGGTTGTCCACCCGGGTCCACTGTTCCATCTTCTCGATGCCCTGCTGGGACAGGGATATGGCCTGGGTGCGTTCGTCTATGGCGTAGTCGGTGTCCGGGTCCAGGCGGGGAACCAGCTTGGCGAAGGTGTAGTAGTGCTGGACGGGTTCCTCAGCGGGCCCGCTGATGATCAGGGGGGTTCGGGCCTCGTCAATCAGGATGTTGTCCACCTCGTCAACGATGGCGTAGTGACGGTCCCGCTGCACGCGGAATTCAGGCTCCAGGGACATGTTGTCGCGCAGGTAGTCGAAGCCAAATTCGTTGTTGGTGCCGTACAGCACGTCGGCGCCATATGCTTCCTGGCGGGAAACCTCCCGCAGGAACTTCATCGCGCTGGGGCCGCTGGTATATTCGGGGTCGTAAATATAGGACGAATCGTGCTGCAGGCAGCCCACGGTCAGGCCCAGGCTGTGGTAGATGGGTCCCATCCACACCGGGTCGCGGCGGGCCAGGTAGTCGTTTACCGTCACCACGTGGACGCCCCGACCGGTGAGGGCATTCAGGTACACGGGCAGGGTGGCCACCAGGGTCTTGCCTTCGCCGGTCCTCATTTCGGCGATCTGGCCCCGGTGGAGGACGATGCCGCCAATAAGCTGGACGTCATAGTGGCGCTGGCCCAGGTTCCGGCGGGCCACCTCGCGCACGGCGGCGAAGGCCTCGGGCAGCAGGTGGTCCAGGGACTCTCCCCGGTCCAGGCGGCCGCGGAACTGGGCGGTCATACCCAGCAGTTCCTCGCTGGAACGGGCCTGCATGTCAGGTTCCAGGTCGTTAATGACTGGAACCAGGGTTTCGGCGATTTTGTCGATGGCCTTTTCGCCGGGGTCGCCAATAATTTTACGGAGCAATGTAACCATGCTGAACTACCTTAACTACCAGGTTTTCTGAAGGACAGGCGTATCGATTGCTGATACGCCCAACTCTTTCGGACGGTTTGGGGCAGGGGGAGTTGATACAAGGGGAATCCAGTGGGCAGACCCCTTGGCACCCTACTGAAGGACGCCCTGCCTTAGAGAATTGTACCCGAACAGGACAAGACTTGCACATCGGGGTTATTGAGGAGGCGTTCCATTTCAGGTGGTATGGCCCGGGCAGAACGGTCGAAATGTAGCCAGGACGGGTTTGAAACCCGCCCCTACCGGTTATCAACCACCTGGATCGCGACGCGCCTGTCCTTGTAACAGTTCAAAGTTGATGAGTCACGATACCCTGGAAGGCGTTAATCCGGCGCTGGCCTGAGTCCAGTATGGCTGACGGCGCTTACAGGTCAAGGGCCGCAGGGATTCCTGGATACCGGCCTTCGCCGGTATGACGGATCTGGCTGGCATGGAAATCCCACCAATTCTTAACTCTTACCTCTCCTGCCCTTTTCTTGACAGATTTCAGGTTTGAAAGCAGTATAGGGCATATCCCACGGGACCCCGTCCAAAGGATATCCTTTTGAACTTCAACCTCAGACCTTCCCAGCTGGCTTTCGGAAACCGTCAAGTACATTACGCCTGGGTAATCGTAGCCGCCGCCGCGCTGATGCGGCTGGGATCGTCCAGCTTCCGCACCTCCTCCAGCATACTTATACCACGCCTGGTGGAAACCTTCGGGTGGAGCTACGGTATGGTAGGGCTGGCCTTCTCGCTGCAGTGGGTGGTTTCGGGCATGTTCGGCACCCCGGCCGGGTGGCTGGGCGACCGGTACGGAGTGCGGTTCACCATGGTGGTGGGGGCCTTTCTGTTCGTCATCGGGATGGTGCTTACCGCCACGGTAAACAGCCTTTGGGAGTTCTACCTTTACTTTGGAATCATCCTGAGCGCGGCCATGGGAATCTTCCAGGTGCCCCTGACCGCCGGAGTAACCCAGTGGTTCCACCGCAGGCTGGGCGTGGGTATGGGATTGCTGCAGGCATCCCAGGGTCTGGGGCCTCTGGTGGCGGTGCCCTTAATTCTGCTGATCATAGCTGGGTTCAGTGGAGCCCCCGCTGGCTGGGTGGCGTGGATCCCCGGCGTGGAGACCCTGTTTGGCGACGAGGAAAAAGGTCTCAGGGCGGCCTTCTGGATACCCGGGATAATTGGCGGCCTGGTATTGCTGGCCCTTATTCGCCTGTTCTACGACGAGCCCGCATCCATCGGCCTGCGCCCGCTGGGCATGTCGGCCGAGGAGCCGGTGCGGCAGCTGCAGTCGGGCGAGGCGGCCAAGGCCAGGTCCAAGGTATTTCTGAAGCAGGTGGTGCCGACGACGGCTTTCTGGAACCTGATCGGCATACATTATTGGGGCTGTGCCGGGCACGCCATAGTAATGGTGTTCATCGTGGCGATGGCGGAGGAGGCCGGAGTTTCCAAGGGGCTGGCGGCGGGAACCTTTATTGCCCTGACGGTCACCAGCACCCTGACCCGTTTCGCGGTGCCCATCCTGGCCGACCATTTGGGCAGCAAGGGCGTAATGGGCGTTTGCTTCTTCCTGCAGGTGGCGCCGGTGGGGCTGCTGTTCTTTGCCGACACCGCGTGGATGTTCTACGTGTTCGCCATTCTTTTCGGAATCGGGTTTGGCGGCGAGATGACGGCCTTCCCGATAATCAACCGCCAGTATTACGGCAACGCTCCCATTGGCACCCCCTACGGTTTCCAGATGATGGGGGCCGGATTCGGCATGGCCTCGGGAGCGGCCATCGGGGGATTGCTCCGGGACTTGACCGAGGGTTTCTCATATCCGGCGATCATAGCTTCCGGCGATTTTACGGCCACCATAGCCGCTTCACTGGCGCTCAGCGGACTGGGAGTAGTTTCCATAGTGCTGCTGCCCAATACCGGCCACCACCAGTTGCCTCACTGGGAGGATGCCCTGCCTGAAGAGTATCGCAGTTCACCGCAGCCGAACCGGGCGGGCGCAGCGGGGGACTAGACCAGCCGCAAATATGAGGACTATGCCTCTCGTTTATGGGAAAATGTAGAGGTACAATTCGTCGCAAACGGGGACGGGCAAGCACATAATCGGGAGACAGGAGGGGGAGCATGTTTGACCTGATAATCCGCAATGGCCAGGTGGTAACGCCCTGGGGAGTGGGTGACTGGGACGTGGCGATACAGGGCGAGAAAATCGTCGCCGTAGCTGCCAACCATACCCTGACGGAAGAAACGGCCCGGGTTATAGATGCTACCGGCAAGGTGGTGGTACCTGGAGGAATTGAGCCCCACGCGCACGTTTACGCTCCCATAATGGGCCAGGGGGACCTGAAGACAGCGCCCCCGGACCAGGTGAGCCGGGCCGCCCTGTTCGGCGGGACCACGACCATCCTGGACTTTGCCATCCAGTATCCCGGAATCGACATCAGCCAGGCCATCCAGGAACGCACCAATGTCTGGCAGGGCAACTCCTACGCCGACTACGCCCACCACCTGATGCTGCTGGGCGACATTTCCGACAATGTACTGGGGCAGCTGAACGAGCACATCCAGGACGGCTTTTCCAGCGTCAAGATTTTCACCACCAACATCCGCCCGCCCAGCATGGCCGGGGAGCCGCGCATGGTGCGCATGGGCCACCTGCACGACCTTATGGAACAGGTGCAGCGGCACGGGGCCATGCTTATGGTGCATGCCGAAGACGACGACATGGTCCAGCACATGTACCGCAAGCTGACGGAGCAGGAGCAGACGGAGTGGTGGAACATGCACCTGGTCCACAGCAATGAGTCCGAGGACGTCTCTTTCCGGCGAGTGCTGCGGGTGGCGGAATGGACGGGTTCGCCGGTGTATTTCGTCCACGTCAGCGCGCGGGAGGGCCTGACCGCCGTCCTGGAAGCCCGGGCAAACGGGCGGCCCGTTTATGGAGAGACCTTGCACAACTATTGCTGCTTCAATGCCGAGAACTACAAGGAAGAGAACGGCATGAAGTACCACACTTACCCGTCCCTGAAATCGGAAGAGGACCGGCAGGCCCTGTGGCGGGGAATAGTCCAGGGCGGGCTGAGCACCATGGCCACCGACGAATACTGCACGTCCTGGGACGTGAAGATTTCGGGCAAGCTGGTAACCGACGTGACCGGCGGGCACAACGGGGCGGAGACGCGGATGGGTGTCACCTTCAGCGAAGGGGTGTCGCGCCAGGGAATGTCATTGCAGCGCTTTGTGGACGTGACCTCGGCCAACGCCGCCAAGATTATGGGTCTCTACCCCCGGAAGGGCGTGATAGCCCCGGGCAGCGACGCGGACATCGTCCTGATCGACCCCAACATCAAGCGGCCCCTGACCATGGACGATTTCCACATTTCCGACTACAGCATATGGGAAGGGTTCGAGGCGGCCGGCTGGCCGGTAATGACCATTTTGCGGGGCATGGTAGCGGTGGAAGACGGCAGACTGCGCACCGGAAACGGGAGCGGCAAGTTCGTCCGCCGCAAGGTGGACCCGGAAGTGGCCAACCGTCCCGCCGCTTAGGGGACCCTACCGGCAGGCAAGAAAGTTGGGGCGCCGGAGAGGCGCCCCTTTTTCGTTTGCCCGTTCTTTAATTGACCTGGATTGGGCTTGACGCCGCAGATGTGTTTGTACCTGACTTCATTGCGCTTGAAACTGGCGAAAGCCGGAATCCGGAACCCTGACCGGTCTAGTGGTTCAACTGCTTTGAAATGATGGTTGGCGTTTGTCTTTCGCCATTCCCTTGAGAACCTGACTTACATATTTTGTCGAGGTTCCCGCCTGCGCGGGAACGACGGTTTAGCCCGAACCCATCAATACAAACCAGTTGAGCTACGAGTTTCCGCACTGCCTCCCAAATGTCTGCTCTCGCGTTCAGTAACGAGAGATGGGTCGGGCAGCTTGTGCCTTCCGAGTACGTTTCGTCCGGGGCATGGTTGTCAGTCCAGGGTTTCCTCGTCCATCTCCACCCGAACTATGTCCCCCATCCGGAAGCCCATGGCTTCACCAAAGCGGTAGGCCACCCGTTCCTGGAAGTCTTCCATCAGGGGCGGTCTGGCCCGTGCTGCAATGTTGCCCAGCACTTGTGAAATGGAAGTGACCGGCCGGTCCGTTATCCCGCAGGGCACGATGAGACCGAACTTGGACAGGTCGGGGTTTACGTTGATGGCGAAGCCGTGGTGGGCGATGTGGCGGCTGATCTTCACGCCGATGGCGGCGATCTTGGCGCCGTCCACCCAGACGCCGGTGAGCCCCGGCTCAACGCCCGCCTCGATTCCCAGGTCTGCCAGGGCGGCGATGATAACCTGCTCCAGGGTGCGGACGTACTTCAATGGGCCGCCCCAGTCCCGCAGGTTGACGATGGGGTAGGCCACCAACTGGCCCGGGCCGTGGTAGGTAACCTGCCCTCCCCGGTCCGTTTCCACCACGCTGACGCCCGCGCAGGCCAGTTCATAGCGCGAGACGGGAATATGTTCCGGCCTGGACAGCCTCCCCCGGGTGACAACGTGGGGGTGTTGCAACAGAAGCAGGGTGTTGGGTTCGTTGCCGGCGTGGACCGCGTCAACCAGGTCGGTCTGAAGATCCCAGGCACGGCCGTATTCGACCGTTCCAAGGGCGACGACCTGGCAGAAGGGCTTTTCGGGGGCCGGCAGTGAACCGGCCAGGGGTTGGTCCAGAAGATTGCTCATGCGCGGGAAGTCTCCATACAAGCAAATCAGGGCAACCACAAGGGTTGCCCCTACGATCAGTTACCAGGTTCCAGCGGGTTGACAGGATTATCAGGCGTTGTCGGGCCCGATTTCTTCCAGCCGGCGTTTCATGGACTGCATGAAGGCGCTGGACTCGGCGCCGTCGTTAATGCGGTGGTCGAAGGACATGCAGAGGTTCATCATTGAGCGGATGGCGATGGCGTCGTTGATGACCACCGGCCGCTTCTGAATCGCCTCGGTGGTCATAATGGCCGCCTGCGGGTAGTTGATAATGGGCTGGGAAACCACCGAACCCAGGGCTCCCGTGTTATTCAGGGTGAAGGTGCCGCCCTGGACGTCGTCGATGGTCAGCTTGTTATCCCGGGCCCGCTGGGCGAGGTCGGCCACCGCGTGGGCCAGGCCGGAAAGGCTGAGGCGGTCGGCGTTGTGAATAACGGGGACCACCAGGCCGTTGGGGGCGGCAACGGCCAGGCCGATGTTCAGTCGCTTCTTCAGGACTATCTTGTCCTCACCCCAGGTGGCGTTGAAGGTGGGGTTCTCCTTCAGTGTTTCGACCAGGGCCCGCAGGACGAAGGGCAGGTAGGTCAGGTCAACGCCCTCGCGCTGGCGGAAGGACTCGCGCATGGCAGTTCGCGCGGCCACCAGGTTGGTAACGTCCACCTCCACCGTGCTCCAGGCGTGGGGTATCCGGCTGACGCTGCGGACCATGGCCTCGGCAATCATGCGGCGGACCGGGGTCAGGGGCAGAAATTCCTCGTCGCCTGCTTCCAACGACTCTGGCTGGGGTGCAGGGGCGGCGGGGGCTGCATCCGTACTGTCCAGGTACCTGAGGACATCGTCCCGGGTGATGCGGCCTCCCATGCCGGTGCCGGTGATGAGAGCCAGGTCAACGTCGTGGTCTCGGGCGAGGCGGCGTACGGCGGGCGAGAGCCGGGCGCGGCCATCCCGGCCGGACGCGGTCACCACGGGGGTCTCGATGGCGACCTGAGCGGCGAGGGATGCAGCCAGCGCGGCGGCAGGTTCCGGCGGCGGGGCCGGCGGGCTGTCGTCGCCCGCGCCGCCCCCGGTGGGGCCGATCATGGTGGCGGAAGTGTTCAGGTAGCCGATCCGGCTGACGGGGGGCGCTTCCTGCGCCGGGACCGGTTCAGGAATGGAAGCCGGCGTTGCTTCGGAAACGGCGGGTGCACCGGTGGCGGCGGATTTTACTTCCCCAGGGTCGGCGGGGACAGGTTCGGCGGAAGCGGACTGGCCGTCGGCGGTCTCCACCTCGGCAATTGGGGCGCCCATGGGAATGGTCTGGCCTTCCTCGGCCAGGATTTTCAGGAGGGACCCGTCAACCGGCGAAGGAACTTCCATAGTGACCTTGTCGGTCACCACTTCCACCAGGGGCTCGTAGCGTTCAATCCGGTCGCCCGGCTGCTTGAGCCATTTGCCGATGGTGCCTTCGACGACCGATTCGCCGACGTGGGGAAGTTCTATAGTCTGGGCCAAGGTTTCACCACCCCTGGGTCAAATAGGTGCATGTTCGACCAATCGAATACGGTCCTGAAATCGGTGAAAGTCGGCTTCATTAAACGTCAGCAGCCTGCTCTCGCCGTAAGCCAGCATTGTCGCGACAATATTGGCGTCGTGGACCTGTTTGCCGCCTATTGGAACCTGGCGGCAAAGCAATAGCAGCCAATCCGTTACCGTGGAGCCATCCTCCAACACCTCGAAATTAGCGGCCAGCCTCTCAACATCTCCAAGAGCTTCAAGGCGAGTAATCGGAACTGGCCAAATTTGAGGTCGGGTAACTACTGCAAGATACTCGCGCAAGACCTGACGACTGATACGAACCGGGTCGCCTTGCTTTAACGCACTCTCGAGACTCGCACGGGCAACCTGATGGTCTGGAGCCTCCAGGAATCTGGTATTTACCAGCACGTTGGTGTCAACAAACATCTGGTCCAGCAGTTTCCGGCCTAGTAAATGTCCTCTCGCCGCAAGCTCAAGTTGGCCGGCCAGTTACCTGCTGAGCGCACCGGCCAAAACTCGGCCAGACGTGAGGTACGCTCTCTGTACTGGGACTTGCGCCGGAGCAAAAGTGTTTCGGCCACCAAATCAACCTCTGCCGTTTCCCATCCGGCCGCGCTCCAGGCCAATGCGTGGCTATGAGCATGGCGTAACCCATTGGCCCACCAGGGCCGGTGGCGGCGGGCGGAGGACGGAAGCCTGAAACCAACAATTGACTCAATCTCCCCGAAAGTGGTCCTCCATTCCGAGGTTGAGAGGTCGGAAAGGTGGAAAAAAAGCCTATTGTATTTTCCCGTGGAGGCCCTCTGCTGGAAGTCTTGCTCAGTACTCATAGCAATTATAGTGCTTCTGCCGCGTGTAACGGGTATGGCTATCTGTCGATGGATTTTCGCTAGTATGCCGCCAGGTTGCGCAGGGCCTGGGCTATTTTCTGGGTGTTGGGCATGTAGGCGTCTTCCAGGGTTTGGGCGAAGGGCATGGTGGGCACGTCGGGGCCGCAAACCCGGCCGATGGGGGCGTCCAGGTAGTCGAAGGCCTGGTCGGCGGCCAGGGCGGCGATTTCGGAGCCTATGCCGCCGGTGATGTTGTCTTCGTGGACGATGAGCAGTTTGCCGGTCTTTTTCACCGACTCCAGGACGGTCTCCGTATCCAGCGGCTTCAGGGTGCGGAGGTCCACCACTTCCACCTGGGCCACGCCCTCGGCGGCCAACAGTTCGGCAGCTTCCAGGCAATAGTGGACCATCAGGCCATAGCTGACTACCGTAATGTTCTGTCCTGGACGCTTTACTTCCGCCTTGCCAATGGGGAGAACATAGTCCTCTTCCGGTACATCGCCGCGCACCAGGCGGTAGGTCTTCTTGTGCTCCAGGAAGACCACCGGGTTGTTGTCGCGAATGGCGGACTTGAGCAGGCCCTTGGCGTCGTAGGGGGTGGCTGGCGCAATCACCTTCAGGCCCGGAGTGTGGAAGAAGTAGGCCTCCACATTCTGGGAATGGAACAGGCCGCCGCGAATGCCGCCGCCGTAGGGTATCCGGATAGTAACCGGCGCATTGAGGCTGCCATCGCTGCCGTAGCAGACGCGGGCCGCCTCGCCTATAAGCTGGTTGACCGCGGGCCAGAGGAAGTCGGCGAACTCCACCTCGGGGATGGGGCGCATTCCCCGGAAGGAGGCGCCCAGGGCAATGCCCATAATGGAGGCCTCGGCCAGGGGCGTGTCAATAACCCGCTCGGGGCCGAACTCCTCGATAAAGCCCTGGGTGGCGAGGAACACTCCGCCGCGCCAGCCCACGTCTTCGCCCATGACGAAAACGTGCTCGTCGCGCTGCATTTCCTCCCTCATGGCTTCCCGTACGGCTTCTATTACGCTCTTGACGGCCATTGGTATTCCTTTACTAGTCTTTCCACGAAGGGCGCGGACCTGCTCCAGGGAGCTAGGGCGCGTAAACGTTCTTGTGGAGATCGGAGGCATCCGGCGGGAGCGCGGCGTCGGCGGCGTCGGTAGCCTCATTGACGGCGCGGCGAGCCTGGGCCCGGATTTCCTCCTGCTGCTCCTCGGTCAGGTAGCCCTGTTCCAGCATAAAACTGCTGAAGGCGGCAACCGGGTCCTTCTCCCGAACAGCGTCAATTTCTTCTTTGGGCCGGTAGCGGGAGTCGTCATCGTCGGTGGTGTGGGGCATCAGGCGTTCCAGCTTCATCTCCAGCATAACCGGGCCCTCGCGGCGGGCGTGATTTATCGCTTCCCGGCAGGCTTCATAGGAGGCCAGCAGGTCGAGGCCGTCCACGATGAGGCCCGGGAAGCCGTAACCTTCAGCCCGGTTGGCGACGTCGCCGATGGCCATCTGCATCCGCTGGGGGACGGAGATGGCATAGGCGTTGTTTTCGCAGACAAATACCACGGGCAGCTTGTGAACGCCGGCGAAGTTCATCGCCTCGTGGGTCTCGCCCTGGCTGGAGGCGCCGTCGCCGAAATAAACGAAGATCACCTTGTCGTCACCCAACATCTTGCAGGCCAGGGCATAGCCGACCGCCTGGGTCAACTGGGCGGCCACCACGTTGGAGGTCTGGATGACGTTGTGCTCCAGGTCGGCGCCCTGAAGGGGGAACTGGCGGGCGTTGCTGTAGGGGTCCCCCTCCTTGCCCATAAAGGAGAGCATTACCTGGGTAGGAGTAAGGCCTGCGCCCATTTTCAGTGAGAGGTCGCGGTAATAGGGGAAGAAGAAGCAGTTCCCGTCCTTTTCGGCGGCCAGCAGACTGCCGAGCTGGGCGGCTTCGTGGCCCTGACCCGAGGCGGCGATGGGCACTTTCCCCTGCCGGTTCATCATCCAGATGCGCTCGTCAATGGTCCGGATGGTCACCATCCGGCGATAGAAGTCAACCAGGTCCTCCGGCGTTATGCCCTGGGGCAGCTGACGGGATATATCGGCCGCAATACCATCGGCGTGGCCGTCAGTCTGGTTGGTCAACTGTGTCATGGTTTCCTCCGGTGAACGAACCGGGCTGGTCTGGAGTCTAGCGGACGGTCTGGTCGAAGGGCGCTGGAAAACTAATGTATGCAAGGCAATTATATATGCTGGGGTGGGGGTGGGCAAACGCAGTCGGGCGGCAGGGCAGGGCAATCGCGTTTTAATTGAAGGTCATGCCGAGGGAAGCCGAAGCATCTGAAATCTATCTCATGGAAGTACCTTCACTACACGCACTACACGCAGCCGGGCTGAGGATGGGGACGTCAGGCCCTTCGGCAGAGTTTACCCTGAGCCGGACCGAAGGGTTCAGGGAAACATGATCTCCTGCCTGCCGAAATTATGCCCCCATAGTCTGAATCCATAACGCGATTGCCTCGCCTTTACATACCCTTGACACCCCCTAAAGACTGTGATAATTTTCACTAGGTTTGCTACCCGGGGAGGTTCAGGATACGCCCCGGAATCGAATCAGGGTATTTTCCAAGGCAGGACCGATGGGCGATCCAAACGCGTTAACCAACATAGACTGGGTCAATATCTCCAATTGGCTCACCATGTACTGGATTGCTTTTCCCCTGGTTATCATCACCGCCTTCACCTTGATGATTGCCCACGCCTTTATCCCCTCCGCTATCCAGACCGGCCACCTGCCCAGTGTTTTCGGCCGCCTGGTCTGGCCCCTTACCTTCGTGGCAGTGGCGGTATGGGTGGTGGCGTGGATTTTCTGGATTTCGGTGATGCTGTTGACCCCGGAAATGCTGGGCAACATATACGAAAGGTTCCTGGTCTAGTTTCAGGATGCGGCCGGTACGGGAACGCATCCTTTCTAACATTGAAGAATCTTCCCGGACTGGCCGGTCTTCAGCCGGATGACAGTCCGGCCGGATACTAAGAGATAGGCAGGTTTTGGCGCCGATGAGGCCAAGCGCAAATATCATTCCACTGGCCATTGTAGGTTTGGTCGTCACCGGCATCGTCGGGTTCCTGGTCGCAATAATCTTTATATCCTGGTTTTCTAACCCGCCGTTCGGGCTGGGCAACGCCCCGGCGCAACCCATTGATTTCCCCCATACCGTCCATGCCGGTTCCGTAGAGGAAGGCGGCGTGGGCATTGCCTGCGAGTTCTGCCACCGCAATGTGACCGAAGGCGCGGCGGCAACAGTGCCCGCGGTGGAACAGTGCGTTTTCTGCCACCAGCAGATCAATCCGGAGAACCTGGTGGCCTCGGCCTCGTCCAGCGCGGACCAGGCCCAGATGCAGCTGGTGGTGGACAAGTTTAACGACAACGACCCCATCAACTGGGAGCGGGTGCACCGGATACCGGACCACGTGAGGTTTGTGCATGAAGCCCACATCCGGTTCCTGACGGAGGGTCAGCCGCGAACGGTAGCCATGCCCATGGGAGACGGACAACCCCGTCAGTTGCCTTTGACCAACCAGCAGGCCTGTTCGGTCTGTCACGGGGATGTGGCCAGCATGAACGAAGTCCAGCCCACGGGCGGGCAGTCGCTGAAGATGGGCACCTGCGTGGACTGTCACCGAGAGCTTAACGTGGGCACCGACTGTACTATCTGTCACAAGTAAACGGCTGTCACAAGTAATCGGCGCAAGCCAAAATGATCGAAGGCATCAACGTATGAAACTGACACGGCGCAATTTCCTGGCCTGGGCCGGCCTCTCCGCTGTAGGAGCGGTGGCTTGTGATGTTATCCAGGACGAGGAACTGAGCCTCCAGAGCCCCGCGTCCCTGCCCGAGGACCTGGTCAAGGGGCGGGACAACTGGTACGCCACCCTGGGTGGTCAGGCCACCGACGGCGAAGGCGTAATAGTGCGGGTGATGGAGGGGCGCGCCAAGAAGATCCAGGGCAACCCCAAGTATCCGGTCAACCAGGGCAAGCAGAGTGTGCGGTCTGAGGCCGGCCTCCAGGCCCTGTACCACCCTGACCGGATTTCCGGTCCGCTGCAGCGCACCGGCCCGCGCGGTTCCGGGCAGTACCGGTCCATTCAGTGGGAGCCCGAGGCGCTGGACATTCTCCGCCGGGAACTGCGCGCCCGCAGCCAGGGTATGGTGTTGATAACCGAGCCGCTGCGGGGAACGCTGGGTATGATCGCCGACCGATTCGCCACGTCGGCGGGCGGACGTCACCTGGGCTTTGAAGCGCTGGATGATACGACCTACCGGGCCGCCATAAAGGGCGTATTCGACCAGGACCGGCTTCCCGACTTCGATATCTCCAACGCTAATTACGTGATCTCCTTCGGGGCTGATTTCCTGTCCACCTGGAAGGGATCGACCCGCCTGTCCACCGCTTACGGCGAATTCCGGCAGGGCAACAAGCGCCAGACCCAGGGTTCCAGGGGATACCTGGTGCACGTGGATCCCCGCTTCTCGATGACGGCGGCCAATGCGGACGAGTGGCTGCCCATACGACCGGGCATGGAGGGCTACCTGGCCCTCAGCCTGGCCTACGTGATTATCAGCGAAGGGATGCAGGCTGAGGGCGTTGACGTGGATGCTCTGACCAACGGTCAGGGCGCCGCAGCCCTGGCTGCCTTCGCTCCCGAGCAGATTGCCGGTCAGCTGGGCATTCCGGAGCAGTTGCACGAGGGCAAGTCTGCCGCCGAGAAGATTCGGGACCTGGCCAGCAACTTTATGCACCACG
This sequence comes from Chloroflexota bacterium, assembly GCA_028875055.1. Lineage (GTDB taxonomy): Bacteria > Chloroflexota > Dehalococcoidia > Lucifugimonadales > UBA3495 > Bin22. The sequence goes on from JAPPGG010000047.1 coordinate 60,653, forward strand.
GCCCCAGCATTGCCCTGGGCGGGGACAGCGCCGGAGCCCATACCAACGGCCAGTTTAATCTGATGGCCATTTACGCCCTGAACTACCTGGCGGGCAGTGTCGGCAGCGGCGGAGGCATGCGCTTCAGCCCGGAAAGTCCCCTCGGAAACCTGGCGGACGCCGCCACAGTGGGAAGCGCGCAGGACTGGGCCGGGGTGGCCAACGATATCCGCAGCGGCCGGACCAGGATGGTGCTGGTGCACGATGCCAACCCGGTGCACGGGCTGCCCGCGTCGATGGCATTTGAGTCGGCGCTCAACCGCGAGGAAGTTTTCATCGTCAGCTTCTCTTCCTTTATGGATGAGACCACGGCGCTGGCGGACCTGATACTTCCGGACCGGGTTTTCCTGGAGGGCTGGGGCGATGACGTTCCCGAGCCTGGCCCGGGATATGAAGTAATCGGAATGCAGCAGCCGGTGGTAAACCCGCTCAGCGACCTGGACCCCCGGAGTTTCGGGGACATACTGCTGAGCATGGCCCAGGAGATGGGCCAGGAGAGCGTACTGCCCTGGACCAGCGTCGAAGAGGCTTTGAAGTCCGGCGCGGAGGCCCTGTACAACACGGGCCGCGGCACTTCCAGCCATGCGGCTTCGGCCGACGACCTGTGGAACATGATGCTTCGCCAGGGTGGCTGGTGGGACGAAAATGCCAGGGGCCCGGTTCCCAGCGCACCCGGCGGACTTTTGAATAACATCGCGGCCCAGGCCAGGGAGCCCGGGTATTCGGGTAACGGGGACTTTTACCTGCTGCCCTTTGCTCACAACACGCTGATGGACGGCCGGCTGGCCCACATTCCCTGGATGCAGGGAGTGCCGGACCCCATTACCACCGTCACCTGGCAGACCTGGGTGGAATTGAACAGCAGCACGGCCTCGCAGATGGGCCTGCGCGAAGGCGACATAGTCAGCGTTGCCACTGATGCCGGCAGTATTTCCGGCGTCCTGTATCCCAACCCCGCGCTGCCGCCAAACGTGGTGGCGGTGCCCCTGGGACAAGGGAGAAAGGTGGGCTCGGAATATGCCACCAGCGGGGACTCGCGGGAGAGTTCCAATGCGCTGGACCTGCTGTCAGCCGGTCATCTGACCGAGAGCGGGGGGCTGGCATGGGCGGGACACCGGGCGTCGGTTTCGGGTACGGGCGAGAGCCTGAAAATTGCCAAGTTTGAGGGCATTTTCCCGGCGCGGCAGATCGGCCACACTGCGGGTGAAGCGGTCATCATCGTTACCAACCACTAGATTCGGTCGGTTGCCGGCACGAATCGGGTGAAGAGGAAGGGAGTCGTCAGGCTTCCGGACGGGAAGAAGAATGGTTACAAGCCGTATAGATCATAAATGGGGAATGGTGGTTGACCTGGACCGCTGCAACGGTTGCCAGGCCTGCGTAATAGCCTGCCAGGTTGAGAACAACCTGCCCATCAACGACAAGAACGCTTTCCTCCAGAACCGGGCTTACGAGTGGATCCGGATTGAGCGGTACTGGGAGGGGGACTACCCCAACATCAAGGCCCGGTTCATTCCGGTGATGTGCCAGCACTGCGAGAATGCGCCGTGCGAACCGGTGTGCCCGGTATTCGCCACCTATCACAACGATGAAGGGCTTAACGTCCAGATTTATAACCGCTGCGTGGGCACCAGGTACTGCATCAACAACTGCCCCTACCAGGTGCGGTTCTTCAACTACTGGCATCCCAACTGGCCCGAGAGGCTGCAGAACCAGCTGAATCCCGACGTAACGGTACGGACCAGGGGCATTACCGAGAAGTGCACCTTCTGCATTCAGCGGCTGCGCCGAGGGCAGATACAGGTGGAGCGTCGGGCAGGCGGGGAGCTGAATGACGGTACGCTGAAGTCGGGGAACCACATGCCCGCCTGTGTGCAGGCCTGCCCCACCAACGCGCTGACTTTCGGCGACCAGAACGACGTTCACAGTCCGGTAAAGCCTTACTTCGAGGACGTGAACCGGTACAACATCCACCACGAGAAAGAACGCAAGACCCGCGGTTATCGAGTTCTCGAAGAGATGAATACCAAACCTAACGTGATTTACCTGAAGAAGGTTGATCCCAACCTGGGTGGCGGACACCATGGCTAGCAGCGCAGAACAGCATCACGGTGGCGGGCACGGGCACGGTCAGCACGCCGGAATGTGGGTATTCCCGGTAAGGGAGGAAATTACCCGGGACGTTGCCGGCAAGACCTTTGCCATGCCTTCGCCCTATAAGCTGGCCCTGGGTATCGCGGCCATTCTGACGATACTTGGCGTGGTGGGGTTCTTCATCCGGGCCTCGTCGGACGGGTTTGGCAGCCCCGGACCCTGGGGCTACTATGCCGGTATCTTTTCCTTTGTCTTTATGGTGACCGGAGCGGCCCCGCTGGTTGCGGCGGCATTCCGGTTTACCAAGAGCCACTGGCGACGCCCCCTGTCCCGGGTGGCGGAACTGTTCGCCATGGTGGGAATAGTCAACATAGTCCTGTTCATCCCCCTGCTGCTGGCAATGCCGCCCATAAAGAATCCCGATGTCCAGGGTTCGGACCTGGAAATCCGGCGGACGTTGTGGTTTGAGGTTCCCATAGGGGCTCCCTACACGTGGGATATCCTTTGCTTCGTGGGACTGGCGTTTTGCAGCGTAATGATTCTGTGGCTTTCCGCGACTCCCGACATGGCGCAGGCGCGGGCCACGGCCACCGGATTTCGCCGGAGCCTCTACGGGGCGCTGGCGGGATGGTGGTTTGGGACCAAGCGGCAGTGGAACCACCAGAAGGCGGGACTGGCCTTGCTGGGCGCGTTCTACTTCATGCTGCTGATCTTCGTGCAGTTTATATTCATCACCGAGTTCGCGATGAGCATGGTGCCCTTCTGGAAGGACTCGGTTCTGCCGCCCATGTACACGGTGATGAGTTTCCAGACCGGGTTGAGCCTGATCCTGATCGTCATGTTCATCATGCGGCGGTGGGGCGGCTACGAGAACTACATAGGGAAGGCGCCCTTCTGGTCCGCCAGCAAGATTCTGCTGGGTCTGACGCTGCTGTGGACTTACCATCTTTTCGCCTTCTTCATCACTTACTGGTACGGACGCCTGGAAGTGGAGCAGAACATCCTGAAGTACCTGTTCACCCAGCCCTACCTGGTGGTGTTCCTGGGCAACATGCTCTTCAGCTTCTTCATTCCGTTCGCGCTGCTGATCTGGAATCCGCTGCGCCGGAGTGACTGGGGCCCGCCCCTGGCAGGCCTGGTGGCGCTGGTGGGTTCCCTGCTGTTCAACCTGAGGACCTTCGCGGCGGCATTCAATACCGGCAATCACTTTGAGTTCGCCCTGTCTCACGTTCCCGCAGCGGTATGGCCCGACATCTGGGACATCTGCATCATCCTGGGCGGACTGGGAATCGTGGCGCTGGTTTACCTGTTGTCTGCCAAGCTGTTCCCTCCCATGTCCATCTGGGAAGTTAAGGAGGGGACGCTGTACCAGAAGATGGACACCCTGATGAAGGGCGAGTACCTGGTGCTGGCCAAGCCCGAGTAGGCGGCGGCCGGCTGAAATCTCAAGCAAATGACGGGGAGTTCCCCGTCGGCCGGAATCGAGGAAGCGGTTCCGGAACCCAGCAAAGGAAGGTAACGCAGGAGCTTCCATGCAGGAAGGCAGAGTCCTAAGTACAAGAGAGATAAACCGGGATTTGCTCCGGTCGATCCTGGACACGCCCCGGTGGTTCTGGCCGGTGGTGACGGTCCTGGGGTTGATCCTGCTGGTCGCGGCCATCGCCATCGGAATAATGGTGAATCGGGGCCTGGGCGTTACCGGCCTGAATCGTCCCGTGGCATGGGGCTTCTTCATTACCAACTTCGTGTTCTGGATTGGCATCAGCCACGCCGGTGTGATGCTGTCCGCGATTCTTCGCCTGGCTAAAGCCGAATGGCGGCGGCCCGCCACCCGAGCCGCCGAGGTGCTGACCCTTTTCTCGCTGATGACGGCGATGATTATGCCCATCGTGCATACGGGTCGGCCGTGGCGGATTCTGTACTGGGTGTTTCCCTACGACTTTGCCCGCGGCATCTGGCCCAACATCCGGACGCCGCTGGTGTGGGACCCCAGCGCGATTTTGACTTATCTGACCTCCAGCACACTGTTCGTGATTATCGCGCTGGTGCCCGACTTTGCGGTGCTGCGCGACCACACGACAGGAATCGCCCACCGGGTCTATTCCGTGCTGGCCATGGGCTGGGAGGGCAACGCCCGGCAGTGGAAGCTGCAGATTGTGGCAGGGGTGCTCCTGTCCGCGCTGATTTTGCCGGTGTTCGTTTCGGTGCACAGCATAGTGTCCTGGGACTTCGGCATGGCGGCGGCGGTGAAGTCGTGGCACTCCACCGTGTTTGCCCCATACTTCGTGGTGGGCGCGGTCCACTCCGGCGTTTCCGCCGTGGCCTTTGCCCTGATTCTGCTGCGCTGGTGCTACGGCTGGCAGGACTACATCCGTCACGAGCATATCGACGCCCTGGGACGGCTGCTGATCGTGGTGGCCACGGGCTGGTTCTACTTCCTGGTGATGGAAATCCTGTTCGGAATGTACGGCCGGGAAGCCGACGAACTGATGGTCAGGCAGACCCAGTTCACCTACTGGCCCTACAATTTCTGGTTTATCCTGTTCGTTATCACCACATACTTTATTCCGGTAGCTTTGTGGTTGAGCCGGGCGTGGCGTCGGAACCTGTGGATAATGTCCATTGCCTGTATTTCGGTGAACATCGGAATGTGGCTGGAACGGTTCCTGATCATCGTCCCCGGCCTGATCAACAAGCAGTTGTTTACCTTTGTCTGGGCGGACTACCGGCCCAGCATATTCGAGTACATCATTATCGGGTCCACCTTTGCGCTGGTGACCCTGCTCATGCTGCTGTTCAGCCGGGTGTTCCCCCTGGTGCCCTTGTACGACGTCAAGGAAGGGGACGTGCTGAGGACGCAGGTGCAGATCGGCCGCCGGACGGTGCCGGCAACTTTCAGAGAAGACTAGTTCCCACGCCCGGAGCGGGCGGGGAGCGATGACGGAGAGGCAGAGAGGTTTTAGCTATGGCGAGACGTCCTATACTGGGAGTGTTTGACAGCGCCAATTCCGCGGCTGACGCGGGCGACGGCCTGCGGCGGGCAGGTATTCCTGAAACCGACGTGGACTTCCTGACGGATACGCCTTATCCGGAGGGGGCCTTCGGAGAAAGGGAGGAGCCGCACCGGCTGTACATATTCCCCTTTATTGGCGCGCTGCTGGGGCTGACCTCGGGCATTCTGCTGACATCCATGACCCAGGTGGCCTACCCCATGGTTACCGGCGGAAAGCCGATCCTGTCCATTCCTCCCATGGCGGTGGTGTGCTATGAAGGCACCATGCTGGGAGCCATCCTCTTTACGGTGCTGGGTATCATCTTCGAGTCCCGCCTGCCCAAGCTGAAGGCCGGACTGTACGATACCCGCATTACCGAGGGTTACATCGGAGTCCTGGTAAATACCGAGGAGACCCAGCACGGCGAGGTTGAAACGGCGTTCGGCCAGGCCGGGGCGGTGGACATTAAGAGAGAGTGACGCCGCGGACAGCCGGGGCGGGAACCAACTTACTGAGAGAATTGGGAATGGCCGGAGGCCGGCGGGGGCCGGTGGAAGGCAACCAGATATGAGCAAACTTTCCGGAAGACTGATAAATCTGACAGCGAAGGGACGACAGTTCCGGAGCAGGACATACCTGGGCGTTCTGGCGCTGCTGGTGGGCATGGTGGCCATGGGCTGCTCGCAGGGTTCCTATCCCCTGGATATTTTCTACGAAATGCATTACCAGCCGTCGTTCAAGGCTCACGAGCCGCCGCGCCTTTCACCTCCGGCCAGCGCTGTGCCCTTCTATGAGGTGCAGGTCTCTACCCACGACGGCGGTGAGTTGTACGACATTAATTGCTCGATGTGCCATGGGCCGCTGGGCAGGGGCGACGGCCCCGTTCTTCAGAAGATGGAAGACACGTATGGGTATGTGCCCACCGTGCCAGCCGATTTGACCGCCGTGAACGACCCGCTGATGATCGCCAAGGACGTTGCGGGCGTCACCAACATAATGACGGGCGGCCTGACCGTAATGCCCAGTTTCTCCAAGCTGTTGACTCAAGAGCAGATTGACGCGGTCGCCAACTACGTGGTGGACTGCCTGCAGGGAGTTAACCCGGAGGGCTGCTAGGTCGGGCAGGTGTTACCTGGGCGGGGCGTAAAGGTCTGCGCCGAGTTTTAGAGTGCTTTTCAGAAGATTGAGTGAACCAGGGCAGGTGTTGAGCCTGCCCTTTGCTTTTTGCCGGACGAGGGCGGGTCTGCTGGCCCTGGCGGTGGGATTTGCGCTGGCGGCGGGCCTGGGGGGTGGGTTTGCCTATGCCCAGGCCCCCGAGGGCAGCTACGACGAGGAAGAGGCCCAGGCCATAGACCAGATGCTCATGTGCCCGGTGTGTCCCGCCGAGTCAATCGACCAGGCCCAGGTCCCCCTGGCGCGGCAGATGAGGCAGCGGGTCAGGGAGCTATTGGCCGAAGGAGCCTCGCGCCAGGAAGTCCTGGACTATTTCGCGGACCGCTACGGCCAGTACGTGCTGGCTTCTCCGCCGAAATCCGGGTTTAACCTGCTGGCCTGGATATTGCCCATTGCCGGTCTCGTGGCCGCACTGGGGGCCGCCCTGCTGGTCCTGCGGGCCATGCAAGGCAGGGATAGCGGCCCGGTCGTGCGTGAGACAGTAGCTATCGAGCCGGAGGACAGCCTTGAGCCTTACCTGGCGGCGGTTGACCGGTCGCTGGACCTGGAGCGTGCCCGGGGCGCCGATGAAGAGGTTGAAGCTGCCGACGACACGGAAACGAATGGTTTCGACGAAGAGCCCCGCTAGGGCGGCCAGGGAGCAAGGAGAGCTGGTCGCACCCGCCAGAGGCTGGACGCCACTCTTTCGAAGGTCTGACACCGGTTGAAAAGAATACTGGGCCTCTTTACAGTGTAGCCACCATTATTCGGAAAGAGCCCAGTGCCAGCGTCTGGCGGGGCTGGGCCAATTGAATCGGAAATACATCACCCATCCTGGCGGGACAGACTCTGTCCCCTTTGCCGGAGGTTTGCCATGAACTCGAGGGAATACGACGTCGTAATCATCGGCGGCGGCATCATCGGGCTTTCCACGGCCATGCAGTTGGTCCAGAGGTTCCCCGCGGGCCTGAGGGTGGCGGTGGTGGAAAAGGAAAAGGACCTGGCCACCCACCAGACAGGTCACAACAGCGGCGTGATTCATTCGGGCATCTACTACCGGCCGGGATCGCAGAAGGCCCAGTTCTGCGTGGGCGGGGCCCTGGCCCTCAAGCAGTTCTGTGACGAGAACGAGATTGAGTATGACCTGTGCGGCAAGACCATAGTTGCCACCGAGGAAGCTGAGCTGCCCCGGTTGGACAACCTGTACGAGCGGGGCGTGGCCAACGGAGTGCCCGGCCTGGAGATGATCGGGCCGGAACGGTTGAAGGAAATTGAACCCCACACGTTCGGGCTGCGGGCCCTGTGGTCACCCGCCACGGGCATCATTGACTACGTCAAGGTGAGCGAAGCCTATGCCTCCAGGCTCCAGGAGCGGGGTGGCGACATTTACATGGATGCGGCGGTCCGGTCCATCGGCGGGGCGTCAGGGGCCATGACCATTGATACAAACCGGGGAACGCTGTACGCGTCTCACGTGATTAACTGCGCGGGCCTGTACGCGGACCGGATTGCCGAGATGATGGGAGAGCGGACCAACGTGCGCATCATTCCCTTCCGCGGCGAGTACTATACGCTGCGGCCCGAGAGCCAATACCTGGTGAAGGGCTTGATTTACCCAGTGCCGGACCCCAGGTTCCCATTCCTGGGAGTCCATTACACCCGCAATATCCACGGCTACGTTGAGGCGGGGCCCAACGCGGTGCTGGCCTTCGCCCGGGAGGGGTACCGCAAGAGCAACGTGGATGTGGCGGAATCGCTGGGCACCTTTACCTATCCGGGGTTCTGGAAGATGACCGCCAAACACTGGCGCACGGGCGTTTCGGAAATGCACCGCTCCTACAGCAAGGGGGTGTTTGTCCACGACCTGCAGAAGCTGATTCCGGAGATAAAGGATGAAGACCTGGCCCCGGGAGGAGCCGGTGTTCGCGCCCAGGCGGTGGCCAGTGACGGGGCCCTGCTGGACGACTTCTCCATCCTGCAGGGGCGGCAGGCAATCCACGTCCTGAATGCGCCGTCCCCCGGCGCCACCTCGTCCCTGTCCATCGGGGCCCACATCGTGAACCTGGCAGTGGAGAGTTTCGGGCTGGAGGAGTAGGGTCACGGGTGGATTGCTGGACAGTCTACTGCTAGGTGTAGCGAGGTATTTGAATGCGGCGAGTGGCCGGTTACAATTGCAATGTGATAACACCGGTCTGACTTGAGAAAGTCCGGGTAACTGTTTGCCGAAGGGATGTAGGGGAGGCAGCGATGGCGATGAACGCTGAGTTGCACCAGCACATTATAGAAGCAATAGGCAAAAAAATTGGAAATCGGAAACTGGTTTGTCCGGTTTCCGGTCATACTGATTCCTGGGGTGTGGACATAAACGGCGCCGTACTACCGGTCGCCAATGAGCCAGGGGGACTTGTTTCAGGTCATAACGATGTTTTCCCCGTTGCGGTAATAGTCTGTGAAGAATGCGGCTATACCTTTTTGATGAATCTGCTCAAATTGGGTCTGGCCGACGAATTAGGCGCGGAGACGCCTGTCAATGCCTGAACCCCCCATCAGTGAAGCGCAGCCTCCGGATCCTTCTTCCCTTGGCGCCTCCATTGGCAATGTATTGACGGTGACTGTACACAGTGCGGCACTTCACCTGTACACGGTCACGGAAGACCAGATAGACAGCCTGTCATCCGGCACCTGGCAGATTTATGCAAACCTGGCATCAGTTTGCCTTGGTTCCTTTATATCCCTGATAGGTATCTTTCTTGCAGGTTTTACCAATCCCTCTATCATGCGCACTGCGCTAACTGCGGGGGCAACGATGGCCGCCCTGGTTCTTTGCGTGCTGTTCGTTGTAATGGCGCTTTCCGGTTATTGGTCCCACAGGAGGTTGGCGAAGCAGATAATGGAAAGAAGAGGCGACGTGCACTGGGGCCAATAAGCTGCCCCGTCCGGAGGGGATACCTGGTTACGTTGGAATTGAAATCCCGCCCTGTGCTTAACTGAAACGGGGCGGGAATTTCCGGGGGGCAATATGTGGTCAGTGCAAACGGGGCTATCTTAGCACGTCGCTCCCTTCCGCCTCGGCGATATAGGCTTGCACGTCGGCTGGCAGCAGGAACCCGTCCTGCTCCAGTTGATGAGCGGCCTCTGCCACGGCCTTCACGTAGTTTTCTTGGGTCCCGTACCGTTCTTCCAGCGAAAGGCGGGGGTCGCCGGAGGCCAGGCGTTCGTCCCTGGTGGTGGCGAAGGGAATATGCTGACCATCGGCCTCGCCGCCGTCGTTCTCCCCGTAGCCGGCCCCGCGCAGGGCCCAGCCCGTAGTGGTGGCAATGGGGGCGGCGACCGGCGGCAAGCGCACACCGGCTACTTCATTGCCGTCCCCGTCCACTTTGGAAACGAAGATGGGGTAGGCTGGACGGTCGGCCAGGGATGGAGGGGCATTGGCCACGATTCCCTGGTCAAATTCGGGGCCGTAGTCCAGGAAGTAGTGAGTGGTAATAACCCCGGTATAGGTAACGCCGGGAATGTCGGGCCAGCCCAGTTCTTCCTGGGGAACATAGCCGGTCTCGTAACCGGGACGGGTTACGGCGAAGGCGCCGTTTTCCGAGGCCCGGGGAACGCGGCTGGCCGGAGGCTCGATGCCCTCGCTGACCCACCGGTCCAGGGCTACCAGCAGGGCCCGGTGGGCGGCGAAGGGACTGACCCCGTTAGTGAACTGCTGGTTTTTGCCTTTCCTGGTCACGTTGCCAACGCCGTGGGACAAGCCGGACAACAGATAGTAACGCACGTGGTCGGGGTCGGGCAGGTCATTGCCCTGGCTGTCCGTGTGAAGCTGGGAGCATCCCTTGACCCAATACTCGTTGGCGGTGTTGATTTCAAGCCGTTTGGGCAGGGTGTCAGAAGCGGCGCCACGCTGGCTGCGGCCCGCCGTCCTGCCGCTGAGGTGGTCGGTGGTTACCTGGTGGCCGAAGGGGAACACGGCCTCGGGATAGAGATGGTTCTGGCGGTTGCGCTCGGTGCGGTCGGTCTGGGCGAAACGGTAGTTGATCTGGTCGCCGTTTCCGCCGCCGGTGTGGCTCAGGATGCCGTCGAGGGCTCGCTGCCCGTATTCGTCCTCGTTGAAGCCCAGCATCTGGAAGTCGTTAAGGGTACGGGAAGGCTGGGATATGGAGTAGCTATAGGTGTAGTCAACGTGGCCAGCCAGGGGGTTGTCCTCGTTTTCGGGGGCGTGGCGCAGGAAGGAGAGAAAATCGCGGGTGGCGGCAAGGCCAATGCCGGCAACCAGGGGGTCCTTCGCCGTGTAGGTGAACTCGTAGATGTGGCTCTGCCGGAAGGCCTTCCCCTCGGGCAAGAGGCGGATGGCTTTGCCGTCGTCGGATGTATATTCCCATTCCGAAGCCGGAATCTCGACGGGAGTATCGTCCAGCAGTTCCCGAACTGTCAGGCGGGCGCTCGACCGGTCCAGGGTGGCGGCGGGGTAGGCCAGTTCGCTGGTCAGGGTGGTCTCGTTGTCGAAGACGATGTACTCGTAGGATGGACCGGTGATGGGCTTTCCCGCCCTGGTGGCCACCGGAACGTTGATGGTCATGTCCTCGTGGCCGCTGGCGCTGATGTCCCAGCCGTTGCCCACCACGGCATAGCCCATTGCCATGACGAAGCCGGCGCCGGCGTCCTCGGCGGTAGTGGGGTTGTTGATGGCCCGGGCCCCGTTGAGCAGGCCCACCCGCATCTGGCCCCGGTTGTTGAAGTCCAGGATAACCCGGCGGTTGCCCAGTTCCAGGTTGACGGGCTTGAGAATGAAGATGTCGGTGGAATACTCCACCATGCCGCGGGAATTTACGGGAGCCAGTTCAATGTCGGTGATGATGGCATTGCGGGGGTCATTGGGGTCCAGTTCGCCGTAAGCGACGCCTCGCAGCTTTTCATACTGGCCCACATTGCCGAAGGAGCGTCCTTCAAAGGTGGGAGATTCGGAGCGCTCCGGGTCTATAACTATGCGCTGTAGGCCCTGCCTGGCTGCGGCCAGTGCGCCGGCCTGGTGTTGAGTCATGATGCCGCCTCCGCTGGCGGGGTCACGGTCGCCCTGCCCCGCTTGTCTTGGGGGTGATGATACAAAGCCGGTGGCAGATGGTCAAACCGGGCGCGCGGCCCGGGTCAATGGCGTCATAGATTCTGGCTATAGGGGGCACAAATTCGGTAGGCAAAAGTCATGTCGCCCTGAGCCTGCCGAAGGGCCCAAGAGCCTTGTCCTCAGCCCGGTTTCGGGTCCGTAAGCACGCCTGCAGGTTGGATTCCAGACTCTTCGGCGGCTTTTACCCTGAACCAGGCCGAAGGGCTCAGAGTGACAGTTAGCTAAGGCGCGATTGGCCTGAATTCCTGGGTAGTTTCTTAGTCCCGCCGTTTTTCGCATAAGGTATAATCTCTTGGGGTTGTTCGCGGAGTGGATTGCCCAGTTCAATCAAAGGTTACCTGTGTGGACGTAGCTGACGGTTCGGCCATGGATCTGGGGGCGTGGACCCTTACCGAGGAAACGGTGAGGGAATACCTGGAGGCTGTGGGGGACGATCTGGACCTGTACCTGGAGCGCGGAATGGCGCCGCCCCTTGCCCTCTGCGCCTATGCCCTGGGGGCCATGCTGGAGAAACTGTCGTTGCCCGCCGGCACAATACACAGTATCCAGGAAATGGAGGCGCTGGCCGGAGTCGCCATCGGCGAGGAAATCCGGGGCGAGGCGATGCCCGAGCGCCCCCGTACCCGGGGAGGCCTGCGGTTTATGAGCGTGGGCTACAGGCTGAGCACGATGTCGGGAGAGGTTGTCCAGACGGGCAAGACCACGGTCTTGACGCCAGAGAGCGAGGCTTCAACGGACAATGGCTGAGACAGCGCTGCCAGAGCTGACGGTGGACATTACCCAGGAACGGCTCAACGCCTACTGCGCGGCGTCGGGCGATCGCAATCCCCTGCACTGGGACGCCCGGTTTGCGGCTGCAACGCAGTTCGGCGGGGTGATTGCCCACGGCATGCTGACGCTGGCGCTGGTTTCCCGAATGATGGCCGCAGCCTACGGGCAGGCCTGGCTGGAAACGGGCAGCCTGCGGACGCGATTCAAGGGGGCCGCCCACCTGGGCAGCCGAGTGGCGAGCCGGGGCAGGGTTACCAGAGAAGAGGAGAAGGACGGCTACCGGCTGGTGACCTGCGCCGTGGCCGTGATAAACGCGGAAACGGACGAAGAACTGGTGACGGGCACTGCCACGGTTAAATTGCGGCAGGCGGGCTGACGAGCGCGGCCGCCGCCGGCAAAGCATGGGATGCGGAGGTTCAGGTAAGGCAGTATGCAGAGCTTTAATAATCCATCGTCCAGCCCAGGAGAGCCCATTCGCGTCGCGGTGGATGCCATGGGCGGCGACCATGCCCCCGGGGAAACGGTCAAGGGGGCGGTGGCGGCGCTGGATAGCCACGACATAGAACTGCTGCTGGTGGGCGACGTTGGCGAAGTTGAAGCGGAACTGGACAAGTATGACCTGAACGGCAGGGCGGTAAGGGTAGTGCCCTCGGTGGGCAAGATCGGGGACGACGAGCACCCCATGCACGCCTTCCGCCAGAAGCCGGAGGCTTCGGTCATTGTGGGCACCAGGCTGGTCAAGGGAGGAGAGGCCGATGTGCTGGTATCGCTGGGCTCCACCGGCGCGTCCATGGCCACGGCAGCCCTGGTACTGGGCGTAATGGAGGGGCTGGAACGTCCCTGCATCGGGGGCCCCTTCCTGGGGCTGGCGCCGAGCACCGTGCTGATGGATCTGGGCAGCAACGTGGACTGCCGGCCTTCGCAGCTATTGAACTTCGCGGCCCTGGGCTCGGTCTTTGCGCACCGGTTCCTGGGCACCGAGAATCCCCGCGTCGCCCTGCTCAGTGTCGGGTCCGAGCAGTCCAAGGGCAACCGGCAGGTGCAGGAGAGCTATGAGCTCTTCGAGCAGAGCCACCTGAACTTCGTGGGCAACGTCGAGGGCATGGACTTCTTCAACGACAAGGCCGACGTGATCGTCTGTGACGGGTTTGTGGGCAATATCCTCATCAAGTTCACCGAGGGCATGGGCGCCGCGCTGGGCGGCTATCTGTCGAAGCAGCTGGCGCCCTACATGTCTGAAGAGCAGATGAAGGGGGTGTTCAGCGAACTGTGGCAGACCACCAACCTGCCCCGGACCATGGGCGGGCCCCTGTTCGGGGTGAACGGCGCGGTGATTGTAGGCCACGGCTCCTCCAGGGCCGAAGGGGTGTCCGGAGCTATAAACACGGCGGTGCGCTACGTGGAGATGGGCCTGCTGGACAGCATGCGGGAAGAACTGGAGGAAATCAGCCGCAACGGCCTGACGGGGGATTTCCGGTAATGGCGGCGGCTCGCCTGGAAGAGCAGGTGGCCCTGGTGACGGGGGCCTCGCGGGGGATAGGCGCGGTGATTGCCCGCAGGCTGGCCCAGGAGGGAGCCAGGGTTGCGGTGAATTACCAGGCCTCCGGAGAAGCCGCCCTCCAGGTGGTAAACGCCATTGTCCAGTCCGGCGGCGAGGCGGCGATGATGGCTGGGGACGTATCCAAGGAGGGGGAAGCCGAAGCCCTGGTAAAGCAGGTGATTGACCAGTGGGGCCGCATCGACATCCTGGTGAACAACGCAGGAATCACCCGCGACCGCCTGCTGCTGCGCATGACCTCGGACGACTGGGACCGGGTGCTGGAAGTAAACCTGCGGGGCGCCTTCCTCTGCACCAAGTACGTTATGCCCCACCTGATTCGCCGGCGGCAGGGACGCATAGTCAACATTTCCTCGGTGGTGGGCCTGGGCGGCAACCCGGGGCAGGCGAACTACGCCGCATCCAAGGCCGGCCTTATCGGCTTCACCAAGGCCGTAGCCCGGGAGGTGGCGTCGCGGAACATCACCGTCAATGCCCTAGCCCCGGGATTTATAGACACCGGCGGCATGGTGGACCAGATGACCGAAGAGGCCAGGCGGACGGTGCTGGGAAGGATACCGATGGAGCGGTTCGGCAGCGCCGACGACGTGGCCGAGGCGGTATCGTTCCTGTGCGGGCCGGGCGCGGGCTACATTACGGGCCAGGTCTTAACCATCGATGGCGGGATGGTGGGGTAGGGACGGCAGCGCCGCCGTCTGCTGCACTCTTCGCAATCCCTGGCGCTCCGGAAGGCTTCCCGTACGGCATTCGTGAAGGTCACGGTTTCTTAAACGCATTATTCAAGTCGAGAGGTCAATTTATGCCGCACCCTGCTACCCAACTCCGAAAGCTGCTGAGGGAACCCGGCATAATCATGGCGCCGGGGGCTTATGACTGCCTTACGGCCCGTATCATCCAGAACGCGGGCTTTCCCGCCGTCAATATGACGGGCGCCGGCACTTCGGTGGCGGCGCTGGGGTACCCGGACCTGGCCCTGGCCACCATGAGCGAAATGGTGGGGAACGCGGCGGGTATTGCCGCCACAGTGGACGTGCCGGTGATTGCCGATGCCGATACCGGATACGGGGGCATCCTGAATATCCAGCGCACCATCCGCCAGTACCAGCGGGCCGGCGTGGCCGGGGTGCACATCGAGGACCAGGAATTCCCCAAGCGGTGCGGACACCTGGACAACAAGCGGGTAATCGGCATTGACGAGATGGTGGGCAAGATACGGGCGGCGGTGGACGCCCGCACCGACGACGATTTCGTCATCATCGTGCGCACTGATGCCCTGGCGGTGACCGGCTGGGACGACACCATGCGCCGGTGCGAGGCTTTCACCAGGGCCGGCGCCGATGTGCTGTTCGTGGAGGCCATCCGGTCGCCCGAAGAGGCGGAACGGGTGGTGGCCTCGGTGGAAGTACCCCTGCTTTACAACTTCGTGGAGACGGGCAAGTCACCCCTGTTTACCGCCCGCGAACTGGAGCAACTGGGCTTCAAGCTGGTCATCTACCCGGGGAGCGCAATCCTGACCGTCAGCAAGGTGGTTGCCGGACTGATGGAAGAGCTGAAGGTAAAGGGGACCACGGCGCACCTGGTGGACAACATGGTTACCCTGCAGGACTGCTTTGAACTGATGGGGCTTTCGGAGATGCTGGCCACGGACGAGAGCTATTCCGCCGAGGCGATGCATGCCCAGCCATGAATGAAGAGCTGCGGCAGTTCATCAAGGAGGCCCTGGAGCTGGGGCAGGAGCGGGACGCCATCCGGCAGGTGCTGCTGGAGGCTGGCTGGCAGGAGCGGGAGGTCCGGAACGCGCTGGGGGCCTTTGCGGAGGTAGCCTTTCCGGTAGCGGTGCCCCGGCCCAGGCCATACCTGCATGCCCGGGAAGCCTTTCTATACCTGGTATCCTTCATCGCCCTGTATGTTTTCGCCTTCAGCCTGGGCGCGGTCTTCTTCGGCCTGATTGACTACCATTTTTCGAGTTCCATATACCGCTATGAACCCGGCCCCTCGGCGGCCCAGACAACTGCGCTGGCCGCCATCATCGTGGCCTTTCCCCTGTACCTGTTCCTGATGCGGCGACTGGCGGCGGCGGTGGCCGCCGACCCGGAACGGCGGCAGTCGCTGATTCGCCGGTGGCTCACTTACCTTACCCTGGTTGTAGGGGCGGCGATAATTCTTGGCGACGTGATAGCCCTCCTGGCCCGGCTGCTGGCGGGGGACCCGACTGCCGGTTTTGTGCTGAAGGTACTGGCAATCCTGCTGATAACCGGCCCCATTTTCGCCTACTACCTGTGGGACATGCGGCAGGCGGAGGACCAGGTAACCGAGTCGGTAAGCCGGGCGGCGCCGATGCTGCGGGGCCTGGTGATTGGAGCAGTGGTGGTTGTGGTGGCGACCCTGGGCTACTCCATTTACCTGGTCGGCACTCCGGGGGAGCAGCGGGATGTTCGCCTGGACCGGGAAAGAGTCGGCCACCTGAGGGACATATCCCGCAACATCGATACCTACTACGAGCTGAACGGGGAAATGCCGGGCAGCCTGGAAGACCTGGTCGGTCCCAGGTTTTACGTGAAATCCATCGAGGACCCGGAAACAGGGGTTCCCTATGAATACTTGATCCTTGAGGGGAACGCTTACGAGCTTTGCGCCTTCTTCGCCACCGACAACAGGGAGGAAGGAAGGGAGCTGCGTTCCTTCTCCGAGTCGCTGTGGGACCACGGCCCGGGCAGGGTCTGCTTCCAACTGGAAGCCCAGGCGGAACCCCGATAAGCAGCGCCAACCTGCCAGGAAGTCACGGAGGTGTGATTATGGCAAACGTGGTATTGGTCATAGATATGGTGCGGGGGTTTGTCGAGCCGGGCCACAACCTCTACTGCGAGGGCTACCGGCCCCTGATTCCCCGCATACAGGCACTGCTGGAACGGGAAACCGCCGCCGGTTCCAGGGTGCTGTTCATCTCAGACCATCACCTGCCCGATGACCTGGAGTTCCAGATTTTCCCCGTTCACTGCGTTATTGGCACCGAGGAACCGGAGGTAATACCCGAACTGGCCGGATATCTGACCGGCGACAACCTGGTACCCAAGAACCGGTACAGCGGCTTCTTCAACACCGACCTGGAAAAGAGGCTGGCGGACCTGCAGCCGGAGAAGGTAATCGTCTGCGGGGTTTGCACCGACATTTGCGTCCTGCATACCACCTCGGACGCCCGTAACCGGGACTACCGGGTGGAGGTTCCGGCCGACTGCGTGGCCACCTTTGATCCGGACGCCCATACCTGGGCGCTGGGACACCTGGAGAAGATCCTGGGGGCGCAGGTGATTTAGGGAGGCGAAAGGGGGAGGGCCGGTTCCGGGTTCAGCGGAAAAGCAGGAGGCGGGAGGCAGCCTGGGCTGCTCATCGTGGTTGAAATTTGCAGGGGCGCGCGGCCGTGCGCCCCTACGCTGTGTTGAAGGTCTTCAGATAGCTCCCTGACTCCTGGAGGGGAGAAGAAACTGTTGAGGTAATCAGTTATCGTCTCCGGCAATGGCGGCTTCCCGGTTGGTGAAGGCGGGCATTACCTCGGCGGCGAACTGGGAGAGCTGGTCCTTGAACTCCAGCCAGGGCATGCCTTCCGGCCACTGGAGCATAACGTCCTCCAGCCCGGGGTACTTCTCTTCCATCTCCTGCAGGAAGGGCACAAATCCTTCGCCCGGGCCGCAATACCAGGCCTTCTGCTGCACGCCGTCTTCGATGCGGGGGACGCCGGTGGGCGCGCCCGGGGTGCCCCAGGGGCGGCCCTGGGAATCGGTGTAGCGGACAAACCCGAAGGGCGCGAACCACTTGTAACGCTCATCGTGGTAGGGCCGGACGCGGTCTATGGCCTTCTGCTGGGTATCATCCAGGCAGAAGCCGAAGCCCAGGCACATATCCTGGCCGAGGGCGATGTCCCGACCAGCGGCGGTGGCGGCCTGGTGGTAGGAGTTGAACATCCGGTCCACCAGCACTTCGCCGGTGAGGGCGACCATGGCCTTGATACCCCGCTGGGCGATCCACTCCAGGGTGCGGCCGCTGGCGATGGGCTGCCAGATTTCCACGGGCCGGTTCAAGGGTCGGGGGACCAGGGTCACGTCCTCCACCTGGTAGCCCCGGTAGGGGACGTCCGGCGGGATGGTGTAGTACTTGCCCTTGTGGCTGAAGGAGTCCTCGTTGAAGGCCTTGAGGATTATCTCCATCTGCTCTTCAAAGAGTTCGCGGTTGGCGTCGTTGTCGATGACGGGGGCGCCGAAGGTCTCGACCTCGCGGGAGTGATAGCCTCGGCCCACGCCGAAGATGAGGCGGCCGCCGGTCAGGATGTCGGCCATGGCATAGTCCTCGGCCAGGCGCAGCGGGTGCCACATGGGAACGATGTTGAAGGCGGCGCCGAATTTCAACTGCTTCGTGAGGCCCGCCAGGTGTACGCCCAGCAGGGTCATATTGGGCAGGCACTCGTAGCCCTCTCGCTGGAAGTGGTGCTCTGCCGTCCACATGCAATGGAAGCCCAGCTCGTCCAGGTGTTGTGCCAGGGCTACGGCATGGTCGTAGGCCTGCACCAGCTTTTCGTTGGGATACAGCCGGTCGTTGGCCGGCGTGCCGTCGGCGCCCACGTTGTCCAGGTCAATCTGGCCGACGTACAGAACGGAAAAACGCTTAATCATTCCCAGTCTCCTCGTGAATTGGGCCCCGCCAGCGGCATGGGTGACGGCCCTGCGGTTTGCGGGAACTCCACTTGGGACGCTCTAAAATTCGGCCTAATTATAGCACGGCCCCAAAGGGGTACCTATGGGGATTGCTGGTGTAGAGCGGGTCAAGCGGGAGGCAGGTGGGGCTGTGGCGCAGTGGCATCGTGGCTGACGAACTTCTGCCCCGGGCTTTCGCTGAATGGGAAAGGTTCAGAAGGACACAGACTGGGTCATGGGCATAAGTCCGGGGCAACCCTTATAATCGGCACAAACTCGGCCAGCCCCTGATGTTGGTAGAAAAGGATATGGCTGGCTGTAATGGAGGTACACCATGGAACTGGGTCTGGAAGGAAGAGTCGCAATGGTAACCGGCGGTAGTCGCGGACTGGGTCGGCAGATCGCGGAGGCGCTGGGGAGGGAGGGATGTTCAGTTGCCATTTGCGCCCGGGATGATGCCCAGTTAAACCAGACAGTGCATGAAATGGCTACGAGAGGCTATTGCATTCAGGGCACCCGGGCAGACGTGACCAACGAGGTGGACGCTCACCGCTTTTACGACGAGACTGTGGCGGGCATCGGAGACCCGGATATCCTGGTCAACAACGTGGGGGGCCGCCGGGGTTCGGTTCTGTTCGAGGAGACCAGCATGGAACAGTTCCGTGAGGGGCTGGAGGTGAACCTGTTCAGCGCCGTGCAGTTAAGCGCCCTGGTCCTGCCCCACATGAAGGCCCAGGGTTGGGGACGCATCATCAGCATATCGTCCATTTACGGAAGGGAGCACGGGGGTTCCATTGACTACATGACCGGCAAGGCGGGGCTGATCGCTTTTTCCAAGCACCTGGCCCTGCAGATGGCGCCCCACGGGGTGCTGGTCAACTGCGTCGCCCCGGGGTCCATCGACTTCCCGGGCAGCACCTGGGAACGGTTCCAGAATACCCAGCCACCCGAGGTGGTTGCCGAGTTCATTGACCGCAACCTGCCCATGGGCCGTTTTGGCTGGCCTCAGCCCATTGCCGAAACGGTGGCCTTCCTGGCCTCCGACTGCGCCGACCTGATTACGGGGGCATGCATCAACGTGGACGGTGGTCAGTCGAAGTCGCTCTTTTAGCCGCTGTTTCAAGGGGCGCGCGCTGACTGGAGGCTACCTGTGGGAGGGAGTTTGCACTTGCTCAATTTGGCAGTCTGCTGGGGAAGGACAGTCAAGCGCAGTTGAACTGGGGCGAATTGACGATGCGGGGGCGCACGGCCGTGCGCCCCTACCTCGTTTGATTGAGCTGGAGACTGCCAAAAGGGTCTGGCCCTAACCGCCCAGGAGAAAGTCGGCTACGTTGCCCCACTTGTTTGTGTCGCCCCGGTAAATCTCCGTGTAGCCGCACTGGGAACAGGACACGGTGGTGAACTTTTTGTTCTGCACGTCAAAGAAGCGGGAGAAACCTCCGCCGGTGGCGCGGAACTCGTCGGTAGTGTAGCTGTTGTTGTTACACTTTATGCAGGAATATGCGGTCCGCTGGGTAGCCATCCTCAATCCTCCTCACGTCGGCAACCGATGCCGTTCTCATAACAGGCTTTAATCCAGCCTACCAGCGGGGCCGGTTACTTTCAAGAGTTATATAGACGTTGGTTTAAGTAAACACCTCCTTGCATTACCAAATACATTGAACCAAGGCTGCATCTCGACAATACAGCCCCGGTGATGGCACGCGAGCTGGATTGGCAAGCTCACCGCCGACGGGTTCAGGGGCAGGGAGCGGGCCGGAAGCACACATCGTCTTCGATAATCCCTCGACAGGCTCGGGACAAAGGGACTATCGAAGCCAGCGTCAGCGCACTGAACTGATTTTCAGGGAAGGCTGCCGATGAACTCCCGCCATGCGGCGACGCACTTTTCCGGTTCCGAGTGCTGGACGTAGCCCGTGGCGTTGGGGATGGCGACCAACCGGCAGTTGGGC
The DNA here is from genome assembly GCA_028875055.1 of Chloroflexota bacterium. Classification (GTDB taxonomy): domain Bacteria; phylum Chloroflexota; class Dehalococcoidia; order Lucifugimonadales; family UBA3495; genus Bin22. The sequence continues at coordinate 81,016 of JAPPGG010000047.1, forward strand.
ATCAGGGCCGCCATGCCCGAGGCCCGGTCCGGGGTATTGGTGTCGCTCCGCTCCGCCACCAGGGCCAGGGCCGGCGTGTCTATCCGGGGCAGGATGGGCGACAGGTCCTGTTGAGCCAGGTAGGCCAGGGTTTCCATGACCACCCGGGGAGTTGTCGCCATCATCTGCTCAGCGTACCACTGGTGGTGGGCGGCGGTGGCAGGGTCGGGGGCGATGCGCCGGTCCGCCGACCTTCGCACCCATTCCCCGATGCCCTGGTCCCGGATCAGGTTGTAATTCTCCAGGTACTGGGGCGCGCCCACAAACTTGTAGGGCGAGGTACAGGTTGTGACCGTGTGGAGCCGTTCGGGATACTCGTAGGCGAACTGGAGGGCGACGGTGCCGCCGACGGTTTCGCCGACCAGGTGGACCTTGTCCAGCTCCAGGTGGTCCAGCAGGCCCAGCAGATCGCTGGCAAAGCCGCTGAGAGACCAGTCGTACCCTTCAGGCGGCACTGTGGAACGGCCGAATCCCCGGGCATCGAGCCGGATTACCCGGTACTGGCGGCTCAGCAGGGGCACCCAGGCGTACCACAGGCGGCCGTTCTTGGCGTTGCCGTGGTGGAGGACGATGGTTTCAGGTTGCCGCCAGGGGTCGGTATAGTCGTCATCGTCGTAGTACATTTCCAGGTTATCTCGCAGTTGTGCTGTGGGCATGGTGGCCTCCTTACTGTCTCTGGAATCGGGTGTTCTGGATACAGGATTACTGTCAAAGCCGGGACCTCTGCGTCACTCCTTCGTGTTGCTCCCCGTTACGCAAACGTCCAGCAGGCAGCAGCCTTCACAAACGGGTGTCTTGCGGCAGGCCCGACCGGCGTGGTGGTCCAGCAGAGCGTGGAATTCGTTGAACAGCGAAACGTCCAGGGGCAGTTGCCGGTGGAACATCTGCTGCCAGTCGCCGTACCGATTCTTGCCATCGTCCGGGCCAATTCCCAGCCGCTCCATTATCCGGATGGTGTAGGTGTCGATGACGAAGGAGGGTTTGCCGGCGGCATATACCAGTATATCGTCGGCCGTCTCGGGTCCGATGCCGTGGATGGACAGGAGCTCCCGGCGCAACGGCTCGGTTTCCCTGGCAAACATGCGTTCCAGGTCGCCGTCATGCCGTCCCAGCACGTGGGCTGCGAAGGCCTTCAGCTTGGCGGCCTTGGCGTTGAAGTAGCCCGACGGCCGGACAATCTCCGCCAGTGTGTCTTGGGGGCAGTCAGCTATGTCCGGAAAGGACCAGCAGCCGGCGGCCTTCAGGTTGGCCAGGGCCAGTTCCACGTTTTTCCACGAGGCGGCCTGGGTCAGAATTGCCCCGACGATTACATCGAAGGGTCCGTCGCCCGGCCACCAGCCGCGGGGGCCGTACTCTGCCAGCAGCGTGTCGTACAAGGAAAGCAGGGACGGCTGTTTGGAAACTGTTCCGGCGGTTGACATCCGGACTCCTTACAGAATGACGGGAATGGGGTGGCCCAGCTTGATCTCTTCCGGAGTGACGGCGCAGATGCAGGCCATAATTTCCACGCCGGCGGCCTGGGCCTCCCGCAGCGCCTTGCCAAACTCCGGGTCTGATGAATCGTGGGGCTTCAGCGACCTGGCATCACCGCGCTGAACGACAAACAATGCCCCGGCCCGGTGTCCCATGGCGACCACCTGCGTCAATGTGTGCAGGTGCTTGATGCCCCGGGTGGTGGGGGCATCGGGAAACAGGGCCATGCCGTCGTCCTCCACCAGGGTAACTGATTTGGTTTCCAGGTAGCATTTGCCAGGGGGCCCTTCCAGCATCAGGTCCAGGCGGCTGTCGCCGAAGGTGACCTCCCGGCGCACGTCCGGGTAATCGGCGTAGGGTTCCAGGGCTTGCGCCTGCAGGGCCTCGGCCACCAGGGCATTGGGCAGCCGCGCGTCGGCGGAAACCAGGGTATGCCCCAGGTCCACCAGGGCGAGGTCATACCTGGTCTTGCGATGCTCGCCGGGGGCAGGCGCCAGCAGCAGCCTCCGCCCGGGCTCGAACAACTCCCGCAGCCGGCCCGAGTTGGCAACGTGCACCAATTCCTCCCGTCCCGCCACCTCTACCAGCGCGGCGAAGCGGTTCAGGCGGGATATGAAATGTCCTTCTTGCAGGTCGGGATTCAGTTTCAACGGCGCCTCGGTGGCTGGAGGAAAGCCAGGTCAATTGCTTTTGAAGTGGTTAGGCCGAGCGACGTAGAGGCATCTTATTTCGTACTGGCCAGTCACTCAACCGCACCCAGGCCTCGGCTCCCGGCGAGGAGTTTAGACCCTTCGGCAAGCTCAGGGTGACATGATCTTTTGCTGACGGCGCTGGCACAATTAGAGCCTACACCAAGACGCGACTGCCATTGGCTGGCCATATGGTAGCAACGGCCCCAATTACTGGCAAACCGGAAGGATGAACGAGGGTGCGGGAGCTGCCCTGGCGGGACTATAATCTCCTGCAATTGACGGAGAGCTTGCCATGCCCACTTTTCTCGAGAGACTGGACCGTGCCTGTGAAGCCAACCGGAGCCTGGTCTGTGTCGGCCTGGACCCGGAGCCTTCCCGGCTGCCGGTGCCCGATGTGCTGGACTTCAACAAGGCGATCGTTGACGCTACCGCCGACCTGGTCTGTGCCTACAAGCCAAACCTGTCCTTTTACGAAGCCCTGGGCATACCGGGCCTGCGGGTGCTGGAAGAGACAGTCCGGCATATTCGCGATACCGCCCCCGATGCCCAGCTTATCGCCGACGCCAAGCGGGGTGACGGCGGGCCCTCGGCGGCGGCCTACGCAAAGGCAATGTTCCAGGTGTGGGACTTTGACGTGGTGACGGTGAATCCCTGGGGAGGGGGAGAGACGTTGCAGCCCTTCCTCGAAGACGAGAGCAAGGGGGTATATATCTGGTGCCGGGGTTCCTACGCCAGCGCCGCCGATTTGCAGGACCTGCCGGTGGACTCCCCCCACGGCAAGGTCCCCCTGTACGAACACCTGGCCCGTACTTCCCTGGAGTGGAACGGCAACAATAATGTGGGTCTCGTGGTGGGCGCAACGGTCCCCGAGCAACTGGGTACGGTCAGGAGCATCTGTCCCGACGCGCCTTTCCTGATTCCCGGCATAGGCGCGCAGGGGGGCGACCTGGAGGCCTCGGTCAAGCTGGGAACGGACGGCAGGGGCAGGAGGGCGGTGATTAACTCATCCAGGGGAGTCATTTACGCCTCGGCGGGGGCGAACTTTGCCGAGGCGGCGCGCCGGGCGGCCAGCGAACTCAGGGATGCAATCAACCGGACCCTGGAATTTGAGGGAAAAGGGTGGCGCTAGAAGTAAGGGTCGGCGACCGGGTGCGCCTGAAGAAACAGCACCCCTGCGGCGGCTACCACTGGCAGGTTACCCGCCTGGGGGCCGATATAGGCCTGCTGTGCCTCAACTGCCGCCGCCATGTGATGATTCCCCGGCCTCAGCTGCAGCGCAGGGTCCGGGAAGTGGTGCCGGCGGAGGTTTCTCCGGACCTGGCAGCGGATCCATAGGTAGAGGACCGCTCCGCGAGGGAAGCAGCCAGCAGAAACAGACTCAACCGAAACAGGACCATAAAGGGCCGCCCCGCGACGGAGGCAGCCCTTTGACGGTTTACGTTGGAGCAGCCAGGAAGCGGCTGCAGAGGAGTCCGGCGGGTCTTGCTACCGCCCGCTCTGCACCAGTCCGCCCACCCGCTCGGGGACGGAGGGCGTTGCGGCCTCCCATTCTTCCAGGTGGATGTGGAAGTCGCTGAGGTGCTTGACCAGGGTGTCCATGAAATTGCGCACGGCGCGGCCCAGGAACTTGCCCCGCAGGGTGCAGACGCCCAGCACGTTGGAGGGGAATATGTGCTCCAGGGAGACTACGCCCAGCTTGTCGTGGTCCTCCGGGTGCAGGGTGAAGTCGTTGCCCACGGCGACGCCCATGCCAATTTCCACGTACTGCTTGACCGATTCGGCGTGGTCCACGGCCAGCACGATGTCAAAGCGGATGCCGGTGTCCTTGAAGGCCTGTTCCAGGTTGCGGCGGGTAAGACTCTCGGGACTGGAAAGTATCAGGGGCCAGTTGGCGATTTCCTCAAGCTCGATGGGGTGCTTTTGCAGCAACTGGTGCCCCGGGGGAGTCAGCAGGACGACCTTGTAATCGAACAGCTTGAAGAACTCCAGCGACGGTTCGTCGATGGGCGGCGGCGACGTAATGGCCAGGTCCAGTTCGCCCGACTTCACCATCTGGATCAGGGTGGTGTAGGGGCGGGCGGTGAGCTGCAGGCGGACATCGGGGTAGAAGTCCAGGTAGGACTGGATGGGCTTGGGAAGGTGGTGGGTTACAACGTCGGGATAGGCCCCGATGTGCAGGGAACCCCGCCGCTCGGTGTAGTCCATCTGGGTCTTGAGGGTATCCACGGATTCTACTATTGGGGTTATCAATTCGAGGAATATGGAGCCTTCGGAGGTGAGCTGGATTGGCCGCTTTATTCGGTCGAACAGGGTGATGCCGAATTCGTCCTCCAGCTTGCGTAAGTGGGTGGTTACGGTGGGCTGACCGAGCTCCAGCTTGCGCGCCGCCTTGGACACGCTGTGGAGTCGGGCCACATGGTAAAAACTGATAATCTCCCGCAGCTCCATAATTGCAGGTTACCTCACTAGGATTTAGGACATATAATACATCGATATAAAATATTATACAATATCGCTTGACAAAATACTAATATCTATTGAGAATTAGGAACGCCTGTGTAAGCCGGACAGACCAATAATGATGCACATCTTTGCCTCTGGGTATGAGGAGGGACAGGGCTAATGGCTTTCGTTATTACCGAACCCTGTATCGGGGTCAAAGATGCTTCCTGTGTTGAAGTGTGTCCCGTGGACTGCATACACACGGACGACGAGGAGGAGATGTACTTCATCAATCCCGATGACTGCATCGACTGCGCCTATTGCGAGTCCGCCTGCCCGGTAAATGCCATATTTGACGAATTTACGGTTCCCGCCAAGTTCCGGGAATATACCCAGAAGAACCGGGCCTTCTACCGCAAGTAATCCCTTGAAACTGTCCCTTGTCGGCAAGAGCCGGCGGGCCCCTCCCAGTGTCCCCAGGCAATCCTGATTTGACGCGCTCCCCGGCAAACGGGCCCGCAAGCAAAAAGGAACCAGCGTGGACCTCTTTTTCCTTATCCTCCGGCGGCTTAACGTCATCGGAAACTTCAAAGAACTGGGCACAGACCGACAACGCAAGGAAACCCTCATTGGCCTGGCCGCAACCCAGTTGCTGGTGCAGCTGGCCAGCATGCCCATTGCCCTGGTCATCCCTTCGGTAGCCCGCCATTTCGACGTGAACGTGGCGGAGGCGGCCTGGATGGTCGTAATCCGCCTGCTGATGCTGGGCAGCACCGTATTTCTGGCCGCCCGGCTGGGTCAGAAGTACGGGCACGCCCGGATCTATTTCATCGGCGCCATTGTTCTTTCCATGGGCAGCGTAATGGCGGCCACCTCCTTCTCCACCATGCAGTTGATTTTGTGGAGCGGGCTGGTGGGCATCGGCGGCGCGATGGTGACCGCCAACTCCAACGCCATCCTCTCCATGGTCTTCCCTGCCGAAGAACGGGGGCGGGCCTTCGCTGTGCCGGTGGTTGCCGCCCGTTTCGGCACCCTCGTAGGCCTGGGAATGTTCGGGCTGTTCCTGCAATTCTTCAGCCTGCAGTGGGGCTGGAGGATGGTGTTCCTGTCGTCCCTGCCCATCGGGTTGCTGGCAATCTACTGCAGCCTTCCCCTGCTTAAGTACCATGTCCAGCAGAATGTGGCCGAGATGAAGCAGGTCTCCATTAACTACGTGGGCGCCGTGCTGATGGTAGCCACCCTGGGAGCCTTCATACTTTCCGGGCTACATATCCATGAAGGGGCCGAGTCATTCACCACCCCCGACGCTCTGGGCTACCACATTCCGATGCACCTGCTGTTCTTTGCCTGCCTGGCCCTCTTCTTCGTCATTCAGCAGCGGAGCGCCGACCCCTTTGTAGAATTCAGGTACTTCAAGCAGAAGTACTTCTCGATGGCGCTTTTCACCAACACCTGCTTCCACCTGTCCATGCTGGCGGTGACCACGCTGATACCCATACTGGTGGAGAACGGACTGGGCCAGCCCCCCATTTTCGTAGCGCTGGTGCTGCTGCCCAACCAGGTTCTGGGCCTGTTCCTGCCAACCCTGGGAGGATGGATCCACGACCGGTACAATCCGCGGTGGCTGCGTCCCGCTTCCCTGATGCTCATAGCCTCCGGGTTTTTCCTGGCCGGCTTCTTTGCCGACGACATTCCCGTGCTGACGCTGCCTTTGCTGCTGCTGCCGATTGCCATAGGGTCCAACTTGTTCAACTCGCCCAACAACGCCACGGTGATGAACTCGCTGCCCGAGAACCGGAGCTTCGCTTCCGGGATGCTGGAGACTACGCGGCAGATGGGGCACTCGATAGGAACCACCGTCAGCGCCACCGTGCTGGGCCTGGCCCTGCCCGTGGCCATTGACCTGCTGCCGTCGGCGGAGGCGCAGACCCACTACCTGAGCGGATTCCAGATATCAGCCCTGGCCGTGGTGTGGATAATGATGTCCGGCGGTATCGTAGCAATCTTCCAGCGCACCCCCACGGGCAGGTCCCAGCAGCCCCGGGCGGCGCCAGCGCCTCAACCCGGAGGCGGCGATAACTGAGTTTCCCTTTTCCTCGAGAGACCATCAAGAAGCACGAAGGAAGGCGGGGCAAGTCCTTCGTGTTTTCTTGTGGTGACGGGCTGATAATTCAAACACCCCACTTCGTTTCAGAGGAAGGTCCCCGCGTATTAGGCCCGCCGTTGGTGGACTCTGACAGCGGCGAAGGGATGCGTTCCCCGGGCAGGCCGGTTTCATTCCTGTTGCCGCCCAATTGCGCCAGGGCAGGCTTCAATGGTCCTGGTAACCCGAGCTTGCCGAAGAGTCTGACCTCCGGGCCGAGAGCCGTAGTCCAGGGCCCGATGGCCGGCAGGCAAATGCAGGCCCAGGTGCTTCGACCCCCGGCATGACATTCTTAAGGACGCGATTGCCCACGGTCCGGGGGGCGTTTTGCCAGACGAGGCGGCGCCGGGTAAACTAATCGGGCAATTCTGGACCCAGCTTTTGAAGCGATGTTGAACTGAAGAGGTAGAGAGCAATGGCCCTGTTTCTGCGGGATGAAGAAGTAAACCAGGCTGTAAATATGGACGACATGCTGGCTGCGATTGAGAATATGCAGCGTCACTACGGCCAGGGTGAGGTTATGAACCTGGGGCGACGGAAAATTATCGCGCCAGGTGGCATGCTGTCGGTGATGGGCGGAGGCCTCTTTTACGACGGCATCCTGGGCGTAAAGACCTACACCGTGGTACAGGGCAAGTATTCCTTCCAGGTAAGCATCTACAACGCCGACACCGGCGAGCTTATGTGCTACACCCAGGCCAACCGGCTGGGGCAGCTCCGCACCGGCGCCACCACCGGCGTGGCGGTGAAGTATCTCTCCAATCCCGATGCCGCTACGGTGGGCATTATCGGGACGGGCTACCAGGCTCCCACGCAGCTGGAGGCGGTCAGCAAGGTGCGAAACCTCAGCAAGGTGAAGGCGTATAGCCGCACGCCCGAGCGGCGGGAAGCCTTCGCCCAGGCCATGACCAACTCGCTGGGCGTGACGGTTGACGCGGTGGGAAGCAGCGAGGAGGCGGTTTCGGGCAGCGACATCGTCATTTGCATTGCCGCCGTGCTGGACCCGGTGCTGCAGGGAGAGTGGCTGTCGCCGGGGGCCACGGTCATTGGGGCGGGCCCAACAACCTGGAGAGCGCGAGAGGTGGACGACGCCACCTTTGCCAGGGCGGCCAAGATTTTTGTGGACTCGCCGGAGCAGGCCCCCATTGAGGTGGGAGACCTGGCCGGGGCCGTGGACCGGGGCATACTCCAGTGGAGCCAGCTTCAGGAGTTACGCCACGTGGTAGCCGGCGCGGTAAAGGGGCGGGACAGCGCGGACCAGATCATCTACGCCAAGATGATGGGCACGGGCGTGGCCGACGTGGCCGCCGCCAAGCTGGCCCACGACAACGCCAAAGCCAGGGGGCTGGGGATGGAGATGGAGTGGTAGAGCCCTTATCCAGGGCAACTAATGGTCACGAACAAGCACGAGTGACAGCCGGGATTGCATAATCTCTTACCATTGTCGGCCGGTGAGGTATGCAGGGGCGGGTTTCAAACCCGCCCTTGCTACATTCCGAGGTGCTTTTTCCGCCCGTCGTGCTCTTCACCAACCATCTACCCATTAGTGAACATTCGCGCCCATTCGTGGATTAGAGGAAAATCACGGCCACATAATCCAGCCGGTGTGGTCCGTCCGCGCGCGGAAGAGGTGGCCGCTGCCGGTGGTGACGTAGAGGGTCTTCATGTCGGCGTCGCCGAAGCAGCAGTTGGTGGCCCTTTCAACGCGGATGGGGTGAGTTTCCAGCACCCTGCCTTCGGGTGAGAAGACATAAACCATGGGGCCCGGCCCGCCCGACTCCCAGCCGGCGCAGGCGATGATGTTGCCGTCGGTGTCCAGGGTCATGCCGTCCACGCCCCGCTGGGCGCCCCGGTGGTCCACCCCGAAGGTGTGCAGCGACTCGTACTCGCCCAGGGACCCGTCGTCGTTGATGGGGTAGGCGCGCAGCTCCCGAAGGCGGTCGAGACCGTAGTCACTCTGGGCCACGTAAAGGGTTTTCTGGTCGCGGGAGATTATGATGCCGTTGGGGCGGGTGATGTCGGTGGTGACGCGCTTAAGGTCGTAGTCGCCGTCGCCGTCGCCGGTGGGGTCCAGCCGGAGCACGGACATGTGGTCCAGCTCCTGGGGGCCGCTTTCGCCGATGCCGCTGTAGGGGTCGGTGAACCAGATTCGGCCGGAGCGGTCCACCACCAGGTCGTTGGGATTGTTGTGACGCTTCCCGTCCAGCGTGTGGGGCAGGGAAGTAATGGTCTGCCCGTCCTTTTCGAAGCGGACGATGCGCCGTCCGCCCTGCTGGCAGCCAAAGAGGTTGCCGGAGACGTCGAAACACAGGCCGTTGACGTAATTGACGTTGGTAAAATACTCGGTGGTCTCGCCGGTCCTGGGGTCGTAACGCATCAGGCGGCAGCCTGGTATGTGGGTGAAGATGACGGCCTCGCCGTCCCACACCGGTCCTTCGGTGGTGCCGCCGTAGGGTCCCGCTACCAGTTCAAAGTCCCAGCTCATGGCTCTGTCCTCCTTTAGGCTGCAAGTCCCTGGTATGTTGTCCTGAATTGCCCCTCTTGTTTCCTGGTGGGCCGGCTGCTAGTCCTCAGCCGGCTTCAAATAGGCGTCAATCTGCTCGATGTTGTAGCTGCCCCGTTGCATCAGCAGGGCCTCCACTGCCGCACGGGCCGTGTCGAGGGAGGTGAAGCAGGGGATTCGACGGTCCACCGCCGCCCGGCGGATGTAGAAACCATCCCGCAGCACCGACGTATCGCCGGACAGGGTGTTCACCACCGCTGAAACAGTGCCGTCGTTGATGACGTCCACCACGTTGGGGTAAGACTCAGTCAGCAGCTTGGTAACCATGGTCACGGGCATGCCGGTGGCCTGGATCATGGCCGCAGTACCTTCGGTGGCGTACAGCTTGCAGCCGGCCTCCAGCAGTTCGCGAATGAGGGCCAGGGACTCGGCCTTGTGCTGGTCGGCAATGCTCAACAGCACGCCGTCACCCTGTTTCAGGCTGAGGCTGGCGGCCAGCAGGGCCTTGGACAGGGCGCCGGAGAAGTCCCGGTCTATGCCCATAACCTCGCCGGTGGACTTCATTTCCGGACCCAGGTAGGAGTCCACCCCCACCAGCTTGGACATGGAGAAGACGGGGGCCTTGATGGCTGCCAGCTTCTGGCGGGGCCAAAGGCCGCCGGAGTAGCCCATTCCGGCCAGGGTCTCTCCCAGCATGACCCGGGTGGCGATGCTGGCCACGGGGACACTGGTGACCTTGGAAATGAACGGTATGGTGCGGCTGCCCCGGGGGTTAACCTCAATGATGTAAACGGTGGTCTCCGATTCATCTGAAGGCGCGTGGGGGCTGCGGTAGGCGCTGCCGCCCTGGATGACGAACTGGATGTTCATCAGGCCGCGTACACCCATGGCCAAGCCGATGCGGGTGGTGTAGTCCACCAGGGTGTCCACTTCCTGCTCCGTGAGGTTCAGGCCGGGGTAGATGGCCATGGAGTCGCCGCTGTGGACACCGGCCCGCTCGATGTGCTCCATAATGCCGGGGATGAGCACCTGTTCCCCGTCGCAGATGGCGTCCACCTCGCATTCCTTGCCTTCCATGTAGTGGTCCACCAGGACGTGCCTCTCGGGAGTGACCTCGGTGGCCACGGTGAGGTACCGGACCAGTTCCGACGCGTTCTGGACGATTTCCATGGCCCGGCCGCCCAGCACATAGCTGGGGCGCACCACCACGGGATAGCCGATGTTCTGGGCCACCTGCAGGGCCTCGGACACGGAGGCAACGGAGGCTCCCGGCGGCTGGGGAATGCCCAGGCGGGAAAGGAACTCTTCAAAGCGCTGGCGGTCGGAGGCCACATCAATGGAGTCCGCGCTGGAACCCAGGATGGGCAGCCCGGCATGGGCCAGGGACTGGGACAGGTTGATGGCGGTCTGACCGCCAAACTGGACCACCGATGGGGGCGGGACGTCGTCCACTGTCTCGTTTTCGATGACGTCCCGTACCGCTTCCTCGTCCAGCGGTTCGAAATAGAGGCGGTCGCTGGTGTCGAAGTCGGTGGAGACGGTCTCCGGGTTGGAGTTAATCATCACGCTGGAGACGCCGGCTGCTGATAACGCCCAGGCGGCATGAACGCTGCAGTAGTCGAACTCGATGCCCTGGCCGATGCGGATGGGGCCGCTGCCAATGACGATGGCCTTTTTGCCGGGGAGGGCCGGTGCCTCGTTTTCCTGCTCGTAGGTGCTGTAGTAGTAGGGGGTGACGGCCTCAAACTCGGCGGCGCAGGTGTCCACCATCTTGTACACCGGGCGCAGGTCCCAGTCGTGCCTCAGGTTGCGTACCTGTTCGGGCAGCATATCGGCCAGGGTGCCCACCTGCTGGTCGGAGAAACCCAGCCGCTTGGCGCGGTACAGCAGGTCGGGAGTCAGGGTTTCGCGCAGGAGACGCCGCTCCATGTTGACGATGCGCTGCATTGCGCTGATGAACCAGGGGTCCACGTAGGTGCGGTTCATCAGGTCTTCGGGAGTGGTATTCCGGCGCAAGGCGGACATCATGGCCCAGAGGCGCAGGTCGTTGGGGCCCAGCAACTCCTCGGCGTTCTTCCCGGCTTTCTCGTATTCCGCCGCCGCGCCTTCCCACAGGAGGGTGCGGTTGCCAATCTCCAGGGAGCGGGTGGCCTTCTGGAGGGCCGCCTCGAAGGAGCGGTCCACGGCCATAACCTCGCCAGTGGCCTTCATCTGCGTGGTGATCTGACGGTCGCCGTTGGGGAACTTGTCAAAGGGCCACCGGGGAATCTTCACTACGCAGTAGTCCAGGGCCGGTTCAAAGGCCGCCCCGGTCTTTCCGGTGACGGCGTTGGGTATTTCGTGCAGGCGCTTGCCCACGGCGATCTTGGCGGAGACCCGAGCGATGGGATAGCCGGTGGCCTTGCTGGCCAGGGCCGAACTGCGGCTGACGCGGGGGTTAACCTCGATAACGTAGTAGTCCGAGTCGGGTTCCCAATGGGACTGCAGCGCGTCTTCCACCAGGGGGTGGGGACGCAGGGCCATCTGGATGTTGCAGCCGCCCTCAATGCCAAGGCCCCGAATGATCTTGAGGCTGGCTGTCCGGAGCATCTGGTATTCCTTGTCGGACAGCGTCTGGCTGGGGGCCACCACAATGCTGTCGCCGGTGTGGGCGCCCATGGGGTCGAGGTTCTCCATGTTGCAGACGGTGATGCAGTTGTCGTCGCCGTCCCTTATGACCTCGTATTCGATCTCCTTCCAGCCCACCAGGGACCGTTCCAGCAGCACCTGGGAAATGGGACTCAGGGTTAAGCCGGACTGCACAATTTCCTGGAACTGTTGAGGGGTGCTGGCAATTCCGCCGCCGGTGCCGCCCAGGGTATAGGCGGGGCGTATCACCAGGGGCAGGCCTACCTCGTCGCAGTATTCCTGCGCCTCTTCCATGGAGTTGACGGTGCGGTTGGGCGGTTCCGGTTCGCCAATGTCGTGAAGGAAGTTGCGAAAAAACTCCCGGTCCTCGGCCTTGCGGATAGTTTCCAGGGGCGTCCCCAGCAGCCGCACGTTGTAGCGGTCCAGCACTCCGGCATCGGAAAGGGCCACGGCCAGGTTGAGGCCCGTCTGCCCTCCCAGGGTGGGAAGTACGCCCTGGGGCCGCTCCCTGGCGATGATGCGTTCGATGACTTCCACGGTGAGAGGTTCGATGTAAACGTGGTCGGCGATGTCCGTGTCGGTCATGATGGTAGCCGGGTTGGAGTTGACCAGGACGACGGAAACGCCCTCCTCGCGGAGGGCCTTGCAGGCCTGGGTTCCGGCGTAGTCGAACTCCGCGGCCTGGCCGATGACGATGGGGCCGGAGCCGATTACCAGTACTTTTTCCAGTGGCGGCGTGTTGTTACTCAAACTGGACTGAATTCCTCCCCGAGAATTAGCGGACTCCTGATAACCAATGACATGGCATGGAATGGGCGCCCACAAGGAGCGCCCCTGGGTGGTTGCGCCGGTTATAGCCCCAGCGCTCCCCCGGTATCATGGGTACGGGGCGGCTGCAGGGGCCGCCCCTTTAATTGGCAATTACCCTTCCCTAGCTGAAGGTAGGCAGCCGGCCAGGCAGCTGCATCAACCCCCGGTCGTACAGGTGGTTGATCATTTCGCAGCAGAAGGACCCGTAATAGACTCCGTCAAAGTCCAGCTTGGCCATGCCGGGGAAGTCCTGCTCAGCCCGGGGCGGCACCCGGAAATTGACGGTGTCATCGCCGGTCTTCTGCACCTCGATGCAGCCCACCGGTTCCTCGTAAACCCGGTTGTTGCGCAGGTCCACCAGCTTGACGTTCAGTTCCCAGCGGCTGCCCAGGCGGGCCCGGCTTACCGAGGCCAGTTGGTAGCCGAAGTTGTTGTGTTCAATTTTCGGTACTACCTGGTCCAGCAGCCCCAGCATGTTGGAAAGACTGATGGGAAGATCGGCTTCCACGCCTTCTTCCAGGAGTACCATTGCAAAGGTGGACATAATAACCCTCCAAATAATGCGATCAGGAATCGAACTAACCGGTCCGTCCGCCGGAAATTCCGCCCCACTGAGCGGAAACGTCAGCGTCGGCCTTCAACACATCCCTTGCCACACCTCCCCACATAAAGGTTAGTGGTTAAATTCCTTAACCATCCCCAGGAATTCGTCGAAAATATACTCGTTGTCCCTGGGCCCGGGCGATGCCTCCGAATGGTACTGGATGGTAAAAAGGGGCATATCCCGGTGGCGGGTTCCTTCCACGGTACCGTCATTCAGATTAATGTGGGACACCTCCAGCCCCGGGGGCAGGGTGTCCGGGTCCACCGCGAATCCGTGGTTCTGGGCGGTGATATATACCCGCCCGGTGGCCAGGTCCTGCACCGGATGGTTGCCGCCCCGGTGGCCGAACTTCAACTTGAATGTATCGGCGCCCAACGCCCGGGCGACCAGTTGGTGGCCGAGGCAGATGCCCATGACCGGCACCCTTCCCAGTATCTGCCGCACGTTGCCCACCACGTAGCCCAGCAACTGAGGGTCGCCGGGCCCAGGCGAAAGCAGGATGCCCGACGGGTTCATGGCCAGCATATCCTCGGCGGAAGTCTCCGCCGGAACCGCGATAACCTCGCAGCCCCGCGCCTGCAGCAGGCGAAGAATGTTGTACTTGAGCCCCACATCGGTTACCAGGATGCGGCGTCTGGGCTCGCCACCTTCGGCGGATTGGGTTCCGGCCGGCTGGGGGCCCTCAAGGCTCCACCGGTAACGGTCTGCCGCCGTTACCGTCCTCACCAGGTCCTGGTCTTCGTAGCGGGGCATTTCCGCCAGCCTCGCTGCGGCGGCTTCCGGTGAACCGGTGGTCAGCAGGCCCATCATTACGCCCCGGTCCCGCAAGCGGCGGGTGACGGCCCTGGTGTCCACCCCGCAAATTCCGGGAATGCCCTGGGACTTCAGGTACTCGTCCAGGGTGCGGTCGCTGCGGCCGTGGCTGGGCTGGTCGCAATGTTCCCTTACAATAAAGCCGGCCACCCGAATTCTGGCCGACTCAAAGTCCTGGGGATTGATACCGTAGTTGCCCACCAGAGGATAAGTCAAGGTAACCAGCTGACCAGCATAGGACGGATCGGTGAGGACCTCCTGGTAACCGGTCATGCTGGTATTGAAGACGACCTCGCCGTGGCCGTCCACCCGGGCGCCCATGGACTCGCCCCGGTGGACCGAGCCATCCTCCAGGACAAGGTAAGCTGGAACGGAACTCTCGCTATCGGAAGTTGCCAATGTTCAGAACCTCTTATTTTCTGCCCGCGAATTAAGGGAATGTTCACCAACGAGTATTCGTGGATAAACCAACTCTCTACACCCCAAAGTCCTGGTGGACCAACCGGCCGTCAACCATGGTGGCCATAACCCGGCCCTTCAGGGAAACGCCCTGCAAGGGAGTGTTGCGGCCCTTGGAGGCGAACTGGCTGGTATCCACCGTCCATTCCAGGTTAGGGTCAAACAGCACCAGGTCTGCCGGCGAACCGGCCTCCAGGGTGGCGTATTTCTCAAAACTGGGCCCCAGCACCCGCGCCGGTCCCACCGTCAAGCGGTCCACCAGCGCGCTCATGGAAATGCGGCCGCCGTGCACCAGGGACAGCAGGGATCCGAGGGCTGTTTCCAGCACGCTGATGCCGAAAGAGGCTTCCTCGTAGGTAACCTCCTTGCTGGCCACCTCGTGAGGGGCGTGGTCGGTGGCGATGCAGTCAATAACCCCCTCGGCCAGGCCCACGATCAGCGCTTCAACGTCGCTTCGGGTTCGCAGAGGTGGATATACCTTGGTGGAAGTGTCGTAGTTGCGGGAGCCTGCCCTGCAACGCAAACTTCCCTGGTACCCCAGGGCCCACTCGTCAGTCAGGTAAAGGTGCTGAGGGCACACCTCGCAGGTAACCGATACGCCCCGCTGCCGGGCCTGACGGACCAGGTCAACGGAGCCGGCGGTGCTCAGGTGGGCCAGGTGCAGCCAGCCGCCGGTCATTTCGGCCAGCGCCAGGTCTCTCGACACCATGGCCTCCTCGGCTGCGGCCGGAATGCCCGGCAGGCCCAGGCGGGTGGCAATCCACCCCTCGGCCATGACTCCGCCGCAGCAAAGGCCGTTTTCCTGGCAGTGGTTAATTACCGGCATACCCAGGTCCAGGGTGTAGGTCAACGCCAGGCGCATGATGTTGGGGTCGTAAACCGGATCGCCGTCGTCGCTGTAGGCCACCACCCCGGCAGCGGCCAGTTCCTCCATCTCCGACAGTTCCCGACCTTTTCGGCCCTTGGTAACTGCGCCAATGGGGAAGACCCTCACCACTGCGTCGGATTCCACACGTCGCTTTACCAGTTCCACCATCGCCTCGTTATCTATGGCCGGATCGGTATTGGGCATGCAACACAGCGACGTGAACCCACCCCGGGCTGCTGCCTGAGTGCCGGTGGCAATGGTCTCCTTGTACTCGTAGCCCGGCTCTCGCAGATGCGCGTGAAGGTCGATGAACCCGGGCGCGACCACCAGGCCGTTGGCGGGAATCGTGTGGGTGCCGTCGGGCACATTGGACGGAGTAAGGGTCGGGCCCGCGGAAACTATTCTGCCTTCCTGGGTCAGGGCATCCCCGACAACGTCAATCCCCCTTCCGGGATCAACTATGCGGGCGCCCTTTATCAGCACAGGTCTGTTGTAAGTTCGGTTGATCAATCTCTCTTATCCGCTGATTCGTACAAGTTGTGCCAGTAGTATTTCCTTGTCTGCCGCCGCTCCGAGAAGGGAACCGGGCGACGGGCCCGGGACAATCAGGGATCGTCCCCTATGCGGTTTCCCTGCCCCGCGCACAGGCGGTAGAGCAGGGCCATGCGCACGGCGACGCCGTTGGTTACCTGGGCCTCGATGACCGAACTGTCACCGTGAGCGAGGGAAGTGCTGATTTCGACCCCCTCGTTCATAGGGCCGGGGTGCATAACCAGGGCGCCTGGGTTGGCCTTGCCCAGCCGCTCTTCCGTCACCTGCCAGCGGCGGATGTACTCGCGAAGGCTGGGCAGGAAGCCGCTGTGCTGCCGTTCCGACTGCAGGCGCAATGCCATCACCACGTCCGCGCCCTGTATGGCCCGGTCGAGGTCGGTATCAACATCCACCTGCGCGAAGGGATGGTCCTCTTCCAGTTCGCCCCGTCCTCCCAGCAGGTCCAGGGGCATCAGGGTTGTGGGCCCGGAGAGAATGACCTGGGCGCCCACCTTTGTCAGACCCCACAGGTTAGAGCGGGCCACCCGGCTGTGCAGGACGTCGCCAACGATAACCACCCTGGCCCCGGAAAGAGAACCCAGCTTTTCCCGCATGGTGTACATGTCCAGCAGCGCCTGGGTGGGGTGGGCATGCAGGCCGTCGCCGGCGTTAATCACGGACACCTTGGGCAGGTGTCGCGCCAGCAGATAGGGAGCGCCGGCGTGGGGATGCCGGACTACCACCACGTCCACACCCATGGCCTGCAGCGTCAAACCCGTGTTCAGCAGGGACTCGCCCTTGTCCACGCTGCTGCCGGAACTGGACATGTTGATGACATCGGCGCTGAGCACCTTGCCCGCCTCTTCGAAGGAGATGCGGGTGCGGGTGCTGGACTCGTAGAACATGGTGACTACGACGCGGCCGCGCAGGGTGGGTACCTTCTTGATGTCCCGCCCGAGGACTTCGACCATGGCCCCGGTGTCGTCCAGGACCGAGAAAATCTCCTCTGCGGAGAAATCGTCCAGATCCAGCACGTTCCGGCGATTGCTGGCCGAATCGGTCAAGGCCATGTCCCGGGCGTCATTACCCAGAGCCATCGAATCGGGAGTGGTCATTTTACCTCCCGTCCCAGCTTGACAATGATTACGTCTTCAGCCTGGTCGGTTTCCGTCAGCCTGACCTTCACCTCTTCATCCAGGCTGGTGGGCACGTTCTTGCCCACGTAGTCCGCCCGAATGGGCAGTTCGCGGTGACCCCGGTCCACCAATATGGCCAGCTGGACCTGCCTGGGCCTGCCGAGGTCGCTGAGAGCGTCCAGGGCGGCGCGGATGGTGCGGCCGGTAAACAGGACGTCGTCCACCAGTACCACTCGCTTGCCACGCACGTCCACCGGAAACTTGGTAGGCCGCACCCTGGGGTTTTCCCGGGCCTGCAGGTCGTCGCGGTACAGGTTGATATCCAGTTCCGCCAGGGGCGGCTGGCTGCCCTCGAAACGCCGGATGTTCTCTGCCAACCGCTGGGACAATATTACGCCCCTGGTGTGAATGCCCACCAGCACGAGGCGCCCAACGCCCCGGTTACGCTCCAGGATTTCGTGGGCGATGCGGGACAGGGAGCGCTGGATTTCCTGCGCGTCCATTATCTGCCGTTCGGGCCTTTCGTTGCTGTTTGGCGCCACCAAAAAATCCGTCACAGAAGCGGGTCAGGCCCGCGCTCCACTCATGGTATTGATAGTTTCCACCAGGGTGGTCATTGCCTCTTCAAGCTGGTCAACCACGGACGAATCCAGCAGTTCCCCGTTCTGACCGAACACGCTTGCGGCGTTGGGCACCAGCACCATGGGCCTGGGAATTAGCCACGCTCCCTCGCACTGGAGGCAGTCGGACAGGTGCAGGTGCATCCGGATGCCGCCGGAACGCCCGGGGGTGGTACTCATGGCAAAAACAACCTTGTTGGTCCAGCAGTTGGGCGGACGGCAGGTCCACTCGATGGCGTTCTTCATCACGGCCGATATGGAATGGTTGTATTCAGGGGAAGCGACCAGCAGCCCGTCGGCGCTCTGCATGGCGCTACGCAGGGCTGCTACCGGCTCGGGAAAGGTCCCGTCGTCCAGGTCGCCGTTGAACAGGGTCAGGCCGCCCAGGCTGGCCTCTTCCACCTCGACACCTTTGCCCTTGAGGATGTCTGCGGCCGCCCTGGTCAACTTGTGGTTCCAGGAGTCCTGGCGCAGGCTGCCGACAATGCTGACGATTTTCATAGTTGCTGCTCTCTCCGCCCGGAAGACGGGCGGCGTGGGATTTCCAAAATAAAGCCCCTTGGCCAGCTGGCAAGGGGTCAGGCGAGATAGCCCCCTCCGCAACTTTGCGACGAGCCGGACTACTCAAAGGCCAGAATACTTTGCCAGCCTCACGGGACTGCTTAAAAGACGGCCGGGGCTATTCAGTTTCTCGGTACTGGCGAAGCGACATCACCGGCCACCCGGCCCGCGCCTCGAAAACACTCAAACACTATAACACTATTCGTTGCTTTGTGCAGGTTTATTTACGCCTTCTTGCACGCAGGCTGTTATGGCGCTGGCGCAGGGGCCGCAGCTGCACAAACTGACACTTCAACGTCAACGGTTCCGAAAGTGGTTGAAAGGGTCGAAGATGATCCTGTGGCGTCACCCATTAATGCCAGATCCTCATCGGTTATAGGGCGGTTATGGTAGGCCTTCGCTGCTTCAAGAGACATGGGACTCTGTGGCAATGAGTCCCCGTGTTGAATCATGCCTTCAATGTGAAACTCTACTGCCTCTCGAACCATTGCCTGAACCTCTCCCCAAGTTTGGCCTGTGGTTATGCAACCGGGGAAGTCTGGCAGATAAGCGCAATAGTTCCTTTCGGTTTCTTCAAAAATGACGACATATCTGGCTTTCATGGATTGTGCCTCTTCAATCCCGCTTGAGTGAGGATACTTCGCCACGTTCTTGGGTCTAAATCGTCGCCTGGGCGACCCGGGACTGTCACCGTCCCGGGTTTGTCGGGGTGATGAAATTGACGATGGCTACCTCGTGTCCTGACCAGTCGCCATCCGTCTCGCTCTATCAATCTTAACGCATCCCTAACCTTGGGCATGCATCAAAGGGTGTTTGTAGCAAGCCTGAAAAGGCAACGCCTACCCCGTAACCCGCTTCTTGCGGTTGTTCATGTAGTCCACCAGGATGTATTCGCCCAGGTTTTCCGAGCTGCTGTAGAAGGCCCGGCCCCGGTTGATGCGGGTCATGCGGTCCACGAAGTTGACCAGCTGGTAGTTGTTCTCCAGCATGAAAGTGTTGATGACGATGTTCTCCTGGGTGCAGCGCTTCACTTCCTTCAGCGTTTCCAGTTCGGTGCGGTAGCTGGGCGGGTAGTTGAAGTAGGAGCGGCCGTTCTCCAGGTGGGCTGTCGGTTCCCCGTCGGTGATGACCAGAATCTGGCGGGTGCCGCCCTTTTCCTTGGCCAGCAGGTTGCGGGACAGCATCAGCGCGTGGTGGAGGTTGGTGCCCGACACCCACGCGTTCCAGTTGAGGGAGGCCAGGTCTTCCTCCTTGATTTCCCGGGCGTAGTCGGAGAAACCCACCACGTGGAGGGTGTCGCGAGGGTACTGGGTACGGATCAGGGCGAAGAGGGCCAGGGTTACCTTCTTTGCGGCCTGCCAGTTGTTGAAAAGGCCCATAGAGCGGCTCTGGTCCAGCAGCACGATGGTGGCGGCGCGGGTCATGTGCTCGTTGCGGTAAATTTCAAAGTCCTGGGGGCTGATCTTTACCGGCACCTGGGGGCCGCCCCGCACGATGGCGTTCTTCACCGTGGACTGCAGGTCAATCTGGAATGGATCGCCGAACTCGTAAGGCTTGGTCTCGCCCAGCAGGTCGCCACCGGCGCCCCGGGTGTCAAGCTCGTGGTTGCCGGAGCGGTCCTTCTTCAGGTGGATGAAAACCTCCCTCAGGGCCTTCTGGCCGATGCGGCGGATGCCCCGGGCGGTCAATTGCAGATCGTCGTCGCCGGTGACGTAGCCGGCCTCCTTGAGCAGCTGGCGCAGGCGGTCCAGTTCCTCCCAGGCGCGGCGGGCTTCCTCGCCCAGCAACTGGGCCAGCTTGTCCGGGTCTATGTCGTCCAGGTCGCCGGTACGCAGGGCCTGCTGCAGCATCTGTTCCAGCTGGTCCAGGTCCTGGAACTGGCGCATCATTTCCATGGCCTGCTCCAGGGTCATGCTGTCGTCGCCCAGGAAGGGGTACTGGCGGCGCAGGTCGTCCATGGGCATCAGCTGTTCCATCAGCGAGGCGAACTCGGCCATCTGCTGCTGCATTCCCGGGTCCAGGGCCGACTGCATGGCGTCTTCCAGTTCGCGGCGGGCCTCGGGTGACATGCTGTCCAGCATGGACTGCATCTGGGCCAGCTGCTGCTGGAGCATCTCCATCAGTTCTTCAAAGTTCCGGGGCGGGTTGTCGCCAAACATCCCGCCGAACTGCTGCATGAAACCGTCGAAGTCGGGCTCGCGGCCGGCCAGCTTGTCCCGCATCATTTCATTCAGCTGGCGCATCATTTCCTGCATGGCCGCCATCTGCTCGGGCGACATGTCCTGGATCTGCTGCTGCATCTGCTGGCCCATGTTCTGGGCCATCTGCTGCTTGAGCATATCCAGCAGTTCCTGGAACATCTGCTGGGCATCGGGGTCGATGAAGTCGTACTCCATCAGCTCCTGGATCTGGCCGCCCAGGCTGTCGGGGAGGTTGTCCAGCTTCTCCCGGTTGCGGTCGGCCCGCTGCTTCAGCATGTCCAGCAGGTTTTCCTGCAAGGCCCGGTCCTCTTCGGAGGACTGGTTGACTTGCTCTCCCGCCTCCTCCATGCGCCGGTCAATGCCTTCCCGCTCGGTGCGGAGAATTTCATCGAGCCGCTCCTTCAGGTCATCCACCACCGAGTCCATGTTGTGCTGCTGGAGTTCCTGGCGGCGCCGGTCGCGGAGCATGTCCATCAGCTCGCGGAGGCCGGGCATCTGCTGGCCGTTGCGGTCCTGCATGCCGTTGCGCAGCAACTCGCGCAGGGCCTGCATTACATCGCCCTGCTTGAGGAGTTCATCGGCCAGGCGGTCCATCAATTCGTCGGCGTCGATGTCGAAGATGTCCTGGGTTCCGTCCCACTGGGAGTAGCGGTAGGTGCGGTAGAAGAGCATATCGGCCTCCCTTTGCCGGGTGGTGGACCGTTCGGGAGAATCGGGGAGTGCGGGAAGGGTTTTCGGGAATGATACAGGGCAATATGGCGGGCCGCAACAATAGATAAGGTCTTCTCTTGCCTTTTCCGGCAACAGATGCCGTGCGGGTTCAAATGCTTCTGGACCGGCGTCCCAAGGGGACTGCGGGCTAGCGGTTTCCGATAGTTATTGAGGTGAGGAAGTTGCCGTGGGATGTTACTTCCCACTCGTCCCCGTCCTCCGCCAGGGCGACTATTCTGCGAGAGTAAATGCCGGGAGGCAAGCCCTCCATATTTCGTTCCGAGACTGCGTTCTCCGGCAGGGGGAACCCGACGTTAAAAGATGGGGGGCTGATGCTGAAAGTCTCCATATAGGTAATGCCGTCTTTGCCCTTAAGAACCAGCCCCACCCCGGAAACAGGTTTGTTGAACTTGCACCCCATGCCATTGGCGTTATCCATTGCGGTTCGCAGTGGGTCATCCAATGACTTTAATGATATGGCCAAATCTCCACCCACCAGGGTGTTCGCACATTCGGAGCGCAGGGCTAATTCACCGGGCACATTCAGCCCGAACTCATAGGCTACCTCGTTGTATGGCTTGTTGTACTCGACGCCGTCCCAGTACTGCCACTGTCCGATTACGCGAATGTGGTAGTCTCCCGGGTCCAGATCAACATCCAGTATGGGGTATTCCGTGTTAGTTTCCCTGAAGTCCACCAGAATGTTCCCGTTTCGAGAATATATCTGGGCGAATACGTTCTCCGGCAGCGTTTCGGCGTCAATTCTGATGTGTATCTGCCCGCCAGGAACGCCCTCAGGATATGAGGTTATGCCCGACCAGGAATCGGCTTCGGTACAGGTGCGTTCACCCCTCGATTCGAACCGCCAGCAGTAGGTGCTGGGCGAGCCCCAAACCATTCCCGAGGGGTGTTTCAGAGCCATGACCGGCAGTGGGGGTACGGGCCAATCGTCGGGCCAGGCGGGGGCCGGAGGGTCGGCTTCACGGGTGCAGGCTTCAATCCCAAGAGAAAACAGCAACATTGCCAACACCAACAGGACCCAGCGGTTGCTCTCTTTCCCCATGCTGACTTGCTTCCCTGTTCCCATTGCCGGCGCTACTTAACTGCCCCTGCTGAGCCGGAAGTCAGTTCCCAGCCAGCAGGAGAGAAGTAATTTTGACGCATTTGTGCGGCTCCCGGCGCCCGGAATCAGCCCGCGCCCAGGGCTTCCAGGCCTGCTTCGGCGCATTCCTGGTCCTGGGTGTAGTGGCCTCCGCTGACACCGATGCCGCCAATCATCTTGCCGTCCACGTTGATGGGGGAGCCGCCGGCAAAGAGGATCATGTCTTCCTGGTGCGGCAGGCTGTGGAGCAGGGGCGGGTCTTCCTTGATGAACTCCCACAGGCCCTGGGTGGGTACTCCGAAGGATATAGCGGTCCAGGCCTTCTGCTGGGCAACGCGCACGGCCAGCAGGGCGGCGCCGTCCATCCGGCTGAAGGCTTTCAGGGTTCCGTCGGGGTCCACAACGGCAATGGCCATGGGAACGCCGATCTCGGCGGCCTTTGCGGCGGCGGCGGCAACGGCCTGGTGGGCAGCTTCCAGGGTGATGCTGGACTTTTCGAAGGATGCGGGCATGGCGGTACCACCTCACAATGGAATGTAACGGCCTAAATATACACCAACCAGGTGAGGGCAACTACCTGCAGGTCCCGCTTGCACTCTACGGCACAACCGCCGATAGCCCCGGTACTTTCACCAATCTATGGTACTATTGGGCGGAGAAGCAAATACGCGTCCGCACGGCGGCCAAACCCCGCCGGCCAAGCAGCGTTCAGGAGGAACTGTTATGCCATTTGGAGGCAACGACTGGCTGGCCCTTACCCAGGAACCGACGCTGGAGCCGGGACTGCCCATCTGCGACCCCCATCACCATTTCTGGGACGGTCGCACCGAGCGGATGCCCTACCAGCGCTACCTGATTCACGAGCTGGCCGACGACATAAACAGCGGCCACAACGTCCGGTCCACCGTCTTCATCGAGGCCAGGTCCATGTACCGGCCCGCGGGTCCCGATCAAATCCGCCCCGTGGGAGAGGTGGAGTTCGTCCAGGGCATAGCGGCAGCCAGCGCCAGCGGAATATATGGCGAGGGGCGTGCCGCGTCAGCCATAATCGGCGCGGCCAACCTGGACCTGGGTGCGGAGGTGGAGTCGGTGCTGGAAGAACTGCAGGAAGCCAGCCCCAACCGGTTCCGGGGCATCCGGTCCCACACGGGTTACGATCCTCATCCCGAGATTGAAAGCCGCGCTCCCCAGGGCCGAATGGCCGATCCCAATTTCCGTGCTGGGGCGCAGGCGCTGGCGCGCAAGGGCCTGGTGATGGATATCACCGCCTACTTCCACCAGGCAGGGGAGATGGCCGACTTCGCCCGGGCCGTGCCCGACCTGCCCATTATCTTCAACCACATTGGCGGCCTGCTGAGGGTGGGACCTTACGGGGGAAGAGACGACGAGGTGCTGGCCCAGTGGCGTGAGAGCATAGACACGGTGGCGGCCTGCCCTAACATCTACATGAAGCTGGGCGGCGTGGGCCAGCCGCGATATGGCTTCGACTGGCACGAGTGGAACCGGCCCATCGGCTCGGAAGCGCTGGCGGAGTCCCTGGGGCCGTTGATGAACTACTGCATCGAGAAGTTCGGGCCGGAACGGTGCATGTTTGAGAGCAACTTCCCCGTGGACAAGGTGTCTTTTTCCTACAACGTGCTGTTCAACGCCTTCAAGCGGCTGTCGGCCAGCTATTCTTCCAGCGAACGGGCGGCGCTGTTCCACGACACGGCGGCCGGCGTGTACGGGATAGACTACCGGTAGGGCACTTGATTGCCTGTCGGGTTCCGGGACCGGTGGATACTTCCGGCTCCGGAATGCACCGGGTCCGGATTGTTCCTGGGTACAAATACCTCGAAATACTACTGACAGGCGACCGTGGCTTTAGCCGGCAAAGGCGTGCTTAAATGCCGGCGCAATGGTTGAACAGAGGCAAAATAGAGAGTCCGTTTGGAGCCTTGCGCGAAGTTGGGTCCCCTGGTTCCTGATCCTTGTTTGTCTAATGACAGTGTCCTGGACAAGCTTCGTATTCTGGGTGGAGGTCACTCAGTTTGATCACCAGTCCAGGGCCCAGTTGGTAATATCAGCAATCAACAAGAGCGGTCCGGCTTCGCCCCTGATCTTCTTGATGGCGATCCTGGCCGTATCTGCGGTTGACTCACTGGAGGGTACCATCGTGGTCACCAAGAGATATCTTGATAACAAGCTCGTGGAGCCCGTAAGAAGACGGCTTCGAGAAGAAGGCGCATCCGAAGAGCGGAAGCGATGGCAGGCCTGGAACAAGAGAAGGATCGAAGCGGAATCCAGGGGCGAATCCTTTGACGAACCACCGCCTGATCCTTCCTCAACCGATGTGGCTGACTGATCAGAGGAGGAATCATGGTTACCAAGAAGTTCCTGGAGGAGAAATTCCTGGATCCATGGGTCGAGAGGCGTCGGGAGCAAGACCGCAAGCGTGGCTTGGAAGAAGGCCGACATGAAGAGCGTAAATTGTGGATAGAATGGTACCAGCGCCAGCAGAGGGCATATGCCAAGGGTGAGCCTTTCGACGAACCACCCCCGGGCTCCGGCAACTCCAGCGACACTCCGGCCTTCTATTAGCCTGCCTGAAGCTGGAAGGCCCTGCAGACTCTGTTTACGAGGGAAGCCGCTTCATGAAAGCAACCCAAACCCTGGCCCAGTTTATTGCCGATACCACCTACGACTCGCTGCCATCGCCAACGGTGGAGGCGGCCAAGATTGCCATCCTGGACGGCGTCGCCAACATGGTGGCCGGTTCGGTGCAGGAACTGGCCGACATCATCGGCCGCTACACGCAGGAAAGCGGAGGGGCGCCCCAAGCCTCCGTGGTGGGCTGGGGTTTCAAGACCAACCCGCCGGCCGCGGCTTTTGCCAACGGGGTCTTCGGTCACTGCCTGGACTACGAAATCCAGGGGTTTCCACCCACCCACGGCACCTCCTCCTGCCTGCCGGCTGCCCTGGCCCTGGCTGAGCTTCACCACGCCTCCGGCAGGGAAGTCATTACTGCGTACACCCTGGGATGGGAGGTGCAGGGGCGGCTGCGGGCCGCTTCCGCTCCGGCAACTGCGCCCGCCTACCACCCGCCGGGGCTGGTGGGTCCAATGGGAGGCGCGGCCGCGGCTTCCAAGGCCCTGGGCCTGGACGGCTCCCAAACCCTGATGGCCCTGGGCATAGCGGCGTCCCGCACCGGCGGCCTTACCGCCAATACCGGCACCATGGTCAAGTCCACCCACCCGGGCAACGCGGCCCGCATGGGAGCGGAGGCGGCAATACTGGCTGGCATGGGCTACACCGCCAGCGATGAGGTACTGGAGTCTCCGGTGGGTTATGCGGCAGCGCTGTTTGGGGGCAGCTTCGACTGGGAGGTGGCCACGGGCGGCCTGGGTAATTCGTGGCGGCTGACCGATCCCGGCTTTGATATCAAGCGGTTCCCCGCCCAGGTCTATATGCAGAACGTGATAGAGGCGGCCCTGAACCTGCGAGAGGAAAATGGCCTGGAAGCTGAGGCCATAGAGCAGGTTACGATTCGCCGCCGGGGTCGGGGTCATTCCGGTCCGGTGCCCCGCAGCGGCCTGGACGGGAAGTTCAGCGTTGAATACTGCGCTGCCGCCGCCCTGCTGGACGGCCAGGTTGGCATCGATACCTTCACCGACGAACGGCGTTTCGCCCCTGATATGGTGGACATGCTGGGCCGCATCAGCGTGGAACCCGAGGGCCCGGAGTCGGGCGCGACCCTGGCGACCGCCCTGCTGAAGAACGGCAGCGCCGTCAGCGCCGAGTGCAGCGCCTTCCGTGGCTCGGCCCGCAACCCCATGTCCCGCGAGGAGCGGCTGGTTAAGGTTCGGGACTGCTTTACCAGGTCCCTGTCGGAAGCAGACACGGAGCGGGCGCTGGAGATGCTGGAAAACCTGGAACAGGTTGACGACCTGGCAGAACTGATGGCCATCCTGGGCAGGCCCGCCGCGAAGACCGCTAACTGATTGGCGGCTCTTTCTTCTCGAACTGTTCGAGGAGGGAGGAAATATGGACGAGGCTTTAGCAAAAGAGCTGACGGTATTCGCTGTCCTCGTTGCATCCCTGGCGCTGTTCGTGTTTGGCAGGTGGCGCTACGACGTGGTTGCCATCTCAGCCCTGCTGGCGCTGGCGCTCGCCGGCATAGTGCCGGCCGCGGAGGCTTACAAGGGTTTCGGCCATCCGGCGGTGATTACCGTAGCCGCAGTGCTGGTCCTGAGCCGCGCCCTGTACAACTCCGGCGTAGTTGACGTAATTGCCGCCTGGTATTCCCGAATTCCCGACCTGCTTACCTTCAGGGTAGCGGCCCTTTCGGGAATGACCGCCTTTCTCTCGGCCTTTATGAACAACGTGGGGGCGGTGAGCCGGTTGCTCCCGGTGGTGGTCCGCGTCTCCAACCGGAGCGACCATCCGCCGTCACGATTTCTCATGCCCCTGGCCTTCGCGTCGCTGCTGGGAGGGTTGACCACGCTTATCGGGACGCCTCCCAACCTCATAATTTCCAAGTTCCGCGAGGACGAGCTGGGCGTCCCCTACCAGATGTTTGATTTCGCACCGGTTGGGGTGGCCATTACCGTTGCCGGGGTAGCCTTCCTGGCCCTGGTGGCCTGGCGTCTTATTCCCACGCGCCAGGCGCCCCTGACGCTGGGAGATACCCTGGACGTTGAAAACTACATGACCGAAGTTCGGGTCCCCGAGAATTCCAGGTTTGTCGGCATGCTGCTCCGGGATATTGAAGAGTCTGCCAACGAGGAAGTTACCATCGCAGGCCTGCTGCATCGTGGACTGGTTTACCCCGCGCCTTCCAGCTTCCAGATTATCGACGCCAACGATGTCCTCATCATTGAGGCGGACCCGGATGATCTCAAGACTTTTGTTGACAACACTGGCTTTGAACTGGAAGGCTCCCGTGACTTCCAGGAAGAAATCAGGCAGTCGCTGGCTTCCGGGGATGTTTCCATAATAGAGGCCATCGCGGCGCCTGAGAGTCCGGTGCTGGGGAGAACGGCCCGGGACCTCCACCTGCACGCGGAGTATGGGGTGAACCTCCTGGGCGTGTCCCGACAGGGGCAGCGGATCATTCGCCGGTTGAGCCGCATTGACTTCCGGGTTGGCGACGTGCTGCTCATCCAGGGCCAGGATGAAGTTGTTCAGACGGCGCTGCCCCGGCTGGGCCTGCTGCCCCTGGCCCAGAGGGAGCTTCGCATTGGTCAGCAGCGGCGTCTCTTCTTTCCCATTGCCGTGTTCACCGGCGCGTTGCTGCTGACATCCCTTGGTTTGCTGTCGGTGCAGGTGTCATTCGTCAGCGCCATAGCCATCCTTGTGGTAACCAGATTCGTGACCCTTCAGGATGCCTACAACGCTATAGACTGGCCAATAATTGTGCTGCTGGGCGCCATGATACCTGTGGGAGAGGCGCTGGAAACTACGGGAGGCGCCGCGCGAATCGCGTCCACGCTGGCGGGGTTGGGAGCCTTTCTGCCGCCATGGGCCATGCTGGGCACGCTGCTGGTATCAACCCTGCTGCTGTCGGCTATAATTAACAATGCCGCCGCCGTAATACTGATGGCGCCCATCGGCATCAGCGTGGCCCAGGCCCTGGGGGCGTCCCTGGACCCCTTCCTGATGGCGGTGGCCATCGGCGGGTCGTCGGCCTTCCTGACGCCCATTGGGCACCAGTCCAATACCATCGTCATGGGGCCGGGAGGCTATCACTTCGTGGACTATTTCATAGTTGGTCTTCCCATGGTGGTGGTGATAGTTGCCGTGGCCATTCCCGCCATAATGTGGGTATGGCCCCTGGGGATATAGGACGGGGGCGGGTGGGGGGCTGCATTGGAGCCTTTCAGCTTTTCATTGCTTTAAGTTGCGCAAAGGACTCTTGCGAGCCTGATGCTGCTGACAGTAGCTCATTGCAAAGGAACCCCTTATCTCCTAACATTCCAGAGTCACAATCATACGTACTGTGTTGGGAGATGATGGAACTTGGCAGAGAGTGCCTCTAATCGATTTGGCGGAGACTGGACAGCAGAAAAGCTGAGAATACTGGAAAGTTATTTGGATGCATATACTACGGCACTAAAGAATCAACCGTTCAAACTAATGTACATTGATGCATTTGCGGGCAGTGGTTCCATTGATCTGGGACCGCGTGAGGAAGAGACGAGAGATCTAATTGAGGGTTCTGCTCAGAGGGCCGTCACGATAGTAGATAAACCGTTCGATAGGCTAGTGTTTGTCGAAAAGGATCCGAACCGATTTCGTCGCCTTGAGCGGTTGCGTACAGCCAATCCTGAAAGAGACATTCGGACTGAAAGGTCAGATGCCAATGATTACTTGGAACATCTCAATGAAATTTGGCAACAGTGGCGTGGAGTGCTCTTCTTGGATCCCTTTGCAACAGAAGTGAATTGGGAAACCATAGAAAGAATTTCAGGATTCAATGCGTTGGATACTTGGCTGCTTTTTCCAGCATCGTCAATAGCCAGGATACTTCCCAGATCTAAGCGACCAGAGGATGTTTCTGAAGGTTGGACTATTCGACTGAACAAGATATTTGGTGATGAATCATGGCGTGACCTTTATTCCCAGAGTCCCCAATTGAGTTTCTTTGAAGAGGACCGGATGGAACGCGATCCTGGCGTGGAAGGGATTGTGACCATCTACAAACGAAAACTGAAGGGCCTGTTCAGAGATAGATTCCTGGACGAATCCATAACTTTGAAGAATTCTAGGAACTCGCCATTGTTCGAGTTCATGTTTTGTGTCGGTAGTCCTTCAGGCATAGGCCCAGCCAAACGAATCGCAAGGCATCTAATGCGAATGAGTACTTAGGACTTTGGCAGTATCTTCTAGAATAGAATGGACAGAAGTAACGTGGAACCCAGTGACCGGTTGCACTAAGATCAGCCATGGTTGCAAATATTGCTATGCGGAGCGACTAGCCAAGCGATTACAAGCCATGGGAGTTAAGAAGTACCAGGCGGGCTTCGAGGTTGCCCTCCATCCCGAAGTGTTGAGTCAACCGGGTCGCTGGAGGAAACCAAGGTATGTTTTCGTTAATTCCATGAGCGATCTTTTCCATCAAGCTGTTCCCACCGAGTACGTTCAAGCCGTTTTCAATATTATGAACAAGCACCCCCAGCACAAGTTTCAAATTCTCACGAAGAGACCAGCGAGAGTGCGGCGTCTCGATCGCAAGGTCGACTGGACTCCTAACATCTGGCTAGGAGTAAGCATAGAGTCTGAAAGGTGGGCCGACCGCCTTACATACCTCAAAGAGTCAGGGGCGGCGGTGAAGTTTCTCTCCCTGGAGCCGCTCCTTGGTCCTTTGCCTAATCTTGATTTGAGCGGAATTGACTGGGTTATTGTAGGTGGAGAGTCAGGGCCGGGAGCGAGGCCCTTGCATCCAGAATGGGTGAGGGAAATACGAGACAACTGTGTCGGGAACAGTGTCCCGTTCTTTTTCAAACAGTGGGGTGGAATATTCAAGAAGCGCACCGGGCGAATGCTGGACGGAAGAACGTGGGATGAAATGCCAAGGTCTCCATCCTAGGCAGGCCTACCCATACCTGAACTGTTCCAGGTGTAATTTGAGCTTATCGGAGTCAGACACCCGTCAGTTTCTTATAGGAGAGAAAGACCATGACACAATCCAATTCTGAAATCGCGGTTTTGGGGGGCGGGTGCTTCTGGTGCATCGAGGCTGTTTACAACATGATCGAAGGTGTTACCTCCGTCATGTCCGGCTATGCCGGAGGGCATACTGCCAACCCCAGCTATTACGAGGTTTGCGGCGGGCAAACCGGACATGCCGAAGTGGTCAGCGTTGAATTCGACCCCAGCCAGGTGACCTTCCCCGAGATTCTGGAGGTGTTCTTTGCCAGCCACGATCCCACAACCCTGAACCGGCAGGGGGCTGACGTGGGCACCCAGTATCGTTCGGTAATTCTCTACTCTTCCGAGGCCCAGCAGCAGCAGGCTATGGACTTCATAAAGGCGCTGGATGAGTCGGGGACCGAGCCGGGACCGGTGGTAACCGAAGTGGCTCCCCTGGAACAGTTTTATCCGGCAGAGCGGGAGCACTACCGCTTTTACGAGAACAACCCCGGCAGCATGTACTGCCGCATTGTCATAGACCCCAAGGTGGCCAAGGTCCGGCAAAAGTTTGCCGACAAGCTGCGCTAAACCCCCATGTCCTCGACTTCAGGGATGGGCCCGGCTCTGGTAGGGATGCAGGGGCTCCAGACTCGCGCCTTTGGCGAAGCGGTCACTGCGGAACCCGTCCAGGGGGTGGTCGTTGCTGTCTCCGTGCAGCACCAGTTCGGCCATCATCCGGCCAACCACCGGTGACAGCTTGAAGCCGTGACCGCTGAAACCGGCCGCCCAGTACAGGCCCTGCACCAGCGCCGACCTGTCCAGGATGGGGTTGCCGTCGGGAGCCATGTCATACAGGGAGCCGTAGCCGCCCAGGGGTGTAGTGGCTCCGAAGTCTGGGAAACGGAAGCTGGCGCGTGTCCAGTACCTGGCGATGGTGTCGTGGTCGGCGTTCAGACCGTAGGCTTCGGGATTTACCACCTCGGACAGGTCCTCCGGCGCTTCCCCTCCCTGGAGGGTATGAAAGCCGGCGTTTCCCCGGTAATAGGCCCCGTTGGTATGGTCGATAACGGTGGCGGTCAGGGGTTCCAGGGGCGGCGGACGGCGAAGGTGGACCATTTGCACCCGCAGAGGGGTTATGGGCAGGGCCTCGCCGATGGGAGCGGCCAGCGCATTGGTCCAGGGGCCGGTTACCGCCACCGCGGCATCAGTTTCAATCACGCCGCCGTCCGTTTCCACTCCGGTCAATCGCCCACCCTCAACCCTGAACCCGGTGGCCCCGCAGCCGGTAACTACCCTGGCTCCCAGGTCCCTGGCCCGCCGGGCGAAGGAGTAGGTGGTGGCTATGGGGTCAGCGTAGCCTGAGGTGGGCTCGTAAGCGCCCAGGGACACTCCCTCCACGTTGATGCCCGGGACCAGTTCCTCTATTTCCACGGGGGTGAGCAGGCGGATGTCCACTCCCAGGTCCCGATTCATGTCCACGTTGGCCCGCGCCGCCGGGGCGTCGTGCTCGTCGAAAAGCAGAACTCTGCCCGTTTCCTGGAAGCGCGCGTCTCCCCCGCAGATTTCCCCGAAGTTGTGGAAGATGTGGCTGGCCTCCATGGCCATCTTCACGAGAACGGGGTGCAGGTAGTGTTCCCGTACCATCGATCCGGACCGGCCGGACGCTCCGCTGGCCAGGTGTTTTCTCTCCACCAGCAGTACATCCCCTGCTCCCATCTGGGCCAGGTGCATGGCCAGGCTGGCGCCGATTACGCCTCCACCGATTACCACCACGTCAGCCGATCTGGGTGTCACCATCACTTCCAGCCTTTATTCGGTCAAGTCTCGCTGTATAGCAGCGGCTCATACCAGGAAACTCTCCCGGGGATGAAGCATCCGCCGCGCCACGGGGCAATTTTAGATGGCCGGACCCCGATGGGCAAATGACCGGTGTGTGGAAGGGGCCCTTCGCTGGAGCTATTGACCACCTGGAGCCAGCTTTCTCGTTTGCCAACCCGGCTGCCCAGTGGCACAATAGCCGGCATGAGCGTTCAAACCTCGCTGACCGAGGGCTTCGGCCGCTTTATCCCCTCCTCCATGCGATATGGCCAGTTCCGTTACTACTGGCTGGCGCTGTTGACGGGCGTAACGGGCCACCAGATGCTTTTCCAGTTCACCCTGGGCTGGTTGATGTTCCAGTTGACGGGAGACGAAGGGTATCTGGGCTACCTGGGCCTGGCCATAGCCCTGCCGGCCCTGGCCCTGAACCTGGTGGGTGGCGTATTGGCCGACCGCCTGGAGCCCAAGGTGCTGGTGGCATCCGCCCAGAGCCTGTCCGCCACCGTCGTCGTAGGCCTGGCCGTCCTGGTGCTTCTGGACCGGGTAGAGCCGTGGCACATCCTGTTGGCGGCCTTTATCGCCGGCGTCGGCCAGGCCTTCGACCAGCCTAGCCGCGCCAGCATCTTTCCCCGGCTGGTGGACCGCGAGCACATCGTCAACGCGGTGGCCATGGAGTCGGTGGTGTGGAACGGAGTCCGGGTCCTGGCGCCGGCCCTGGCGGGCATGGTGATTGCCCGCCTGAGCATTGAGACATCCATGCTGATAAGCGCGGGTTCCTTCTATGTGCTGGCAGCGGTGATGTCCCTGCTGCGGTTGCGTGAACGCCCTCCTGCCCGGGGCGGAGTAGGGCAGCAAATTGGGGAAGCCTTCAGTTACATTCGAAACCACCCAATTTTTTTCTATATCATGCTGATGACCTTCTGCAACAGCCTGTTCGGCATTTCATATATATTCCTGATGCCTTCGCTGGCGGAAAAATGGCTGCTGGTTGGGGCAGAGCGGGTTGGCTGGCTGCTGGGAGCGGCCGGGGGCGGCGCCATAGTGGGCAACTGGATCATCGGGAGCATTCCGTCGAACAGTCCCCGGGGGCTCATCATCCTCTACGGGGCGATAGTGTACGGCATCTGCCTGCTGCTGTTTGCCCTGGCGGCGTGGCTGGGACTGTACTGGGCGTCGATGGGAGTGCTGTTCGTGGGCGGAATCCACTTTTCCCTCTACCTGGTAGGCGGCCTGAGCACCCTGCAGGAGCTGGTGCCCGACCGGATTCGGGGGCGGGTAATGGGGCTGTTCGGGGCTACCTGGAGCCTGGGGCCGCTGGGCATGGCCCAGGCGGGGTTCGTTGCCCGCTATATGGGCGCGCCCTTTGCGGTGGCCATCGGCGCGGCGGTGGTAATTGTGGTAGCCGTGGTTATATTCTTCGTTGGGTCCGACCTTCGCAATTTCAACGGCCAACAGTCGGAACTGGAACCGGCGGCTTCGACAGCGTAACATGGTATAAACAGCCTTCCTGGATTACCCTTGGACAGGGTGGACTCGGAGGCGAGCAACCCTGCTCCGGCAGCAAACCCGATTCCCTCCTAAAGGAGACCAGCATGGCCAGCGATTCCTTCAATCCCCTGACTCCCCAGGAGCGTTACATAATCGAATTCAAGGGCACCGAGCGGCCCTTTTCCGGAGAGTACGACGACTTCTACGAGGATGGCGTGTACGTTTGCCGTCGTTGCAACACCCCCCTCTACTTGTCGGATGACAAATTCGACGCCCGTTGCGGCTGGCCGGCCTTTGACCAGGAAGTCCCCGACGCCGTAACCCAGTTGCCCGACCCCGACGGCTTTCGAACGGAAATCGAGTGCGCCAAATGCGGCGCGCACCTGGGTCACGTCTTCTTTGGCGAGGGTTTCACCCCAACCGGCGCGCGGCACTGCGTTAATTCCCTTTCAATGAGGTTTGTGCCCGCCGAAGACGGGGAGTAGGCTAATAATGAAACAAGGCCAAACGACAGGGCTTGGTGTTGTCCTGAATTAAGTAAGGGCCAGGTTATTTCTGGCCCTTACCAGATGATGGTGGTACTCTGACTCGGTCTGGCGTAGCTGGAGGAGGCTCAGGTGTGCCCTCCGGCGGAATGAAAGACTTGGGAGGATGAGGTTTGCCGCCAAAATCGATCCTCTTGCCGCGTTTCTCTGTTCTTTCGTGCTCCTTGATCGAGGGTTGTTCATTATCCATCAGATATCTCCGGTTCAATAGCTTTTACAATTCCTACCCTTTCCCAAGCGATTGCCCCCATTCCAAAGGAATTGTTTTCCTGTAGTCCCTTATTGACTATCTGGATATTTACTCGTACTGGAATTGTATCATAGGAGCCTGATATCAAAAATTCAAAAGACTCGAAAGGGTGTCCGTCAAGATTTTGGTAGAGCAACTGGATAGGGGCAGATATCGAAAGCTAAGGTAGGGGCGCAGGGCCCTGCGCCCCTACAGCGACGGCCTGCAACGGGGCCCCACCAGGCATTCCCCAAAAATTTGACGGACACCCGACTCGAAATGAACTTCCCCTGGCTGAATAGTGAGAGTCCCTTCCTCCCACTTTCTGCGTATGGTGAAAATCAATTCCCAGGGAATCTCCTCTAGCGGTGACCCGTCTCTTGGAAAGGATTGCCTGTACAATTCCAGCGCCTCTTCGTCGGTGTAACGGGAAAGCCTACTTAAGGCGACTTCCATGAACCGAACGCTAACCGGTACCTTTGAGGCATTTCGCGCCTCCACTTCTACAAAGAAAAGAGTCTGCGACGGGCTGATGCTAACTCGTTGATGTCGGTACTCTATAGATATTGCCTGGTTAAACTCTCCCTGCCAGTACTTTAGGAGAATATATCCAAGCAAGGTGAGAAGAGCGGCTAAGGTGGGACCTATCCAAAACCAATCTGACATTTTCACCGCTTGTTGTTGAGATAATTGAAGGCTCAATGAATAGTGCAGTCTATCACGCCAGCGGGTTGGCTTGTTACCCTCGCCGCCAGCGTGGTATCCTTCTCTGGCCAATTGAAGAGCGTGTCCCCGTAGCTCAACGGATAGAGTGCTGGCCTCCGGAGCCAGAGATGAGAGTTCGACCCTCTCCGGGGATACCATTCTGAAAAGGGCTCTCTACGACCCAGTCCACAACTCTTCCTCCACCAGTGCAACGGGCACCAATTAAACGGGGCGTGGCCCAGCGGCAGGGCGCCTGGTTTGGGACCAGGAGGTCGGCAGTTCGAATCTGCCCGCCCCGACCATGGATGCACTCATATTAGGAACATTAGCCTCGCAGGATCCCCAATATGGATAACGAAGAATTCATTGGGGGGTGTCGTCGAAATCAAAACATGATGGTAGATTCATGATGGTAGATTGGTGTTGTGAGAGCGAACGTGAGGGGTGGGGATATGACAACACCGCATCGACGCCACGATATTTCCGACCGGGTTTGGAAACTTCTGGAACCTCATTTGCCAGGGGGCCCTGGGAATAAGGGCAGGCCAGCCCGAGACAACCCTGTTCCTGAACGGGGTGGTTTGGAACCTGCGCACTGGGGCGCCCGTATCGGGTACGGGGCAGGCTCTGGCGAGACCTGCCGCCGGACTTTGGGGACTGGAAGAACACTCATCGTCGCTTCTGCCGCTGGCGGGACCGTGGAGTATGGAAAGACCTTCTGGATGCGGTCATTGGCGAGCCGGACTTCGAGTACAGTAGTTCCTGTGGTTGATGATTGATTCCAGCCACATCAGGCTCCACCCAGACGGAACCGGGGCCCGGGGCGGCAACCAGGCGGTGGGCCGCACTAAAGGGGCCTGAACAGCAAGTTGCACCTGGCCGTGGATTCCCATGGGATGCCGGTACGGATGATTCTGACCTGTTTGCCGACGTGGCAGCCCAATACCTGTTGGCAGATCGAGGGTATGACAGCGACGCCATCGTGGTCCAGGCCGAAGGGCAGGGAATGGAGGCGGTGATACCTCCCCGGGGCCACCGCCAGAAACCAAGGGACTACGGCCGGGCGCTGTATAAACTGAACCACCTGGTGGAAAACGCATTGCTTACCTTCAAGCAGTGGCGTGGAGTGGCGCCCAGATATGCCAAGAATGAAGCCTCTTTCGTGGCAATCTGCCAGATTAGAGCAATGGCAATGTGGACAAGACTATTTTGACGACACCCCTTAGTACTACAACGACGAGTTATGCTGGTAAGGTGAGGGAATGAAGTAAGGAGTTC